>JBIKYX010000073.1:0-20651 GCA_044355035.1 Pseudanabaena sp. | reverse complement strand
CCATCGTTCTGTAGATGTGATTCACGGAACTGCTGATGAATTACTTGCTATTCGCCTCAAATTATTACATGGTGCGAATTATAATGATCCCGCCGCTTTTGCTAACAGAAGTTATCAACAACTTAAGTCTTCTGGCTGTCGATGTGGATTGTAAGATGATTTGTGTATCTAACTTGAAATTAAACTAGGAGTTGATGAAATTATGAGCGAAAAAACTAAAATTACTGAACCTGTTAGCCAACCTGAAAAAAAAGAAATTAAACAGGATTGTATGATGACTGGACTTTCGGATTATGGTTTTTGGTCACAAAAGGTTAAAGAAGAACGCGAAGCCCGAAAAGAACCCGATCCTTCTTTCCGACGCGGTCGTATTTGGTGTTAGTTATACCTTGAACAAGGTATGATGAGTGCTGAAGACTGTGAGAACTGTATGGTGCATCAACTGCCGACTGGCGCAAAAGACTTACTTCCCCTAGATGTTGCTCAAAAGCATTGGATCGAAAGCCGTATTCAGCAAGTGTTTCAGTCTTGGGGCTATCATCGCATCATTACCCCAACTGTCGAGCATTTGCGATCGCTAACCGCAGGTGGAGCCGTTGAACCTGAATCGGTAATCCAATTGCATAGCAGTAGCATTGAAATTTTAGGACTGCGCCCCGAATTTACCGCCTCGATCGCTAGAGCTTATGCAGCCCGTTTGGGTGGAAATGCGACCTCATGCCCTCAACGCCTCTATTACAGCGCCAATGTCTTTCGTCGCAAAGCCGATAGCACCTCCCAAGAATCATTTCAAGCAGGCATAGAATTGCTGGGTGCGTCAGGATTGCTAGCGGATGGTGAAGTTTTAATGCTGTTAGCCGCAAGTCTTGATCGGGTAGAATTGCCCGATTATCGGATCATTCTTGGCGATGCCAGATTGACCACAGCCTTGCTCGATCTCCTACCCGAACAGTACCGTCCGAAAGTTCGTCAAGCTTTAGCCAGTCTCGATCGCATTGCCATCACGGAAATGGATTTACCTGCCGATGTCAAGGGCTATGCTCTGGAATTAATCGATCTGCGCGGCAAACCCAAGGATGTGTTGAGCCGATTGGCTAATAGTGCATGGACATCGGGGCTAACAGGTGAAATTAATTACCTCAAGTCATTAATCGATCTCTGGGAAAGTTTGGGAACAGCTTTAGGCGATCGCTTAATCCTCGATCTTAGCCTTATGCAAACCTTTGACTATTACACAGGACTTGTATTTGAAGTTGCTTGTAATAACTATGTGGTCGCCCAAGGGGGGCGTTATGACGGACTGCTTGGTGTTTATCATCCTCAAAACGTTAGTTATCCCAGCATTGGTTTTTGCATCAATATTGAGGCTTTACAGCAAGCTCTGCAATCACAATTACCCAAAACTCTGCCCAACTCTGATTGTTTAGTTGTTGCCAAGACTCCTGAATCGATGCCAGCCGCCTTTGCCCATGCTGCAAAATTGCGTCAACTCCCTGATAGCCAAGCGATCGAGTTAGAGCTAGAGTTCCGTTCGCCTGATGCGGTGAGAGATTATGCGCGATCTCGTGGCATTTCAGCGATCGCATGGGTCGGTAATGATGGAGAGATCATTGAAGAGAGCCTCTAATTTCTCATCTTAAAATCAAGCCAATGTGTCTTTCACGTTGAGGCTTATGGCTTGGTTGATGGACGCTATGTCAAGCTTCAAGCGAATGATCGTTGACGTTATATCGCTTGATCACCTATCAACACATCTACAGTGCGATCGCTATTTCTTGATTGAAGTTCTTTAGTGCTATACAGACTATAAAATTGTACTGATATTAAGTGATCAGTGTGTGATTATGTCGCTCGAAAATTTTCAGGCTGAAATTTCTCGTTTAGTGGTTGAAGCTGAGCAAATGCAGCGATCGCCACGGGAGGGCAAACCAGAAGAAGCAACCAAAAGCCGTTTATTAGAGCCTCTGCTAATTGCTTTTGGGTATACGCCTGAATGTCGCACGCCTGAAGGAAAAATAAAAAGTTTAATTCGGACTACGACTTGGGTTGATTATTTATTAAAGCCTGAAGCTGGTGCTAGACCCATTTTAATGTTTGAGGCTAAGAGTCTATGGGATAAAGATATTTGGGAAAACAATAAGCAACAAGTTTTAGATTATTTGCGCGATTACAGTTTGGATATTGCTAATGAACAGCCTGTATTGTGGATAGTTTTATCAAATTTTCGAGAATGGTATGTATTGCGATTACAGGATAAAAAACCGTTTTGGCAGTTTAAGATTGAGGATTTGCAAAACGATCCTGAATTAAGAGAACGGCTTTATAGTTGTTTGGCTAGGGAGAATTTACGGGGCGATCGCTTATCAGCTTACTATACAGAAAATACTAGAGAAGGTTTAGGCGCAAGGTTTTTAGCGGATTTAAAAATTTGGCGAGCGATTCTGGCAAATGGAATTAAAGCTTCGCAACCCGAACTGAGTTTAGATATGATTAGAGAAGCCTCACAGGTAATTCTCAATCGTTTTTTGTTGATTCGCTTATTAGAAGCATTTAGTTCGGAAATGCCATATAACTATTTAGGAAGACTTTATTATAATTGGCAACAAACTTTTTATGATTTACCATTTATCGAACAATTGCGTAATGGTTTTCGGAATACTTGGGCGGGATATAATACGGAACTTTTTAATGAGTCTTGGGTGGATGAGTTAGATATTGAGAGTGAATATTTAGAGCCGCTAATCATCGTTAACGCAGTTCCAAGAGAAGGTATTCTCTATAGTATTAGTGGAACTCTGACAGAATATCGTTCGATTTATAACTATGACTTTACGACTTTAACTCAAGATATTTTGGGAACTGCTTATGAGCAGTTTTTGGCGCATCAACTGATTGAAGATGGTGAGGGTGTAAGGATTCTCGAAAATCAGCAAACTCGTAAGCGAGAAGGGGTTTTCTATACGCCTGAATATATTGTGCGGCGGATTGTTTATCAAACTTTGCAGCCTTTAGTTGAACCGAAGATTGATCAGGCGATCGCCTTATTAGAAACCCATAATTTTACCGAAGCTCATGCGGTTGCTAGTTCAGTTTTAGAAATCACAGTTTGCGATCCTGCCTGTGGTTCGGGTTCATTTTTATTGGGAGCTTTTGATTATTTATTAGATGAGTTAAAACGCTATAACAAAGCTTGTGAAAATCCTAATTTAACTTCAGGTAATGGCGATATATTTAGTCATGCTTCAGCCGAATCAATCAAAAACTTAGAAGAAAGTATTGTTGTAAAAATGCTGCATGGGGTGGATCTCGATCCACAAGCTGTGCTTTTAGCAAAATTGTCATTATGGACAAGATTACTTCGCGCTCGTCCTAACGTTTATGGCAAACGGAAAACACTTAATTCGAGATTGCCAGCTTTAACTTTAAACATTCGGGTTGGCAATAGTTTGATTCATTCACCTGCAAATTTAGAGCCTGTATCGGAGCAGTTAGCAAGGTCTGCTGATTTAGCGATCGCGGCTAGAAATGTGACTCTATCAGAACGCGATCGCGCTCAAGCGGTGACAAATTTAGAGCATTGTATTGTCGAGATTAATCAACAAATTAATCCAGTATTAACGGCTTTTTTTGCTAGTGATGAAAGTTTGCAAGAAGCAATTAAGTCTATCAAAAACATAGAAGCTAGTGAGAATGAGATTAGAGCAATTCGTCTTTATCTTACATCAGAATCTTCAGAGTCATTACAGAACTGGACTAATTCTGAAGTTGAGCGATTGAAATCAGGATTAATGTTAATTCCTACAGCTTTAGAAGATGTGATTATTAAGCGTCCTTTCAACTGGCAAGTGGAATTTCCCCATATTTTCGATCCGCGTTTACCAGCAGATCAAAGTGGATTTGCGGCAATTATTGGTAATCCTCCCTATTTCAGTGTTGATGCTACGTTTGGTAGAGGTGCATCAGAATTGTTATGGCTAAAAACAATTTATGCAGATATTTACACTGATAAAACTGATATTTTATTTTACTTTTTACGTTGGAGTTATGAACTGCTCAAGCAATCTGGAACTTTGAGTTTTATTATTTCACGCGCTTTTATTCAGGGTGATAAGTCAAAAAATTTACGCGAATTTCTCAGTCAGCATACAAAAATCACCTATCTTCTCGATTTCTTAGGTCATAAAGTTTTTAATGCTGGAATTGCTACTTGTATTATTCAATACCAAAAAGAAATTCCTGATGCTGAAAGCAATTTTATAACTGATTACGTTCTCGATTTTGACAAAGCTAAAGCTGCAATTCCTAAAAAGTTAGAACTATCTACTCACAATGGTTTTGCGAAGGTTGAGGTCAATCAAGAAAATTTAAAATCTGATAGATGGGAAATTTCTCCTTATAGTCATATTTTTTGTGAAATTGATAGTAAAGGGCAAAAACTAGAGCTTTCTAATTATGGAAAGTTTATGAAGGGTATAGACACAGGACTTGATGAAGTCTTTGAAGGTGGTTTTACTCGTAAATTTCCTGAAGAGTTTTTGCGTCCCAGAGTTTCAATTTCATCTATTCATGGATTCGGACATAAGCCTTCAGAGACTCAAATCATTTATTACAGTCGTGATGTTAAATGGGAAAACATTCCTAAAGTCTTACAAAATTATCTAAAATCTCATCGTAAATCATTAGAAGCAAGACAAGTTTTTAAATCTGGTGGTTATGAGTGGTTCCATTTACATCGATCAAGAGTTGGACTATTTGAGCCTAAAATATTTTTCCCCCGCCGCGCTAATGCTAATAAATTTGCTGTTGATGAAGATGGATCATTAGGATTTAAGAGTGATGTCGCTGGCTTTGTAAAATCCGAAAATACCCCTGTAGATACCCTTTATTATATTTGTGCTTTACTCAATTCTAAAGTTCTAGAATTTCGTTACAGAGCTTTGGGCGGCATCGGCAAACTGACAGGTAAAGGAATGTTTGAATATTTCGAGAATCAAGTCGGTGATTTACCAATCCCTGTATTTGAGAATCCCGAAAATAATCCAGACTTTCAAGAACTAGCCGAACTTGGCAAAGAAGCCCATCAAATTTGGCGCGATCGCTACTCGATCGTTACCACCTATCAAGCTAAATCCTCAGCCATACCTTATTCCGAAGTTTCGGCAACCCATTATCACAGCATCACAGGCGACTACGGCGCAGATGTTGAATACTCCAGTCCTAACCCCAACCGTGAAGGACATTTACTCTCACTAAAAATAGAACCAACCATCGATGGTTATCGCCTCTTCGGAGAAATTACTGAAGATGAAGACTGGCGCGAAGGCGATCGCGAATGGGTAGAACTTGTGAACGTAAAAATCCGCAATAATTTTTTACGCCGCTATTTACTCGCCCGTTTAATCTATCTAATTGAATTCGATCCAGATTTTCGCCGCAAGCAAAAGTTAACCCGTGATATCAGTAATTTAGTCACATCAGCTTTTGACTCATTGAAGATGTATTACTTTGATCGCGATCGCATCAGCAACTTGCGCGTGTTAGAAGTAATCGAGCTACGAGTTCAACAAGAAGCAGGGCGATCGGACTTAGAGAACATTCTGTTGCGACAAGCCGAGATTCAGTTACAAATTGATCAAATTGCTTATAGATTGTATGGAGTAATGGAATATCAAGAAGTGATCGAGCAAGCGCTAAAAGTTGTTCTTTAAAACCAATAATCCTAATGACAGATCGGGCGATCGCGCTACATCCTTGACCTCATTAAGTGCGATCGCGCCCGTCAGCATCAAGTCAGTTAAAATCCTCAACAGCCTACCAGCATTAAATGAGCGAACAAGATAATCGCCAAATAATTCGCTATGGATGGAATAACCACGATCGCTGAATTGGCTGCACGATCGCCTGTACGAGAGGTGAAAGTTTGGCAATATCCTTTAAACCCTGTTCCGTTTGAATATTAATGCCCTGTCGGTAAATGCTGTAGCCTTTGGTGCGTGCAACCCTAATTCCACAATAGTATTTAGGGTCTAACCCTTGAGCGGTTAGTTTCTCGCGCCAGAGGGTGAGGCTTTCCTGTTGTTGAATATCATCAAGATGGGAAATATCCGTAGCGCGGAACAAATCTCGATCGAGAAAACGGCGACATAAATCCGCAAGAATAGAATCATCATCATCACGCCATCGATGAATGTGATAGGCAAAAACAACATCATCGGAAGCTAGATATTCTTCACAGGTAAGGGTTTGCGGATCTTGAGTTAGCCAAGCCCTAATTGTGCGATCGCAAAATATCTCTGTTGTACCAATTAAAAATTTAGCGCGGCGAAAGATTCTCTCTAATAAAAATCTTGCCGCTAAGTTTTTGGCATGGTTATAAATCTGTAAATACATAAAATAGCGAACTGTTAGATAATGCTCGATCGCTACGATGCCCTTACGACCAATTACCAAATTTTGGGAGATCGGATCGAAACGAAATGCTAATAAAATCCGATCAAGATCCAGTTGTCCATATTTAGCACCCGTAAAATAACCATCACGTTGTAAATAATCAAGGCGATCGCAATCGATTTGACTAGAAATGAGTTGATAGATAAATGGAACTGGATATTGTTTTGTAAATACCTTCTCTAAGTCCGCAATTAAATCGGTCGAGAATTGATTTAGAATCTCCGCTATTTGGCTGAACTTTAATAATCGTAAAGTCCAAATTTCATGATTACTGCCAAAGACTTCTTCGGAAGCGTGACTATAAGGACCATGCCCAAGATCGTGGAGTAGCGCCGCCACTAACACCACAGTACGGTGGGGTTCTAGGTAAGGATATTTAGCGACGATTACCTCAAAAGCTCGACGGGTCAGCGCCATTACCCCTAACGAATGCGTGAAGCGCGATCCCTCGGCTCCATGAAAAGTAAAGTAAGCAATATCAAGTTGGTGAATCCGTCGCAATCGCTGAAACTCAGGCGTATCAATCAGTTGAATCAATAATGACTCAGTGCGATCGCTGCCATCAAGGGCGATCGCGCCATGAATAGGATCGTGATAAGTACGAGACTTGCCAAGGAACATATCTACACTTTAAGGGATAAGGCTGTGATTCAAATCACATCGCAATGCTTAAAGCTATCATAAGTTGATAAGTGGTTGTTCAATGGGCTGAACAGTCAATTAGAAAATTTACATAGAAATAGATAGTTGCTACTTCAGGCTGATTTGTACAGGGCTAGGTAGTATGAAAGGCAAACTAAACCGCAAATTAAATTATGGTAGTTTTGTTTCGATCGCACAGTTAACAGATATCCATTTGTTTGCAGGTATCGAAGAATCTTTGGTGGGCATTGAAACTGAAGCTTCTTTTCAAGAGACTTTGGCGACAGTCAAAAAAACTTTGCTACAGACTGATTTTCTGTTGTTGACGGGAGACTTAACGCAGGATGGGAGTGTAGAATCCTATGATCGCCTCCGCCGATCGCTAGATCGTTTTGGAATTCACTCCTATTGTTTAGCAGGTAATCATGATGATTTACCAATCATGAAAGCTAACTTATCTAGCGAATATGTTCATCTTAGTCGCGCTGTCGATATTGGCAAATGGCGAATTTTGTTACTAAGTTCCGTTGTCGTTGGTGCAGTGCATGGATATCTTGCAACTTCAGAATTGACATGGCTCAACGAAACTTTAAACGCTTACCCCGATCGCCCTACCTTAATAGCCTTTCACCATCCCGCCGTTTCTCTCGGTTCCTACTGGATCGATAGTATTTGTTTAGAAAATCAAGATGAATTCTGGGCAATTTGCGATCGCCATCCGCAGGTACAAGTTGTCGTCAATGGTCACGCCCATCAAGAATTTGACCAAATCCACGAAACACCGCACAATTCAGTCCGTTGTCTAGTGACACCTTCAACTTGTGTACAGTTTCAGCCGCAAAATCAAAAGTTCCAAATCGATAGTCAACCCCCTGGATTCCGTCATTTACGGCTTTATCCCAATGGTGAAATGGAAACAGAAGTGCATCGTCTCAAGGTTGGCAGCTTCCATCCTGATCTTGCGGCAGTAGGTTATTAGATTAAAACAAGTTCTTGGAAATGGACAAAAAACTCGTAAATATTTTATAAATAAAAAGAAAAGTTGTATTTATCCGTATCGTTTCTGTCCGTCGTTCCCGTACCGAGGAGATTAAAGTTTAAGTTTATGAAAGCCGAAGAATTTGATCGCAAATTTGATGCTGGAGAAGATATGAGCGAATTTTTTGACCTATCCCATGCCAGACATCCCAATCGAGAAAAAGAAAAAATGGAACTCAAATTACCACTTTGGATGATTCACCAACTAGAAGTCGCAGCTCAAAAACAGGGTATTTCTACCCAAACTTTTTTAGAAAACTACCTAGTCGAAAACTTTTCCCTGTTAGCTAAATAGTCGTAATCGCAGCCTCTTTATTCCATGTTTGAGAATAAACGTGATCGCTTGTGTGTGTGGAAGGGCGATCGCTATTGATTATCTCCAAAATTTAATCATTTGATTACCACCTTTTTGCAGTTCATAAGCAACTTCGATGATTTCTGATTTAATTCCTTCCTCGGCGAGTGCGCTGCGAATGGGATCGATGTATGGCGATCGCTCTTGAGCCAGTGTTAACAGGGGGAAAATTCTTACTTCGTCAGAAATTCTACATAATTCGCGGATTGAGTCTAAATGGAACTCATAGCTCAAATGATCGGAATAGAGAAACAAAAAGTGGGAGCATAGCGCTAACTCAAAATAGCGATCGGTAAATTCTTCTGGCTCTAATGTTGGTAGTTCGGCAACAACATAGCGATCCTCAGTTTTGCCTTTCTCAAAATCCGCTAGAAATAAGGCGATCGCCTTTTCGCGATTAGCCCGCAAATCTTCTGGGGATTTGTGATAATCACAAACCCAATTGTCGGGTGTATTGCGAATCTGTTCGATAATGTTATCTACACAAGCATCAAAACGGCTTTTAATTTCTTCCCCCGTAAATTGATAAATCGGATCAACGGAAAACACTTGATATCCTTCGGCGGTCATCTCGGCATTAAAACTAGCAGGTCCATCGGCAACGGCAATAATAAATTTGAGGTAATCTTGGAATGTGAACGCAAACATCCGCTCATACTCATCCATTGACCTACCAAACGGCACAATTTGATCTAATTCGATCATGATTTAGTCCGACCTCTAGAAAAATACTACTGTGTAACTAAAATGGCGCAACGCACCACCTTAGTTACTTCAATTTGACTAAGCCCAATCATCTTGATCTTCTTCTTTACCCATATAGACCTTACCGATCGCATGAATCTCTCTAGTTTTGGCAAAAAGAGATTCTTCGGTAAATTGCCAATTTTGCATAGCTTTAACGAGATCTGCTTGAATATCCCGCGCTCCTACAAAATCTCGGTAACGCACGAGCAATCGCGCCAGATCAGCACAACCGCGATTACTTGGTACAGTTTGAGCCAATAACTCATTGAGGATTTGGCGATCTTTGGTGTATTGGGGATGTCTTTGATCTTTAGATTCTGCCATATAGCTATAAAAATACAAAAGGCGCAAAGCGCCTCTTTTCTTTAATTTCTTAAAATGATTACTTGTTCACCAGTGACAGGACTACGCGCAATCAGATGATTTTCAGCATCAGCTACTAACAGCTTTTTGAAATTGAGCGATCGCGATTGAGTTTGTAAATCCGTCACCAATTGAGTTTGCTGCGTTGGTTCAAGCTGATACCAGCCATCATTTAGCGCCACAACCAAGCGTCCGCGCTTAAAGTTAGGCTGGATCGAACCCAGCAACGCTTCACCATATTGGCTAGCAACTTCCGAGACTTGAGTTTGGATTTTAGCGATCGCAATTTGCTCAGCCGTCAGGGTTGGTTCAGTGGGTTTTTGATCAGCTTTTACAGGATTAGAATTATTTGCGGAAGGTGCAGATAGCGGTTGCTTTTGGTTAAGGGCGCTAATAGGGGCGGGATTAGTCGCCACCTTCTTCAGGTTTTGACTATGGGCGTGGGATGGCTTGAGAATCAGCACCAGAGAAAATAGGGTAACTAAGGCGATTGTGCCAGCCCGCTTATCGATAATTTGCTTTACCTCAGCCGAGAGAGGAACCTCACCTGCGATCCCACTCATCGATCGCCAAATTGGTGCTGTAGCTGTGACCGTCTGTTTCCAAGCGCTATTTGATTGCAGCTTTTCCCAAGACTCAACCAGAGATGGTGTTGCCGCCGCCTTAGCCGATACCTTTTGCCAAATATTTGTGGCGATCGGATCGAGCTTGTCTACGGAGAATTGCAAGCCCTGCAAAATTTTCGGTGTTACTTGCTCCTTCACAAATTTCCAAGCAATTCCAAATTCTTGCTTAACTTGATTTGCTAGCGGGGAGTTAAAAATATCATCTTCAGCAACAGGATTTAGTAACGCCACAGGTTCGCCATTCGCGTCTAAAGTTGGCTCACTGATTGTTTCGTTTTCTAGACTTTTTTGAAGCTTTGTTAAGGCAACAACCAGAATGCTAATGGTCTTAGCCGAAAGAGATTTGCCAATCTCCAACGCTTTTTCCAATGCGGAATCAGGCGCGGCTTTGGCAGATTGCTCACTGGAGTCACTGCTAACACTAGCCTCAGCAGTAGTTAATTTTGTTTGCAGGGTACGCAATGCAGGCAGCAAACTTTTAACCAGCTTAAGCAATAGCGACTGTAACTGTGGCTGTACTTTCGTCCAAGTTTGTCCCACTTGCTGCGAAACGCGATCAATTACCTCTTTAGTTTTATTCTCTGTCATACCTGCCTCCTATCACAATTCACACGGTTGTCAAGAAAAGTATCACAAATTATGCAGCGACAGTAACATATCTTGCGTTGCTTCTCAGGATTGACTTAATTTCTATAGCATTCTATACCATATAGAAATGTGGGAATGTTGTCGCGGCAATGTAAGCTTAGATACTAAGCGTAAATAATTGGGCTGAATCTTGAGCTTAATATTGGGCTTAATATTTTCGAGGGAGTTAGCAAAATCCCTTTCCAGCGATTTTATACAGATATGACTGCAAATGAAATTGATTTAGGGCTAGGTATATGAAGTGGGTCACTAGTCTTTCGACAAAAATATCTCTAGAAGCTGCGGTGCAAGATCTCGCTCAGCAAGTACTGACGGGGCTTGGCGATCGCTCGCTAGATTTGGGCTTTTTGTTTGTGTCCACAGCCTTTGCCAGCGACTATCCCCGCCTGTTGCCATTGCTTGCGGAAAAATTGCCGATCCAAAAATTAATTGGCTGCTCTGGTGGCGGCATTGTTGGCAATGGTCGCGAGTTTGAAGATAAACCTGCGATCGCTTTATTAGTGGGGCATTTACCCGATGCCGAAGTCAAAATATTTCATTTGGATGATGATGAACTCCCCGATCTCGACAGTTCCCCTGATCGCTGGGCGCAATTAACCACCATTGATCCTACGGTTGCCCCAAGTTTTGTGTTACTGGGCGATCCCTTTTCCTTTCCCATCAATGATTTAATCCAAGGGCTAGATTTTGCCTATCCTAATGCCGTAAAAGTTGGCGGTTTGGCGAGTAGCGGCGGCATGGGTGCTAATGCTCTTTTTTGCTTCCATAACGCGAATAAGTACAAACTATATCGAACAGGTTTGTTAGGCGTAGCATTATGGGGCGATGTGACGATTGATCCTGTGGTTTCGCAAGGTTGCCGACCGATTGGCAAAATCATGCAGGTTTCTGAGTGCGAACGCAATTTGATTTTAGGTTTAGAAGGCAAAGCACCACTGGGTTTGCTGCAAGACACCGTGGGTGATTTAAGTCAAAGCGATCGCGAACTGGCTCAGCATTCCCTATTTATTGGCGTGGTGATGAATGAATTTAAGGCAAATCCATCGCAGGGGGATTTCTTAATTCGCAATATTATTGGTGTTGATCCTCGCTCTGGCGCGATCGCGATCGGCGATCGGATGCGTCCTGGACAGAGAATTCAACTACATTTACGCGATGGTAAAGCCTCCGCCGAAGACTTAGATGAAGCTCTCACCAATTACACCAACCACCTCAATTTGGAAGCACCAAATATATCGCCCACGGCGGCTCTCATGTTTTCTTGCATGGGGCGTGGCGAAAGACTGTATGGCAATCCCAATTTTGATTCAGGTTTGTTACAAAAGCATGTGGGCTTAATTCCCTTCGGTGGTTTCTTCTGTTCAGGTGAAATTGGGCCTGTGGGTGGAACCACATTTCTGCATGGCTATACCTCAGTATTTGGAATTGTCAGATCCAAAAATAAAGCCTAAAACATAGTGAATGAATACCTGAGAATCTTGCTTTGCAGCATTTTTAGGGCTTCGTTCGGGTTTGAGCGGAAAGCGCTACATATTTTGCGAATAGTAACAAATGCTTGTGAAAAGATCGGCTTATGTTAGCCTAAATGTAGTTTCCATCACGGATTTAGTAGGGAATCGACCAAGGATTAACTGAATGTTTGATTTGCACTGTATGGGCTTGGGTATGGACGCTGTTTTGGGAGATTTCTCGCGATCGCACTGTATCGGGATCTGTGCGTTCCTTGTCCCTGCGAACCTGATTGCCACCTCCCAAACAATTTTATTGACTTTATTAAAGCGATCGCCGCTCCAAATTTTTACCATCAGTGCTATGGCGATCGTTTATGCGTCACTAATGATCTTGCACGTCCTTAGTTGGTTCATTGTTGGTGTGGTGATGGCTCCGACATTTATTCTCATGTTTTTGGGGATTGTCTGCTTGACAATTAATTTCATCGCCATTTGGCTAAAAGTTAATCATGTCGAGATCGATTTCTTCCGCTTTGTCCAAAAATTTATCTCTTCGCCACACTTTGCTCGTTGAAACTTTCCTTGCTAACTGATGTTGCGTGGAAGATTCTAAGACCCTCACCCCTAGCCCCTCTCCCAAAGGGAGAGGGGAACAAGAATTTACTGAATTTTTTCTCCCCCTCTCCTCTCTGGGCTACCGTGTATTAATTGCCAGGAGTGGGCTTGAGGGTGAACAACAAATCTAAGCGTGTCGTCTTAGCATCGACATTAGTGGAAGTTACCGCAATTCCATTGATCGCATCAAGAATAGAGCGAATTTCTGTAAAATTAGGATTGGACTTGACTTCAGGAGGCAGAAGGCGATCGGCGAGGGAGAGTGCTGTGGTCATATTCAGAAAGAAATAACCACCATTGGATTTGGGAATACCTGTGGTTAAAATTTGGAAAGAACTGCTCTCAGGCAAAGTCCGCGCAGGCTTGGGAACAAAGGTATCCGCGAGTTCACCCATTGACCAAAACACAAAATTGTTGTCCAAATTACCGCGAGTCGCTACGTTTGTATTGCCGATCGCCCAAGTAACTACCGACTTATCCCCAATTTGTTTCGGTTTGAGATCGACACCCTTTGGCAAAAGTCCCACTGATGAAGATTGAGCCGCCTTGTCAATTTTTTCGAGGGCGGTTTTAGCGGCATTTTGGTCACTAGCTTGGGCGATCGCCACAAATCCAAATCCAGGATTCGCCAAAATACCTTGATTATTTGGTATAGCTGCGATCGCAAATTCACCATTCATCCATTGCAAAATATCTTGATCAAGGTCAAGTTTCGTAATATCTTTGACACCTTTACGAATTTGATCGACTAGTTGAGCAGAACTCGCATTTCCTTTAGCTTGACTGACTAGGGATAGCCACGACTGATACAGATTCACACCTGACACTAATAAAAAAGTCTCCTGTGGCAATAGACTCAGAGCCTTGGCTTCATTATTCGCAAGGGGGTTAGGATTATCATTCTTGAGATAGGTATTGATTTCAAAACGCAATCCTTCCTTCTGAGTTCCACCAGTAAGAGTCATCGCATCTAGTTCTCTTTTAGATTGAGCGATCGCGGCTTCGTTGAGATTGAGATTTGCCTGAGAGCCAATAAATTCTAAGGCGACTTCACCATCAAGATAGACCTGCAATAATGAATCTTCTCGATCTAAAGTTTGACCAGCAGGTTTAGAGCCATAAATCTGTGCAAAAATCGGCTTTTTGGCTAGGGACGGACTAGTACCTTTATAGGTGTCGATCGCCTGTTCAATCAAAGCGGCACTGGTGGCGATCGCTACATACTGTCCACCGATATCGGCAGTCACCACGCTATTGTTTGGACTTGCCGAAGGCGATTCATAATAGGTCACATCCTTGTAGATACTGGGCGTAAATTTTGCCCCTTGCTGCGTCAATGCATCACGATATTTTACCAAAAATGCATTAGATTTGCCACTATCACGGGTGGGGGCAATTACTAAAGTCGCCGCAGGGGCTTGGGGCTGGGCTTTATTGGGTACTAGGGCGGTAATGACATAACCTTCTAACCAAGGCTGCACGTCGCGACTATATTCGGTCTTGCTCTGAACTAACAATGAATTTAGGGGTGATTTGTTCAGCCCATCACTGATCAACTTTTGGGAAGAAGGAGTACCAAATTGAGCCAATTTATTCCAAGGCTCAGATTTAGTATTAAACGCCATCACCACCTGTGCTTCTTCGGGAATCGCGGCTACCGCCCCCAACATCCCCTTAATTGATTGCGCTCGCTGAGTAAAGTATAAATAAGCGCCTCCTATCCCTGTCGCGACTACAGCAGTACCGATCGCAATGTATATCAACATCGCCGATTTTTTCTGTTGGGTAGATTTGTTGATTCCAGATAACTTCGACATGGGTATAAAATAAGCCTAAAATTTTGTGAAATATCGGAATATATCGGGGTTTTCGGTATATATTCAGAGCGCCAAGTGTCAATTAAGATACTACAAAATCGGGTACAGGCGATCGCTAAATCCATTTTCACCTCGTTACAGCTTACTGGATTTTTGGATTTTTTAAGTCAGCGCAAAGCGCTCTATGATTTCCATTAATTATTAAGTAATACATGAGTATAATCTATAAAAATATCACAAAAGGTTTGGTACAATGTATCGCCAAAGTATGATTAGTCAATTATTTTCACAACTAAATGTAATCGATTTCTAATGTCTAAAAATAAAGTTACTGTTCTTATTGTTGATGATGCTCAATATAATTTAAAACTTCTTTCAATCATGTTGTTGAATCAAGGCTACGAAGTCCTATCTACGACAAATGGCAAGACTGCTATTGATATGGCTATAGCCAATCAACCTAATCTGATTTTGTTAGATATAAAAATGCCAGAAATGGACGGATATGAAGTTTGTACTAATCTAAAAAATGATTTTAGAACTCAGGAAATCCCCATAATTTTTATAAGCTCAATCGATAATGTCGAGGAAAAAGTCGAGGCTTTTGCCGTTGGTGGGATTGACTTCATTAACAAGCCATTTCATTTAGTTGAATTATTAGCAAGGGTAGAGACTCATTTACGCATAAGTTCTTTGCGTTTACAGCTTGTAGAACAGACGAAACTGTTAAAAAATCAAAATATTAGCCTTCAAAAAGAGCTTTCCCATTTAATCGGTTTTAATTGGGAGTTATATAATCAGTTACAGAAAGCAATTATCAAAGAAGAATTATTGTTGTTTTATCAACCGATTGTTAGTCTAGAAACTGGTTTAATTACTGGGTTTGAAGCTCTAATTCGATGGCAACATCCCGAAAAAGGGATACTTAATCCTATCGAATTTATTGATATCGTAGAAAATACAGATTTAGTTTATTCAATTGGTCAATGGGTAATCGAAAAAGCTTGTGACCAGTTAGAGATTTGGCAGCAATCGTCATCCAACTATGCGGATTTAACAATCAGCATTAATGTGTCAACCAAACAACTTTCCACATTTGATTTTGTAGATCATATTTGTATGGTTTTAGACAAATGCAGAATCACACCCCATTGTCTCAAAATCGAAATTACTGAGAATACAATGATGGGCGATCGCGATCAAACATTAGAAACTCTTTGCAAGCTAAAAGAGTTGGGCATTCAGTTTTGTATTGACGATTTTGGGACGGGATATTCATCTCTACGGCGGTTAACTGACTTTCCGATTGATATTCTCAAGATAGATCGTTCGTTTATTGCCAATGAGGAATGGATAATTGTGAAAGCAATTGGTTCATTGGCTTTTTCTTTGGGGAAAATTATTGTCGTTGAAGGAATCGAAACATTGTCAGAACTTTCAACAATCAAAAATTTGTTTGATTGTTCTATAGCAAGATGCTATGGTCAAGGATATTTATTTTCTAAACCACTCAACCCAGAATTTGCATTTGAGCTTTTGGCAAATAACCAATCATTTACGGTTCAACAAGTTTCAAATTCTCTAGTTTAAAGTTTAAAATTCTCTAGGGCGATCGCTAAATGTGTCCAATGCGTACCACCTTGCAGAAATACCGTATAAGGCTCGCGCAGTGGTCCATCCGCCGATAGTTCTAAGGTACTGCCATCAATAAAAGTACCGCCCGCCATCACTAATTGACTGACATATCCCGGCATTCCCCCAGGAATCGGATCGACATAGGAATCAATCGGCGAAAATCGTTGGAGATTACGACAGAATTCGATCAGTTTTTCGGGACTCCCTAGTTGGATTGCTTGAATAATATCGCGGCGTGGTTCCAAGGGTTTTGGCTTGACCTCATAGCCTAACTTATCAAATACATAGGCGGCGAGTTGACTGCTTTTCATCGCTTCACCAACCATCTGGGGCGCAAGAAATAATCCCTGAAATAGCAATCGATTCAAGTCAAAGGTTGCCCCCCCTTCGCGTCCAATCCCAGGAGCGGTGAGGCGTTGGGCGGCTAGCTCCACATATTCGGCTTTACCTGCGACATAACCACCTGCGGTAACGATCGTTCCCCCAGGATTCTTGATCAGAGATCCTGCAATAATGTCTGCTCCTACGGCGGTTGGTTCGCGATCGCTAATAAATTCACCATAGCAATTATCTACAAAACAAACGGTATTGGGATTTTGTTGCTTGACTAATTTGATGATTCTCTCGATATCTTCAATGGATAAACTTTCCCGCCATGCATAGCCACAGGAGCGCTGGATTAGCACCATACGGGTTTGCGGTTTGACCGCCGTTGCTAAGGCTTCCCAATTTACGCCCCCTTGTGCAGTCAGTTCCACTTGACGATAGGTAATTCCAAAATCCTTGAGCGATCCTGAATAAGCGGTTCCCTGACTGTCAGAGGTGAGCGGATAGCCAATTACTTCTTCGAGGGTGTCGTAGGGCGCTCCGACTACGGATAAAAGCTCATCAAGGGGGCGCAAAATTCCAAATAAACAACAGGCGATCGCATGGGTTCCTGAAACAAACTGAACGCGCACGGCGGCGGACTCTGCACCCATTACCTGTGCAAAAACTTCATCCAGAACATCGCGCCCCATATCCCCATGTCCATAACCTGAAACACTCGCAAAATGATGCGCTCCCACACGGCGATCGCGAAAAGCTTGTAAAACCCGTTCGAGGTTGTCTTTTACTTGCAGATCGATTTTGGTAAAGGTGGGCGTTAGGGCTACAACTGCTTCAGCGACGAGCAGTTTCATTTTGTCGGAGTTCATGGGGCTTGGAAATTTTTTAGAGGCTTATGATCCTACGCGAATTAGTTTGATTTTGTCTAGCAACTCCTAGAAAAGTTTAAAAAGGGCATTTAGCGATCTCACGATCTTTTTAAGCTTTGTTTGAAACTGATTGCAGCCCCAATAGACTGTATTTTGGCAAATATTTTTATGAAACTTGAAACTGTAAGGCGAAAAAAACTTTCGCATACCTCATTAGATTACGAATTGAGGTAAAGTATTTAAAGACATAAATATTTCTGTAGATATTTTTTACCGCCATTACAGTCATTCAGGAGAAAACTTTGCCTACGCTAGGAGTGAATATTGATCACATTGCGACTATCCGCCAAGCTAGGCGAGGTGTTGAACCAGACCCTGTTGCTGCTGCTGTGATCGCTGAGCTAGCAGGAGCCGATGGCATCACCGTGCATTTGCGGGAAGATCGTCGTCATATTCAAGAACGTGATGTGCGATTACTCAGGCAAACTGTTCGTACCCGACTAAATCTAGAAATGGCGGCTACTCCTGAAATGGTAGCGATCGCCCTCGATGTGAAGCCCGACTATATTACCCTTGTTCCTGAACGCCGCGAAGAAATCACTACCGAAGGTGGTTTAAACGTCAAGGCTCAAGGCGATCGCTTAGGTAAGTTTGTCCATCAATTGCAGAACGCGGGGATACCTGTAAGTTTGTTTATCGATGCTGAAGCCAAGCAAATAGAAGCTTCGGCAAAAACGGGGGCAAAATTTATTGAGTTGCACACAGGGACTTATGCCAATGCTAAGAATGAAGAAGAACTTAGTCGAGAGTTAAAAGTATTGTCGGATGGTGGTGAGTTAGCGATTAAGTCAGGACTACGATTAAATTCGGGGCATGGCTTAACCTATTGGAATACCCGTGCGATCGCGCAAATTGCGGGGATGGAGGAGTTGAATATTGGACATAGCATCATTAGTCGAGCGGTACTTGTCGGCTTAGATCGAGCGATCAGAGAGATGAAAGAGCTAATTACTTTATAGAAAAGAATCATCTTGCTACAATGTTTTTAAAGTTAAACTCAGGTGCAATATGTCCCTAATGAGCGCCCCAGCCAAGTTCCAAGTAACCTCTCCACCGTTTCGTTGGGACGAAGTGGGAGGTATCCGTATAGGTTCAAGTCGAGTAACTCTAGATAGCTTACTTGCTACATACCACAATGGTTCCACTCCTGAAGAAATCGCGATTCAGTATTCGGTTCTTCGCTTAGAAGACATATACACTAGCATTGCTTATTATCTAAACCATCGTCAGGAAATTGATAGTTATTTGGAGCAGCGCAATCAACAAGCTCAACAACTCAGACAACAACTTACTCAAAAACACAACTTAGTCGATCTAAGACAGCGCTTGCTTTCTCGTCAGGCACAATCGAGGCAAAATGCGCCTTCTAACTGACGAAAATTTTAACGGGGCTATATTGCGTGGTTTAATGAGACGCTTGCCTGAAATAGATTTAGTTCGTGTCCAAGACGTAGGACTCAGGAATACTGATGATCCAGTTATTTTGGAATGGGCGACTAAAGAAGGGCGCATCTTGCTAACCCATGATGTAGCCACTATTACGATGTATGCGTACGAGCGTGTCAGTAAAGGATTACCTATGGCTGGAGTTGTTGAAGTGATTGCCACAGCGCCGATTGGTAGGATCATTGATGATTTAGAACTATTTATTTGTTGTAGCGAACCTGAAGAATATGAGAATCAAGTTCTTTTTATCCCTTTCACATAACAGAATAATTAACATCTAATCTGACTTCTACAGCTTATTCTTTATTCTCATAGATTTTGGGATCGTAAAGAACTACATTTTCCTGTTCATTGGGATCATTCCGAGAAACGATCGCATGGGCAGGTTCCGTGTCACTGAGGTTATGGGGTTGATGGGGAACCCCTGCGGGGATAAACAGAAAATCTCCAGCTTCATTAATCACCGATTGGCTCAAACCTTTGCCGTATCGAGTTTCTACCCTGCCTTTAACCAGATAAATCGCAGTTTCATAGTCTCGATGGAAATGTGGCTCAGCCGCACCTCCTGCGGGAATAATTACCAGATTCATTGAAATCCCTTTTGTCCCTGCGGTCGCGCCTGAAATACCGACAAAATAGGGAAGTTTTTGTAAAGTCGCAGTTTCGCGATCGGGGCGGACGGTGATGATTTGGCTAGTATGGTCGGGTTGTGGCTCAGAATTAGAATTAATCATGATGGTTTAATGGGGTTTACTCTCTTCTTGTGAATCTTCAGATGACTGTCTATCATCATGACTACTATTTAGATTGCCATTTAAATTATCGCCAGTTAGGGCGATCGCCACATCTAATTCGTGATCATGATCAAGTTTTGGTCGATATAAACCAATTTTCATGCGCTCTTCAATATTCTTAACGACAACATAAAGAATAGAGATAAAATCAATAAGCAATAATCAATAAGAATAAATTCAAAAATCTCAGTTTCAGAGTTTACTCAATCAATTTTGCAAGTCGAAAAATTTATTATCACAAATTAATAGCCTAGTAGAATCGCGACCATGAAACCACATATACACTACCAAGTTCTTGAAATTGAAGCAGGAGCATCGCAGGCTGAGATTAAGCAGGCTTACAAAGATTTAGCTACAATTTGGCATCCAGACCGTTTCTCTGACAATCCAAGATTACAGCAAAAGGCAGAGGAGAAACTGAAGCAAATTAATGCCGCCTATGAATTCTTAAAATCTTATCATCCCCAAATTACTCAAGGCGAAATAGAACGTGAAGTAGAACCTAAGCAGAAGCAACCTGTCGAATTTTTTCTCAATTGCCAGAAACTGGAAAAATTACTTGAGTTGGGGAAATTGAGAGATGCTGACCATGAGACTAAGCGGCTTTTGCTTGAATTAGCAGGGCGAGAAAAGGAAGGTTGGTTATTATCAGAGGGGTGCGACCTTGACTTAATACGAAGATAGCAGGATAATGAGAGAATAAAGAAGGAGGCAAGAAAGAAAATGTCGGCAAAGGTAATAAGTGTAGAAGGCACAAAAATAAAAATC
>JBIKYX010000072.1:0-20656 GCA_044355035.1 Pseudanabaena sp. | reverse complement strand
GATCATTTGTGAGGTCTGTGTCGTATGCTGGTCTTATCATAAATTGGGTCTCCTGTAGACCCTTTTACTTTATTCCCCCTTCACGCTTTTTCCTAGGTATACCCACCTTTTCAAACAGCCTCTAATTTCATTGGTCAAAAATTAGCTAATCCATCAATTCAGCAAATGCGTATATTTCCTCTGTCAGTTTTGGCGATCGCCATTTCCCTTTTCTCATTCACTAGCGTACAAGCTGAAGCATCTCCTAAAACCTTTGAGCAATGGTGTCAACAAAAAAACTCTCTTTCTGATGGTGCTAAAAATACTGTTGAGGTCTTGCTGAAAAAAGCTAAAACTCAAGACTGTAAAGTCGCTAGTAAGAAGTTGACCAGTCTTACGTCCATATCTCTTGAGTCTGCAAATATTACAGATGTCGAGCCTATCGCTAGTCTCACTAACTTGACCGATTTATACTTGAATATCAATGAGATTGCTGACATCAGACCTCTTTCAAATTTGACTAAGCTAACTACATTATCTTTCTGGGCAAATAAAGTTGAAGATGTAACTCCTTTGTCAAAGCTGACTTCCTTGACATATCTTCATTTGGGGTCTAATGGAGTCAGCGATGTCAGCTCACTTGCAAGTCTAGTTAAGTTGGAATTCCTTAATTTGTCTGAGAATCCATTTCCCAGTCTCAAGCCTCTATCTAGCTTGAAATCTCTAACATATCTAGGTCTATGGCAGACTAAATTTAAGCCGACAGATTGCCCAGTTCAACCCATTTCCATTTGTGATTTTTAACAGTAGCAGCACTCTGTGCTGACTTGAAAACCAAATAAATCTTTGGGAATGTCGATCAGTGGCACTCTCAAAGATTTTCAATAAGCTCTATCACTCACTAATCCAAGATCAAAAAAATGAAATTAACCAAACTTCTGCCAGCCATCATTGCCCCTCTCATCTCACTCGCTCCAAACTTGACGGCGATCGCCGATGCCCAGAGCGATACCCAGAGAGCTTTTCGAGGACGTTGCCTTGCTGATATTCTTGGTCAAGAAAAGGGATCACGGGTGAATATGCGCTCTGCCCATGGAGTTGATTCTGAGATCGTTGGCTATGTCTTAGTGGGACAACGAGTAGCCCAACTGTATTACAGCATTAGCGGGTATTCACCCATCGTGCGTCAAACTGACAAGGAAGGAGTGGATTGGGACTATGTAGAGTATATGCCTAGTCAAACTAGAGGCTGGATTGCGTCGTATTTACTTGATCAAACATGCTCTAGTTCTAAAAGACCCTTTGATAAATAGGAGGCTGAGATGGACTCAGCAACTGGTCTGGATTCAGCTAATTTTTGATCACAGCAAGTAATTCTTGAACGCTTTCTTAATAAACACAATCACCAACTTACCCATGAAATACAATACCTGCCTATCTCTACTTTCCCTGTTGACTCTAACTGCTGCTGTTGCGGCTCCAGTCTATTCTCAAAGTAATAGTAATCCTAGTTTACTCAGCGCCAGTCAGCAAAGATCCCTAAAGGCTCTTGGCATCAAGATTGCTATTCCCCAATATGTCCCTCAAGGCTTTCGAGTGGTGTCGGTCAGAACCGAGCCATGTCGTGCTGGTTCGTCAGTAGATGCTAATGGGGTTTGTCGCTTTGGTCCTGACTATACAGTCGTATATGGCAATGCTCGAAATCATTGCTTTGCAGTCAATGCGACTGGCGGCGGTATTGGCGGTCCTAGTGGTCGCTACACTCGTGAGGTCAATTCCAAAATTTTGGGCAAGGTGGATGTCAATGTTGGTATGGGTAGTGGTGAGCGGATGACAGCAGCGATCGCCAATACTCCACATGAGAATGTGTGGACTTTCCCCGCAGGTAAGTCACCCTTCTACTCCGTAGGAACCACGATAGATAATCGGGCTAGATCCACGACTACTTGTAATAAAGCAGCTTTCATGACTCCCAATGAGCTTATAAAAATTGTCCAGTCCCTAGAATTTTTGCGCTAAACCAATATGAAACTCTCTAAAATCAAACTTTTCAGTTTTCTAGCTCTTGGCTATTCACTAATTGCCTGTGGACAAACTCAAGCCTTGACTGTGCCTAAGGTGATGCCTAGTGTCACACCCAATGCGATCGCCCAAACATCCACCGCAACTAATGCGTCATCACCTGAGGCGAAAGTCAAAAATGGAACGGTATGTGAGCAAGTGGTCGCGAATGTTAAGGAGGTGTTGGAAACTATTCCTGATGTGAAAGTCACCAATAACAGTCGTTTTTCTGGTTTATCAGTGCCTTACCCCGATCGCTCAGCCAATCTGAATCGCAGATACACACTTACCATCAGTGGTAGCGGGGTTGCTGATTTTTGGGGATCTGGCAACGAAGTGAGGACTGAGATTGCGAAGCAGATTATCCAAAATTGTGAAGGTGTAGCTGCGGTTACTTTTGCCCGCGATCGCACGGGTGAATCAGTAACCATCGGACTTTTTCCTGATGGCGAGATCAAGCAGTTTACCTGTCGCGCAGATGCGGATACTCGTACTCGCCCCAGACCGCCCCTAAATTGGGGACAACAGGATTGCGATCTCTAACAAATTGGTTAGGGCATCATGACTTGAAACCTGCATTGCGTCGTAAGGGCAATTCATGAATTGCCCTTACGATCAGTTCTTTTGGGTAATTCCTAACTAATCTCTGTACTTCTTGATCCTAAACATCAATCACTGCACAACCCAAAATATGAAGTTCCTTTCCATCAGTATAATTTCCGCAGCCCTACTATTGAGTGTTCCCTCAGCAGTCCAAGCCAATACCAGTAAAGCTGAATCTCTTCATAAAACCTTTGAAGAGATTAGTAATCAGTCCTGCGACGATCGCAAATCAGTTGTAGAGAAAGGCTCTGTATATAGCGCTTGTACAGCCAATGCAGGTGGTCGCGGTCAATTTAGATTTATCTCTGCATCGCAACATATAGCGGAAGCTCCAGACGTGGGCGGCATCGTCTATTGGTACTATCTAAATGGGAAGGTTGCCGTAGTCACTTTTGCCCATGATGGAACATCATTTATGTTTGATCAGCGTGGCAAACTGCAAGCACAATTAATTTTCGCCCAAAAGGTGATGGTCAATGGGAGAGAACAGTTTCAGAAGCGCTCAATCGGCACTTTCTTTACCAAGTCAGAACGCGATCGCCTCGAAAAACTCGCTAAAGACGGCGGTAAAGAGATTCTCTCTAAATTTAGGCGGTAATGACAGTCTTTGTGCAGGAATGTTTGAAAAAATACAAGTGACTGTAAAATTACTTATATTTTTTCGATCACGAGACATTAGTAGGCTAGATTTGTTAATATTTGGACATGCGACTGGTACACACACTCAATTTGTCATATGAAACCAGTTTTGGGAATTTTTGCGTCGGTCTTAGTGGTTAGCGTATATGTGCTTGATACTTATACGGCTGATGTAGCGATCGCCCAGCGTGCCAAACCACCTCAAAAAGTTCAAGTTCAGCAACAGATAGTTATTCCTAGCAATGAAAATGCTGATCAGCTTTTAGAGCGCGGTAATTCCTATGTGCGTCTAGGCAATTTAGAAGGGGCGATCGCGGTTTTTCGAGCGGCGATTAAAAAAAATCCCGAACTGACGGCGGCATACTATAACCTCGGTCTAGCCTATGCCCAGGCGGGAAATCTCAAATCCGCTATTCATTCCTTTCAGAGGGCGACTCGACTCGATCCCAAATTTGCGATCGCCTATAGTAACTTGGGCGCGGCGCTCTTGCAGTCAGGCGATCTCAATCAATCCATACCCAATCTGCAAAGAGCAATACGTCTCGATCCGAAATTGGCAGTCGCCTATTACAATCTGGGATTGGCGCTAAAGGACAAAAAAGATATTAGTGGCGCGATCGCAAATTTTAATCAGGCTCTAGCCCTAAATCCGCAGTCACCTGAAACACTTTATAACTTAGGCTTGTTAGTACAAACTCAAGGTGATGTTCCCAGAGCCATTGACTACTATCGCAACGCACTACAAATCAATCCTGAATATCCAGAGGCTTATTACAATCTGGGCGCAGCGCTGTTAATTCAAGGACAGACTGAAAATGCGATCGCGCAGTTGCGGAATGCTTTACAGTTTCGCAGTGATTACGCGGCGGCTTTTTATACTTTAGGGGTTGCTCAGGCGCGTTTAGGTCAAAGACAAGAGGCGATCCAATCGTTCATTCAGGCGCAAGCTTATTTTAATCAACAAAAAAATTCTCTATGGGCGCAACAAAGCGATCGCCAGATTAAACAATTGAGATGATCTAAATGACCGATCTAAATGACCGATCTAAATGAAAATATATGGAATAGACTTCACCAGCGCCCCTAGCAAAAATAAACCGATCGCTTTGGCTGAGGCTTGGCTAGAAACTGAGACTCTCCATATTGAAAGTTTATGGCGATTTCCTAACTTTGATGATTTTATGGACTTTCTTCAGCGATCGCCTGCTTGGATTGCAGGAGTAGATTTTCCATTGGGACAACCACGCAAATTAATCGAAAATCTGCAATGGGGAACGACTTGGGCAGAATATGTAAGTCTGGTAGGGCAGATGTCCAAGCAGGAATTTGTGACCACCTTAAATCAATATCGTCAAGATCGAGATTATGGCGATCGCGAACATTTGCGAGCAACTGACAAGATTTCGGGAGCGATTAGTCCGATGAAAGTTTATGGTGTGCCAGTGGGGAAAATGTTCTTTGAAGGCGCACCGAGAATGTTGCAGGCGGGTTTTAGGGTTTTGCCATGTCATCCTACGGATGATTCGAGAATAGTTCTGGAAATTTATCCTGCGCTGATGGCAAAAAGCTTAATTGGTAAACAAAGCTATAAATCTGACGAAAAACGTAAGCAAACTCCCGAAATGCAATTTTTGCGCCAAAAAATGCTTAATCAAGTGCGATCTCCTAATCTGAAAACAAAATATGGTTTTGATGTAGCTATAATTGATAGTCTTGCTTCCGAATGTGATCAAGATCCTTCGGGCGACTCAATCGATGCTGTATTTGCGGCTATTCAAGCTTCATCAGCCTCACGACAACTGAACTACGGTATTCCTGAAAACTGCGATCGGCTTGAAGGATGGATTTGTCAGTAAACCTAAACTTAAACAATCTTAAACAATAAGGATTATAAGCTCTGAATAACTTCACTTTTAAATTAGAGTGCAAATGCGATCGCACTGATGCCAGAGTTGGGCAGTTTCACACTCCCCACGGAGTTGTGCATACACCAAGATTTATGCCCGTTGGCACATTAGCAAACGTCAAAACTGTCACTCCTGACCAACTCAAAGACTGCCAAGCCGAAATGGTCTTAGCCAATACCTATCACCTGCATCTTCAGCCAGGAGAAGATATCGTGGCGGAAGCAGGCGGCTTGCATAAATTTATGAACTGGGATGGTCCAATCCTTACGGATTCGGGAGGATTTCAGGTATTTAGCCTTAGCGAGATTCGTTCCATTAGCGAAGAAGGTGTTAAATTCCGATCGCCCCGTGAAGGCAATATGATCGACCTTACGCCCGAAAAATCCATCCAAATCCAAAATCAACTAGGCGCAGATGTGATCATGGCGTTTGATGAATGCGCCCCCTATCCCGCTACATACGATGCAGTTAAACTAGCAGCACAGCGCACTACAAGATGGTTGGAGCGCTGCATTAAAGCTCACGATCGCCAACACGATCGCAAAAATATGCAAGCCTTATTTGGCATTGTCCAAGGCGGCGTTTATCTAGACTTACGTCAACAGTCAGCGCGAGAACTGATCCAATTTGATTTGCCGGGATATGCGATCGGCGGCGTAAGTGTCGGTGAACCGCCTGAATTAATTGAAAAAATTGTTAAAGCCATAACTCCACTTTTGCCAGAAAACAAACCCCGTTATTTAATGGGCGTTGGCACTTACAAAGAAATGGCACAAGCTGTCGCCGCAGGTATTGATTTATTTGATTGCGTGATTCCCACAAGACTAGCGCGGCATAGTGTGGCTTTAGTCAGAGGCGAGCGCTGGAATCTCAAAAACCAAAAATATAAGCGCGACTTTACACCCATTGATCGCGATTGTCCTTGCTATGCTTGCCAAAATTTTTCACGCGCTTATATTAGTCATTTAGTGCGATCGCAAGAAATTTTAGGCTTTACTTTACTATCAATCCATAACATTACTGAACTAATCGGATTTACGCAGCAAATGCGTCAAGCAATTATCGAAAAGCGATTTGTCGAAACATTTGGTGCTTACCTGACTGATTCTTCTTCCTCGACCCACGAACTTCATTAACGAGAGCATCCTTAACCATGCTGCGATTATCTCTCTACCTATTTCTCTGGTTGACATCTATAGCGATCGCGGTTTTTGCAACCCAAAATACTGATTTGGTCACTTTAAGACTCTTCAACCTTGAATCAATAAAGCTACCACTAGGACTACTACTCGTTTTCTGTGGTGGGTTGGGGGCAGTACTGATTAATATTTTGCAAACTTCCCTAAGTTTTGCCTTGCCAAATATTCCCACAAAAATCCCAACAAAACCTAAAAATTCTGTCAATAACAAAACTTCTAAAAATCAATTTTTTTCCCGATCAACAGAAGTAAAAAAAGATATTTCCAAGTCAAATAGTAAACCAAACAGCCAATCAAATAATCGCAAAGATAACTTTGACGAAGGTTGGGAAGATGACTGGGAATAGATTGTATTATTTGATGCATTTTGTTTGGTTTCTCGTATGTCCAAACTTTGTTATTATCTAAAAAAGTATTATCCGCTCGATACAAATATTTCTTTAATGGTGTGAAGGAATGGAAAAAGTTAGAAATTTCTCAGTTTTATTTGGGCTGGGCGTATTGGCTACGGCTACAAGCGCAAATGCTGAACCGATAAACCAATCGCTAAACGTTGCTACATTTGCAACCTTGCCGACAGCTTCAGAACAAACTGACTTAGAGTTAGTAAACAGTCTGAGCATGACTCCAAGAGTCAATTCCAATCTAGTTAAATATGCCGATCTATCTCAAACTAATACTTCTCACTCACAACTGATCGGCACTCCCACCCAGTTCGCAATAGGTTCAGCCCTACAATCATCAAAACCTGAAGCTGAGCTAAGACTAGCTGATCTAGAAGCGCAATTAGCGCCATCACGCCCTGTCGTCATAGAGTCAGAACTCAGCGACTCAGAAATTATTCGGTCTATTGATGCAGAACTAAATCGTGGCAACAATAATGATGAAATAGCCCAAAACGTCACCTCAGTATCCCGTCTCATTGATGTTAAGCCAACAGATTGGGCTTTTACAGCACTACAGTCCCTCGTTGATCGCTATGCCTGTATCGCGGGAAATCCAGATCGCACATTTCGGGGAAATCAAGCCGTCACTCGTTATGAATTCGCCGCAGGTTTAAATGCTTGCCTGGACAAGATCAGTGAACTTGTATCATCAGGACTTTCGGACAAAGTTACTAAAGACGACCTTTCGACCCTTCAAAAACTGCAAGAAGAATTTTCGGCAGAACTTGCCACTTTACGCGGTCGGGTTGACTCTTTAGACACCAAAGTTTCACAGCTAGAAGAGCAGCAATTTTCTACTACCACCAAACTCAGTGGTTCGGCATTTTTTAACGTTACAGGTGCTTCTGGCAACAATGTCAAAAGAGATCTTTTGGCAAATGCATCCACGCCAAATGTAACCATGAGTGGTTTGGTTTGGCTGACCCTCAATACCTCTTTCACGGGTAAAGATCTCCTAACCACCCAACTTGCGGTCGGCAATGGTAGTTCACCATACAACAGTTTTTCCTCGTCTGGATTTGGGAATACAACTGGTGTTCCATTTACCGATCAGACCGCAGGCGCTGCTACTAACTCAGTTGTGTTGCGTGAACTTTCCTATCAGTTCCCAGTGTTTGACAATGCGCGTCTAGTGGTTGGACCTCGTGTTAATTTCTATAAATACTTTGATACCAACCGTTTTCTTTACCCTTGGAATACCACCTTTAACTCGATCAATAGCACTCTATTGAGTAATGCTAAGCGTGGTGCTGGTGCAATCTTCATGACTCCTTGGGGGAATCAGTTCGACTTCAAGGTGGGATATCTCGCTGAGAGCAACGAATTTAGCGATCCTACTATTGGTGGCTCAGCCGCAAACCCAAGACAAGGTCTATTTGGCGGCAACAATGCCTTAACGGCTGAAATTGGTTACAAACCAAGTGATGCTTTTAAACTTCGGTTACTTTACAGCCGTACCAATCTTGCAAGTGTTGGCGGTTCAGTTGGTGGTGCTGGATTCACGCCTTCTTTGCCAGCTACAGTTAGCGGTGCTAACAATGCTCAATCCGATGTGTTTGTTGCCAATTTTGATTGGTTGCTTTCCAAGGGATTTGGCTTGTTTGGACGCTATGGCTATGGCACTACTAACGTTAACTTAACGGCTGGTGGCTCGTCAAATGTGGTCATGCAGACCTTCCAAGTTGGTGCAGCTTTCCCTGATTTATTTAAAGAGGGCGCTCAAGGGATGATTTCTTTTGGTATGCCTTTTAACTTCACTAGCGGGAAATCATTAATAAGTTCTGGTAACGGTGATGGCGGTACACAGTACGATTTAGAACTCTCCTATACCTATCCCCTCACCAAGAATATTTCTCTAGTTCCCTCTCTGTATGCTATTTTTAGCCCCAATAATTTCAGTAGTAACCCTACTGTGTATGTTGGTAATTTACAGGCTGTGTTTAATTTCTAGCTGCAAAAATCATGTTATTTCAAAACAGAAGGCTAGACTCTGTCCGACCTTCTGTTTTTTTGTGAGATCAAAAAACTTGAATTAGAATGTATTTAACAATACATTTGCGATCGCTTGATTTTGTTAATTTTTGAACAGGTTAAATCTTAACTAGAGTGTCCAAGCTTTGCGATCGCAAAAACTCGTGAATGTTTGGACATAAACAAGTGAGTCGTGTTTCTTTAATGGTGTGAAGGAATGAAAAAGGTCAGTAATTTTTCCGTTTTATTAGGTCTAAGTCTACTAGCTACAGCCACAGGCGTAAACGCCGAAACTCTTGATAAATCTCAAGTACAGGCTCAATCTTCAAGTGTTTCAACATTGCAGTCGTCCCTACCTGCAACAGAAGTAAAACTGAATGACTCTGAAACTATTCGGGCAATCAATACAGAATTAAATCGTCCCAAACAATCTGAAGTAGCTCAAAATGTTACTTCTGTTTCGCAATTGAGTGATGTAAAGCCTACAGATTGGGCTTTCACTGCATTGCAATCCTTAGTTGAGCGTTACGGCTGTATCGCTGGCTATCCTGATCGCACTTTCCGTGGCAAACAAGCAACCAGCCGCTACGAGTTTGCCGCAGGTTTGAATGCTTGTTTGGACAAGATCAACGAAATCATTTCCGCAGGTTTAGCTGACAAGGTTGGCAAAGAAGACCTAGCTACTCTGCAAAAACTTCAAGAAGAGTTTGCTGCTGAACTTGCTACTCTTCGTGGTCGTGTAGATGCTCTTGATGCTAAGACTACCAAGTTAGAAGAACAACAGTTCTCTACAACTACTAAACTAAGTGGTCTTGCCTTCTTCAACGTCACTGGTGGTTCAGGTAGTAACGTCCTGAGAGATGGTGCTACTCCTGGCAATGCACCAAATACGACAATGAGTGGTTTAGTTTGGTTGACATTGAATACTTCCTTCACTGGTAAGGATAGCTTGATCACCCAATTGGCTGCTGGTAATGGTAACTCTGCTTATTCCAACGCCTATGGCTCATCGGGGTTCTTTAATACAACAGCTACTACATTTACCGATCAAACTGCTGGCGCTGCTGCTAACTCGTTTGTGTTGCGTGAGTTATCCTACACATTCCCTGTATTTGAAAAAGCAACTCTAGTTGTTGGTCCTCGCGTCAACTTCTACAAATACTTTGATGGCAACCGATTCATCTACCCTTGGAACACAACTTTCGCATCTATCAACAACTCTTTGTTGAGCGATGCTAAGCGTGGAGCGGGCGCAGTATTCATGACTCCTTTGGGCAACATGTTTGACTTCAAAGTTGGCTACTTGGCAGAAAGCAATGAGTTTTTTGGCAGCAACTCCTCTGCCGCTTCCCCAACCCAAGGGCTAACTGGTGGTACAAATAATCTAACTGCCGAAGTTGGTTTCAAACCAAGTGACGCTTTTAAACTCCGACTCATCTACAGTCGTGGCAATCTTACAGCAAATGGCGGTGTTGTTGGTGGCTCTCCTTCGCTCCAAGCTCTTACACAGCCACTCTTTGTCAATGGACAATCGGACATCTTTGCAGCTAACTTTGATTGGTTGGTAACTAAAGGGTTTGGTCTCTTTGGTCGTTATGGGTATGGAACCACTAACCTTAACAGGATTGGTGGCGGCTCAGCGAGTGTCAACCAATATACTTTCCAAATTGGAGCAGCATTCCCTGACTTGTTCAAAGAAGGCGCTCAAGCTATGGTTTCCTTCGCTGTACCATACAAGTTTGGAGACAGCAGTAATGTGATTGCTTCTGGTAGAGGCAATGATGGTACACAGTCCGATCTTGAGTTCTCTTATATCTATCCTGTAACCAAGAATATTACTTTGGTTCCCTCTGCTTACTTCATTTTTAATCCTAATAACTTCTCTGGTAACCCAACTGTATTTATTGGTAACTTGCAGGCAGTGTTTAGCTTCTAATTGCGAAGTTTGAACTGCGAACGAAAAGGGGGTGTGCTACGGCGCACCCTTTTTTCTTGTACATAAACCACTAAATAATTCAAGTAGTTAGTGATACATTTGTTACAAATAATGTTTGCTAATTTGATGGACAGTGTAGATTTCTATTAATCTGATTAGTCATTTTCTCCAGTCACGGAACATTCAATTTTTGAAAGGTGTGAAGACATGAGTCCAATGTATATTCCCCGTCGCAAGTTTATCCGAGGCGCGATCGCTACGGCTGCTTTTGGAGCAACTTCTCAACTTTGGGTAGGCTGTACCGAACAAGCACCTACCAATACAGCTACTACAGGGTCGCCAAATGCGGCGGGTTCCCCTGCGGCTGCTCTCCTAACTGTTGGTTTCATTTATGTTGGACCAAAGGATGACTATGGTTATAGCCAAGCTCACTTTGAGGGCGAAACCGCGATCGCTAAGCTTCCGAATGTTAAAACAATAAGTGAAGCTAGTGTTGCTGAGACTGCCACAGTTCAAGAAACCATGCTGAGCATGATTAACCAAAATAACGTTTCGGCATTATTCCCCACATCCTTTGGTTACTTTGATCCGCACATTATTAAAGTGGCAAAGGACAATCCTAAAGTGCAATTCTTCCATTGCGGTGGAATGTATACCGAAGGCAAGCATCCCAAGAACATCGGCAGCTACTATGGTTATATCGATGAAGCGGAATATGTTGCAGGTGTGGTCGCAGGGCTGACGACGAAATCTAACAAGCTAGGATTTGTCGCGGCGAAACCAATTCCACAGGTAATTCGTAACATCAACAGCTATACCCTTGGCGCTCGTAGTGTTAACCCTAAAGCAACTGTACAAGTCATTTTCACGGGTGATTGGTCGGTTCCAGTCAAAGAGGCTGAAGCTGCGAACAGCATGGTCGATCAAGGTGTGGATGTTTTGACCTGCCACGTTGACAGCCCCAAGGTAGTGATGGAAACTGCTGAGAAACGGAAGATCTTCTGTACTGGCTACCATGCTAATCAGTCGAAGCTTGCCCCTACTGGCTATTTGACGGGAGCGGAGTGGGATTGGACTAGCGTATATACCCAATATGTGGAATGGTTTAAGGCAGGTAAATCGGTGACTGACGGAGGTATTCCTCACCTAGTGCGCGGCGGTCTAAAGGAGAAATTCTGTAAGGTTTCGCCTTTTGGTCCTGCGGTTAGTGCTGATGCCAAGAAAGCTGCCGAGGCGGTATTGGCTAAGTTCATGGACGGAAGCATGGTGATCTATGCTGGTGAAATCAAGGACAACACTGGTAAAGTTGTAATTGAGAAGGGCAAAGAGTACAAGCAGACCGATCTGTATCTTGAAGAGAAGATGGATTGGTTTGTTGAAGGTGTTATCGGCAGCATCAAGAGCTAAAACGAAATTAAAAAACTGGCTTCGCCAGTTTTTTAATTTTTACCATTACTCATTAGAGAATTAAGTATATGAACTTACGCGATCGCTGGCGTTCGACATCTGAAACGATTTTGATTCCGATTGGAGCGCTGATTGCTTCGTTAATTGTTTTCGGAATTTTCTGTGCTGTCCAAGGCAAGAATCCGATCGCCATTTACGGCACAATCTATCAATCCGCCTTCGGTAATAGTTTTTCTTGGCAAGGGACATTAATTAGGGCTGCTCCATTAATGCTCACATCTCTATGCACAGCATTACCTGCGATGTTGGGCTTAACAATTATTGGTAACGAAGGAGCGCTGATTGTCGGTGGGCTAGGCGCGGTCGCCGTAGGTTTATCACTTGGCTCCATGCCATCACTAGTAGTCCAGATCAGTATGGCGATCGCGGCGATAATCTGTGGAGGTCTGTGGATAGCCTTTGTGGGTGCGATTAAGTATTATCGCGGTGTCAATGAAACCATTAGTAGTTTGTTAATGAACTATATTGCGATCGCTTTGCTAAATACACTAGTTGAGGGTCCGATGCGCGATCCTGCTAGTTTAAATAAGCCTTCTAGTTTTCCATTGGCTGCTGTAAATATGCTGCAAAGCATTCCCAATTCACGGGTACATTATGGATTAATTTATGGATTGGTTGCTTGTGCGATCGGCTATTTCTTAATTCATCGCACCACTTTTGGCTTTGCGGTTCGCACCGTTGGCGGCAATATTCGCGCAGCCAAAATTGCAGGTTTACCAGTTGGCAAGCTAACTTTGATAATTAGTTTCTTGGGTGGTTCCTGTGCAGGATTAGCTGGGATGGTCGAGATCGCGGCTATTCATGGTAGCGCCAATGCTTCATTAAATTCGGATTATGGATATAGCGGCATTCTGGTAGCTTTTATTGCCAGACAAAATCCTTTGGTTGCTGTACTAGTCGCGGTTTTAATGGGTGGTATTCTCGCCAGTGGTAGCGCTCTCCAGCGATCGTTCCTCTTGCCTGATGCTACAGTTTTACTATTTCAAGGCATCGTATTTTTAGCAATTCTCTTCAGCGAATCTCTATACGGTCGTTTAGACTTTTTCAAAGATCGCGAACCTGAAGTTGTGATCGATAGTTCGGCAACTGCTGTTTAGCGTATCTCTCAATTACAAATGACAGTCGGCGCAAAGCGCCGACTGTCATTGCCTCTCACTACCCTGAAAAATTATGACAGAAGATTCACTTGGTTGGATGAGCGTACCGCTCGCGATCGTCGCAGGGACACTTCGAGGTAGCGCTCCATTTCTATTCGTCAGCTTAGGCGAATGCCTCACTGAAAAAGCTGGCAAAATTAACCTTGGACTTGAAGGAACCTTACTTACAGGCGCGATGACTGCCTATGCCGTCTCTTACTTAACGAAATCACCTTGGCTGGGTGTTTTTGCGGCTGGTATGGCGGGAGTCGGACTGGGTTTAATTCATGCTTGGTTGTCGCAACGTCCCAAGGTAAGTGATGTGGCTGTGGGGATTGCGATGATCATCTTTGGTAGCGGTATCGCCTTCTTCTTTGGTAAAGCTTTTATTCAACCGAAAGCAATTCAATTACCTCTATTTGAAATGGGTAACTGGAGTAGCTTTCCCCAAGTCCAAGCCGCGCTAAAAGTCAGTCCTTTATTACTGATTGGCATTGCGATCGCCCCTTTAATGCAATGGTTCTTCAGTTCAACTCGTTGGGGCTTATATGTCCGTGCGGTCGGCGATAGTCCTAGTGCAGCCAGAGCGATGGGAATTTCCGTGGTTGGTGTGCGTACCTGTGCGGTGGTCGCGGGTAGCTTTTTAGCAGGGATTGGTGGCGCAAGTTTGTCGCTTTATTACCCAGGATTATGGTCTGAACGCATTTCTAGCGGTCAAGGTTTAATGGCGGTGGCGCTAGTTATTTTTGCGCGATGGCAACCAATTCATTGTTTGTGGGCTGCACTCTTATTTGGTGGCGCTCAAGCGATCGGACCAGCATTACAAGCGGTGGGAATCACTTCTTATTACTATCTGTTTAATGCTGCACCATACATCATGACTTTGATTATCACGATCGCTACTTGTTCACCACGCAGGACATTAAGTGGTTCGCCAGGGGCATTAGGTACTAATGAATAAAAAAGGGAGGTGCTTTGCACCTCCCTTTTTATTTAATGAAAGTTTTATTTACCCATTGCTTTAACTAGGAAAATGCCGCCGAAGTATAAAATGCCGACTGCACCCGCCAATAAACTCTGAGTCATTGGGTCAGTGGAGGGAGTAAGTACAGCACCAAGAACTACTGCACCAAGCACAACATATCGCCAACCCGCCAGCATTCTCGATGAAGTAACAATTCCTGTCATTGCTAATAGCGCCTGAATCACAGGGATTTGGAAAGCTAAGCCCGTACTAAATAAAAGTAAAAGCACAAACTCAAAATAGCGATCAATTGACCAAAACTGCTCGACCACATCGCCACCGTAACTGATAAAGAAATTCAGCGCCGCAGGTATCAGTAATTCATAAGCAAATACAATTCCTAACACAAACAAAATACTCGAACCAAACACAATCGGCGCGATCGCTTTTTTCTCTTTACGGGTTAATCCTGGTAAAACAAACCGCACAATTTGATAGAGAATGGCGGGGCTGGCGGCTAATATGCCACTGTAACCAGCAACCTTGATCGATACAAAAAAGTATTCCCCTGGGGCAAGCTGTAAAAATTTGACTCCCTGAGCGGGAATTTCTAGCAGCGCCACAATTTTGTTAACGATCGCAAAGCAACCAACTACGCCAACAAAAACCGCAATCAAGGCATAAAAAACCCGCGATCGAAATTCTTCCAAATGATCAAATAAAGACATCTCGACATCATCGATCTCTTCAAGATCGGCATCATCACGATCATCATTCACTACAGAACTAGCGATCGCGATCTCACTTGTCTGCTGATTAGCTTTTTGATCTAAAAAATCTGGGGATTGTTCTGCTTCACTGACCGTCTCTAGCATGGTGTGTAAACTTTTTCCTTAAATTATTTTTGCAATTTTTTGCAGCTTGGGTTTGATGATTTTCGCAGCTTAGGTTTGATGATTGTTTTGCTTAGAGCTATTCCAGATATTATAACGGTCTTTTGCTAAGCTATTAGGATTGTCCAAGTACACAATAGCCAATCATGCCCCTTCGCATTTACAACACAATCACGAGAAGTAAACAAGAATTTGTTCCCATAGAAGCGGGAACTGTCAAAATGTATGTTTGTGGTGTGACGGTCTATGATTATTGCCATTTGGGTCATGCAAGGGCTTATGTAGTTTGGGATATGATTCGCCGCTATTTGGAGACAAAATATCAAGTTAAATATGTTCAAAATATTACGGACATTGATGACAAGATTTTGAAGCGGGCGCAAGAGCGAGACACAACCATGCAAGCGATCGCCAATCAATACATTGCTGCTTACGATGAGGATATGGCAAAGCTAAACATCGCTAAAGCCGATGCATATCCTCGTGCTACAGAATCAATCCCCGAAATTATTGATTTAATTCAGAAGTTGATTGATTGTGGTTATGCCTATAGATCAGGGGGTGATGTTTATTACGCAGTCCAGAAATTTCCTGAGTATGGGAAGCTCTCAGGACGTAAGCTCGAAGATATGCGAGCAGGCGCAAGTGGGCGGGTCGATGAGCAGGAAGAACAAAAGCGCTATCCCTTTGACTTTGCCTTGTGGAAATCTGCAAAACCAAATGAACCTTTTTGGGCATCACCTTGGGGAAATGGTCGCCCTGGATGGCATATTGAATGTTCTGCGATGGTGCGATCGCATCTTGGTGAAACCATTGACATCCATGCTGGCGGTGTAGATCTCCAATTCCCTCACCATGAGAATGAAATCGCCCAATCGGAAGCAGGTTATGGCAAAACTCTAGCCAATTACTGGATGCATAACGGTTTTGTGAATATTGATGGCGAAAAAATGTCTAAATCGCTGGATAATTTCAAAACCATTCGCGATCTAGTGCAGCATTTCGATCCGATGGCAATCCGTCTATTTATTTTGCAAGCCCAATATCGTCAGCCGATTGACTTTACCGAAGAAGCGATTAATGCCTCAACTAAAGGCTGGGAAACCATTCGCGATGGTATGTTGTTTGCTAATGACTTTGGTAATAAGCTCGGTTGGCAGAATATCGAAATTCCATCTCGAAGTGAGGTAGCCGATAAAATCACTAGTTTTGAAGAAGCGATGGATGATGATTTTAATACTTCTGTTACTTTATCCTATGTGTTTGAGCTAGCCAAAAAATTGCGCTCAGAAAGAAACTCTTTATCCCATTCTGGTAAAACCGAAATTAGGTCTGAAGTTCTATATCAAGAATGGCAAGCCCTCAGTTACATGACCGATATTCTAGGATTTGTCGCTAATATTAGCGATCGCCTAATTCAAGAAGATGATCTTACTGAATCTCAAATCGAAGCGCTCATTCAACAACGTATTGAGGCGAAGAAGGCAAAAAATTATCAAGAAGGCGATCGCATCCGTGATCTTCTCAAAACTGCGGGTATTACATTAATCGATCAAAAAGATGGAACGACACGCTGGCTCCATTAAAGAAAGAGTTGCAGCGCTAAGCGCTGCAACTCTTTTTATTTCTACATCTACTTAATTTGGCTAAGTAATTGCTTAATTGTTTTGATTAATTCAGGTGGATGATAAGGCTTTGTCAAATAAGCATCAGCTCCTTGCTTCATGCCCCAATATTTATCAAATTCCTCACTTTTGGTTGTACACATGATGACAGGTACATCTTTCGTAGAGGCATTATTTTTGATCCAACGACATAGTTCATAACCGTTCATTTTCGGCATGACCACATCAGTAACAACCAAATCTGGTGTCACTGTCTTAAGCTGCTCCACGGCTTCAGAACCATCATGGGCTTCTAAAACTTCTATGCCATTCTGTTTTAAATGTGCGGAGACCATCTCCAACACCATCGCACTATCGTCCACTACGAGGACTTTTACCATAACTGCCTTCCTGCTTTTCCAGTTGTGCGTTAGCCCAGATATTCGTAACGACCAAATTTTTATGAAATTAAGTCGGTTTAGAGTTAATCTGTAACCAAAGCAATCATAAGATTTTTAGATATTATCTAAACCCTTTCAAATCGAGATAGGGTTAAAGATATCACTATAATCAACATTAACTTTTTTTGAACTATTTTTTGACTGATGCTCTAGGAAGTTTGTAAATCTACCTTCAGCCCCTTGATCAAATACAGTAAAAATACTGTAGACAGTATATCAGAATGAATGTTGGTTAAATGTTGGTTGAATGGCAATGACGATCATAACAGTTGAAGGTTTGAGCAAAATTTATAATATTGCCGTCAAAGAAGCGGGGATCGCTGGCACTCTTAAACATTTTTGGGATCGACAATACCGTCAGATTGCCGCCGTTAAGGACATATCTCTCGCGATCGCCTCAGGAGAGATGGTTGGTTTCTTAGGTCCAAATGGCGCGGGTAAAACCACCACCCTGAAAATGCTGACGGGCTTAATCCATCCCTCATCGGGGCGTATCAGCGTTGCAGGGCATATTCCCTTTCGTCGCGACAGAGCCTTTCTCCAAAAAATCACCCTAGTCATGGGGCAGAAACAGCAACTGATTTGGGATTTGCCTGCTTTAGATTCGCTACGAATGAACGCGGCGGTATATGACATCCCTGACAAAGTATTTAAACAGCGCCTTGGTGAATTAACGGAAATGTTATCACTCCAAGATAAATTGACGCAACCGATGCGAAAGCTGTCTCTGGGTGAACGCATGAAGGCTGAATTATTAGCGGCGTTATTGCATCAGCCCCAAGTTTTATTTTTAGATGAGCCAACGTTAGGATTAGATGTGAATGCTCAAGCGAATGTGCGCGAGTTTTTGCGGGAATATAACGATCGCTACAAAGCCACTATTCTGTTGACGAGTCATTACATGGCGGACATTACGGCTTTATGTAAGCGGGTACTCCTGATTCATCAGGGCGGACTAATTTATGATGGCAGTCTCGAAGGACTACATAACGATTTTGCGCCGTATCGCGAAGTGCGAGTCGAGCTATCTCAACCAATTGAAGATCGCGAAGGTTTACAGAAATATGGCAAAATCCTGCATATTGATGGTCAGGCGGTCTGTTTTTTAGTGCCGAGAGAAGACTTAATGCGGGTGGTTTCACAAATTTTGGCAGAACTGGAAATTCTTGATTTGTCCGTAAATGAACCAGCGATCGAAGAAGTAATCGGACAAGTTTTTCGCGCTGGGAGTGTTGAGCATTAAAACCTCAAGCTGGCGAATCACCTTCCTTGGGTTTTATATTTAATATGGATGTATGTTTTTTTGATATGCTGATTAGCAACTGTGTGCAAATTCAACTGCAAATTCTCAAACAACTATGCCTAGATCGCAACGTAATGACAACTTCGTTGATCAAACCTTTACCGTTATTGCCGACACGATTTTAAAACTTTTCCCCGCCAGCCAAAGAGAAAAAGAAGCTTTTGCCTATTATCGAGATGGTATGTCGGCTCAAGGTGATGGTGAATATGCTGAAGCTCTAGCCAACTACGAAGAAGCTCTCAATCTCGAAGAAAATGCCTACGATCGCAGCTATGTCTATTACAACATGGGGTTAATCCATGCTAGTAATGGCGATCATGACAAGGCGCTCGAACTCTATGAACAGGCGATCGACCTGAATCCTCGGATGCCACAGGCTTTAAATAATGTCGCGGTGATCTATCATCACAAAGGCGAAAATGCTCAAGATGAAGAAAAAGCGGAAGAACTTTTCAATGTAGCGGCTGAACATTGGGTCAGAGCAATTCGCCTTGCTCCAAACAACTATATCGAAGCTCAAAACTGGCTTAAAACTACTGGTCGCGCTGATATTAATTTATTCTTTTAGGCTAAAAACTATGATTGATAGAGCGCAAGTTCGCCATGTTGCCCGTCTCGGACGTTTGCAATTAACTGAAGCTGAAGAAATTTCTTTTACTAAACAATTAGATAGCATCTTGGACTATTTTCAACAGCTAAATGAGCTAGATTCTTTATTAGAAGGAGTAGAGCCAACTACTCGTGCGGTTAATACCGTTAATATCACCCGTGCTGATATTCTCAAACCATTTGGTGATCGCGAAATTTTGCTAAACTGTGCGCCCGATCGCGAAGAGGACTTCTTCCGTGTGCCACAAATTATGGCTTAGTCATGACTTAGCAAAAAATTCCAACCTTGATCCCCCCATGTCACCCTGCAATTATGGATAACTCGGCATCATCTGCCCCGCCATCATCTACTTTAAGTATCCTGTTAGCCGAAGATAATCCTGTCAATCAAAAGGTGGCGCTGCGGGTGCTTAAGCATTTGGGCTACCAAGCTGATGTGGTTAATAATGGTCGCGAGGCGATCACAGCGATCGAGTCAAAATCCTATGACTTAATTCTTATGGATATTCAGATGCCTGAAATGAGTGGGCTAGAGGCAACTGAGTATATTCGTGAGCGCGAAATCGCGTCACAACTTGCCCCCGTAGCGATCGTGGCGATAACCGCTAATGCAAGCCATGATGATCAATTTACCTGTAGTGATGCTGGGATGAATGATTACATCAGTAAGCCGATTCAGATCGATAAACTGAAAGATATTTTGCAACGATACGAAGCAATCAAAAATGGTTAAAAAAAAGGTCGCCCAAAGGGCGACCTTTTTTTGCTTTAAGCAGCTTCTACTTCTACAGTTTCTACCGCTACAGGAGCGTAAACGCTGATTTTCTTGCGGGTTTTACCAAAACGCTCAAACGTTACAACACCATCAACGGTTGCGTATAGTGTGTCATCGCTACCGCGACCAACGTTATTGCCAGGGTGAAACTTAGTGCCGCGTTGACGAACAAGGATGCTACCAGCCTTGACAACTTGACCACCAAAACGCTTTACGCCGAGACGCTTAGCATTAGAGTCACGACCGTTTCTTGTACTACCTGTACCCTTCTTATGTGCCATTTGTTTTAGTTCCTCTAAAAAACATTGTCAAAAGTAAAGATAAAAGCCACTTCGTGACTTTTATCTTTGTTTAAGCAGCCTGACCGCTTAGATTAATTGCTTCAACCATGATCCGAGTCATTGGCTGACGATGACCATTCTTGCGGCGGGTCTTCTTTTTGGGGCGCATTTTGTAAACGATGACTTTTTTTGCCTTGTGATGACGCATTACCGTAACTTCTACGCTAGCGCTATCGACTAAGGGCTGACCAATGGAAACGTCACCGTCCATATTGACAAACAAAACTTTATCAATAGTCAATTTACTGTCTTCTTCGGCTTCGAGTAGCTCAACGTCATAAAATCTGCCGACTTCGACGCGATATTGCTTACCGCCTGTTTCAATGATTGCGTAACTCATGGTGTTTAAATATTCAGTAGAT
>JBIKYX010000154.1:0-6720 GCA_044355035.1 Pseudanabaena sp. | reverse complement strand
CGACCTGAAACACAATTACAAATCTTGTTGGCAAATCTTCCTAGCCTTGAAGAAAGTATTGATGCAGGTAGCATTATCATTTTTGATCGCGATCGCATCCGTATTCGCTCTTTACCGATTAACGGAGATTAAGATTAATGGGAAAGGCAAAGATTTATTATGCAAGAGTTGATGAGTTCTGGACAAAAGAACAAAAACTTCAACATTTAGAGTCGATTGATAGTTTCAAACATATTAAATGGGAATCTATTGAGCCTGACGCAAAGTATAACTGGCTTTTGGAAGGTTTACATTCTGAGTATGAAGATTTTATTCCGCTTGGAACAAAAGAAGCAAAATCGACTGATGGGATAGCGGCTTATGCAATTTTTAAGCTTTATAGTCGAGGGGCTGAAACTGCTAGAGATGAATGGGCTTACAATTTCAACATTCAAGAACTATCCAAAAACATACAGTCATTTATAAATTTCTATAACGAACAGGTTTACAAATGGGAAAATGAAAGAAAAGAAGGTGATAGCGTTGATTCTTTTGTTTCATACGACGAAACAAAAATTAAATGGAGTAGCCGATTAAAAGAATGTTTAGAATCTGGAGTAAAAGTAGATTTCAGCACAGGAAAAATTAGACAATCTATTTATCGTCCATTTACTCGCCAGAATTTATATTTTGACAATGTTTTAACTCATAGAAGAGGTCAATTCCACTTAATATTTCCAAACAAAAAGAGCGAAGAAGAAAATCAAGTTGTTTGTATCGTTACTGAAGCTCAAGTTCCATTTTCTGCTCAAATAGCAAATTGTATTCCTTGTCTTCATTATGGTGGTAGGCAAACTCAATGTTTTTCTTTTTATACTTATAGCGAAGATGGAACTAATCGCCAAGAAAACGTTACTGATTGGGCGTTAGAACAATTCCAAACCCATTATCAAGATCCCAAAATTACCAAATGGGACATCTTCCATTACACCTACGCCCTACTCCATCATCCCCACTATCGCGATCGCTACGCCGCCAACCTCAAACGCGAACTACCGCGCATCCCCTTCGCACCAGAATTTCATCCCTTCGCCATCTCTGGAAAACGCCTCACCGAAATCCATATCAACTATGAACAACAACCCGAATATCGCCTGAAACATATCGAGAATAAAGATCTCCCCATCGATTGGCGAGTCGAAAAAATGCGCCTCAGCAAAGACAAAACCCAAATCAAATATAACGACTTCCTCACCCTTACAGGCATTCCCCCAGAAACCTTTGAATACAAACTCGGCAACCGTTCCGCCCTAGACTGGATCATCGATCAATACCAAGTCAGCACCGACAAACGAAGTTGCATCACCAACGATCCTAATCGTCTTGACGATGAAGAATACATCGTGAGATTGATTAAGCAAGTCATCACCGTTAGCTTAGAAACCGTTAAAATCGTGAAAAGTTTACCAGATTTAGCACTACCAAAGGATTAGGCATGACAAATATGCGACATCCACAGACCGATAAAATCATGAACGCATAGCGCGACAGAGATATATAACTTTTTAAACTTTGGAGCAATTAAAAATGAGTATTCAATTTCGACACATTACGCTGATGAACAATGAGCAGCCCATGACCTTTGAAGAAGCGATCGCCTACACTGATAATCTACTATCACGCACCGATCTTGATGAGGCTCAACTGCAATCCGAAATTACCAACCTTGTCAAAACCGCCAATGGAGCTAGAGGCTTTTTCGTGTGCTTTTTAACAGGAGAATGGGAACTTGCTGATAATCCTAGCCCTGCGATTATTCAAGCATTGCAAGCTGAACCTAATGCGATCGCGGAATTGCTAGTGAAAAACCTCGCCATGTCCACCGCTATGGCGATTACCCATCGGCGCAATGGAAATGAGGAACAATCGCAAGGTTCTAATCGCGTGGCGAAACGCACGGCTCTGCTAATTGAGAAAGTCGATCTACTTGAAGTTCGTACCATTGCTAACCAAATGCAGGATTCAGCCACTACGAATAGTGGCGAGTATGCAGCATTCCTTGAAAAGTGGGGCTATGACGAAGAGCAGAAACAGGCGATCAGTAATGTCTTGAGCAAGTAATTTGTAGTGGACTGTTTCATTTAAATAGTGCAATAGGCTATCTATCAAAAAGTTGTCAAGATTGACTTTACCAAGTTTTCTATTGCATCACTTTAGATGAAACAGTCCAGTAGGATGCGTTAGGCGATGCCTTAACGCATCAATCCCAATACAGTGCATTACACTCTATGCAAGTTATAGCGATCACCGTAACGCATCAATCCTAATACATGGTGCTGTTACAGTGCCACCCCAATACAATTTTCACGCAACACATAATACGTTAACATCAGAAATGTTAATACAAAACAATGTTAAATCTCATCTTCTAAAATTTAACATTCATCAAAAATTACTTCTGACAAATCTTTATTCAAATTTTTTGCGAAATCCTCATATACAAGGAATTTAATGGAATCAAGCATATTTTCATATTCTTGAATTAAATTCAATCCATCCCAATGCATTTTTTCCTTAATGTATTTGTATATTGGTAACAATATAGACGTTTTCTTATCTATATCTTTAAAAAGATGATTGGAATCTTGAATTTTCTCATTCGTAAAATAAGAAATATTTTTACATTTATCATTCTTTAAAAAAAACTCAAAAAGCTGCTCTTCTGAAATGATTTTATCATTTTTCGCATGAACAAAAAGACCATGAACAGGACAGGGAGAGAAAAATGAGAAATCATAAAGTGACAATGGTGCTGATAGAAAAATAAAATTATCAATTTCAGGTCGTCTCATCGTCAATTGAGCCATAATATATGCACCAAAAGAAAAACCCAAAACCCATCTATGCTCTGCAAGCGGTCTTTCAGTCATTAACCACTTAAAAGCAGATGTAGCATCCAAAAATTCACCAGAACCATTTTCAATCACTCCTGCGGTATTACCAACACTAGCAAAGTTAGTTGTCAAAGCTGTAAAACCCATAGACAAAACAAGCTCAAACACTGATTGTAAAACCTGATTATCATATCTACCAACATTCGCCTCATGAGGAAAAAGTAAAATTGCTGGAGCCGCTGTATCGGTAGAGCCAATTCCATATGTCCCCTCAAGTGTTCCACGCTCACCCTGAATAACCACCTTCATTGGAATTTGATGATTTTTTGCATTAAAAGTATTTTTCATAATAAAAATTGTTATAGGAAATTTATGAGGAGTTCCATATTTTTGATAGTCACGGATAGATCTAACCCTATAGAGATCGCACCGAAAATATAAGAACGTTATAAAACTTGAAAATCTAATACTTCAATAATATCACCAATCATCGCCATTGACATCACATCATCACGAATTTTGGCAGTGACACTAACCTTTAAACCATCTTGTAAAATCTGTTGCGGAGCAGGTTGCCAAATTTCATATTGCTGATCGGTCTGTTGTTCGGTATCAGCAACGATCGCCCAAGAACCCGTACCGATATCCACATATTCCACTGTTCCAATGATTTCTATATTCATATACTTGCAGTTTCTGATTTAATCGATAGGTAGGCACAACCAAAACAAAGTAGTGAATTAACACTGAGAAAAGCGATCGCAGGCATTCCTTCACCAATCCACATCATTTGTGGCGCAAGTACCGCACTTGTGGCTAGGCAAACCGAAGTACCGATCGCTGAGCCAATCGCAAACCATTTCCATTGTGGATGTCCGAGTAGAATTAATAATAAACCAAGGGGCAGTAATACACTCGCTGTAATTGGATTGAGAGCATTCGTATTAGAAAAAGCATTACCTAACTCCGCTAAAGAACTTCCTGCAATACGGAAAGGTAATTGGGTAATATCAAATACATAGAATCCGCGTAAAAAGAACAGCCCCGCGCCACCAAAGAAGACTCCATTAGAAAACGACCAATTCCAACGGAAGGGAAACCAACGATTGAGTAATATGGCTAACAAATAGGAACCAATCATCATAATTAGTTTGGGAATTAGCGCCACAGCACCACCATCAACCCAAAATCTAGGACTTAAATAGCCATTGTCCCGCGCCCATCTCAAGAAATCAGGAATACCCAATTGTCCTTGAGTCGCAAGACTTACCGCCGCCGCCGCATTTAGATGCCCTGCGCCATAATAGTTGAGCGTATCATCAGCGACTTTGCGCGAAGACTGTTTCAGGATTTGAAAAACTTTTTCAGGATCTTTCACACCAGATGCTTCGATTAAAGCGACCACACCCGCAACGTGGGGCGAAGCCATGCTAGTTCCTTGAAAAGCGCGAAATACCGATTGCTTCGTACTGGGATCAATTGTATTTTGCAAAATACCGCCCGCGCTATCGCCATCCTTGCCTCTCGCGATCGCCCCGCCAGGAGCGGCGACATCGACACCCGCACCATAATTGGAATAGGGCGCTTTCTCACCAGTAGCACTGGTAGCTGATACCGCAATTACTTTGGGATAACGAGCAGGATAAAAAGCAGCATTGCGATTAGAATTACCTGCGGCGGCGACAATTACCACACCTTTTTTGTAGGCATAGTCGATCGCTTCTTGCATGAGTTTGCTTTCACCACCACCGCCGAGGCTCATATTGATCACATTTGCGCCATGATCCGCCGCAAAAATAATTGCCTCTGCAATATCGGAAATCGTACCGCCGCCTGAACCTGATAGTACTTTTAAGGGCATGATGCTAGCTTCATAAGCTACCCCTGCTACACCAAAATTATTATTAGTCGATTGGGCGATCGTCCCCGCTACATGGGTTCCATGCCCATTGTCATCACTGGCATCTTCGCGATCGTTGACAAAATCATAACCCTTAACAAAATTAGTATTTTTGAGATCTTCGACACGACTCACACCCGTATCAATTACGGCTACGACTATTCCCTTCCCTTTCGTTTTTTGCCAAGCCTTTTCGACATCGATCGCCTTCAGATTCCACTGTTCGTTATATCTGGGATCATTAGGAGTAGTCCCACCGAAAAAGTCGGCTGAGTAGACATAATTTGCTTCCACATATTCGGTCAAGTTGCGAAGTTCTTCTGACTGTTTAAGCTGTTCGAGGACTTGAGTATCACCTTTGACAATATATAGATTGTCTCCCTTAGAGAAAGCGCTATTAAATTTGGGGGAAATTCCGTATTTTGTAGCGATCACCTTGAGTTCACGATCAACTTGATCTGGTGACAAACTATCACGAAAGTTCAGCACCATTGAGTCAAATTTTCCTTCAACTGCCAAACCTTGATAGGTGGAGAGCGCCCAAAACAAACCCACAAAAAACAAGCAAGAGAGCAGAAATTTTTTCATTATTCTAAGACCTTAATCTCAAGTCCCGATTAGCTAGATTAATACAGCGTCTTGTGCAGAAAACAAATCCAGAAAAAATTGTAAATGTAATGTAAAGGATCACTCTTACAATTTTTTCATTTTATACGCTGACCAAAACTTTCCCATTTTCAATCTTAGCGACATAGGTAGGAAGTGGTTTATCGGCTGGACCAGCGAGAACTTTGCCGTCAGCAGCAAACTCAGCTTGATGACAAGGGCAAACATACTTGCTAGATTCCCATTTGACATCACAGCCTTTATGGGTACAGACTGTACTCACGGCGAGTAACTTTTTATTATCATTTGAGTCACGCACTACTCTGATTTTATTGGATACCAACTGCTTATCCTGATCAAGTTGAGCTACGGTTCCCACGTTAATAACATTACCGCTAGGTGCAGCCGCGACTGTAGTAGCAGTAGCTGCGGGTGCAGAAGAAGAAGCGCTAGGAGAACTGTTGTCACTGCATCCAATTAATGATGATGGCAGAATGCTAACCAGCCAGCCCAAACCAAACCAAGAAAGTAATTTACGACGATCCATATTTTTCCTCTATGTTTTAGTGACAGGGTAATCAAAGCTTGTATGCCTTAATTTTATGCAAATCTTATGCAAGCACCTAAGCAGGATATCCACAGCAACATTGTAATCTCTATCCTATCTATCGCACAACTTAAGACACAGCAAAATCCGCCCCCAATAAAAAAGCCCCCCTTGCGGAGAGCCTTTTTATTTTTTCTAGTCAGATACTAGAATCATCGATTGAGATTAACCGTTGATAGCAGGAGCAGCCATTGCTACAGGAGCTACATCAACAGCAGCCAAATCGAGAGGGAAGTTGTGAGCATTGCGCTCGTGCATTACTTCCATACCCAAGTTAGCGCGGTTGATTACGTCTGCCCAGCTAGGTACTACACGTCCTTGGCTGTCAGAAATCGATTGGTTGAAGTTGAAACCGTTCAAGTTGAATGCCATTGTGCTTACGCCCAAAGCTGTGAACCAGATGCCAACTACTGGCCATAGAGCCAAGAAGAAGTGCAAGGAACGGCTGTTGTTGAAGGAAGCATATTGGAAGATCAAGCGACCGAAGTAGCCGTGGGCTGCAACGATGTTGTAGGTTTCTTCTTCTTGACCGAATTTGTAACCAGCATTTTGGCTTTCGTTTTCGGTTGTTTCACGAATCAAGCTGGAAGTTACGAGTGAACCGTGCATTGCACTGAACAATGAACCACCAAACACACCTGCTACTCCCAACATGTGGAAAGGATGCATCAAGATGTTGTGTTCTGCTTGGAATACGATCATGAAGTTGAAAGTACCAGAGATACCCAAAGGCA
>JBIKYX010000153.1:0-6816 GCA_044355035.1 Pseudanabaena sp. | reverse complement strand
TGAATTTTTGTCTACCACTAGCGAAATGATGCTCTTTGCCGCTATGGTTCATCTGATGGTTCGTCGTTTAAGCCCTAAATCCATCCCTATTTAACCTACTCTAAAACTTTTCAAACACTCTCTAAGTTAAAAACCAAGAAATTTCCCACTTTATCAACTGAACTATCATAAGTCTTTCTTATTTCAATTAGGCTTTTCCAGTTTGCATCTTTAACAACTGTATACCAGTCTAAAGCTGCTTGTTGTATATCTGGCGGGAACTTTACATAATCTTCTTTAAGGGTTTTAATTGAGATTAACCTCATTTTTTAGATGTTTTACTAAAATGTAATTTCATGTTCGCATATTGAGAACTATTTTGTCAAGTATTACAAAAAAATACTTCCGTTCTGTTAGATTAGACAGACTACAAAATTGTAAGCGGATCGACATCGATCGCTACTCTGACGGCTTTAGAATTAACTAACATTCGCAACTCCTCTAAACTCGGTACATTAGGCAAAACTTCGGGCATGAACTTTAATAGAATCTGCCAACGATAACGATTAGCGACCTTAGCGATCGCCGCAGGAGTTGCACCTAAAATATCCCAATCATTTTCCAATTGACGCAAATATTCCGCTAACTCATTAGCTGATTTTTCGACCGCCTGTTCATGCTCACTACTGAGATGAATCAACACCATTTGTCCCGTCGGTGGATAACGCAAAGCCTCACGCATTTCTAATTCTGTTTGCATAAACTCATCCAGACGATAGTTCTGAACCGCTTCCATCGCAGGATGTTCAGGCGTATAGGTTTGCATGATTACCTTACCTTCCTCTTCCCCACGCCCCGCCCGACCCGCCACTTGTAGCAGGGTTTGGGCGGCTCGCTCCCCAGCCCGATAATCGGAAAAATTCAATAATCCATCCGCAGAAACGACACCGACTAAGGTGACTTGGGGAATATCTAAACCCTTGGTTAACATCTGCGTTCCCACTAACAAATCTGCTTCCCCAGCACGGAATTGATCGATGAGCAGACGATGTTGATCTTTGTTGCGAGTGGTGTCACTATCAAAGCGAATCAGGCGAATATTTGGGAATAGTTTCGCGAGTTCCTGTTCTACTTTTTGAGTGCCACTACCAAAGTGTTTGAAATAGGGCGAACCACATTGGGGGCAAGATTTCGGCTGAATTTGGGTGAAGTTGCAATAGTGGCAGCGTAAATGGGGTGATTTCGGTTGATGGGCGGTCGGTGCGATCGGGTCGTGATAGGAGAGAGAAACATCGCAGTTCGGACATTCGGCAACATAACCGCAGGAACGACAGGAAACAAAGGTACTGTAGCCGCGCCGATGGATAAACAGAATTCCTTGTTGTTTATTCTCTAGCATTTCCGCGATCGCCTCTTGTAATTTGCGACTCAAAATCGAATAATTACCAGCTTTAAACTCATCACGCATATCCACTACTTCGATCGGTGGCATCGGTTTATTGCCAATACGATTAGGCATTTCCAAATAGATAGAATTAGCTTCTTTTTGGGCAAAGATCATTTCCGCCGAAGGAGTTGCCGATCCCATGACAAGGGGAATATGCTCTAGCTGCGATCGCCATTGAGCGATCGTTCTCGCATGATAACAGGGCTGCGGTTGATCCTGTTTGAAACTATTATCATGCTCCTCATCCATGACAATTAAGCCCAAATTAGAAAGCGGTGCAAATACCGCCGATCGCGTACCAATCACCACCTGTGCTTCACCCGTAAGCATCAATCGCCATGTATCAAAACGTTCTCCTTCCGATAATTGACTATGATAGACATTCACCTTCGCATCACCAAATCTGGCTCGAAAGCGATCAGTTAGTTGAGGAGTTAATCCGATTTCAGGCACTAACACTAATGCTGATTTACCTGCTTCTAAAATAGGGACGATCGCTTGCAAATATACTTCAGTTTTACCAGAGCCTGTAACTCCATGTAATAAAAATTGGGTTGTGTCTCGATTGGCGATCGCTTTGAGAATCGATTGCAACGCCACATCCTGATCGGGAGTTAAAGCTTTAGGGCAATCGCGATTTACTGTATGACTTTTACCACCTAAACGTAATATTTCTCTCTTTGATATCGCAATGTATCCCTTATTCTCAAGGCTATGAATAACTGAACTAGGTGCTTGAGCAAGTTTACATAATTCTAATCTTAAGCATTTTTCTCCATGCTGTTGCAAGATTTTGATGACTTCCATTTGTTTTACACCTAATCTACTATCAGGTGTTTTTAACAAAACTACGGTATCTTCATATTGAGGTTGTGGTCGATTTGGTAATTCTAAAGCAGATTCAATCCATTCTAATTTTTGTAATTCTTTTAGTCCTGAAGCCGCATATCGAGGCAACTTTCGATAAACATGACGGCGACTAACTCCCTTAGAATTATTTTTATACTCTTGCAAAAATCCCCATACCATCTGCGCAGATTTGGATAATTTTTGATCAAAACTTTGTTCTTCCAAAGACGAAATTAGACTTTCATGCTTGACTTTAATTTGATAATGGGATTGATCTAGCAACTTTGGCGGCAGAGTAGTTTTAAAAACTTGCATCACAGGAGTGCGATAATAATCGGCAATACGGGTCAATAGTTGCCAATAAGTCTTTGGAAATATCCCTGAACCAACTACAGAACTAATTGGCTTAATCTCTATATCTTCGGAAATTGTGGAAGTATCAGAAATATCTAATGCGATCGCCCCCACCTGTCGATCGCCCAACGGAACACTGAGAATATCTCCAACTTGAATATGAATATCCTCGGGTACACGATAGGTAAGCAAATCATTGATCCAAAGGCAATCAACAATCACGCTGACAAAGCGATCGCTAGAAATGCTCATTAAATTAAATAATTCCATTTAATTAGACATAGCCACACGAAATCCGTAATAATTGTACCAATTCACAAAGGGATCTTTGCGCCGATTGGCTGCGCGACATTCCCATGCATCATGCCTCCAAGATCCGCCTCTTAAAACTCGGTATTGCATATCACCACCAAATTCCCAAATGCTTGCGATCGCAGGTCTACCACGATAATCCTCATGCCAAGGATCGGCGCACCATTCCCAAACGTTGCCATGCATATCATATAGTCCAAAATCATTGGCAGGAAAAATGCCCACGGGTGTAGTCTGTGCGCGATATTTTACAGATGGTTCAGATTCATGTTGCAACCTAGCATCATAGTTGGCAAAATCAGCGCTGATTTTATTGCCAAAATAATAGCGAGAGTCTTTACCGCCAAGACAAGCATATTCCCATTCAGCTTCGCTGGGTAAGCGATATTTTTTGCCTGTGAGTTTACGAAGTCTTTTGCAAAACTCGATCGCATCAAGCCAAGATACATTTTCGACAGGCGCAACTTCATTCTTAAAATGCGCCACATCAGGATTAAGCGAACTGTCAATTTCTGGCAGATTAGCGACAGCCTGCCATTGTCTCTGTGTAATTGGAAACTTGCCTAAATAGAAAGAAGCCACATTTATTAACTGAGGGGGTCTTTCATTTGCGTATCCTTCTTCTTGATAGGAAGTTCCCATTACAAACTTACCTTCAGGAATATGCACTAGCTCTAGAAAGCGATCGCCGCCTAAATTTTCGGTAAATATTTGATCCATATTTTTAGACATCGTGTAAATTTATAAATATATTTTTCTAAAGTTTATAGCTATTGTCATAAAACTATCACAAGTCAAAAGCTTATGCAGATTAACATAACTCCTCTTCCCCCTTAAAAAGGGGGATTGAGAGGGATCTCGGATAGTTTCTTAACTAGCGCAAGCAAATAACTTCGTTAGCTGTTCCTTTTCTAAGGGATTCTCAATCGTTTGAGAAACTTCCTTAGCGCGATCGCGCTGACCGATCGCCCAGTAGGTATTGCTGACATCTGCAAAAGCTCTAGAGCGAATATTGATATCGGGTGCAGTTTTGGCGAGGGCAAGGCTTTCTTCCAAAATTGGTGGAACCTTATCGTTTAAGCCAAATTCAGCATAGTTACTAGCAAGCGTATTCAGTGCAAACAGACGTTCGGCGGGTTGGGGCAGATTCTTGCCGATCGCTAAGGCTTGATCCCAAGCTTTGATCGCGAGTTCGGGTAACTTGATCGTTTGATATTGACGAGCTACTTCGATCAACAAAGTTACCGCATCAATTGATGACGCTACCTTCGTCAGAGATTGGACGCTCTGCTCAAATAGAGGAGTTGCCACATCAATTTTTTTGTCCTTGACATAGGCGATCGCCACATTTGCTAGTCCAATACTCTTCTCAACAAAATTATCATCAAGATTGCCAATCACTTCCAACGCTTTTTCATACTGTTTTGAGGACAGATATTGACCCGCAACCAAAAACAGCGATCGCATTTTTAGTTTTTCAGCAGTGGCGATCGCTGATTTTTTGACCGCTTCAGCATCAGGACTAGGTTGGGATTCTTCTTGAGAATCAGTTTTGGAATTCACTTTAGAATTCAGCGTAGATTTAAGTTTAGAATCAGGCTTCTTGGCGTTTTCCTTAGTCTTTTTGTCAGCTTCTATAGCCAAGGCGATCGTTTGATCGCGAATATCGTCAAAAGAGCGGAAACTCTGCCCTAAAGAAGCTACGGCTTGAGCATGATTTCCTGCTTGAGCATAGCTACCTGTAATCTCAACTTGCGCTCTAGCCCTTGCATTACCATCTTCAATCATCGATAACAACTCACTAGCAGCCGAAATGGCTGTTTCCGATTGAAAATCATCACCGAGTTCAGTGTAAACATTGGCTAAGGCGGCAAAAGCACGCGATCGCACATAGGGATTAAAAATCTCTGGCATCGATTTAGTTGCGTCAGTCAACAAATTTTCTGCCGTCTCCTTTTTGCCCGCTTCACCGTAAGCTTCGGCAATTTTGATGGCTGCAAACACTCTATCTACGGGATCTGGCAAGGTCTTGGAGATGGTTAAAGATTTATCCAGCGCTTCCACCGCCAATTTTGTCTGAGATAATTTGGTAAAACTACCTGCGGTATCCAAAAACGCAAAGGCTTTGAGTGATGGATCAGCGATCGCTGCCGCCGTGGTTAAGCTTTTTCCTAAAACTTTCTTGGCTTGATCGAGGCGCTGAGCATCGGCATATTTGCCAGCAATTTCGGTATAGGCGGCGACCCTAGCCTCGGGAGTTGCACCTGTATCCGCAAGGGTTATATAGCACTGAAGGGGGACACCTTGAAATTTCGGCTCGTTCGCCTTTTGCGAAGTTGCCGCCCATACTGCACTGGTGCTTGTGAAATTGATGAGCAAGGCTAAGCAGCCCGCCAAAAGCCTGATCCATGTTTTTTGCATAATTAATTCTATTGCTGCTCTTGGATTTTACCCAATTTGTTAGCGATCGCGCCAAGATCACAAACAGCCAATAAGGTAAAGGCAATTCATGAATTGCCCTTACCTTACAACTTATCAAGAATTGCTCTGGGTTTTAAGTCAGCGCAAAGCGCTGTAAACTTAGTGAAATCCAACCCTTTGAGGATATTTGGCAATGGCTCCCGTGCGATTGTGTGGTGTTACCAAGAAATTTGGGCAGAATGTTGTGCTGCGTGAGATCAATTTAGAAGCCGCCGATCGCGAGTTTCTCGTCTTGGTCGGTCCCTCTGGCTGTGGGAAAAGTACTTTGCTGCGGTTAATTGCAGGCTTGGAAGAGGTCAGCGATGGTTCCATTTATCTAGGCGATCGCCAAATCAATCATTTACCGCCCAAGGTTCGAGATATTGCGATGGTATTTCAAAGTTACGCGCTCTATCCGCACATGACGGTATACAACAATATTGCCTTTGGACTACGCAGACAGCGATCGCTCCTTACATCAAATAAAACATCACCCCTATCTTGGTTTTCGGCAGCAGCCAAACAACAACGCGCCGATATTGACCACAGAGTGCAGCAAGTTGCCGATTCCTTACAAATCTCTCATTTACTCGATCGCAAACCCAAGGAATTATCAGGCGGTCAAAAACAACGGGTAGCTTTAGGAAGGGCGATCGCTCGCAATCCCCAAGTCTTTTTGATGGATGAGCCGCTATCCAATCTCGATGCTCAGTTACGCAGTGATACGCGATCGCAAATTGTGCAGTTACAAAAGCAATTGCAAGTGACCACGATTTATGTCACCCACGATCAAGTTGAAGCGATGACGATGGGCGATCGGATTGTGGTTTTAAATAAAGGCGATATTCAGCAAGTGGACACACCTTTGAATATCTATCGCAAACCCGCTAATCAATTCGTGGCTGGATTTATGGGTTCACCACCGATGAATTTTTTGCCTGTTAATTTGTCTCTAGATGCTGATGGTAATGGCTATTTGCAAGCAGAAAGTTTGCTCAAAGCGATCGTAATTAATGAGTTCTCAATCAAAGAGATTATTAGTAAGATTAATGGCGATCGCGCATTTATATTGGGATTCCGTCCTGAAGATTTACAACCCGCCACGGCTGAAACTGCTCATCTCGAAGGTGTTGTGGAACTAGTAGAAGCCCTTGGTTCAGAAACAATTGTGTTATTGAGATTGCAAAATCAAGAATTAAGAGCGCGAGTTTCCGCAGATGTCGGTTTAGAACATCATTGGCAAATCGGCGATCGCTCTTTCTGGCGGTTGGACTTGCATAAGCTCTACGGTTTTGCGATCGATTCGGGACTGACTTTGCATCATCCTTATCTGTGATTTATCTAAAAGAGGTGAGTGGCGGGGGGGGGGGGCGCCCCCAACCCCCAAAACCCATTAAACTGAAAAAACAATAGTG
>JBIKYX010000089.1:0-17793 GCA_044355035.1 Pseudanabaena sp. | reverse complement strand
AATTTGTCAGATCTTCGCCTTCGCATTTTAAATTTCTTCTCTCCCGCCTGCCAACGCTACTATCTTCTCCCTGTACCTGTTTCTTAATTATTTTTTACCTTCCATTACGAGCGGAATGTGGGTTTCAATAACAAGTTCACGAATTGTCATGAGAGTCTTCCTATATCCATTTAAAATATATCTTAGATCGAAAAAGGCGGCGCTTGCGCCGCCTTATTTAATTTTTACTCTACACCTTCAATACGGTCTTCGAGTTCTTGATATAGCTCACGCAATCTATCCAGATTCTCCTCGCTGGTTTCCCAATAGCCGCGACCATTGACTTCTAGCAAAGTACCAACAATCTTACGGAACGAATTGGGGTTGAGATTTTTGAGGCGATCGCACATCTCTTTATCGTTCACATAAACATCATTGACATCTTCGTAAACCCAGTTATCCACTGCCCCTGCCGTAGCCGACCAGCCCATTGTGTTCACAAGGCGCTTGGAGATTTCGCGCACACCTTCGTAACCACTCTTGAGCATTCCCTCATACCATTTCGGATTGAGAATCTTCGTGCGGGTATCGAGGCGGACTGTCTCAGTCAGGGTGCGAACTTGAGCATTAGCGGTGGTGGTGTCAGCGATAAAGGAGGCAGGTTTCTTGCCATCTTTACGGAGACTGCCAACGAGCTTAGTGGGGTCAGAGTCGAAGTAGTGGGAGACATCGGTGAGACTGATTTCTGAGGAATCAAGGTTTTGGAATGTCATGTCAACGGTCTTCAACGATGCTTCATAAATCTGACGCTGTTGGGTGTTGCTGACATTGCCACCAAAGGCGAAGGACTTGCGCGATAGATACATCTGTTGCAATTCTTCTTCGTTTTCCCAAGTACTGTTTTCCACAGCAAGGTTAACATTAGAGGAATAGGAACCTGATGAGTTACTGAATACGCGAGTGGCAGCTTGATTGATGGTTAAGCCAAATTCCTCTGCTTGGGCGATCGCATGTTTGCGGACAAAGTTCATTTCCAAAGGCTCATCGGCTTCGGCTGCCATTCTCACGGCGCGATCGATCAAGTCCATTTGGTTAACGAATAAATCGCGGAATACGCCAGAGCAGTTGACCACCACATCAACGCGAGGTCTACCCAATTCTTCAAGAGGTGTTAACTCTAAACGATTGATACGACCGAGGGCATCGGGCATAGGTTTTACGCCGATCATGCAGAGAACTTGTGCGAGGGATTCGCCGTAGGTTTTGATGTTGTCGGTTCCCCAGAGGACGACCGCGATCGTTTCGGGATAGACTCCATTGTTGTCAAGGCGTTGACGCTCTAACAGGCGATCGACTACGGTTTTCGCGGCTTGAACGGCGGCACTCGTGGGGATCGAGTTGGGGTCAAGCGCGTGCATATTCTTGCCAGTGGGCAGCACGAGGGGATTGCGGATTGGATCTCCCCCTGGGCTAGGCAGAATATAGTCACCTTCGAGGGCGCGAATGAGACCGCCAAGTTCATTATCAGCAACAATTTGTTTGAGACAGAACTCTAGGAACTCAAATAGAGGCTTGATGTCGTCTTTATTGATATTTGCATAACCATTCTCTTGGAAGACTTCGATCCAAGGTTCGGTTTTACCCATTTTAAAGAAGTTGAGAACCGAGAGTTTGGAAACTTTGCCATCATCATCAGCTTTAGCTTTGACCAATGCACCCACGGCTTTATTAGCGATCGCCCTAATGCCAGACAACAATTCCACATCGGCATAAATGCCTTTATCGCTGGATTTGTAAAGCTGTTCGATATCGCGCCCGATCGCTTCACACATGATCCGCAACAAAGACTTCATATTGTCTTCAGGGCGATCGAAGCTCGCGATACTGGTCAAAACATCAGTGACATCTTCCACTTTTGGAGGTTCACCGACAATGTGTAAACCACAGGGCAGAACTCGCGATTCGATTTCCATCAGCTTGTTATAAACCTGACCGATGACGTTATCGCGTCCCTCTAAATCCATCTCCTTAGCATCGGTGTCAGGAAGTTCTACATCCTTATCCAGATTTACCAAGCGGACTTTATCCATAATCGTGTTGGTGATTTGGATGCCGCGACTACCTGTCCGCAAATCTTTGTAAGAAGCAATCAGTTCGCTCAGTTCCTGCAAATTGCGACTCAAGCCTGCATTTTCAGGAGCAGGGGTGATGTAACTAATAATCGTGGCGTAACCGCGCCGCTTAGCGATCGTCGCTTCCGATGGATTGTTAACAGCGTAGTAATAGATGTTTGGTAGCGCCCCAATCAGGCTATCAGGGAAACATTCACCCGACATCCCGACTTGCTTACCTGGCATGAATTCCATCGAGCCGTGAGTACCGAAGTGAAGGACAGCATCGGCTCCCCAGATATGATTGAGATAGGTGTAGTAAGCCACAAACCCATGGTGCGGAGATGCAGATTTGCTAAACAGCAAACGCATCGGATCGCCTTCATAACCAAAGGTGGGCTGCACACCGACAAAGAGATTGCCATATTGCTTACCGTAAATCAGCAGGTTCTGTCCATCGGAATTCAGATGTCCAGGGGCGGCTCCCCACTGTTCGATAATGCGATCGACGTAGGGAGTATTTGCTTCATATTCAGGAACCGACATCTTGTAAGCAACGTTCAATTCGGGGCTGCCAACCATCGCTTCAGGATTATGCAAGATATCTTCCATCATGTCGTGGGATGTCTTGGGCAAGCCTTGGACATCATAGCCATTGTTGCCAAGGGCTTCTGCAACTTTATGAATGGAAGAGAATACATCCAAATAAGCAGCCGTACCAATATTGCCCTTATCAGGTGGGAAACTGAAGATCGTGATCGCTAGCTTCTTCTCGTGACGGGGCTTACGGCGGAGATTAGCCCATTTGATCGCACGGTTGGCGATGGTTTCGAGGCGATCGCCGATCGCATGGGATCTACCAGTCATACTATCGCGACCCGAAAGCACAATCGGATCGAGTCCACCATCAAGCTCTGGTAAAGCAACTTGCAAAGCAACTTGCACAGGATGCAAGCCAAGATCGCTATCTTGCCATTCTTCAGTAGTTTGGAATACGAGAGGCAAAGCCACCATGTAGGGACGGTTCAGCTTTTCGAGGGCTTTAATTGCCTTGGGATGATCTTGCTTAGCTGGTCCCCCGACTAACGCGAAGCCAGTCAGTGAAACTACACTATCAACGATCGCTCGATCCTTTTGTTTAGGATCATAAAAATATTCTTCAACTGCATTGGAGAAATCCAAGCCCCCGTTGAATACGGAAATTACTCGCGCCCCAAGAGATTCCAATTCTTGCACCATCGCCACATAATGCGCGTCATCGCCTGTTACAAGGTGAGTTCTCGCCATCAACAAGCCCACGCATGGCGCGAGGGGATCTTTCATGTCATCAGAAATATCTTCGCGAGCGTTAAACCAGTTTAAATAATCGGTCGTAGTCTCGAACATCTTTGGCGCGAGTGGATGCCAAAGCCCCTTTTCTAAATAAGTAACAGGCTCTTTGATGATTAGATTTGCCGCACCCGTTTCTTTCGCTCTTGCCTTGACACTTGGCAAATAATTTTGGGCAAGCATCAACAAGAAATTTTCGAGATTCTCAGTCGAGCCGCCGAGCCAATATTGGAAGCTCAACATAAAGTTGCGAGCATCCTGAGCCTTGTCCATCGGCATATATTTGAGAATCTTCGGCAAGGTCTGCACAACCTTGAGCATACTGTCCTGAAAAGAACTCCCCGATTTTTCTTTTCGCTTCCGCATAAACTGGGCGATCGCACTCTTGGACTGCCCCAAATTTTCCATGCTGAAGCTGCCCATTTTATTGAGGCGCATCACCTCAGGCATCGATGGGAATACTACACAGGCGGATAGGCGATCGCGATGAGGCGCAACAGCGAGAGCGATCTTAGTTGCAAGATCATCAATAAAAATTAGCGATGCGATGAAAATATCAGCGCTAGCAATGTCCTCTTTGAATTCCTCATAATTTTCGGGACTCCGAATATCCTCAATTAGATAGCCACTCACCTCGATCGCAAGGTTGGGATTATTTTTATTAATTGACTTTACAGCCGCCGACATAGCGCTCTGATATTGAGGTTCAAGCACTACATAGACCAACTTCATTAAAACCCGACCCTGTAGATTTTCGGGAATGATACGTCTACTTGATAAAGATGCGATCGGTGGTGCAGAAGTGAACATGCAGTCTCCTAAAATTACTGTCCTGATTTTTGGGCTTTGTATAACTAATTTTATTATTTGCCGAAAAAATTGTTACATCGGTCAACAATTTGCGGTTAGATATTTATACCTATTCACTATTTAATACCAAACAACCTATGCAGTGGTTGATTTTGGGCAATAAATGCAATAATTTGAAATTGATTTGTTTACATTTCGTTATATTTCTTGACAATAGGGAATAGGCAATGAGCTTAAGCCCATTGTTAGCGATCGCGGGTAAAAATTATCATTAAAAATTACCGTTTACCGAGAAATATAAGCCTGAATCTTGGAGATTAGTGCCAGAGTTATTGGCATTTACAAGGGGCAGCCCATAGTCTAAACGCAAGGTTAAATTGCGAAATGGTTGGTATTGAGCGCCTAGCCCAAGGCTAAAGAGGGTTTGAGGGCTGGGATTAGCGGTGCGATTATTCCAAACTGTTCCCGCTTCCGCAAACGGCAGCAGCTTTACGATCGCTTCACCATCGTCATTGCGTAAAACAGGAAGCTGCAACTCCACCGAACCTTGAATACCCGCATCGCCAGTATTTTGATTCTGTCTATAGCCGCGTATTGACTGAGCGCCGCCAACACTAAAACGGTTAAGCGACAAGAGGCGATCGCCTGTTAGCTGCGTATTTAAACGAAAAAATGCAAGGGTATCGCGATCATTACCTAAACGTTGCACTCGCAAAGCCTGACCAGTCCAATACAAAAATCGACCATCAGGTGAACCATCATTGCGGATCGTAGCGCCTAATAAATCTAACCCTGCACTAAAGGCAGAACGAAATGCCCATGCACCTGTCGTATCGCGGTTAATATATTCTTGCGTCAGTCGTAATACTCTCGCTTGCGATCGCCCATCGGTATTGTTGGGGTCTGAGCCTTGAAAATTAAAGGAATTCCCATTAATCGAAGAACTACTATTTTCAAAGGAGATGCCAACTCCTAGTGCTAACTCTTCACGGGGCGATCGCACGATCGGCTGACGATAGCTAAGATCATAGACTTGAGAATCTGTAGTGATATTTAAATTAGCAAATTCAGGTTGACTGACACGACTATCACCAAGGGAAGCACCAAAACTCAATGTGCCACCCATAGGATTGAGCGGGTATTGGTAGCCTAAACTATAGGCATTAGAGCTTTGCGATCGCACATAGCTAACCGAAGCTAAATCGCCAATCCCCGTGAGATTTGCCTCTTGCAAAGTTGCGCCAGCGCGGTAGATTCCTGAAGATACATTGCCATAGTTATCGGTAAACAGGCGCGTACTCAAGGTTTTTGCTTCAGTAAAGGTGATTCTTAAGACACTCTGGTCGGGTTTAGAGCCTGAAATCAAGTTAGCTCTGATGTCTGAAAATAAAGGATCAGAGCGTAAAAGCTGTAGCTGATCTTCAAGGTTTGTAAAGTTGAGAGGTGGGGCAGTGGCGATCTCTACCCGACTTCTCAAATAGTCATCATTTAATCGACCACTCTCATTGCCCGTTCTTTTGATTTCGATCCGTTCCAGCGATCCTTCTAACACCTTGATTGTGACGATGCCATTTTTGATATCTTGAGTTTCAATAATCGCTCGTGACGTGATGTAATTGCGCTCCTGATAAATCTGCGTTATTTGGTCGGCTACTTCACGCAATTGATTAAAAGTTAATGACTTATTAATATTGGGTTTAGTAATTTGTTCAATTTCGTCCGTGGTCAAAATCGAACTACCAACAACCAAAATCTGCTTGACGGGAATTAGGACTTCGGTAGTAGTGGGCGCTTCAGTGGGCGGTGTTTGCTTATTTTTTGCTGTTAATAGATCTTCAGACTGCTTGCTTGAATTAATCGGATTTGCCGCAAGGCTTGGGACTGATGAGGAGATCGCCGTGGCAAATATAAATACTGAGAACAAAAGCCCAAACTGAGGAGAAGTGATTAACGGAATAATTAACCGAGTAATTAACTGCGTAATTAACTGATTATTTGTGATATTTGATTTACCTGATCGACCTGTCAAACTACTCATGGTTAGATCCTCTCACATTTATTTCATTAGGTTATGGCAAATTTAATCAACTGAACCTACTGGATTCACTCGGATACGAAGTAATGTACTTTAGGCTAAAATCAAGACTATATTAATCGATTAAATGGCGCAAACCCCAAGGAAGTCTCTATGACGTGGCAACAAACCGTAACACCTTTGCACCGATTCTATAGTTGCCTGCCGTACTTACTGCCAATGGCGGCTGGGGTGATTTATGGAACCGATTTATTTCAGCAGATTCCCGCCACTGTTTTTCCGTTCATTCCTTTAATTTGGCTATATGCCAATGTCTTAGCATTTCCCCTAGTGCCAGTACTGGGGCTTACGGGTGAATTTTTTGTGTTTATAGGGTTGTATTTCTTGGTAGTCAAAGATGCGCGTGTACCGCATTTTATTCGTTTTAATACCATGCAAGCTCTGCTAATGCAAATTGTATTGTTTATTGCTCAACTATTTCTGCAATTACTTGGTCAGTTATCAAGCAACTATTTGCCATTGCCCATTGCCGCAATTCTTAGCAATACAATATTTATCGGTACGATGTTATTAGCTGGCTATGCTATTTATCAAAACATCAAGGGTGAATATTCAGATATTCCCACTCTTTCTCAAGCAGCAACCTTTCAATGTGATCAATAACTAATAGATTCTTTTCGAGAACCAAATTTAAAAATATCAATCAACTTATGACCAGACGTGCTTCAGTCAATTACTTGGATAGGCTATACGCCAGTTTAACTTATCTCCTGCCTATTACCGCAGTGCTTATGTTTGGAGCCTTTTTATTCCAGCAGTTCCCTGTTCTAATAATCATATTTTTTCCGATTTTGAAAGTAAATCAAATTCTCACAATCCCGATTATAGACTTTATTTCGATTCGGTTTGTTGTTTGGTTTTGTTTGTTTATATTTGTGATTAGAAGCTACAAAGTAAACCACTTTGTCAGATTTAACGCGATGCAAGCAATATTATTAGATATTGTTGTTGCTCTTGTTGGCGCGATCGCCCAAATTTTAATTGTGATTTTAGGTCAACTTACAGTTTTAGCATTTGTAATGCAAATCATCTCAAGCGTTACTTTTTTAGGGATAACTGCTGCATTCTTATACTCAGTTTTTGAATGTATACGCGGTAAATACGCTGACAAAATCCCTGTAATTTCTGATGTAGCTTACTATCAAGTTCGTTAGTTTTTAACTTACTAGATCTAATCAGTTACTAGGAGCAGAATAAATGATTGAAAAATGGACAGATGAGAGGTTAGACAGTTTTGCATCCAGCGTTGAAATTCCTGTGACTTCTATTCTTACTGACTCACAGGTCTATTAACTTTTTATAAATCGGGAAACTTGTATGAAATTTAGAGATATCTCCTATGATGCAATTATTTATCTCCTGATCTTATTTCTAGGTTATACCGTTGGGGGCTATCTCCTTGCTGCCTATGATGTTAATCGGTTTATCCTCATTGGAACAGCCTTAATTACTTTGCGATTAGCACAGACAGGAACAGCCTCAATTGCCTTAGCGATCGCATGGATATGTTTGTGTTTTTGGGGTAGTGTCTTTTTGTGGTCTAAACCAATTAGTTTAGATAAAATCACACCACAAACTGTAGCGTCATTATTGCTACTATGTTGGACGTTATCTATTACTATTGTATTTCTATTAGCATTTGCTCGAAAAAGTATGCACAAACTGAAGCTGGATGGAAAGAAATCTACCTATGGATTGTTAACTATTGTGTGGGGAGCAATGATCTTGGGATGGAGTGTATATCACTACACAACGATTAAATAATTAAATGTCTATGGAATCAACATAAATAATGAATAGAAACGATCCCAATTATACAAACTATAATAATAGAAGTGCTGACTATTATATGGGTCAAATTCCGTTAGATGTATTAGATAAATTAACCGAAGAAGATAAGAATTCTATTAAATCTACAATTGATTTAGCAATCCCTCGTCCATCACCTAAATTAATCGATTTACGCTTTCTTGTGGATTTGATAGTTGTGCGTTACTTTGTAGTGTTATTAGTTGGAAAAGATAATCGTAGGCAACAAAGACAATATTCGTCCAGTGGAATTACTAAATTTGCTAATTTGGTTGTGGCAATATTATTAGTTATTGCGATGAGTTTATTGATTAGTGCCGTTACAATTTTAGTTGCATATCTGATTAAATCGGCACTGGGTATAGATATATTTTCTGGTCATATTACTGAAGTTTTTTCCAAATTCCTTAAATAGTTTTCTAGATGTTTTTTGAATATTTTTATAAATATACTTATTTTAACAGTTGTCTTTGTGCAGAGATAAATCTCTCAATTCCTGCATAATCTTGATGGATGTGGATATTTGTATAGTTGCCATTGGCGATTAATAGCGATCGCACTATTTCCGCTTGACCTGCCATCATTTCAATAATCCAAAAACCGCCTGAAATTAAATATGTTGGTGCGGTATTTACCAATTCATGAATTGCATCAAGTCCATCATTACCGCCATCAAGAGCTAAATGTGGCTCATGGTTTGTCACTTCTTGCTGTAAGTTTAAAACCTCAATACTGGGAATATAGGGAGGATTAGAAACTAACCCTGTGAGCTTATTTTCTAGATTAAGTTTAGCTAATGGTTCAAACCAATTACCATGATGAAAATCGATTTTTTGACCATTATTAAGGGCATTAAGTTTAGCAATTTCTAGGGCGGCTCGGCTGCAATCAATTGCGAGGATTTTGGATTTTGTTGCGGCAAAATGTTGAGCTAAGCCGATCGCGATCGCACCACTACCAGTACCTAAATCAACCCAAACTTCTTGCTGATAAATAGAATCTTGGCAATTTTCAGCAACAATATCAATAATTAATTCAGTTTCAGGTCTGGGAATTAAGACCGCAGGCGTAACTTGTAACTCTAAATCGCGCCATGTCACCGAGCCTGTTAAATACTGCACAGGAATGCGATCGCTAATTCTTTTTTGCCAAAGTTGCTCGAGATTGATTAGTATTTCGGATGAAATTTTTTGCGCGATATTTGGCGATCGCAATCTCAAATCTAGTTTTTCTAAATTAGTTGTACGCAATATCAGCCAATCGAGTTCATATACCGACACATCGTTTTGATTAGCTGCGACAAGTTGGCGATCGTACCATTCCCAAAAATTCATAAATTATCAACAGTTCAAGATATGCCAAATTATAATAGTTGATTAATTAAAGCTAAAGATTTATGGAAGAATTACTAACCCTAAAAGAAATGCTCATCTGTGGCGATCTTCCTGCGGCGATGGTGTTAGTGGAGGAGATGACCGAAATGAGTAAGGATGACAAAATTAACAAAATTTTTAGCTACAGTATTATTTTGTTAGTTCATCTGATTAAACAACAGGCTGAAAACCGTTCTACGCGATCATGGGAGCTTTCAATTTATAATTCGACAACTCAAATTCAGCGTGCAAATCAGCGACGCAAAGCCAAGGGGACTTATCTTAGTGCATCAGAACTTAGCGAAACTTTAGCAGAAGCTTATGGTATTGCGATCGCTAGTGCGTCGATGGAGGCTTTTGAGGGACGCTACGAGACGGATGAACTGGGGGCTATGTGCGATCGCGAGGCAATTTTGGCAGCAGCGCTAAAGTTAATTCAAGAGGATTCGATTAATAACGACTAAAAAAAGGAGATCGACAAGGATCTCCTCTTTTAATTATTTGGGTCTACGCTTATTTAAGTCTTCTAGATATTCCCGTTGGTAATCTAAGAAACGATTATGCCATTCTTGAAAACGGCGATCGCCATCACGGACTAACATTTGACGATACTTTTCCGAAGAAATATATGGCTTTGAAGTTGACATAACGGCTATCCACTAAACTTCGCTTAGATAGTAACGCATTACGCCGTAATTTGAACTAAAGCTCAACTAAAGCTTCACGACAAAAGCATCGGTTACGCCTTGAATATGAATGATTTCATCCACTAAACCAGTAGGTAAGGGATCGTCAATATTCAAAACCATCACTGCTTCACCGCGTACCATGCGCCGACCGACTTGCATACTGGCAATATTTACATTGAAATTACCAAGCAATGAGCCGATTCTACCGATGATTCCTGGCATATCGCGGTGCAGCGTTAAAAGCATGTAATGCGTAGGCGCAACGTTGATTGGGAAACCATTGATGCTGGTAATTCTGATTTCAGATTTGCCAAGCAATGCACCCGTTACCGACTGCTCGCCTTGACTACCGTGGGCGGTCAGGTGAATCGAGCCACTGTAATCTTCAACGGAAGGATCGCGAGTTTCAGTTACATGGATACCACGCTCTTTCGCTTCGATGCTGGCATTAACAAAGTTAACCCGTTCACGCAAAGCTGGCGAGAGTAAACCTTTGAGCGAAGCCACCACAATCGGTTGACTTTCACTATTAGCGATTTCACCTTGGAGCTTGACATTGAGGTTATCGACACGACCACCTGCCAATTGTCCAACCAAGTTGCCCAACATTTCTGCAAGTTGCAGGTAGGGCTTGAGTTTTTGCCAAACGTCAGGACGTAAACCAGGAATATTCACCGCCGATCGCGCTGGTAAGCCTAATAAAACATCCCGAATTTGTTCCGCAACATCTACTGCCACATTGGTTTGTGCTTCTTCAGTCGATGCACCGAGGTGGGGAGTCAAGATGACATTTGCGCCCAGTTCGCGTAATCCTGATTCAGCTTCAAGGGGTTCATTTTCAAATACATCAAGGGCGATCCCTGCAATTTTGCCACTCTTGATTGCATCGGCGATCGCTACTTCATCAATGATCCCGCCTCTAGCGCAGTTGATAATTCTCACGCCATCTTTCATGATCGCAATGCGATCGGCATTGATCAGGTGATATGTATCCTTAGTCTTTGGTAAATGTAAAGTGATGTAATCGGCTTCGCGCAATAAAATTTCTAGCTCAACTAGATGTACGCCCAATTTCTCGGCACGCTCCGCCGTCAAAAATGGATCGTAGGCGAGGATTCGCATTCCCAAAGCCTTAGCAACTGTAGCAACGTGAGAGCCAATCTTGCCTAAGCCAAGAATACCAAGAGTTTTCTTATAAACCTCAACCCCAGTAAAGCTCTTGCGATCCCACTTACCACCTTTTAATGATGAGTTTGCGGCGGGGATAAACCGCGACAAGGACATCATCATCGCGAGGGTATGCTCAGCCGCCGCGATCGTATTGCCTTCAGGGGAGTTGACCACGACAATCCCCATGCGGGTTGCGGTGGGAACATCTACGTTATCGACCCCAACACCAGCGCGACCGATGATCTTGAGGTTTTTGCCAGCTTCGATCACTTCTTTGGTGAGTTTTGTACCAGAGCGGATCATGATCGCGTCGTATTCAGGCAGAACTTTGAGCAGTTCTTCAGGACTGAGTGTCGTTTTTACGTCAACAGTGGCGACTTGAGAGAGGATATCGATACCAACTTGATCGATGGGGTCAGAAACGAGAACTTTGGGCATAACGATTAAAATATGTACCAGTGCCTATGGTGGAGGGTTTGCGGCTGCATTCTAACTTTCAAACACCAGATCTAATGCAGCTTAGACACACCAAGACCATAATAAATTGCTTACATTCTTAATATTAGGGCAAATTGACGAAACTCTGGACAGATGTCCCAAAAAAGCGATCGCTATCTGTCGGGCGCAGAAAAAGCTGATATCAAGAAGCCTGAGTTCTTAAATGCCTCGTGCTAATTTAAAATAATGAATGTGTCAAGGGTGTCAAGGTTTCGTTCAATTACTTGCTGCCGACTATTCAAAAATGCTTGATGAAGCTCAAATCGTTGATACGACAGTATTTAGCCTGCAATGGGCTTTTCTGATACTCAAGAAATCAGAAGACTCACCAAGTCGTTTTTAAATTTAATACAAGTAGTGAATTGTACAATAGGTAAAACAAATGAAAGCTGATAGCAATGACTTTTTAGGTAGATTTAGAGAGGTGGTCTCTGATCCTCTAAATCTTGTTATACAGAAAGACCCGCGTGCTGGTTTTATTGAGGAAGGTTTTGTTTATCTTCATAATGGTCTAAAAGTTCCACTATCTGGAAATTATGCCTATTATGGACAATTTAGTTGGATTCTTGTAATCAATAGAGGAGTCCATGAACCACTTGAAGAGTTCGTTTTTCAAGAAGTACTAAAAAGGCTTCCGAATTCCCCACTAATGATTGAGCTTGGAGCATATTGGGCACACTATTCCATGTGGTTAAAATTAGTTCATCCTGATGCTAGTGTCCATCTAGTAGAACCAGAGTTAGCAAATCTACAAGTAGGCAAGTATAATTTTGACATCAACGGATTCACTGGGAAATTTATACAAGCTTTTGTTGGGAAAGGGCATTTTGGAGTTGATCAATATTTACTAGAGGAAAATATTAACAAACTAACTATACTTCATTCTGATGTGCAAGGATATGAAGTGGAAATGTTACAAGATTGTTCTAAATCTTTAGAAAGCCAAACCATTGACTATCTATTTATTTCAACTCACTCCCAAGATTTACATCTTAACGCAGTCAAGATACTTGAAACATTTAACTACAGAATTGAAATTTCTTCTGACTTTGATTATGAAACAACATCTTGTGACGGCTTTATTTTTGCATCTAGTCCATCTACTGAGCCAATCTTCAATGACTTTATTCCAATGAGTAGAATTCAGATTGCAGAGTCTCAACCTGAGTTACAAGTAGACTATCTATTAAACTTGTTGTTAGCAAATTAAGTTGGACTTTCCACAAAATTAAAAACCACGCTATAAATACTGAATTTGGTTCTCAAACTAGGGATTTTAAACGCTACCTATAATGTTTACCCAAACTCGAATCCGCAAAAAAAAGCAAAACACCTGACAAATCCCACTTTAATCGTCACGTCTTTATCGTCCTGAATTCGCGAATTAATCCTTCTTACTTCGACACCAATGGAGTTATCCAATTCTCTGATTAAATCTAGCCGCGACATTGAGACACCTTTGCTAGAACTGCATGGTGTTCATAAAACCTTTGGCACAAATACCGTACTCAATGGTGTTGATCTGACGGTGAATTCTGGGGAAGCGATCGCTATTATTGGTCCATCGGGTACTGGCAAATCGACAATTTTGCGCCTGATTTGTGGTCTACTTGCGCCAGACCTAGGCAAGCTTTACGTCAATGGCAATCTGGTGACGACCGAAGATATTCAAGATGAGAGCTATGGCTTGAGTATTGGCATGGTGTTTCAGAATGCCGCCCTCTTTGATTCGCTCACGGTTGCCGAGAATGTCGGATTTGCCTTGTTTGAACATTCGCGGTTATCACGGCGCGAGATTTATCGGCTAGTTGAAGAGAAACTTGCCCTCGTGGGACTAGAAAACATTAGCGATCGCTATCCGAGTCAACTGTCAGGGGGGATGAAAAAGCGGGTTAGCTTCGCCCGTGCGATCATGGACGATCCGACTGCTCATAGTGAAACGAAAAAAGTGCTGCTCTATGACGAGCCAACCGCAGGGCTAGATCCTGTCGCCTCTACGATTATCGAAGACTTGATGCGATCGCTACGTGAACAAAAAGTCTGTGATAGTTACATTGTCGTTACTCACCAAGACAGCACCATCCGCCGTACTAGCGATCGCCTGATTGTTTTATATCGGGGATTAGTGCACTATGAAGGAAATGTGAGTACAATTGATGCGACCGACAATCCTTATGTGAGACAATTTTTTAGTGGCAGCATTGACGGTCCGATTCAACTTTTGACCAAGGAGGTATGAGACTCGTGCAGCGAAAAACCTTACGCGACGGTGCGCTTGGCTTATTTATCATCGGTGGAGTAGTGGCTCTTGGGGGATCATTACTCTGGTTGCGCGGACTGCAACTAAATAGCTCCAAGTTTACATTTACGATTAAAATGCCCGATGCCAGTGGTTTAAATAGTGGCTCTGTGGTGAGATTTCGCGGTGTAGAAGTGGGGCGGGTAATTTCGCTGACCACGCAAACCGAGGGCGTTAATGTGTTGGTTAGCATCGAGAACCCGAAATTAGTGATTCCCAAGCAATCCGTTGCGGAAACTAATCAAAGTGGTTTTTTGGGCAATACCAATATCGATATTTTTCCGCCCAAGGACAAATTGGTGATCGACTCGAATCTAAATCCTTTAGCCAAAGATTGCAATGGTGAGTTAATTGTTTGTCAAGGTGGCGAAGTCATGGGATCGCAAGGGGTGAGCTTTATTGCTCTGCTCAGGGATTCGAGCGCTACCCTCCGCAAAATCAACAGTGAAAATTTAGTCGAAAATCTCACTGACACTCTAGTTGCCACCAAAGCTACAGCTCGCAGTATTCAAAAATTAACTGATTCTGCAAATCGAGTCGTGGGTACTTTCGAGGGACAAATTGTCAAATTTGGCAATACCGCCGATGCGATTAGTGGTGCGGCAACTAAAGTTGGTGATGTCGCCAATAGCGCCCAAGACTTGATCGAAGTTAATCGCGAAAAACTGGCGCAAACCCTTGATGGTATCGCGGCAACTTCTAGAGAAGCTCAATCATTATTGGCAAGTGCCAAACCCTTATTAAGTGATGGCAAGTTAATCGCCAATCTCCAGAAGCTTTCAGAAAATGCTGCTGAGACTTCGGTAAATTTACGAAAAGTGTCGGGCGAACTCAATGATCCCACGACGATCGCCTCTTTGCGAGAAACCCTTGATTCGGCACGAGCGACTTTTGCCAATGCCAAGAAAATTACTGCCGATCTCGATGAACTGACGGGCGATCCCAAGTTGCGGAGCAATATTCGCAATTTGATTAATGGCTTGGGCGGATTACTGTCCACCGCGCCTAATCTCGATAATCTGCCGAGTAAGGCGATCGCGGGTGAACCTGCTTCAGCCACAGTGGAAGTAGCTCAAAATAAAAGATTGAAATCAGATCCTCAGCAATCATCAAGCGATCGCTCTGATCGTTCTAGTAATCGATGAACTTACCTCCTAGTCAAGTATGGTTACTGATCGGTGTTGCGCTCTGCGTAACTGAGATGCTCGTGCCAATACCCACTTTTCTGATTGCAGGAGCGTTGGGAATAGCCGCCTTATTTGTGGCAGCGATCGCCCTGATTCTGCCCATTCCTGCTCTGCAAATATTGGCTTGGATGGTGATCTCTGGATTAATGATAATGCTATCGCGACGATTGATCCCGAAGGATTCCCATCAACTCAGAGACGCGACCGAGGGTTTGACTCTGACAGAAATTGCCGCAGGGGAGACAGGACGGGTACATTATGAAGGTAGCTCATGGAAGGCGAGATGTGATGATCCCCATATAGCGATCGCGGCGCAACAAAAAGTAATCGTATTGAGGCGACAAGGCACAACTTTAATCGTGGTTCCTGAAAATTGGCTTGAGAAACATTAAATAAAAATAATTTTTAAATTTATCAGCCAAAAGTTTTCCACAGAGTTTTCCACAGATAGAGGGGCTTTTTCCACAGACAAACATTGGTTTTCCACAGGTGATTTTCTAAGGTTAAGAGAGCATATCCTTACTGGTTAAGGATTAATTAACTAATCAGGATCTGCTCTTGGGGAAAGCTCCTCAAGGGAGATGAGTATGAAGATATGTAAATAAAACTAGCCTAAACTATTGATTAGTTCAAAGTAGTTTCATGTATTTATCATCAATCCTTAACTTTTCGACACGTTGACAAGAACGACAAGATGAACGCACAATTAAATCCCGACCAGTGAAAATGGTTGCGAGATTGCTAATAAAAACTGTTGAATTTGTTGCTCTGTTTGCCAATATCTGTTTACAAATATAAAGTTGAGGTTTCAGCATGAATAAGACCGTCAGCATCCTTGCCGAAATTCCTGAAGAGCTACATGAAACCCTCAAAAATTATCTAGAAATCCATCCAGACTGGGATCAAGATCGGGTGTTTGCCGCCGCCTTGTCCTTATTCTTGTTACAAAACAGTGGTAGCGATCGCCTTGGTTCGTCCTTAAATGCATCTCATAGCTATCGCAGCACCGCTAAAGTGTATTTGAATGCGTTATTTCAACATTCAGCTTAGAAACTACTTAAGAATTAAATATAAAATGTGTGGAACGGGCATCCTGCCCGTCAACAGGCTAGAAGCCTGTTCCACTATCTAAACAATTAGTTATGCCTACCTACTTATAACTCGCTAGGTTTAACCCCCCAGAGAAAAAATCTGTAAAACACGCTACAGATTTTGTGGTTTTATATTTAATTGAGCCTAGTTAGTTATGAAAAAATGCCTCAGACTGATACTCTTGCTGCTGCCGAAGAACGCATTTCTTCTTCATTAACTCTCAGTTCTACCTTAAGAGACTTACGGACAATTGATTTTGGAATTGATGTATCTCACACAGGAGAGAAATTATTTCAGGCTTTCCAACAAGATGATTTGCTAGCTGGGATAATCTTAACGCGACAATCTAATTTAAGAGCTTTTGTATCTCGCCGCAAATTTCTAGAAATTATCAGTCGCCCCTTTGGTCGTGAAATTTTTCTGAAGCGATCGCTTGATGTATTTATAGAGACAAATTCTTTTTTAAGGGATAACATTACCATTCTTCCTATTGATATGCCGATCTTTGAAGCGGCAAGAATATGTTTGCAACGCCCTTCTGAATTGCTGTACGAGCCGATTGTGGTGGATATAGGCGAACAAAATTATCGGGTACTGGCATTACAGGATCTTCTAGTCGCTCAATCAAAAATCTATCAGGTTGCTATGTTGACAATCCAAGAGCGATCGCTTGAATTAGCAACAGCCAACGAAGAAATTGTCGCTCTCAACGAGAGATTGAAGCAAGAAAACCTACGGATGGGAGCGGAATTAGATGTGGCGCGTCAGATCCAAATGATGATCTTGCCTAAGTCTGAGGAGCTAGAAAATATTGCAGGGCTGGATCTGGCGGGTTATATGGAACCTGCGGACGAAGTGGGTGGAGATTATTATGATGTTTTAGAAGTAGATGGAGTTGTCACCTTAGGGATTGGTGACGTGACGGGACATGGATTAGAAAGCGGTATCCTGATGCTAATGACACAGACCGTAGTACGAACTTTACAGGAAATTGGTGAGGTCGATCCAGTCAAATTTTTGGATGCGCTTAATCGCACGATCTATAAGAACGTGCAACGCATGAATTCTGAAAAGAGCCTGACTCTGGCGATCGTCAACTATGCAGCAGGTAAAATCAGCATTAGTGGACAGCATGAGGAAATTCTGGTGGTTCGTGGGGGGAAAGTCGAACGCATTGATACGATGGATTTGGGCTTCCCCATTGGCTTAGATGCCGAAATTGCGGCTTGGCTCAATAGGTGATTCGGGGAGGTAAAGAAAGGAGAGAGTCCAACAAAGCACTTAGCAAAGCTTTACCCCTCCTCTTGGCATTATGAACAAACTCAAAGAAGCCCAAATACAAAGGTAACTTT
>JBIKYX010000152.1:0-6863 GCA_044355035.1 Pseudanabaena sp. | reverse complement strand
CTGTTTTAACATTGTCAATAAGGACACACTAATAGGATTTATTATCATTAATTTCTTTTGAAATCGCTGAAACCCTGATTGTCTCGTTGTAAATATTTTTAGGCTTCCATTACGAGCGGAACGTGGGGTCTATTATCCCTGCGACGATTCCTAGATGGTCTAGGTTCGACACTTTTATATCTGCATTTTTGGTGTTAATATCTTTTTCCTCATTGTTGGCTTTCTCTTTGCCTTTCGCTTATTATTTTACCCTTCCATTACGAGCGGAATGTGGGTTAGAACAAGTTCAAACATTATTGAAATAAAGTGCGATCGCTTTGATAATGAGAGGCTTTGATGGGCTTTGATGGAGCGATCGCTTACTTCTTAACCCAGAAAAGTTTGTTCCCTAACTCCAAACCGTTTAGCCAAAACTTTAATCATTCTTAAATTTAATTCTTGTTTACAATTAAGTAAATCTAATACTAACTCTTGATTTCCTATTTCAGGAAAATCTGATGCATTTAAACCATGCTCTTCCATTAGATATTGCAACACCTCGATTCCTGTTGCTTTCTCTATAGGAAATTCCTTTTTTTCATATTCTTCAATAGTTAAAGCAATAGATTTAATTAAATAACTAATTTGAGCGTCTTTTTTTGACTGATTTAACTTGATTAAATTCTTAAGTTGCTCTTCTCGGCGATCGCAATCTTCCTCACTGAAAACAGGAACTAACAAAGGAGCAATATTTCGCCAACTTTGAGAAATTTGTTCAATATTCATTTTAAAACCTCCTTGTCATATTCACAAACTGGCTACGATTTTGCGACTTTACAATGAATTTCTACCACCCCTCATTTTGTGGCGGTGGGGTCATGAAAATAGCGATCGCATTATGGACTGGCGCAATCTCAGTTATGTTGCGATTAAGCACATTTCCACCTAAAAACAAAGTCGAAGAACTGCCACCATCAAGATTGAGCGCGTCCACCGCACCGAGTTTTTTGAGAACTTCCGCCGTCTGGAAGAGATTAGGCGCAACTCCTTCAGGTGCAGCTTGGACAGTGACGAGAAGAACTTTCCCTTTATCCTTAGTTGTAGCGATCGCACTGCGTCTAGCCGCTTGAGTATCAAATCCTGCTTGAAAATTTTCGATCTTGCCATCTAACACCAAATTGCCATTTTTCAGCAACAGAGGTCCTGCGCCAATCAAATTTGGGAACCCAATAAACTTGTCAGGGATAAAGGCTTGACGACCGCGTACGGTCATGCCTACGGGTAACTGTTTGGCTGCTTCAGGATTGTCTCTCGCCACTAAAACATATCCATCTCTGGGAATAGGAACTTGTCCCACACCAACCTCTTTGCCTAGATATTGAGCGACCACGCGATCACCTTGCACCACAATTAATAATTCATTTTCAGTAAGTGGAATATAAACACTTCCCCAATTGGGATTGTAGCGAGCGATTCCTCTTTGGACATAGGCGCTATTGAGGTTAGTCAGAACAATTTGTGGTTGATTAGGTGTGCTGATTTCTTCAGTAAAATTAAGGCGATCGATCAACGTATCCCCTTTCTCATTCCAAGCGATCGCACCTCTGACCAGAGCCGTTCCCGCAATCCACCGATTGCCTTCCCGAATCGCTCCCACAGGCAATTTCCTAATCCGATTAAAAAATCCTGCATTAATCCCGCCGATCGCCTGAGCTTGTTCGATCATTTGGGGAAGGGGCGTTAAGCCAAAAATCCCATTCACAGAACCAGAGGGATTGCTCCAAATTGGACGTAATTTTAATTGGGGTTGCTTAAGATCGACTTCTAGCGCTGTGACTGCGAACCTAGTTGTTTTTGGAGGGGCTTTTGGAGGAGTTTTTGGAGCGTTTTTGGGAACAGTTTTTGAGTCATTGGCAGTTTTTGACTGAGTAGGAACTTCCACAACTTTCTCAATCCTGCGTAATCCCTCCATCCACTGCACCGTTAAACTTGGTGGAATGTAGTCGCGCCTTAAATCTATGACTAAGCGGGGTGTAGGATTATTGAGCATCTCGATCGCAGGAGTGATTGATGCATTGGTTTGAATTTGAATCTGAGTTAATTTCCCTTGCGGCTGGACAGAAACCGACTTAACAAAGTTCCCTTCATTGGTATTCGTGCCGATGGGCAGATCAGGGGCAACTTCGGCGGACAATACTAAATTAATTACATTTCCCTGCTGACTTATCCGCCAAGGGGTACGGCGATTGAGATCGATCACGATGCGATCGCTGTCAGTTTGCTTACTCCGCCGCACTGATTGAATTGTCGTATCAGGCGTGTAGATGTTCAGGGTATTCCCTGCGATTTCAGTACGCCATTGATCGGTGAATGGTGTGATATCAAGATAACGAAATCTTCCCTTAGCCTCAAAAGTAACTCGCGTCAGAATTGGATTAGAAAACCATCGTAATTTCTGGCGATCGGCTTTTTCAGAATCCAACATCTGCACGCCTAAACCGCCTGTTAGCCAATCTTCCTGTACATACAAGTTTTGCTTTCCCTGCTCTACTTTCCTCATCCAACGCCCTGACCAAGGTTGTCCATTCAACTGAATCACGTTACCGCTATCAGCTAAAGGAGCCGTAGGAGCGCTATCAGCAATTAGGAATTGGCTAAAGCTAGCTGCTAAAAAGGGAATTAGGATTTGACGGTATATCACTTTCATTGTCGATAGTTTAGTCGATAGGTTAAGAAAGAAGCGATTTATCAAGGAAGCAATAATAATTGCAAAAATACAACCAAGACTTCAGAGCCTTTATATCCAGAGATCGACAAATTAAGCCATCCCATTATTTTGATAAAATTCAGTTATCTCGCGCAAAAAGTTAAGACTCTGTTTGCCCGTCATCGAAATTGGTGCAAACGTTTGCGAATTTGAATATTTCAAAATAATATCGCGGGCTTCGGGTTGATTGTTAAGCTCTATCAACTTCATTGACCACACAGTGAAGTTACGATGCTCAATTTCTGAGAAATCAATCAATTCAGCATTGACATGACGCTTATCTAAGAGAATCCGATTATAGGTTTGGCTAATCGTTCCGCGACTACCCTCAAGTACCTGTAAAAACATGGAATCTCCAAAAACCAACATTCCTGTAATCCCGACTTGTTTATTGTTAAATTCTGACTTTTGCAGAATCTGGATGAAATCGGGATACTCTAGTCCTGAAACAGCTTGACTGACATAGATTAGACGGTAAAGAGCCATAAATTTATGATTTTTTAATAGATTGTAACTTATCTGAATTTTTAATATGAGCTTATAAGTTGGTTCTAAGAAACCATTTAAGAATTACTTTCTACGATCAAAGACTCTAAGAGATCCCCCTCAATCCCCCTTAAAAAGGGGGAAGAAGATAATTTAATTGATTCTCCCCCCTTTCGTAAGGGGGGCTGGGGGGGATCTAGATAGATCTTCAATGGTTTCTAAGGTGCAGGATTAAAGTAACGATAGTGAACTTTGTCAATTTCTGACAATATCGCAGCAGTCAACTGCACATTAGTACTGTCGATATTTTCTTTGAGTTGAGTGATCGTGGTCGCACCAATAATCGTACTGGTAACAAACCAGCGATCGCGTACAAAGGCTAGGGCTAATGCGGTGGGCGATAAATCATATTTCTGGGCGATCGCCACATATTCCGCCGTAGCTGCGGTGACATTTACCTTTTGATAGCGCTGTCCAAAGTTGGGAAACAAGGTAATGCGCGTGTTTAAATCGGAACCTTGAGGAGCATTCTGAATATATTTACCCGATAAATGTCCAAAGGCAAGGGGACTGTAAGCAAGTAAGCCAACATTCTCACGATAACAAGCTTCAGCCAGATCGCCATCAAAAGTACGATTGAGCAAACTATAGGCATTTTGAATCGAGACAATTTTCGGCAATCCTAGCTGTTTAGCGAGATGACTAAATTCGCAAACGCCCCAACTGGTTTCATTACTGACACCCAAATATCGAATTTTACCTGATTGCATTAATTCTGCAAAAGTTTGTAGTTGCTCAGAAATAGCCACGATTTCCCGCTCTTTTTGCGGATCAAATCCCACCTGTCCAAACATCGGCACATTCCGATCTGGCCAATGGATTTGATAGAGATCGATATAGTCTGTTTGTAATCTTTGCAAACTATCATCAACCGCCTGCAAAATATTTTTGCGACTGAGGGCAGCGATCGCATCATCACGGAGCCAGTTGAAATTACGACCAGTGCCAATAATCTTAGTGGCAATAATTAATTTGTCCCTTTTTTGCTTAATCTGTGGTTGAGCTAACCATGCACCAATATATTCTTCTGTGCGTCCCTGTGTTTCTCTTTTGGGCGGCACTGGATACATTTCGGCTGTATCAATAAAGTTAATCCCCTGCGCGATCGCATAATCTAACTGCTCATGAGCCTCAGCGATCGTATTTTGTTGTCCATAGGTCATAGTCCCCAAACAAATTTCGGATACTAAAAGCTCACTAGTGCCAAGTTTGTTATATTTCATATTTAAAGCACATATACAGTCGATGCAACAAACAATTATAGCGTTTTGCCAATGAGAGCATACTCACTGCCTAATTTTAGGATTTTACCAGCTTCTGTTAACGGAATTTGTGTATTTAATGCAAGCCGATAAAAATGATTAAAACGCGATCGCTCGATATTACTCGGTAAAGTGGCGGCTCTTTGGCGCGAAAAAATCTTGGAGAATTCGGGATAAGCTTGTCCCGTAAAGGGATCACGTGTAGGAACGGGACAACGCTGACAGGGATTAGTCCCTAAAAACTGCACATCGCCAATCCGAAAAGCAACAGTTTCGCCAGCCTTGGCAAATAAACTATCTTCCCAAAAGGCGATCGTATCGGCAATTTCTAAATTAGTGCGAAACCGTAACCGAATTTGTTCAAGACTGAGTTCTGGATACCAACTCTGCACAGTGACGAGAGTTGATTCAGAGATAAGCGTAGCTCCCCAAGCTTCAGGATCATCGGGAAATCCATTGATTACATTTTGCCGCAATTCTACAGCTTGTTCAAAAAATTCACTGAGCCAATTAGTTAGTGCAGTTCTATCTCGATCTAAGTGAAAGGTAAAAACTTGATGTTGATCTTGAATTTGCAGGTTAACTATGCGATCGCCCAAATCATAACTTGCCCTAATTAAATGAATCTTGGGATTACGTTTAGCATTAATATAGTTTCCCTTTTGATCAAACATAGCAAACTCGCGATCGCCTTTCAATGCGCCCCCAGCCGAAATTTCTACTTCGCTTAAAGCGATCGGATCGAGAGACTTAATTGGGAAGATTTGAATTTTACTTAGCTGCATTTTGTACCTATTTGAAATTGATCGCTATACAGACAAGGCTTAAGCCTCTTGTTCCGAAAAACAGAAATCGCCCGCATAGCGGGCGACCTTTATTCTTAAGTTTTGATGGAGCCTAGTTAATTAGTTGGGAAGTTTCTTAGGAAACTGACCAGCTTCCATATTTAAAGCGACAACTTGACCATTACGCTTGACTTCGACAATGATTTTGTCACCGACGGAGCGATCTTCGACTAACTGCGTAACCTGGTCTGCTGTCAAAATCTCCTTATTGTCAAACTTGACGATCACATCGCCACATTTTGCACCTGATTTTGCGGCGGGAGAATTTTCAACGACCTTGGTGATTAACACGCCCTTATCGTCGGATATCTTAGAACAAAAGTCAGTGTCCTTATTTACTTCCGCCTTTACATTGGCATCAATAGTCACCATTTGCACACCAAGGTAAGCCCGACTGACTTTGCCATTTTCGATCAATTGCTTCGCAATGCGTTGAGCAGTTTCAATCGGAATCGCAAAACCTAAACCCTGTGCGCCCTGAATAATCGCCGTATTTACACCAATTACTTCACCGTTTTGGTTTAGCAATGGACCACCCGAATTACCTGGGTTAATTGCCGCATCGGTTTGAATGAAGCTAACTCGCTTATCGACACCAATTTGTCCGCTCTTGCGCCCGATCGCACTGATAATGCCAGCCGTAACTGTATTGTCGAGTCCCAAAGGATTGCCGATCGCGATCGCCCAATCACCCGTTTGCAAACTTTGAGAAGATCCAATGCTTACCGTTGGCAGATTATCGGATTTAACTTGAACTACCGCCACATCAGTTAGCTCATCACTACCCAACACTTTGCCCTCAATCTGTCTACCATCTTTGAGGATCACTGTCACCTTATCTGCACCACTAACAACGTGGGCATTGGTGATAATATCGCCTTCCTTATTGATGATAAAACCAGAACCAGTGCCACGTTCAACCCGCTCCTTGGGCATCCGTCGCAATTGATCGCCAAAAAACTGACGAAACATGGGATCTTCAAGGAAAGCTTCAGGAATTTGTGGATTTTCGGTAGCTACAGTGCGTGATGCATTAATTCTCACAACCGCAGGTCCTGTGCGATTGACAGCATCAACAACATAGTTGCGCGGTACGGAGATTGATTTAGTCTTATCACTTTCCTGAGCGATCGCAGGAGAAATCGAGGCAACTTGAGGTAAGGATGTTACTGCCGTTGTATTTGGCGATCGCACTCCTGATACAACTGCCCAAGATCCTAAAATCACCCCTAACAGGAGCATCGAAGCATAAATCAAAGGTTGCTTGTAACGAGATTTGTTATCTGGTTCTCTCATAGTTTTTTTGGGGACCAATAATACTTAGATTCTACAAAACTTTTTGGCTCAATAGGTGATTCGGGGAGGTAAAGAAAGGAGAGAGTCCAACAAAGCACTTAGCAAAGCTTTACCCCTCCTCTTGGCATTATGAACAAACTCAAAGAAGCCCAAATACAAAGGTAACTT
>JBIKYX010000071.1:0-21194 GCA_044355035.1 Pseudanabaena sp. | reverse complement strand
AATTCTAGCTGAACGATATCGCAATCGTCGTCGTCGTTATGGATTACGTTGTAATTTAATTGCTGCTTTGTACAACTATGAATTGAATCAAGTGGCTGCTCAAATTTAATTTGCAAGAGGTCTATTTTTAAATTTATTGGCAATGGGTGGACTGTTCCAGATCAAGGTTACGACATTGTAAATGAGTCCAAGAAAATTTATGTGGAGATGAAAAATAAACATAATACAATGAATTCATCCTCTTCTAAAAATACTTATCTTCGGATGCAGGATACCTTGATAAAAGATCCTAGTGCCAATTGTATGTTAGTTGAAGTTATCGCTTCTAATAGTCAGAATATTGAGTGGAGTGTGAGTATTGATAAAAATAAAGTTTCACACAAACAAATTCGCAGAGTTTCAATTGATAAATTCTATGAAATTGTCACAGGGGATAGATTAGCTTTTAAGAAACTATGTACTGTGTTACCTAGAATAATCGAAGATGTTGTATCAAGTGTGAAGCTTGCTGAAAAGTCTAATACAGTAGTAAAAGAGCTAAAAGAGATAGATAAAAATCTTCTAAAAAGTATTTATTTGTTGTCATTTCGTAAATATGAAGGATTTCATGAATTTGACATATAATATTAATGCTGAGTTGTTAGCTGACATCGTATCTGTCTCTAAATCAACATTATTAAAGTGGGAAAACAACGGTAAGTTAAAACCAGTTATATCCACGGCTGGCAAAAAACAATACCAGATTAATCAGTTGACCGAGTTTAGAGAAATTCGAGATATGCTGAACTCAAAATGGGACGAGGAGATTCAGGTTAAACCAGTCAGATCTTTCTCGTCCATCGAGCTTTTTGCTGGTGCTGGAGGATTAGCGATCGGGCTTGAAAAAGCTGGTTTTGAAGCTGCTGCTCTAAATGAATTTGATAAGCAAGCTTGTAATACACTTAGAGCCAATAGACCAAACTGGAACATAATTGAAAGTGATATTCAAGATGTAGACTTTACAAGCTTTAGAGGGATTGACTTTATTTCGGGTGGGTTTCCTTGTCAAGCATTTTCTTACGCAGGTAATCAACTTGGATTTGAAGATACAAGAGGCACTTTATTTTTTGAGTTTGCCCGTGCAATTAAAGAATCTCAGCCAAAAGTTTTTCTTGGAGAAAATGTTAGAGGTTTACTTGAACATGATAATGGAAGAACTATTGAAGCAATTAAGTCAGTAATTTCTAGTTTAGGATATACGTTAATTGAACCTAGAGTTTTAAAGGCAATCTTCTACAAAGTGCCACAGAAACGCGAGCGATTAATGCTCGTTGGCATTCGCAATGACCTTGTAGAATACGCTCAGTTTCAATGGCCCTCACCTTACAAACGGGTTTATGTATTGAAGGATGCCCTTAAAGCTGGTGAACTTTATCCTAATGATGTACCTCAATCCATTGGACAAAAATATTCCCAAAGAAAAGAAGAAATCTTAAAACTTATACCTCAAGGTGGCTATTGGCGTGATTTACCTGATGAATTACAGCGTGAATATATGCAAGGTAGTTATTTTCTTGGTGGTGGAAAAACTGGAATGGCTCGTAGATTGTCTTGGGATGAGCCAAGCTTAACCCTGACTTGTAGTCCATCTCAAAAGCAGACTGAAAGATGTCATCCAGAAGAAAGTAGACCACTTACTGTTAGGGAATATGCACGGATTCAAACTTTTCCTGATGAGTGGATTTTTTCTGGATCATTATCGAGTCAATATAAGCAAATTGGAAATGCTGTTCCAGTAAATCTAGCTTTTGCAATGGGAAAAAGTCTTATAGCATTGTTAAACAGCATCGAATCGAAAGGATATAACATCGACTACACCAAACTTGTCTCAAGATTGATCGCTGAAAACTTAATTTTAACCTTCTGATTGAGAGTGCCAGCAATCTTCTGTAACATTGGCAGCGATCGCCCATCATAATCAACATCCTCAAGCAAGAGCGATCGCTGATTGTTTAGTCCCAGAGCGATTATTGGGTTTTGTTTGGGTTTGATGAGAGGCGATATTCAGTAAATACAAGTATCCAAAATACTCAAAACCTCAGCCAGCAGATCCCAAAATTTTCTGTTGCAACGACAAAAAGTGATCGTTTGCAATGATCGCCTTACTAGAAAAAACCGCCCTAGGGCGGCTCTTTATTTATCCTTCTTTCAGTTGTCCAGATGGAGCGTCTAGATCAAAAAGTACTTGCAACATTTGCATTGCACGGCGGCGCGTCTCGATGTCCTGTTGGGCGCGTAACTGCACCATCGGATCATGCAAGATCTTATTAATGATGCCGCGAGTCATACTCTCGATCACATCCTGATGCTTGTCGGCAAAATCGTTGCCGAGACGAGATAGGGCTTTTTCCATTTCCTGCTCGCGGATGATCTCCATTTTTTGGCGCAACTTGCTGATTGTGGGGACAGTCTCTAGCGATCGCCACCAGCTATCAAACTCTGCTACACAACCTTCCAACAAAATCTCAGCTTGCATCGCCATTTGCCGACGACTTTCTTGATTTCCTGCGACTACTGCCTGTAGATCGTCCACATTGTAAGCCTGAGTATTCGGCAACTCTTTGGCATCAGAACTGATGTTGCGCGGTACGGAAATATCAACGAGGGTCAAACCACTGTGATTAGTAGCGATCGCTTCGAGATTTTTGCGACTGAGAATTACTTCGGTGGAAGCCGTGCTAGTAAACACGAGATCGGAAATCGCGATACAATCGAACATTTGATCGAGCGGACGAATATCAAACTCAGCACCGCTAGCTTCAAATTCTTTCAGCATGGCAGCAGCGCGATCTCGTGATCGGTTGACAATTGCAATTTTTAGCGCTCCTTTGGAGATCAAATGCTTGACTAGCAAGCGCGACATTTTGCCAGCACCAATGATTGTCGTGTGCTTATCCGACAAATTTTGCAGCTTCATTTGAGCAAGCTCCACCGCCGCTGAACTAATCGACACTGCGCCCGTACCAATTTCAGTTTCAGTACGAACGCGCTTACCTGCGGACAAAGATTGTTTAAAAAGTTGGTTGAGAATCCGACCCGCGCCATTATGTTGCTGGGCAAGACGGTGAGTATTTTTTACTTGGGCAAGAATTTGTCCTTCACCCAGCACCAGACTATCTAAACCTGATGCAACCCGCATTAAGTGAGTGACAGCATCTTGACGCAACAAAATAAATAAATAACGACGGAGAAACTGTAGAGGTAGTTGGCTAAATTCCGACAGAAACTGCATAATCTCGCGAATGCCACTTTCGGCTTCGCTAGTAACTACATATAACTCTAAGCGGTTACAGGTACTTAAGATGGCAGCTTCTTCGATACTCGGATAGCTCATCAGTTGAGCGATCGCTGCTTCCATGCGATCTTCAGGAATACTCAACTTTTCCCTTACTTCCACAGTCGCGGTTTTGTGACTCAAGCCAACAACTGCAATATTCATATCGTAAATGCGTTTCTTATTAAGGAATTGGATTAGAAATTATTATCTTATTGAATGAGCTTATCAGGCGATCGCTACTACTGTCGTAGGTACTTATTACTCCTTAACGTTCTGTAACAGAGTCGGCGGATCAGCAAATTAGCGACACCATGAGCCATATTAATTTTCTGGTTTGAGGTCGCGCTCCATCAGTCCCTCAACGGCTTGCTGTAAGGTAATTTCACCCTTGAGCAGTCGATAAACATAACGGGACACGGGGACACTGATTTTTTCCCGATCGCTAATTCCGATTAACACATTCGCCGTATTTACACCCTCCGCCGTACCTTGGACATTGGCGATCGCCGCTTCTAAACTCTGCCCCTGCGCGATCGCATAGCCAACTTGATAATTACGACTGAGATTACTATTGCAAGTGGCAAGTAAATCACCTAAGCCAGATAAGCCCCAAAAAGTTTCAGGTTGCGCCCCAAAATAAACTCCGACTCGAATAATTTCAATTAGCGATCGCGCAATTAACGCTGATTTAGCATTTGTACCGAGATTTAAACCATCACAAGCCCCAACCGCGATCGCGATAACATTTTTTAATGTCCCGCCCAACTCCACACCAATGGGATCGGAATTTGTATAAACCCTGAAATTTCTGGAAGCAAAAATAGTTTGAATCAACTGGGCGGCACGATAATCAGTACTAGCAACTACCGTAGCCGCAGGTTTACCATCGACAATTTCTTTAGAAAGATTGGGACCCGATAAAACCACAAGCGGATGATCGGGAATTAGCGATCGCCAAATTTGTGATGGAGTCTGCCCTGTAATCGGTTCGAGTCCCTTGGTAGCGCTTACCAAAACCACATCGGGTTGTAAATTTATCTTTTGTAATTGTTCAGCGATCGGTCTCACCCCGCGCATGGAGACCGCCGAAATAATCGCATCACTGTCGCGTACTACTTCGGCTAATGGTATCGGACTTTGGCGTGACCAAATTTGGACATGGTGTTGATTGGTTTGGACTAAGCTAGCTAGTGCTGATCCCCAAGCACCCGCGCCAATTATCGTTACATTTTTGTTCGCATTTGTTCTGTCAGATTTCATGTTTCAAATATTCGAGAGTGATTACAGTAGGTGCGATCGCGTAATGCACCATCAAAGTTTAGTCGTTGCGTTACGCTGCGCTAACACACTACGAAAAAGATTTTTAGTTTCTCCGACAGGCTGATAGCTATCAGACTCCATCTCGTGACGGTGATATAATAACCTGCACAAGCCTCTCAAGTTCTAAAACCTTGCTAGTTGGACATTGATGATCTTTAATTATCAATGTCACATCAAGATTTTTGATTGATGAGGGTTACTTTCGCTCATTTCTTGAGGAAGGCTGGCAAAATGATCGAAATGAAAGTGGCGGGGATTGCTATTGATGCGGTTAGCCGCAATCCCATCGTCCTATTACGAGACACCTTAGAACGCAGAGCATTGCCAATTTGGATTGGTGAAACCGAGGCGAAGGCAATCATTAGTGCTTTAGATGGTAGACCGCTAGAGCGACCGATGACCCATGACCTCATGCTGAATTTTTTGGATACATGGGGCATAACCGTTGAGCGCATCGTTGTACATGGACTCAAAAACAGTACTTTTTATGCCGTAATTACGGTTTCGCAGGGAGATATCAAAAAGGAGATTGATGCGCGTCCTAGTGATGCGATCGCGATCGCTGTGCGTGCTAAGTGTCCCATCTGGGTGATGGAGGAGGTGATTTTGGAAGCATCGATCCCCGTTGATCAAGATGCGGATGAAGCCGAAAGACGTGAATTTCGTGAGTTTTTATCTAAGCTCACACCTGAGCAACTAGTTAAAAAAAGTGGGCTGGAGCGCAATTAGAATATGGCTAAAAGGCTTGCTTCGCAAGCCTTTTAGCATTCAATAAAGCACTTTGCGCTAGATTATGGCGTGTCACTGCTGGACATAAATTCCACAAATCCACGCAAACCTGAATCATTCGGTTCTGTGTTGTTGGCTTGGTTGATCCCAAACTGTTTTTCGGTCACTTCGCCCTCTTTGCCTAGTAACTTGACAGCCTGATTGTTATAACTCAGTGCCACAGAAGATGCATTACCCGCCCGTATCGAAACTTGGCGATCGCCTGACCAAGCTAACTTTTTACCTTCATTGAGTACACCTTCAAATTCGGTTTGCCCATCAACTGTAATCCGAACCCACGACTGACCGCGCATCATGATGCCGACGTTAACAGGCTTGTTGCCGACAAACTGAAAATCACCATTAGCAGCGATCGTTTTATTCTTGGCTGCATCAGCAGCACTAGTTTGCAGATTAGCATTACTAGTCCAAGACTTAAGAGAATTGTTCAAGCTAGAACTGACCTCACCAAAAGCAGTTTCAGCCTGTGACTTGTTGAGCGGACTTTGGGAAATCGTCTCAGAAATTATGGTTGGAGTTGGGGCAGGGGTCGCCGCAAGATTTGGTGGAGGGATCACTAATGTTGCTGATGCATTGGGAATTGGCTGTCTTAAAGTTGCTAGTCCCCCCATTTTCGGTAGCAAGACATCAACGGGCGGCAAGATTTTAGTGGTTTTAGAAGTTAGCTGCGCCGCTGCCCCAAAGTTAGTTTGATTGTCGTTAATTCTATTGGAATCGGGCGAGTTGAGAAATGTTGCCAACAGACTAACGGCACTGGCGATCACACCGACATAAAGTGCATATAAATGTAGAGGTCTCAGCTCGGCGGCGGGACTACCCGCCCATTTATGTTCGGGTAAAATAGGATTTAAAGGGAATTCATCCGAAAGATCACCGACCCCCAAGGCTGTTCCATACTTACGGATAAATCCTCGGACATATACGGGTTCTGGGAGAGAGTCAATTTCGCCATCTTCGATCGCTCGCAAATAACGTTCAGAAATTAATGTAGTCGCAGTTAAGTGGGGAATTGACAGAGATTTATCTTGTCTAATTCGCTTAAGTTGCGCTCCGATTTCTGCTAATTTCTCTGCTTGCTTCGAGGTTGTAATGTTCACAATACTCACAGACGTTTAGTAAGAGAATGGACTGACTTCATCTGAACTTTAGTCAAGCCTGAATAAATCACAAGTTTTAGACTTTGCTTTCTTTAAAATTTGCGCTGTCACTTGGGTTAACTTGATTGCATCGCGACTAAAGTGTACATAGATAATTATAACATTGTGTAAAGTTTTAAAAGCAAATTAAGATCATGTTGAACATAATTGCTTAACTTTTGGTTCTATTGAACCCAATATTTTGATCTCATCATCATTTAGTTGCCGATATGCTCCTATTTTAAGATGAGCAAGTGAAATCGAAGCGATCGCTACTCGATGTAAAGATAAAACAGGATATCCCAATAGTGCAGCTACCTTGCGAATCTGGCGATTACGCCCTTCCGACAAAATAATTTGTAATTGGGTGCGTGGATTCTGATTATTTCTGTCAACTTTTAGGATATTGACCGTCGCTGGCTGCGTTAGTTTGCCATCAAGGATTACACCCGTTTGCCATTGGTTGATAGTTTGCGGTTCGGGAACACCTCTGATCCATACTTCATAGGTTTTGGGAACATGGTGACGGGGATGCATCAAATAGTTGGCAAAATCGCCATTATTAGTCAAGATCAACGCGCCACTGCTGTTGTAGTCCAGCCGTCCCACTGGATAAACATGACGATATTCGCTTGGCAAAATATCTATAACTGTCCTTCGACCTTGGGGATCATCGCAGGTACAAACAATTCCCGTTGGTTTATTTAGCAATAAATAGACAAATTCTGGCGCAGTGGTTTGCAATAACTTGCCATCAACTTCAATGCGATCGCAGTCTAGATTAGCTTTCGTTCCTAATTCAGTAACTTTATTCCCATTCACCGCCACTCGCCCCGCCAAGATTATCTGTTCTGCTTCTCGGCGTGAGGCTATTCCATGTCTAGAGAGGATTTTTTGGAGGCGATCGGGCATAACAGTTATTTAGGATATTTAGGATGATCAGCGCCGCTTTGCGCTGCCTATATGTGAGAAAAGAGAACAAGGGGCTTAAGCCCCTTGCCTATTATTTACATAAGATGATGCAAGTTGTCATGCAATAAATGCATTGTCGTTTTGCAATTATTAAATAAAGCTTAAAAATATGTAGTTTATTATACCAATTTATATCAAAACGTTAAGTAGTGTAAAGCTCATATAAAGTTGAAATCGCGCTTGAGAACTAGAAAATTTGAGTTTTGCCTTTGATTTGTCCTTATTTGGCATTTTGAGGCGATCGCTAAATCTAGAATTCACAAGCATGAGCCAAGGATAAACGAACGGTATGGCAAACAAAATTGAAGCTCTGAAAGCTGCAAAAGATGGGCTGGCGGTAAAAGCTGATATAGAGCATTTTGCTAAGATTGGTTGGGAAGCGATCGACGATGACGACTTGCAACATCGATTGAAATGGCTAGGAGTCTTCTTTCGCAAAAGTACCCCAGGGCGGTTCATGGTACGGATGCGAATTCCTAATGGCTTGGTCAATAGTAATCAAATGCGCGTACTGGCTACAGTACTCGAAAAGTGCGGTGAACATGGTGTTGCCGATATCACTACCCGCCAAAATCTACAAATGCGCGGCTTCCTAATTGAAGATGTGCCTGAAATGTTCGAGAAGTTCCGATCCGTTGGACTGACTAGTGTGCAGTCAGCAATGGACAATATTCGGAATATTACGGGTTCACCTGTGGCGGGAATAGACGCTAACGAGCTTTACGATACTCGTGAATTAGCGATTCAAGTTCAGAATTTACTGACGAATAATGGTGAAGGCAATCCCGCTTTTACGAATTTACCGCGCAAATTTAATATTGCGATCGCGGGTTGTCGCGATAATTCCACTCATGCGGAAATCAATGACTTAGCCTTTGTCCCTGCTTTTAATGAAGAAAACAAAGAAATATTCGGATTTAATGTATTAGTTGGTGGATTCTTTTCGGCAAAGCGGATTGCGGCGGCAATTCCTCTCAATGTATGGGTTGCGCCTGAAGATGTGGTTGCGCTTTGTGAAGCGTTACTAATTGTATTCCGAGACAATGGACTGCGGGAAAAGCGGGACAAAGCTCGTTTGATGTTCTTAATCGATGAGTGGGGAATTGAAAAATTCCGTGCGGAAGTGGAAAAACAAATCGGTAAACCCCTTGCCACAGCCGCGCTCAAAGATGAAATCGAATGGGAAAAGCGCGATCACATTGGCGTTCACAAACAAAAGCAAGCAGGAATGAACTATGTCGGGCTGCAAATTCCTGTCGGACGCATGTATGCCGCCGATATGTATGAATTTGCGCGGGTTGCTGACACCTATGGTGATGGCGATATGCGTCTCACGGTTGAGCAGAATCTTCTGATTACCAATGTCAGCGATGAGCTAGTCCCCGCCCTGCTGCAAGATCCCCTGCTTCAGAAGTTCCCTGCGGAGCCTGACAACCTCATGCGTGGACTGGTTTCCTGTACGGGGAATCAGTTCTGTCCAGTGGCGATCGTGGAAACCAAAAATCGCTCCCTTGCCCTTACCAAGCAACTTGCGGAAGATTACGATCTGCCGCAGGTTGTGCGGATACATTGGAGTGGTTGCCCGAATTCTTGCGCTCAGCCGCAGGTTGCCGACATTGGCTTTACGGGTTGCAAAGCTCGCAAAGACGGTAAAGTGGTCGATGGTGTTGACATTTATATGGGCGGCACGGTGGGTAAAGATGCTCATCTGGGAACCTGTGTGATGGAAAAAGTACCATGCGATGACCTCCGTGAAGTTGTTGGCAAGCTCTTAGTTGAAAAATTTGGGGCAGTGCCAAAATAATAGCGTAAGGGAAATTCATGAATCGCCCTTGCGTTACTTGTCACAGTTCACACAATTTTGAATTCAAAACTAGATTAAGTTAGTTATTAAGGATATTAAGTAAATCAATGAGTACATTTTCTCGCCGTAAATTTTTGACCACTGCTGGGCTGTCTACCGTTAGCGCGATCGCTCTCAATGCTTGTGGTGGCGAAGCGCCGAAAACTGAAACCAAGCCCGAAACCAAGGCTACTACTAGCCCTGCCGCTACAGCAACTTCTACGCCTAAAGTTAGCGCGGCTGATGCTCCAGAAACAACCAAGGCAAAACTAGGCTTTATCGCTCTGACTGATGCTGCACCTCTAATCATCGCTAAAGAAAAGGGCTTGTTTGAGAAATATGGCATGAAGGATGTCGAAGTTCTCAAACAAGCTTCTTGGGGAACTACCCGTGACAATATCGTGCTTGGCTCTGAAGCAGGTGGTATTGATGGCGCTCATATTCTTTCTCCAATGCCTTACTTGATTTCCGAAGGTAAGATTACTAACGGGAACAAAGTCCCGATGTACATCTTGGCTAGGTTGAACACCAATGGTCAAGCGATGTCGATCGCTAATGAGTTTAAAGAACTCAAAGTTGCGCTCAAGAGTGACACTCTCAAGGACAGCTTTGCCAAAATCAAGGCTGGCGGAAAAGATGTTAAATGTGCTGTAACCTTCCCCGGTGGTAATCACGATCTTTGGATGCGTTATTGGCTAGCCGCGAATGGTATCGACCCTGATAAAGATGTCAGCACAATCGTTGTCCCACCACCACAAATGGTTGCCAACATGAAAGCTGGCAACATGCAAGCCTTCTGTGTCGGTGAGCCTTGGAATGCGCGTCTAGTTGCTCAAAACATTGGTTATACAGCCTTTATCACAGGTGAATTCTGGAAAGATCACCCAGAAAAAGCATTCACACTCCGTGGTGACTGGGTTGACAAGAATCCTAAAGCTGCCAAGGCAATGCTTGCAGCCGTTCTCGAAGCTCAAGTTTGGTGTGAGAAACCTGAGAATAAAGAAGAGATGTGTAAGATCATTGGTGCTGACAAGTGGCTAAAGGTTCCTGCTGCGGAGATTTTGGGTAGACTGCAAGGCAAGGTTGACTACGGCGATGGTAGAACTCTTGACAATCCTGATCTCGCCATGAAGTTCTGGAAAGATAATGCTTCTTATCCATACAAGAGTCACGATCTTTGGTTTGTGACTGAAGATATGCGTTGGGGTTACTTTGATGCTGACACTGATGCCAAGAAGTTGGTTGATAAGGTCAACCGCGAAGATATTTGGAAGGAAGCTGCCAAGATGATTGGCGAAGAAGCAGCAATTCCGAAGAGTACTTCTCGTGGTGTTGAGACTTTCTTTGATGGAGTCAAGTTCGATCCTGAAAATCCTAAAGCTTATTTGGATGGACTCAAGATCAAGAAGGCATAGTGTCTTAGAAACTATTTAAGAACTGTTTAGATCCTCCCCAGCCCCCCTTACGAAAGGGGGGAGAATATGAAAATTATCTTCTTTCCCCTTTTTAAGGGGGATTGAGGGGGATCTCTTAGAGATTTAAAACCAATCACAGTAATTCTTAAATGGTTTCTAAATCAGCGATATAAATAGCAGTTGATTGCAAAAAAATAATTACTTCCAATTTAGGAGACAAATACAAATGGCGGCAGGTAGCATAACTTCTAAATTCTCACTTAATAACATAGGTGAATGGTTACAACAGCAAGCAAAATCTTTTATCCCCCCATTGTTAGCGTTAATCTTACTTTTAACAGCTTGGCAAGTAATTTGCGCTGGCAAAAAACCGCCGTTACCACCGCCTAGTAAAGTTTGGGAAGAAACTCAACCGTATATTTGGCATCCTTTTTTCGATCGCGAATATTACGATGTCAATGACAAAGAAAAAATTGATAGCCCAGCCCGTAAAGAACTCAAAGAGAAAGTAACCATCGAGCAGGGCTTAGGTGTCAAAACCATGATTAGCGTTCGCCGCGTAGCGATCGGTTATACAGCCGCATCGGTTGTCGGTATTTCCCTTGGCATTGCGATCGGCACAAATGCCTTTCTCTATCGTGCCTTCGATCCAATCTTCCAAGTATTGCGGACAATCCCTCCCCTCGCATGGTTGCCGATCGCCTTGGCAGCATTTAGTGGCATGAATGAATCCCTGCAAACTATTGGATTAAACGTTAACGAAGCGGCAGGACTGTTCGTGATTTTTGTTACCTCGATTTGGCCGATCTTGATGAATACGGCGGTGGGCGTGCAGCAGGTTCCCCAAGACTATCGCAACGTGGCAAGGGTTTTGCGCCTCGGTAAATTAGATTACTTCATCACGATCCTGATGCCATCGGCTGCTCCCTATATCTTCACGGGTTTACGCATCGCCGTTGGTCTATCATGGTTAGCGATCGTGGCAGCGGAAATGTTGACCGCAGGTGGCGGCATTGGTTTCTTTATCTGGGATAGTTACAATAGCGGCAAACAGAGCGAACTGATTCTGGCGCTGTTATATATCGGCTTAGTCGGCTTGTTGCTTGACAAACTGGTTTATTACATTAGTAAATTCGCGGTTCAGTCGGATTCCTAGAATTGCGAAATTTTCTAAGACCAAGGGGCTTAAGCCCCTTGTCTGTATAACATTCAATTAAAAATCTCTACATCAATATGCAAACACTAGATCTTACCGATAACAACCAGAAAAAAAATCGAGATCCTTTTTTAGTAATTGATGGAGTTTCCAAAGTTTACCCAACTGCTAGAGGACCTTATACCGTTCTCGAAAATGTGAACTTAACGGTGTATGAAGGCGAATTTATTTGTGTGATCGGTCACTCTGGTTGCGGTAAATCGACATTGCTAAATATGGTGGCAGGTTTTAATCGACCGACGGCTGGAGAGATTTGCTTAAAGTCAAAACCAATCCTGCGTCCAGGTCCCGATCGCATGGTGGTTTTCCAGAACTATTCCCTATTGCCTTGGATGAGTGCCTTTGAAAATGTCTATCTTGCTGTGAAGCAAGTTTATACCGACAAATCCAAAGAAGAAAAGACCAAGATTGCTAAAGATAGTCTAGCGCTGGTGGGCTTGACTGAAGCAATGAACAAAAGACCGAAAGAACTATCTGGCGGGATGCGTCAGCGCGTATCGATCGCCCGTGCATTGTCAATTCGTCCTGAAGTGTTAATCCTTGATGAACCCTTTGGTGCATTAGATGTGATGACCCGCGAAGAATTGCAAGAAGAACTACTGTCAATCTGGCGAGCCAATAAAGTAACAGCGCTGATGATCACCCATGACATCGATGAGGCTTTGTTCTTAGCCGATCGCATTGTCCTCATGAGTAACGGTCCCGCCGCCCATATCGCTGAAGTCGTTGATATTCCCTTTGCCCGTCCACGCGATCGTAAAGCCATTTCTGACGACCCACGCTATTACAGCCTTCGCAACTACATCCTTGAATTTCTGTATAGCCGTTTTGCCCTCGCGGATGAGGCGGAGTAAATTACGAATTATCAATTACGAATTACGAATTATCAAGTTAATAGTTCATCATTCCTTAATTGCTCAATTCGTAACGCACAATCATAATTCCCAATTCCCAATTCCCAATTCGTAATTCCTACTTCCCAATTCGTAATTTATCTACAAACCACTATGTCAGCATTCCTCGAAATCGATTACGTCAGCCGTGTTTTTAAGACCAAAAATGGCTCTCCCTATGTTGCGGTCAAAGATGTTTATTTTGAGATGAAAGAAGGTGAATTTGTCTCGATTATTGGACATTCGGGCTGTGGGAAATCAACGGTTTTAAATATTTTGTCGGGCTTGGATAAGGCTAGTTCTGGCGGTATTGTGCTGCAAGGGAGAGAAATAAATGAACCAGGACCCGATCGCATGTTGGTGTTCCAGAACCATTCGCTATTGCCTTGGTTAACGGTACGACAAAATATTGGTTTGGCGGTGAATCGGGTATTGAGAGATTTGCCAAAAGAAGAGCGGAGGCGGATTACTCAAGAAAATATTGACTTAGTTGGGTTAAGTCACGCAGCCGATAAATATCCCAGAGAAATTTCGGGTGGGATGAAGCAAAGGGTAGGAATTGCTCGTGCGTTATCGATTAAGCCCAAAATCTTATTGTTAGATGAACCTTTTGGCGCTTTGGATGCTTTGACTAGAGGGCGATTACAAGAAAAGTTGATGCAGATTTGCGATGAGAGCAAAATTTCAGCAGTAATGATCACCCATGATGTTGATGAGGCGCTATTGCTAAGCGATCGCATCATCATGATGACCAATGGACCAGAAGCAAAAATTGGACAGGTTCTCACCGTTGATCTGCCCCATCCGCGCAAGCGATTGGAAGCGGTCAACCATCCCAATTACTATCGACTTAGAGGGGAAGTTGTTAATTTCTTGGATCGCCAGAAACAAATTAAAATTGAACGCGCCAAGAATAAAAGTAACGCCGCGATTAGCTTGGGCAGTATCGAAAAAACCAATCTCACCATTGGCTATATTCCCTTAACCGATTGCGCTCCCTTTGCGATTGCTCAGGAAAAAGGATTATTCGCCAAATATGGTCTGGATGTCACCCTATCAAAAGAAAATAGCTGGAATGACTTGGCAGAAGGAATTCGCGAAGGTCGTCTAGATGCCGCCCAAATGGTTATGGGAATGCCCCTAGCCATTACCCTTGGTATGGGAAATAAGATTCCCGTGCCAGTGGTAACTTCCCTAACCCTGAGTCGTAATGGTAATGCGATCACTCTGGGCAAAAAGCTCCAAGATGCAGGTGTCCATGACCTTGCGTCTCTCAAAGCTTATATTGATACATTTCAAGATGCCTACAATCCTGCGATCGGCATGGTACACCATGCTTCCATGCATAACTTGTTGCTGCGGCATTGGTTAGCAAGTGGCGGAATTGAACCAGACAAAGATATCGATGTGATTGTGATTCCACCGCCGCAAATGGTTTCCAATCTGATGGCAAATAATATTATTGGATATTGTGTTGGTGAACCTTGGAACGTGCGGGCTGTCCATGATAACGTTGGCTTTGTGGTCGCAACTGACCTTGATATTTGGCGCGGACATCCAGAAAAAGTATTAGGAGTTCGCAAAGATTGGGCTGAGCAGTATCCCAATACTCATTTAGCGATCGTCAAGGCGCTTCTCGAAGCTTCTCAATTCTGTGAACCTTTGAAAAATCGTGATGAAGTGATCTTAACGCTAGCCAAGCCCAATTATCTCAATCTCGATCCTGTCTATATTCGTCCAGGATTTGCGGGACCTTATCGTGTTAGCGCGATGGAATCGAAATATGAGAAGGATTTCTGTCAGTTTGGTGTTGGTAATATGCCATCCAAAAAAGAACATCTCTGGACTTTGACCCAAATGGCGCGTTGGGGACTGGTCAATTTTCCCGAAAACTACGCTGAAGTGATCTATAACTTACTTGCTACCAATGTCTATCAGCAAGCTGCTAAGGAACTGGAAATCGATGTTCCTGAAGAGGATAAAGATCCGATTGTATTGGGTGATGGTTCGATGTTCGATCCTAACGATCCGATCGCTGCTTTACAATCCATGTCCTATTCCAAATTTACGGAAACAACCTACTTCGATCCAGTCAAAGGTTTCGCTTCTAAACAAGCAGCCGTTCGCCACTAGTCCTATATGTCCTCTGTAACCATTCCCCCTTCTAATTCTCAACCGATTACCACAACTCAAACTGTCAAAACCCTATGTCCCTATTGTGGTGTCGGCTGCGGTTTAGAAGTCGTGGAAACAACTAGAGAACCTTCCGTAAAATTCCCCGATCGCTTTAAAGTCAGAGGCGATCGCGCTCACCCATCCAGTCAGGGTATGGTTTGTGTCAAGGGCGCGACTATTGCTGAATCCATTCAAAAAGATCGATTACTGCATCCGATGATGCGCGATCGCCTCGATCAAGAATTCCATCAAGTCAGTTGGGATGAAGCTCTCGATACAATTACGCGGCGCATTCAAGATGTAATTGCGAATAAAGGTGCAGATGCTCTCTGTATGTATGGTTCAGGGCAGTTTCAAACCGAAGATTATTATACGGCTCAAAAATTATTTAAGGGCTGTTTGGGAACGAATAATTTTGATGCTAATTCCCGTCTCTGTATGTCCTCCGCCGTCTCAGGTTATGTCAAAAGTCTTGGTTCCGATGGTCCTCCCTGTTGCTATGAAGATTTAGAATTAACCGATTGTTTATTTGCGATCGGTACAAATACTGCCGAATGCCATCCGATTATCTTCAATCGCTTTCGCAAGTATCACAAAAAGAATCCCCACGTTAAGCTCATCGTCGTCGATCCGCGCCGCACCCAAACCGCCGAAGTTGCTGATTTACACTTAGCGATTCAACCAGCAACGGATATTGATTTATTAAACGGCATCGCCCATTTGTTATTGCGTTGGGGGAAATGCGATCGCGCCTTCATTGAAAATCACACGACAGGCTTTGCTGAATTTAGCGAAATAACCCAACTCTACACACCCGAATTTGTAGCGAGTCGTTGTGGAATTAATATTGAGGATCTAGAACTAGCTGCTAAATATTGGGCAGAATCGCAAAGAGTTCTCTCGATATGGTCAATGGGTGTCAATCAATCTACACAAGGCACAGCCAAAGTTCAAAGCATCATTAATTTGCATTTACTCACGGCTCAAATTGGCAAAGCGGGAGCGGGACCTTTTTCATTGACGGGACAACCTAACGCTATGGGTGGAAGAGAAGCTGGCGGCTTAGCGAATTTACTCCCTGGGTATCGATTTGTCGCAAATCCCCAACATCGTGCCGAACTCGAAGAATTTTGGGGCTTGCCTGCTGGGCAAATCTCCGATCGCATTGGACGTACCGCATGGGACATAATTCGCGGATTAGAAGCCGATGAAGTAGATTTTCTCTGGATTGCGGCGACAAATCCTGCTGTGAGTTTTCCCGATCTAGTCAGAACTAAAGCCGCGTTAAAGCGATCGCCTTTCACCGTATATCAAGACGCATATTACCCCATCGAAACCTCCGCTTTTGCCCATATTCTCCTTCCCGCGACCCAATGGAGTGAGAAAACTGGCACAATGACCAATTCCGAACGATGTGTCACCCTCTGCCAAGCCTTTCAGCCGCCCCTCGGTGAAGCCCGTCATGATTGGGCAATTTTTGCCGAAGTAGGACGCAGATTAGGTTTTGCCGATAAGTTCCCATTCCAAACGTCAGCCGATGTCCATTCTGAATTTGTGCAGATAACCCGCGATCGCCCCTGTGACATGACAGGAATTAGTCACGCGAAACTGGCGAAACTAGGTGTAATGCAATGGCAAGCTTCCGATCAGCAACCTGAACAAGACCAAATTCACAATAAGCGACTCTACACCGATCTGCAATTCCATACTAGCGATCGCAAGGCTAGATTTGGAGCCTACCATTCTAAAGGTGTATTTGAAGTTCCCGATGAGCAGTATCCATTTATCCTCACCACGGGTAGACTTTATGGACATTGGCACACACAAACTCGCACAGGACGCATCGACAAAATCCGTCAGATGCACCCTAATCCCTTTATCGAAATCCATCCCAAAGATGCAGCTAAATTTGGTATTAATAATGGTGATCTAGTAGAAGTCAAATCGCGAAGAGGATCTTCCAAATTTCCTGCTCTGGTCACAGAGGCGATCGCTAGAGGTGTTTTATTCGTACCAATGCACTGGGGAACGCTCTGGGCAAATAACGCTGAGGCAAATGCCCTCACCCATCCTGAATCCTGTCCTGACTCGAAGCAGCCAGAGTTAAAGGCTTGTGCTGTAGCGATCGCCCTAATTTTGGCAGAAGATAAATGAGCGATCGCCAAAATTATTAAAATTGTAATTTCTTTAGCTATTACTTTCATTGGTATGATGGGATTATTTGCTTACCTAGATATTATCTTCAGCAATTATGGATCTTGAACTTCTCGCAAAATTTCAACAAATTTATAAAGATTTGGATCTCTTCCCGCTAGTTGAGGCAGAGGATATTGAAAAATTTCGGGTGGACTATGGGCTAGAGGTCAAGGTTCGGCTGAGGCGCGAAATTGAGGCATCTGAGAAAAATGGCAAGTTTATTTTTGCGGGGCATCGTGGTTGCGGTAAGTCTACGCTGTTGAAGCGATTGGCAAATGAAATGGCGGATCAACATTATGTGGTGTTTTTCTCGATCGCTAATTTAATTGAGATGACGGCGGTCACACATACGAATATTTTGTATGCGATAGCTTTATTGATGCTTAGTCGTGCCAAAAAATTAGGCATAGATGTCGCTGGCGATATAAGTCAAACCGTTTTAGGCTGGAATACGACAACCCGCAAACAAACGCAAGGCGAAGAAACCAAAGGAGAACTAGGATTTGAGGTTGAATTTTTAGATGTATTTACGGCAAAATTACAAAGGGAACATTCTTTTCGAGATGAATTAGAGAAAACTTTCGAGAAAAAATTTTCTGACCTAGTGGGCAAAATTGATCGCCTTGCGGCAGCCATTCAAATAAAGACAAAGAAGCCCGTAATTGTAATCATTGACGATCTTGATAAGTTGGATCTGCCATTGGTCGGAAAGATTTATCGCGATAATATCAAGGCTCTATTTTCACCCCAGATTCGGATTGTCTTTACAATTCCTGTTTCAGCAATTCAAGAGCCGCAGGTAATGGGTTCTCTCAATTCAGAGGGTGTGGTGCGTCCGCATCTTTTCCCCGTGGCTAAATTTTTCCCGAAAGACGATCGCCATAATCCAGAAGTGGAGCCAATTGCTAAAAATCTGAATATATTCCTAGAAGTATTAGATAAACGTATTCCTAAAGGATTGATAGAGCAGCAAACTGCCCGTGAGATGGTGTTAAAGAGTGGTGGTGTGATGCGGGAGTTGGTGCGGATTGCGCGAGAGTGCTGTACGGAATGTATGGTGCAAATCGAGATTCAACCAGAGCGTGAAGATATCGTAATCAATGAAGAGATTCTCAATACTGCGTTACAGAATTTGCGCCATGATTTTACAAGGCAGATTGGCAGCAGTCTTTATGATTTGTTGGTACAGATATATGAGACTTCGGAAGCGGAGGATTCTAGCAATGAAGGTTTTGTGAAGTTGTTGCATGGCTTGATGGTGTTGGAATATGAAAATTCTTCACTGTGGTATGACGTGCATCCGATTGTGGTGGATTTACTGAAACAGAAAAAACTGATCGAGGCTTAGGGCGTTACGATGGAAAAAGATCCCAGTCAAAATCAACGTAATTTACGGCGTTTGTTAATGTCTGTGCAAGCCAGCTATGGCAGGCTGAATTTGTTGATTGCGATTTGTGATAATTGGAAATATCGTGATGAGTTGATTAGTAGCTATGAGAAGGAATTGACGGCTAAGGGTACAGGTTGTCATCGTGTCAGGATTGAGCGTCAGCAACCGAGATTGAAGCAATGTTTACAAGATTTGGCTTCACAAGAACCTGAGTTAATGTCGGTTGAGATACCTGCGATCGTGACAGTTTTGGGTGCTGATGAACTCTTGGGGATTCGACTCAATGAACCAAAATCGGCTCAAGAACAATTCTTTTTTTCGGCACAATGGACAAGGGAAGGATTGCGCGATTTTAAGTTTCCGATTGTGATTTGGTTAACGCCTGAGATTGCTACATCCCTAGCTCAGCAAGCGCCTGACTTCTGGAGTTGGCGCGGTGGTGTGTTTGAGTTTTCGCAAACTATTTCACAATCTATTTCTGTCTCAATAAATTTTTCATCGGCAACATATGAACTCAGCAATCAAGCAGAATCCACTCAAGAAACTTTTACTAAAGCCCATCCTGCGGATCTACAAAAACAAATAGATAATCTGCTGTCCCAAGATCCTCATTCACCTTTATTGGCTAGTCTTTACTTGAGTTTAGGCGATGCCTATGAAGAAAATATTCAGTACAACCAAGCTGAGATTGCCTATCGTCAAGCCCTAGATTTATACAAACAACAACTAGGATCAGACCATCCCAATGTCGCCACGAGCCTCAATAATCTGGCAGCACTTTACGAATCGCAAGGGAAGTACAGCGAAGCCAAACCTCTCTATTTGCGATCACTCGAAATCACGGAACGCCAACTAGGATCAGACCATCCCTCTGTCGCCACCATTCTCAACAATCTCGCAGTACTTTACCGAGCGCAAGGGAAGTACTGCGAAGCCGAACCTCTATATCTGCGATCGCTCGAAATCGATAAACGGATCTATGGCGAAGATCATCCTGAAGTTGCAACAGATCTCAACAATCTCGCAGGACTCTACGAATCACAAGGGAAATACAGCGAAGCCGAACCTCTATATCTGCGATCTCTCGAAATCAGGGAACACAAACTAGGAAAAGACAATCCCTCTGTTGCCACCAGTCTCAACAATCTTGCAGAGCTTTACAGATCGCAAGGGAAGTACAGCGAAGCCGAACCTCTATATCTGCGATCTCTCGAAATCAGGGAACGGCAACTAGGAGCAGACCATCCCGATGTCGGTCAAAGTCTCAACAATCTCGCATTACTTTACCGAGAGCAAGCGAAGTACAGTGAAGCCGAACCTCTATATCTGCGATCATTCTCGATTAGGGAACGGCAACTAGGAGCAGACCATCCATCTGTCGCCAACAGCCTATTCAACTTAGCCGCTCTCTATCACAGTACCCAACGTCATCCCGAAGCCCTGCAATCCATCCAGCGTGCCATCAAGATTTACGAACAAAAACTTGGTACTGACCATCCTGAAACCAAATCTGCACTCAGATGGCTTCAGGTAATCAACGCAAAAGGGAATAAAGGAAAAAAGCGGGGCTTTGGAGTTCCTACTCGTTTCTGAATCGCAAGGGAAGTATAGCGAAGCCGAACCTCTCCTTGTGCGATCACTATTCCAAGCAACCAGAGTTAAAGGCTTGTGCTGTAGCGATCGCTAAACTGTAAATTACCAAGTAAATTAGATAGAAAGAGAATATGAACACAAAACTAGTTGATTCAATCGTGCAAATAGTCTTATCTCTAACCAAAGAAGAACAAGACCTTTTAACCGAAAGATTGTTTTATTCCTTGTCTGAACCATCTACCCTCGAACTAGCTCAGCTAGCCCAAGCTGGCGGCGCGTTCAAATTTCTTGAGGATGAGCCAGATTTATATACCCTTACCGATGGAGAACCAGTTTAGTGAATAAGGGTGATATTGTCTTGGTTCCATTCCCATTTACAGATCTCAGTCAAAATAAGCTGAGACCTGTGGTTGTCCTATGGTCTACATCTACAAGCAATGACATTACTCTTTGCTTTATCTCATCACAAAGTATTGAGAATTTAAGTGAAGGCGAATTTATAATCCATCCATCTGATACGGAATTTAGGAATACAGGCTTAAAAGTTGTATCCAAAGTGAGAGTCACTAGAATTATTACGATTGAGCGATCGCTGATTTTAAGGCGACTAGGCAAATTAAGCAGCAAACATGTTCAACAATTAAATTTAGCCATGATTCAAGTATTTAGGCTTTTGGATAGTCTGCAAACAGATGTTTGAATGCTAAAAGCACCCATACTGCATGAGGTAGCCACTCAAAGTAACCAAAGTTAAAGGATGGTGTTGTAGCGATCGCTTTAGCTCAAGCTTAAGCAAATTTATAGCGATCACCCAGGGTGCGACCTTGACTTAATACGAAGATAGCAGGATAATGAGAGAATAAAGAAGGAGGCAAGAAAGAAAATGTCGGCAAAGGTAATAAGTGTAGAAGGCACAAAAATAAAAATCGAACTTACAATC
>JBIKYX010000151.1:0-6983 GCA_044355035.1 Pseudanabaena sp. | reverse complement strand
CTTTGACTATCGCTCCACCAATGCGATTAATGAAACCACAAATTTTGCTACCAATGTACTTACCCCTAGTTATAATGCCAATATTTCCCAAGGAGCCTTGTTTGCCCAGTACAGCAATGATTTAACTGACAGATTGAATATCACCGCAGGACTGCGACAGGAATTTAGCAGCTTAGTCAATGGTTCCGCAACCACGCCATCGGGGGGAATTAAATATGCACTCACCGATTCCACAACAGTCAGGGCAAACTACATCCGCAACTTCCGCACCCCCACGATCGCCAATTTATTTAACGCTAACCCCACCAATATTGGCAATCCCAACCTCTTACCCGAAACGGGCGATAGTTACGACATCGGCATCGATCAAAAGTTAGGCGATATTGGTCTGTTTAGGCTGACCGCTTTCTCCAATAACATTTCTAACCTGATTGCTTTCCGAAGAATCGCACCGCCTGTTAATGGCATCTCTGGCACTTTTCAGAATCTTGGACAGGTAGTGACAAATGGGTTAGAAGCATCCTTAAATCTGCAAGTTGCTCCCAACTTTTTCTTAGCCGCCAACTACACGCTCAACGATCCGCGCATCATCTCCAGTGTCAACGCAGGGGAAAATGGGAAGGAACTACGCTTTGCAGGTGCAGATAAACTGAATATTGGGCTGTCCTACGAAAATCCGCAGGGATGGTATGCAGGATTATTCATGAATTCCCTTAGTGGCTTTCCCACTGATAACCTGAATACCGAATTTCTGTCAGGACAGACCACCTTCGATCTGCGACTTCGCGCTCCCATCACCGCCCAAATATCTGCGACCATTGGCATCGAGAATATCTTTGACCAACGCTTTCAGCTATTTGCAGGTTTCCCCGATGGTGGGCGTACGATTCGCGGCAGTTTGAGCTTTCGGTTTTAATAGAAATTAAGACTTATACAAAATAACCAGCCTTAGAGGTAATTCATGAGTTTCCCCTAAGGGAAAATAAGAGTTTCAAGCCTTTTCTTTCCACAAGTCTAGCCCTATGAGAGGTGATCAATGAACTACCAACTAGTTAACTTAGCCGATAAACGTTTATCGATTGAGGTCACTGCACCAAAAGTTCTGCATTATCCAAATCACGCTTTTACTACTCAGCACTTCAAGCGCTATGAATATCTTCCATCGCTTGAAGATCCCCTATGGAGGATCAAAACAGGAATTGTACGGACAATGACTTGGGATGAAGAAGGTAATCAAATTGTTCTGGGGATATGGAGTACAGGCGATATTGTCAGCAGCTTGATGTCTTTACTTGATCCCTATCAAATTCAATGCCTAAGTGCTGTCGAAGTAGAAATAATACCAAATATATTAGATCGGACTTTTAGTGCGATGCTCAACCATTGTCAACAAACACAGGAGCTTCTGAGTATTGCCCATTCTCGTACCATTGATATCAAACTCAAGAAGATATTAATCTGGCTATCTAATAAATTTGGTATTCCCAGCGATCGCGTTATCTTGATTGACATTAAGCTTACTCATCAAGATATTGCTGACGTGATTGGGGCAACTAGAGTAACTGTAACCCGAGCGCTCAATCAACTCAAGTTACAGGGATTGCTTAGTTGGAAAAATCATTATTTGACATTACATCACGATTTTTCTAAAGCTTCGTTTTGTCTATAAATATTGCAATAAACATCAATAAACAACTATGAATAACTTCTCTCGCCTTATCACTCCCCTTACTCTCACCGAAATTGAACCTCTACCCAATGGCGGTCAAATTGAATATGAATTTTTCCCCACCGATCTCGATGTGACGGCTCCCCTGCTGCATTATCTCTGTCAAGAGCGTTGGCAGGACATTGGCATTGGTCACATGGTAGATGGCAGCGTCTTGGAATTGGAATTTAATGCTCCACCGAAAATCTTTAAACTCTATGATGGCTATTTGACCGTAGTGACGGAAGGATGGCATTTACATCTCTGCATCGCTGAAAATATTGGCGGTCCCGATCGCCGCACACCGACTGAGCAGATCCAAACCCGTCTTGTCAGCCGCGCCGCCCTCTATCGCCGCCTTAACCCTGAAGGAGAACCCCGCAGTTGGGGAATTCAATTCTGGAATGGCGCAGGGGTGAAGATGATGACCTTCTTTCTGCCCAATCCTTTCATTGGTGACAATGAGGATCTGCTCTCCGAACGTAAGCCTAATTTGGAAAAGTTGAAGCTATATGAGGAGCTAAGGGAGACTTATATTTTAGGGACAAAGGAACTCCCCTACGATCGCAATCCTCTCAACAAGAAATATATTTCGGTCTGCCGATCTAGTCGTTGTCTGCCATCGCGTAACTATCAGCCCATCTACGAGGCTTTACAATCAGCCGTCAAGGAGGCAAATTTAGAAGATGTGGAAGTTTGCGTTTCTGGCTGTTTAGAGGTTTGCAAAATGGGACCTGTGGTTTTCTATTCAGGCGATCGCACTTGGTACAGCAGAGTAACTCCTGAAACCGCGAAACAAATTGTGCAGGAACATCTAGTTGAAGGTGTCCCCGTCGCTAAGCACGTTTATCCATAGATTTCATGGTAGGGGCAATTCATGAATTGCCCCTACCATGAATTTAAATTAACCCAAAAGAATGTTCAAAAGATTTATGCGTAAATTTGGCTTGCGGTTACTTTGCCTTGGATTAGTGGCAATGGGAACTGGTTGCGCGATCGCCCTTAGTTCTCCTGCTCCTTTTTCTAAAAGCCCTAACGCCTCCTCAAATTGCATTACTAAATACGAAAGAGATCGCGATTATTTTCCTGTTAAAACCAAGATCAAACACGCGATCGGCTTCGATGTGTCCTACCATCAGCATTACAAAATCATCACCGTCAAACAACCTTGGAAGAACGCTAATCAAGTATTCCGTTATGTGCTGGTGCAATGCGGCGCACCGATTCCCGAAGGATTTAGCGCCGACCAAATCATCCAAGTCCCCGTACCATCGATCGCCATTCTCTCCACCACCCATCTTGCCCACTTAGAGAAGCTGGGACTACTCGATCGCCTTGTTGCCATGAGCAGCCTCGATCTGGTCTATGGTCAGGAGACTAAAACCAAGCTCAAAAGCCAAGGAGTGCAAGATCTAGGTCAGGGTAGCACCATCAATATTGAAAAAATATTAGCCCTCAGTCCTGCCCTCGTTACCACCTACGGCACAGGCAACCCTGAACGAGATCGCCATCCCAAACTTCTAGAAGCAGGACTAAAAGTGGGGCTGAATGCTGAATATATGGAATCTAGTCCCCTTGGACAGGCGGAATGGCTAAAGTTTACAGCCCTATTTTTTAATCAGGAAGAACGCGCTAATCAGGTTTTTGATGAGATGGAAGCTCGCTATGAAAAGGTGGCGGCGATCGCCAAATCCGCTCAAAACAAGCCCACCGTGGTTACAGGATTTCATCGTAATGGCACTTGGTATGTGGCAGGAGGCAAAAGCTATGTGGCGAAGTACTTAACGGACGCAGGCGCGAATTATCTTTGGGCAGATGATCCCACCTCTGGTAGTAACCCCCTTAGTTTTGAGGAGGTCTATCGGCGGGGGCGATCGGCGGACTTTTGGCTCAATGGCAGTCAAGACTGGAAACAGAAAGAAGACATTCCCAAATCAGATATGCGCTATCAAGATTTTCAAGCATGGCAAACTGGACAGATGTATAGCGCTCATGCCCGAATTAGCGCCACAGGCGGCAATGACTACTGGCAAAGTGGTATTGCTAACCCTGACGTAATACTAGCCGATCTCGTAAAAATCTTTCATCCTGAACTCATGCCAGACCATCAACTCTTTTACTACCGTAAAATTGCTCCGTGAAATATTTTTTAAAAGAGAATCGAATTGCCTTGATTTTTCTCGCTCTTGTGATCGGGCTAGGATTAAGCGCGATCGCCAGCTTAGTTGTGGGTTCCGTATGGATTCCCCTCCCCGATCTCGTCAAAATTATATTTCATCAATCCACTGAGACAGGTTGGGCGCAGATTTTTTGGCAATTTCGCCTACCCAAAGCCCTTACCGCCATCTTTTGTGGAGCCGCCCTCGCCGTCAGTGGCTTACAAATGCAAGTTCTATTTAGCAATCCTTTAGCTGGCCCCTTTGTATTGGGAGTTAGCTCTGGAGCCAGTTTAGGTGTTGCGATCGCCATTCTTGCATCGGAGACCTTAGGACAAGTCAGTGCTGTATTAGGCAGCGAATCAACTTTGGTCGCCGCTTGTATTGGTGCGGCTTTCTCAATGGGTTTAGTGGCGATCGCTTCTAAATTTGTCCAGAATTCCACGACTCTCTTAGTTTTGGGATTAATGCTGGGCTATGGCGTGGGCGCAGTGGCGAATATTCTGCTGTACTTCAGTTCACCTGAACGAGTGCAATCCTATATCAACTGGACTTTTGGTAGTTTTGCAGGGGTGACAGTGGCGCGATTACCGATGCTCTGTGGAGCCATTTCACTGGGATTATTACTAGCGATCGCCTCGATCAAGCCCCTAAATACAATGCTGCTAGGGGAAATGCAAGCCCGCAGTCTCGGCACACAAATTTCCAAGCTGAGATTAGGAATTGTAATCAATGTCGCACTATTAGCAGGAGCCGTCACCGCTTTCTGTGGTCCGATCGCTTTTCTCGGTGTTGCGGTTCCCCATCTCTGCCGCGCCCTATTTCGCTCCACCGACTGTCGGATTATTCTACCTGCTACGATCCTAGTCGGCGCAAACTTAGCGATCGTGGCGGATCTAGTTACGCAATTACCCAACAAAACCCTGCTGCCCCTCAATTCTGTAACCTCTCTCCTAGGCGCACCGATTGTGGTCTGGACAATTTTGCGACGGCGATGAATTAGTTGACCTAATTGTAGATTTGGTCATTGCTGGCACAATGCGATCGCTTGCCATTCTTGCGCCCGAAATATTTCTTGCTGTGGGTCCCACACGCAAAGCAGCTAGACCTCCCATGATAAATAAATCGCAGCCATGCCATCGCAAATGTTCATCGAGAATAGGAAATCCGTTAACGAGGGGTTGGGGATATTGCTGCATTACTTGATTTAGCAACGGTTCTGCTTTTGCGTCAAACCTTGTACCTGTGGCTAACCAAAGGCGATCGCAAGTAAGTTCCATGCCGTCAGTGCAAACAATTTGCCATTTTGTTCCATTCCAACTGGCTTGAGCAACTTCGCATTCTGGATGAAATTCTAATCTGCCTTGATGATGCTCTCTTCGTAATTGGGTCATCACCGAGGGAGTCATCGAACCACCATCTCTTGCAGATAAGACTATTTCCCGCCGTTTTTGCCAATCGGTTTCGGCATGAAAACCCTTGAGATATTTGGGACCAAGCCATCCCGCATCGGCATCAAAGAGCTTTTCTTTAAATTGCCGACGGGATAGCAATAAGACCTTTGCGCCACGGGCGATCGCCCCTAAAGCCAAATGTCCACTAGTTAAGCCACCACCAACGATCAAGATAGTTTCTCCTGCTAAATGTTGTGATGCTAGATTGAGGTCACTAGAATGCACAAGGCGATCACTAGGAAAGTTAGAGGCAATTCGCTCAACCCAATGGGGAATTTGTTTAATGCTGTTATTGGTGGCTAAGACAACGCGCTTAGCAGTGATGCTTTTGCCATGATTTAGCCAAAGCCGAAAGCCGCGACGGGGTGACAGAATTGGCTCTAGGTCGATGACTTTAGCTGTGATTAGTCGCTCATCAAGTCGCTGGGAAGCGATCGCATTTTGGCAAAAATCACGAAATAGCTTCGTGGATGGCAAGTCATAGGGAGGAAATAATTCATCGGGGCGGGTTTCGGCGAAGCGTCGCAATGCGAAGGAATCGGGGGCAGGGTGATGAACGACAGGCGATCGCAGATGGGGAATTTCTTGGGCGGCAAATTGGTGATGCCATTGAGTGAGCCAGTCACTGGGATCAAAAACTAGGAGCTTTTCGCGTAAAGCCTGACGTTTTTGCAAGAGATGAAGGGTTAAGGTGAGGGCATGGACTCCTGCGCCAATGATGGCTATGTCAATATCAAAGTTACCTTTAGCTTGGATTTTGGCTTTGGTGTGGTAATTCAGGGATTGGGCTGAAGAATTATGTGTAGATTCTGCTAAGCGATCGCCCAAATTAACAATAGACATAGTAAACTAAATAACAATAATGATAATCATTATCATTCTATACTGCCTTATCTGCTAAATGTCTATGTCTATCGCTACAGCTTCACCACAAAAATCTGCCGATCCACCTGTTCAGGTATGGGCGATCGCAGGAGCAGTGGGAATTGGCAAAACTGGTTGGATCTTTCAGCAAATTGAGCAAATATCTGCACCAGTTGTTTATTTCTGCCCTAGTGCTGGTAATGTTCCCATCGATCCAACTTGTCTTATCGCAGAATTTCCCCATGTGCAAATTTTCGCCGATGGGCAGGAATTAGAACTGATTGAAAAAGTAGAGCAGGGCGCGATCGCTTTTATAGAGTTGGGCTTTCACTTAGATTTGCGATCGGGCGATATGCTGCTAGATACTCTTGCCGATCGCCATGCCTGTAAACGGATAGCCCTTGTTCCCTCTGAGTTAACCAGTTCTGAATGGCATGACTGGGCGAATGAAGTAATAGAAGTCAAATATGATTTAGATTTTCATGATTTGCAGATTTGGCGATCGCCTTTTACGGGACAGGTCTTTGATCCTTCGAGTTTGAATGTCCTTTGGTATGAAATTACTCAAGGTGCTTATGGAGAACTCAGCCGAGCGAAAGGAATTTTCGACTTATTCGATGGTCGTGCCTTTCATCTAGATTTTGTCGCAGGTATGGAAGATAGCCTCTACTTACACCTTGATGTCCCGCTTTGGTTGGATGGTCGCCCTGAACGCTTTAGTGGAATTGAAGTTGTTGGTCGCAATCTTGATGGGAAGGCGATCGCGCAGTGCATTATCGATTGCTGCCTGTCCGAGGAAAT
>JBIKYX010000070.1:0-21663 GCA_044355035.1 Pseudanabaena sp. | reverse complement strand
GTACCTATACAGTTTTTTATTTTAGAACTAAACATAGTGATTTAGACAAATTCAGATAAAATCCTGATTGATATACTTCATAAACTGGGTAGGATAATCTACGTTTCTTAAAGTCTGTATATAGCAAAGCAAGAGATAGCTAGGACAAATCAAAACCCAAAAGATGAGTGGCGGCGCTTCTCGCCGCCACTCATCTTTTGGGTTTTATGTCCTAAGCAAAACTCACATTGCTATACAACATTTTTTGTCTAGAAGTATATATGGATACGCACAATATAGCCTTACTGCTGATCGGTTTTCAAAATGACTATTTTGCCCCTAACGGAATTCTGCATGGCATAGTTGAAGAGTCTTCTAAAGTTACGAATGCATTATCTAATACAATTCATCTCTTAGATTGTTTGGAACCCACTTCAGTATTGATTGTAGAAACACCGATCTTCTTTACGTCTAGTTATGAAGAAATAGTTGAACCAATTGGTATTCTCAAAACAATTAAAGAGGTGGGGGCGTTTCAAGAAGGAACGGAAGGATCGAAAACTATTGAAGAATTGAATCCATTTAAACATCGGATTTTGCGTGTCCCAGGGAAACGTGGTTTTAACGCCTTTGTTAATACCAATCTAAACGAAATCCTGCAACAACATGCGATCGAAAATATCGTTTTAGCGGGAACTGTTACCTCAGTTTGTATCGATTCCACGGGACGTTCCGCGCATGAACAAGGATATCAGGTTACAATCCTCTCCGATTGCACCTCCGCAAGAACTATATTTGAGCAGTCATTCTATTGCGAACATATTTTTCCTCTGTATGCTAACGTCGTCACTCACACTGAGCTTTTGAGCCAGCTTGCACTTAGCTGATGAACACTGATGAGATGACAAACGAACTGAATACACAAATTCATTATCGCTTGATTGAAAAACTCTCGGAATCAGAGCGCCGTTATCGAGAGTTAGTAGAAAGCTTAAGAGAAATCGTTTTTAAGTGCGATCCATCTGGCTGTTTTACCTTTCTCAATCGAGCTTGGACTGAGACTTTGGGATATAATATTCGTGAGTCTTTATCTCAACCACTTTCTGATTTTCTGGCTCCAGAAGATTTGGCGCGAGGGCAACAGTTACTCGATCAATTGCAAAAGGAACAGGTTGTGATTGGTCAAGAATTACGATTTCAACATCAATCGGGAGTGATTGTCTGGCTAGAACTATCAGCATATTCTAGCAATCAGAGTGAAAGGGGTGGCTCCTTAACGAATATTACCGACCGTAAGCTTGCCGAAGCAGCTTTGCAAGAAGTCAATGAGGTTCTGGAAATACGTGTAGAGCAGCGCACAGCCGAATTAAAAAAGGCTTTGCAAGATTTACAACGGACGCAGACTCAATTGGTGCAGAACGAAAAAATGTCTAGTTTGGGGCAACTGGTGGCTGGGGTTGCCCATGAAATTAACAATCCCGTTAACTTCATTCACGGCAATCTGACTTACGCTACTCAACATGTCTCGGATTTGCTCAAGGCGATCGCTTTGTATCAAGAGCATAGTAATGGGATCGCTGATGAAATTAGGGCAGAGTTAGAAGGGCTGGATTTAGAGTTTTTAACGCAGGATATCACGAAGTTATTGACATCCATGAAGGTTGGCTCTGATCGCATTCGTCAAATCGTGTTGTCATTGCGTAGCTTTTCGCGATTAGATGAAGCTGAATTCAAAGCTGTCAATATCCATGAAGGAATTGATAGTACGTTAATGATTTTGAAACATCGTCTCAAGGATCGAAATAACCAAAATTATAATTCTGGTATTCAAGTGATTAAACAGTATGACAAGCTACCAATGGTAGAGTGTTATGCTGGGCAATTGAATCAGGTATTTATGAATTTGTTGACCAATGCGATCGATGCCCTCGAAGAGTTATCCTGTATTGCTACCAAGAATCTTGGGAAGGAAACCAAGCTAGAGCTAGCAGGCTGGCGACCGACCATTACCATTGTTACCGAATTAAAAGAAGCCGATCCTTTGCTTGGTCTAGCTGTGGTCATGATTAGGATTAAGGATAACGGTGTGGGTATGGCTGAAGAGGTCATAGATCGCATTTTTGAACCATTTTTTACGACAAAGCCCGTTGGAAAAGGGACAGGTATGGGGTTGTCCATCAGTTACCAAATTATTACCGAAAGGCATGGTGGGATTCTTCGCTGTCTATCGACCATAGGGCAGGGAACGGAGTTTTTGATTCAGATTCCTATTTCCCAGTCTAGTATTTCACTAACATAAATTTATACAAAAACACCCAGCCAATGGCTAGGTGTTTTTGTTTAGGAATATTTTATGGGCTTCAGTTCACAGTCAACTGCTGGAAGGATCTCACGTCTGCTAGTAACTTAAAGCTAGCGAACTAGAGATAAAAACTAAACAGCCTACAAAACGGCTCCAGCACACAGCTCGGAAATCTGAAGACCCATACGTTTACCGCTACTACTATCTGATTGCATGGGCATCACCTCCTGTTATCTAAATGTTTATTATCAATGTGTTTCGATGTCAAACACCGAACGGTTTACTCAACCTGCACACAATATAACTGACAAATCAAAATTTGACAAGCCCTTGATTACTTTCTATTACTGTCTATTTAGCTCAACTGTAGAAACAGATCTTGGTCGAGTAGATGTAGAAAAGCTACTTGATGGATTTGGTGTCACATTCATCTCTTCAGTGCCTACTTTTTGCGGACTAATTTGTGGACTAAGTTGTGAACTCGGCAAAGATCCATCTCGGCTTTGCCAACTACTCCGCATCGGAACTAACTCAACTGGAGTAGATACCACAACTAAACTAGTATTCGTGTCATCAGCAGAGCGATCGCTATATCGAACAACGGGACGATCTGAGACATTCCCATAAGACCTACTGGTGGTATAAACTCTTTGCCGCAGTTCGGCAATTCTATCGGCAATCCGCTCGTCGGCACTTGCAGAAATTGCTAGAGGATCACGCATCGAGACATAAGCGTTGTCAACTCGCGCCTGTATAGTTTTCACATCCTTACTAGGCTTAATGACGAAACTGGGGCGGGTAGTACTGCCCAATTCCTGCTTTGATCGGGCTTGCATTTCCAAAATAGCCTGTGATTCATCCAGCAGAAATGAAACTTTGTTATCAGGTTTATTGGAGGGAGAAGGTTTTGGCGAATCTTTGGGTTTGTCAGTAGGCATAATCTTCGGCATTTTTACGCCCGCAGGAGATGAGTTAACACCCTCTAAGGCTTGTTTCCCAAAACCAAAAGCAATTATTCCAGCGATAGCTCCCACAATGAGCATAGCGATTAGCATCACAAAGCTATAGCTCAGTTTAAATTTCTGAGGGGGCTTTTTTCTCTTTCGAGATCGATTTTCGGTACGGGTTGTTGCCATAAGAAACTTGATTTAGCCAATAATTGCCATTAGACAATCTGCTTGATAGCTCCACCAATAGCATATAATATTTAAGGCTATAATCACAATCATTCCCAAGGTTGGCTGACTGGTAAAGCAAACGACTCATAATCGTTGATATGTCGGTTCAATTCCGACACCTTGGATTAAGCAATACAACCCGTTCAGCACTTTGCCGAAAATTGCGGGTTTGCCGCGATCGCATCAAAACGTAAGCGTTACCCAAAACATCTGCACTTGTATCATTAAACACAAAAAAAGGTATTGCCAATCCATGAATTGCCCATACCTTTTTTTGTGTTTTTTGTAAATGAGATTGTTTGTCAAGCGCTATAGCGATCGCCATAGTGCTGATTTTTTTATGAATCTCAAACTTTAAAGTTTTACTTCGATATCTACACCAGCAGCTAGATCGAGCTTCATGAGAGCATCAATAGTTTTTGCCGATGGTTGATAAATATCGATTATGCGACTATGGGTACGAGTTTCAAAATGCTCGCGAGAGTCTTTATCTACGTGGGGAGATCTTAGAACGCAATAAATACGACGGCGGGTTGGCAGAGGAATAGGACCAACAGCCGCAGCATTTGTACGATTAGCAGTTTCGACGATTTTTTCGCAAGATGAATCTAGCAGGCGATGATCGAAAGCTTTGAGACGAATCCGAATCTTTTGTTGTTGAGGTGCCACAGTCTTAGGAATTTATTCGGGTAAAATTTTCAGCGTTTCTTATATTAGCACCTGAAGATCATAAAGCAAACTAAATTTTAAAAATTGGCTATTAAGATATAGCGCTTTGCGCTCAAACCCAAAACCCATAAGCGGTGCAAAGCGCCGTAACTTTCTTAAGGATTTGTTTTCTTGTGAGTTTGATAGCGATAACAAATCTTTTTGCTGTTACAATTGACCTAAAAATACATCTACTCAACCCTGTTTAGAAATATGTCACTGTTGCTCTCTTCACCATTGCTCGCGCCTATTGTCTACGCAGCGATCGCTGGTACATATTTACTGGTCGTTCCCCTGTTGACTTTGTTTTATTTCAAGGCGCGTTGGTATAAAACTGGCTCGATCGAAAGAGTTTTTATCTGCTTACTCGCATTTTTCTTCTTCCCTGGATTATTGTTAGTTTCCCCATTCTTTAATTTTCGTCCTGAAGCTAGACAGATTTAAGATCCCCACGATACGGATTAATTTCAGGAATTAAATCAGGAGCTAAAACTATGCGCCGCATTGATGCGATCGCTGTGATGATTGCGTTTTTTGGATTTGGTGGGGTGGCATTTTTACTGCTTCGCGCCTATGGTTTTGATGGAATTAATGCGGGTGTCTGGAGTCAAGTGGCTTTAGTGGTGGTTTTGTTAGGTTGGATTTCCACCTATGTGTTTCGAGCCATTACCCAAACCATGACCTATAACCAGCAGTTAGATGATTACAAAAAAGCCGTTCTTACCAAACAACTCGAAGAGATGACTCCTGAAGAACGGGAAAAGCTGCTTGCAGAAGTAGCTGCGGAAAACGAGTTACTGGATAAGTCATCGAAATAAATTCTCTGATGATGTAGTCACAAACACTAAGGATGAATGAACCAACGATCGCCATATTATTCTCTATTTCATCCGAAGCCACTCGCAAGGCGAGTTAGCTCTTTTGGCTTTCCGAGAGATTTAGGCGATCGCTTTCAAATATTGCATAAATGGCTGAGCCTAGCCAATGATCATAAACCGATAAATTTAATTGCTGAAGCCCAGTTTCTCCATGATATTTTTGTCGATATATTGGGATATAGATCACCTTTTGAACCCACGGGTGGTACTTGGGAATTAGAATTACACCCAAAATCTGCTCTGGGATTCTTTACGGAACCCTCAGCCAATGTGCCAATACATGTAATCGCCGAGATCCATGTTAATAGTGCTGAAGAGGGGGCGATCGTCAAGCCAGAGCCAGAGCATGAAACTACTGAATGGCTGATTGTATTGGACTATCGGGATATCTGTCTTTATCACCGTAATGTTTCGAGTTTGTTTTGTCAGCGATTTTCTTGGGAATCGTTAGCAGATTTAGATCAACTTAAGGCTTTCTATTTTTTACTTTCACGGCGGACACTTTTGAGAGGAATAGCCAATAGTGAAGAGCGATCGCGCACTACCCAACTTCTAGAAGAATCCCATCAACTAGAATCGGAAGTTCTCAAAAACTTTTACAGTCACTATTACAAAATACGCAGTCAGTTAATCAAAGATTTTCGCTATCGGTTGCAATTACTAGCGCAGAGTCCAGAGGTGCAAATTAATATCGAAAATGTGATTGATATTGCCATCTATCAAGCTCAAAAACTGTTAAATCGGATCTTGTTTGTCGCCTATTGTCAAGATCTGCATCTCTTACCAAATAATCTGATTAAAGACGCTTACGAATTTGTTAACCCTTATATTGAGCAACCGATTTGGGAAAATTATAAGGCAATATTTCGATGGGTACAGAACGGTAATTCCCATTATTCTCCATCAATTAATGCTTATCCATTTAGTTTATTTGCTAGCGATCGCCTGTTAGATCAATCATTATTTGTTGGTGATGAATTATGTCGGCAGATCAAGGAAATTGCTCGATTTGACTTTCGAGAAGATGTTACCCGTCATATCCTCACCTGTCTATTTGATGAATCTATCAAAGAATTATCGCAGTATCGCAAGGATCTTAGCAATCTCAGTAAACGCCGCATTCCCAAATTACCATGTAAAAGCATATTACAAAGTGAATTGGTAATTCGGACTTTACAACAACACCTAAGCTTAGCCAAAACAAATTCTGAGCATGAGTATATGTTCGTTCAAAACACCTTAATCTATTGCCTAGAGTATCAATCTCGTCTTCTAAAAATCAAAATCATCCATCCCAAATGTGGTGCTGGTGTATTTCTGACAACGGCTCTAGAGTTTTTGATTTCCGAGCATGAACGTATCCATTATCTTTTAACTAAGTTCGCTGCTGATGCTGAAGTAATCATTCACAAAACACCAACGGAAGTGATCACGCATATTTTGCAACATAATCTATTTGGCTGTGATGTCGCCGAAGAATCTGTAGAAATAACTCGACTTTCCTTATATTTGCGATCGCTAGAAATCAATCCATCTTTACCAAACTTTGAGCGGAATATTCAACTCGGTGAACTATCAACTTGTGATTTTGGCGATGAATTTCGAGAAGCAAGCGATCGGGGCGAGGTAGTCATTCTCAAATAGTTTTTAGTGATTTTGTGGCAATTATTATTTACAATTAATTAGCAACTTTGTGATTACACCTGAGAGGCGTTAGAGCTTAACTGGCTTGTTGGTTATGAAAAAAATGCATCTTGCATCTTGGCAAGCGCGTCTGCGTTTCCTTGTTTTGACATTCTTAGGATTAGCGATCGCTTTAGTAATTAATTTTCCTTTTTTGGCGATCGCTCAAACGCCTTCTATTAATACAGCTAGCAACAAGGTTGATCAGGCGATCGATCAGCCACTTGATCAACCAAATGATCAACCGAATATCCGACCTACCAGCAATAATGAGCTACGCGGTATCTGGTTAACTAATGTTGATAGTGATGTGTTGTTCTCCACTGAGCGGATGCAACAAGCAATAAAGAGACTAAAACGCTTAAAATTTAATACTCTTTATCCCACAGTTTGGAATGGAGGATATACCCTTTATCCTAGCAAAGTTGCCGAAAAATACTTTGGTGCAGCGATCGATCCATCTCCAAAACTAAAGAATCGCGATATGCTCGCTGAAGCGATTAAATTTGGGCATGAGCAGAAATTTGCGGTAATTCCTTGGTTTGAATATGGCTTAATGACCGAAGAAAACTCAGACTTGATGCGACAACATCCTGAATGGATAACTAATCGTCGTGATGGCTCTAAGGTCTTTGTTCATGGAGACAAACAACAACATCGACTGGTGTGGTTAAATCCTGTTCGTCCTGAAGTTCAAAATTTTCTTACGGAATTAATTGTCGAAGTTGTCAAAAAATATGATGTAGATGGCATTCAATTGGATGACCATTTTGGGATGCCTGTGGAACTTGGCTATGATAATTACACGATCGCTTTATATAAGAAACAGCATTTTGGCAAGTCCCCCTCTGATGACTTCAATAATTCTGAATGGATGAATTGGCGATCGCGATATTTGACAAATTTGATGAAAAAGATCGCTAAAGCGGTTAGAGATGTCAAACCCGATTGCTTGGTTTCTTTGTCACCTAATCCCAAAGAATTTTCCTATAATAAATACCTACAGGATTGGTATGGATGGGTTTATCTGGGGTTAATTGATGAATTAATCGTTCAACTATATAGAGATGATATAGATAATTTCAAAGCAGAATTGGAACGCCCAGAATGGCAAGAAGTTCGCCAAAGAGTTCCTGTGGCGATCGGTATTTTGACTGGGCTAAGAGTTCAAAATGTGGATATGCGTCAAATTAAAGGTCAAGTGAAAATGTTGCGGGAAATGAACTTTGACGGATTCTCTTTCTTCTTTTATGAAACGTTAGGCAATCGCGATGCTTCTTTTGAATCTTTGATGTTTACACCTGCTGAGCGTCCTAATTTACAACGCTTTGCCATGCAATAAAAACCAAAGAAAGTTTAAAAGTGCTGCAAAGCGGTACTTTTAAACTTTCCTCGGAACTAATGGAAGCCTCAATAAAAAATTTCAGTTATAATTACTTCCAACGGGACATCCCAGATATCATGAACTATCTCTTCTAAATAGAATTCATCAAAAATTACTCCCGCTTTAATTCCTCTGGAATTGGGTAGCCAGCGATCGTAAAAGCCACCGCCATAGCCCAGTCGAAAACCTTGCCGATCGCAAGCGATCGCAGGAATTAAAATCAAATCAATATTTTCCAAATCCATTAATGGCAGATGGTAAAGCGGTTCCACAATGCCAAAAGCACCTGCTCTCATATTGCGCTCAAAATTAGTAACATCAACTTGATGCCAAATTAAATCTTTTTCGAGACAACGAGAAAAGCCCCAATTTTTCTGAGGAAATCTTTGCCATAGATAACTCAAATCTGGCTCTTGTTTATAACTGGTGAAGGCTAATATATTTTGAGCTTGTTGGAAAATCGACCAATTACTGAGGCGATCGCATAGATCTTGACTTTTTTGTTGCCAAATTTGATGGCTAATTTGATGGCGTTGATTAAGTAAATATTTTCTTAATTCCGCTTTGCTTTTTTGAGAGTTTTTTAGAGCGTTTTGTTCAAAATTTCCCATCTAGAAATTTAGTCCCGTCAATGAGTAGTTAGGTCTTTTTGATCTTACCGTAGACAAAATCAGAAAAACCCTGACAATTCATATAGACGGCGTAAAATTGCCATGATTTTTCTATCGTAGTTAATATCTTCAGCCCATTGCCCCGCAAGCTGTCCTAATAAAGGGGCAGTCCCACGTTTAACTAAATCAAATCGGGGATCGACTAAGGGTTGCACTAAGGGTTGTGTGGTTGCATAAGCCTTGAGATGTTGAATCTGCGCTCGGACACCAATACGCCGATCACTAAAACTATCACCACGCACACCATTCCCGATCGCCCCAATACCAGCAAAATTATTTTGTTCGGGCTGAACATCACCATCAAATTGCAAAAAGCCAGTTTCTAAGCACATTTGACAGAATGCTATGTCATAATTCACACCTTCGATCGCCGCTTCTTGACGATAGATATTCGGTAAATCGCCATAGAGATGAATGGGAGCTTTGTTCTTTTGCAATAACCGCAATAGTTGCACTTCGGATGTCATTCCATCTGCCATAATCCGATCAATTCTGCCCGCAAGGATTCCATTACACAATTTAGTAATATTTTTTGCCAAAGGTTCAGAGGGAGAAGACACAAGGGGCAGAGGTGCGCGGGGTAAAAATCCAAGATTTTGCGCTTGCACAGGTTCTGTGGATTTGCGATCAAAGATGTGATCGAATATCCGATCAAGCGTAAAAATGGTGATCGCCCCCGATCCAATCTGAAGAAATTGTTTTCTTCTCATAACTAGGTTAGTTCTAAAATTGCGATGCAATCTAGTTTTTGTAGATACTTAAAGGGGTTTCTGATTTCAGACAAGGGGGATTAGATGGATATTGGGTACGCGGATCGGTGCAACTGCGCGGATCTTGAGAATAAGCAGATACGCCACTGGTAAAAGGAATTAGTAAGGCAGAAATAGAGGCGATGGATAGTAATAGTTTCATGATTTTTTCTTTGATAATTAATTTAAATTTGGATAAGTCGGATTTATAAAGAGTATTTCAATCCTTTAGGATGATTTTGAGTTGTTTTAACGATTTTTTCCACGGCTATTTGGCTTGGATTCCTTGAACGTTAGAATATTTAGCTTTTAGGTAATCCGTTGTCTGCCAAAAAAATCCAGACTCTGATTCTGTTATCGAACAATCGTTCATCAATAGAGTAATTTCGTTCAATAAATGGCTGAAATTGCATTTAGGCTGTGGCTCTAAATGATGCGCGATTAATGGTTGAAACTGGTGGACAAAGATGGGTGGGGTAGGAAAGGCATCACTTTGCATAGTCTTAATCAATCACTCTAGATAGTTGGATAGGTGCATCTTGGGATAGGACAAATCCGTTACCACTTCCAAAATTCGATAAAAATCGCGTTTCTGCCGCCGATGATTTAAGAAATTGGGAACTTCAGCTTGTTGTGTCCTTTTTTGAAAATTCTGAAAGTATTGACGAAGGTTGTCGATCGCATTCCAAAATTTACAGATCTCGTCATAGGTGCAAGCCCCCAAAAATAACTCGATCTCATTTAATAAATGCCAAAGGCGATCGGTGATGTTGGAACGAGGGGAAGCCTGATGTTTTTGGGCTGCAAAATAATCTGGGGCGCTCATGCTTCAAGTCTCCTGTTTGTGAGGATATATGAGAAAAAGTCGTTTTTTGTCAGAAAACATAATCTCCCTCTTGCCATATGCACTTACCAGTGGTAAAAGAATTAAACATTTCTTTATGTGAGGTTAAGTGAGTGTAGCGAGTACCACTTAAGTCGTGGGAGTGAGTTAATCAACTCCATGACCTTCGATGGAAAACAGCATACGATCCAAAATCAAATTTGCACACCTGAAAAAACAGTATTTTTTGTCTGGAAAAACATGAATACAATCATTTATAAAACATCAAATAAATTTAACTTAACCGTTAAGTAAAAATTGATAATTACCACATTAATCGGTATGTAATTTATAAAGATACTTATCGATTAAATTTAGGCTAATTCATGAATAATTCTTGTTTTATCTTTTACTTATTTAATCGAAATTACAAAACATTGTTTTTTAATATTTTGTTTGAAAAGACAAGAATTTGTAATTAATCCGACAAATTATAAAATCTATCAACCCGTTTAAAGCAGTTCCTATAAAGGTTTATCAGAAAAAACAAGAAAAAACTTATTTAGTAGGAAACCAATGTCAGAGTAAATCAGGATCTTCAAAAAAATCGAATAAACCTATTGCAAACACCAAAATATATGTTATTTATCTAACGTGAAAAAACAAGAATATGTTGATTAATTTATCCGCAGTCAACATAAGTATCTACAACCTATATACGATTATGCAAATCTAAGTTTTTAGACAAACATAAATAAATAAAAATTATTTGTGTGCATATAAAAATTAGGACTGATTTTAGTTGCCGAGACATTACTACCGAGACATTATTTAAAGAGGAGTTACGACCATGACTATTGAAGATGCGATCGCAATCGTTGATACTGCCCTACAACACAAGCGCCTGAGCAATATTCAGGAGCAATTATTTCGTCAAACATGGGAGGGTAAGACCTATTCAGAAATTGCTGAAACCTGCGGATATGATGCGTCCTACATTCGTGATGTCGGTTATCGCCTGTGGCAAATGTTGACCAAAGGCTTTGGGGAGCGTGTCACCAAGCATAATCTTCAAGTTGTGGTGCGTAGCCATGCTCACCGCTTTCAGGTTTCTCAGCAGGGAAATGGTGTGCTTCGCCATGAGATTAATCAAATGATGACCAATAATACTCACAATCCAAATATTTCTTTAGTTAATCCTCACATCAGTAATGTGAGTGAGCTAGGCAATGTGAGTCTAAAACGATGTGACTGGGGCAATGCGATCGATACTTCAATTTTTTATGGACGGACTGAAGAATTAGCAACGGTGAAAAATTGGCTGATTACCGAGCGCTGTCGTTTGTTAGGTGTATTTGGCATCGGTGGCATTGGTAAAACCGCCTTTGCCACTAAGCTTGCGGAACAGGTGCAGTCGGAATTTACGCTAATCGCATGGAAATCCCTGCGTAATGCGCCAACAGTGGAAACGATGTTGTTGGAATTGGTGAGTTTTTTAACTAATCAAGCGATCGCCACTTTGCCCTCAGATTTTGATCGGTTATTGGCAATGTTGATCCAAGTTCTCAAGCAATCGCGCTGTTTGATCGTTTTTGACAATGTGGAATCGATCCTCCGCAGTGGCGAGACTACAGGACAATACAGCGAAGGCTATGAAGGCTATGGCGAATTATTTCGTCAAGTGGGCGAAGTATGTCATCAAAGCTGTTTGATTTTGACCAGTCGCGAAAAGCCATCGGAAGTGTTGCCACCTGAAAGCGGCGATATCATGGTGCGTTCTCTGCAATTGTCAGGACTGAAGGAAGAAGCAAGACAGATGTTTCGAGAAGAACTGGCGATCGCGCCTGAAACCCGCAATTTGATCGACTTCTATTGTGGCAATCCCCTCGCTCTGACTGTGGTATCTCGTTCCATTTACAGTATGTTCGACGGCAATGTTCAATCTTTTCTCGATCAAGAAGCGAATGTATTTGGCGATATTCGGCAGTTGATCGATCAACAGTATTCACGCCTTTCTGACCTAGAGCAGCAAGTGATGTATTGGCTAGCGATCGAGCGTGAACCAATTACCACCGACAATCTGCGTCAAGATATCGTGCCGATGGTTTCCAAATCGCAAATTCTGGAATCGGTGATTTCCCTACGTTGGCGATCGCTGATTGAAAAGAATGCCAATAGCTTTACGCAGCAGCCTGTGGTCATGGAATATATGACCGATCGCTTAATCGATATGGCTTTTAAGTCGGCGATCGAGCGTAGTCCTGAATTCCTGATGAGCTATGCCCTTGTGCAGCAACGTGCCGAAGATGAGATTCGTGAAACCCAAATCCGTCACATCTTGCAGCCCCTGAGCAATCGCCTGATGGCGCATTATGGCTGTGTCGATACTTTGCAGCGTGAATTACATAGTCTGCTAGAGACTTTACGCGATCGCTCCACGGCGATCGGCTATGCTCAAGCCAATATCATGAATTTACTGCGAGCGAGTCAAACCGATCTCAGTAATAGTTTTAACCGCTTTCCTGAAAGGGTGACAGAACATTCGGATTTACAAATTTTGGAGAGATTGCTAGAAAGCGATCGGGCAGGCGGACTGGCGACATGGGATCATCGCATTCCTTGGGCAAATAATCCTCTTGCTCAACAAACATCAGAATCAAAAACCAAAATCCGCAGCAAAAATCTCTATTACCAATGGACAGAAGGTTCTCTGGAAGAGTTACAGAAAGAACTTCAACAGCAACCTAAGTTTCGCAAGAAATATCATGCATGGTTGAATGAGACTGAATTTGCGGCGATCGATGCTGATTTTGAAGCTGTAAAAATTACTGACACGCTCAATCAACCTGTAGATGCGAGATTGGTCTTCATCAATGAGGTGAATGTGATTGAACCACCTGTCGGGTTGCCAACACCTAGAGAGCGCCGCGCTCAAGCTAGAATCAAAAAGCAATCCTTTCAAGGCGATCACGCCCAAAAGCTAGGTTAACTTCTAAGAGTTGGCGGTGCAAAGCATTGCCAACTCGGTTGACTACTGAAGAACTCGTTGCATTTTATCTTTAAATTAATGACATTAATGACATCAATGCTATCATTGCTATCGTTGATGTCATTAATTGATTAAAAAGATGGCTAACATTACAATTCGGAATTTGGATGATGCACTTAAGGCAAAACTACGGATTAGAGCCGCCAGATTAGGACGCTCTATGGAAGAAGAGTTGCGGGTGATTCTCAAGAATGTTCTTTCCCAAGAAGATGCTCCAAAAAGTCTTGGGGAATCGATTCATCAGCGCTTTGCAAATTTAGGTGGATTTGATTTGCCCTCAACTGAACGAGAACCGATTCGCGATCGCAACTTATTCGAGCCATCATTCGAGGATCTATGATTATTCTCGATACAAATGTGCTTTCCGAGTTTATGAAAGCAGTTCCTAATCCTACAGTTATGGATTGGATCGCGCAGCAAATTTCATTAGAAGTCTTTGTTACGACAATTACACAAGCAGAGATGTATTACGGGATTGCTCTGTTGCCTATGGGTAAGCGCCGTAGTGACATGGAAAGAGCCGTGCAACAAATGTTTGAGCAGGATTTCTCAGAACGGATTTTGAACTTTGATAGTGCGGCGGCTCTGGAATATGCAAAGTTAGCCTCATTTCGGAGACAAATTGGGAAACCGATCGCTCAAGCTGATGCTCAAATTGCGGCGATCGCTCTTTCTAAAAATGCTGAATTAGCAACTCGCAATATTGCAGATTTTTGCGACTGTCAGCTAACTTTAGTCAATCCTTGGGACGGATTATAATTTACCTAGCCTCCCGATAAGTTTCGCTGTCTACATTTCAAAGCAATCAATTTATTCTTGAATCGTTAGTGCTAACTGATAAATTTGACGGCGTGGTAAATCGGCGAGTTCGGCTAATTGACGACTTGCATCCGATCGCGAAATTCCCGAAGCAATCAAATTCTGTAACTCGCGCAAAATCACATCTTCAGTCCATACAGTCTTTTCCTTTGGCTGCGCTCCTTCTAATACCAAAGTGAATTCGCCACGCGGAGCCTGAACTGTAAAATAGGCGATCGCATCTTCTATTGATCCCCGCCAAAATTCTTCATGGAGTTTCGTGAGTTCCCTAGCGATCGCAATTTGACGTTCTTTACCCAAACTCTCAGCTAAATCCTCAAGAGTCCGCAATAACCGATGGGGTGACTCATAAAGAATCATCGTGCGGGTTTCTAATCGCAAAATTTCGAGGCGATCGCGTTTTTCTTTTTTATCCGTTGGCAAAAATCCGTCAAAGCCGAAATGCTGTGTGGCAAAGCCCGAAGCAGTCAAAGCGGCAATGCCTGCGGTGACAACAGGAATCGGCACAACCCTAATTCCCGCCGCGATGCAACCCTGCACCAGTTCTACCCCAGGATCAGAAATCGCGGGCATTCCTGCATCGGTGACTAAAGCGATCGCCATGCCTTGTTGTAACTTCTCAACCAATTCAGGTACACGCTTAAAAGCATTATGCTCGTGGTAACTGGTTTGGGGCGTATCAATGCCAAAATGATGTAATAGCTTACCTGTATGTCTAGTATCTTCCGCCGCGATTAAGTCTACTTGTTTTAAAGTAGCGATCGCTCTGAAAGTCATATCTTCCAAATTACCTATCGGCGTTCCTACTAAATAGAGAATTCCTGCATCATCCATTAATTAGCGCCATTGTTTGTTTTCTAGATCACGCATCTGCCGCTCAAGGCGATCGATCCGTCCGCGCAATTCGTCCATCTCATTTTGGCGCGGCACACCTAAATCCTGCATCACGTTCTTAATCTGACGCTGAATTAAAGCCTCTAAATTTCCTTGCTCGGATTTAAGGCGACTAGCAATGTCATTGAGAATTTCTGAAGCTTGATCGGGATCGACCTTGCCATCTTTAACCCAATCTTCGCTAGCTTCTTTGATTTTTTCTAACACAATCGAAGTCGTACCCACGCCAAGCATGAGTAATTGCTTCAGCAAATTATTGCTATCCATAAATATTTACGATCCTCAAAGGTGATCTATGAAAGTGATCTATAAAAGCGATCTATACACTTAATGATACTACGCTCCCAAAAAGTAAGGGCAGTTCATGAATTACCCTTACTTTTCGAGTTTTGCATCTTAACGACCTTAGCGGTTGCTATACTTTAAGCTGCCTTAACACTCAAAAAATTTCAGGTAAATTTATTTATGATCCGTGCTGTAATCGAAACCGCCAAGGGAACTATGCGTGCTGAGTTTGATGACGAACATGCTCCCATTACTGTCAAAAATTTCGTTGACCTAGCTAAGCATGGTTTCTATGACGGGCTGACCTTTCACCGTGTCGAACCAGGGTTTGTGATTCAAGGTGGCGATCCGCTTGGTAATGGTACGGGTGGATCAGGCGATCGCATCAAGTTAGAAATTTTTGCTGAGGGCGACACCGCCGCAACCGTCGGTCAAGTTTTAACTGGCGGCAAAAAGCCTGTGATTAAGCACAACAAAGCTGGCGTATTCTCGATGGCGCGTACTAACGATCCCAACAGTGCCACGAGCCAATTTTTCATCACACTTGGTGACGCATCATTTTTAGATGGTCAATATGCCGCCTTTGGCTATACTGCCGATACCGAAGTCGCTCAAGCCATCCGTCGCGGTGACAAAATCATCTCGATCAAGATTGAAGAATAAATTACAGCGCTTTGCGCTTTTTAAAAACTTCAAGTTAGAAAAGACGGCGCTTTGCGCCGCTTTTTCTAACTCAACGGACAATAAAAGGTGAATCAATGCTCTGGTCGAATACTTTGCCACTTTTGGTAGTTTGCTTAATCACAATGCCATAGGCGGCTCGGTAATCAGTTTTGAGCCAAGGTGAACAATAGCGACCCACAGGCAAAGTGTAAGTATTACCATTCACGATCGCCCCATTGCTTGGCTCTAATTTCGGGGGAACCTTGAATGTAATATTGTGACGTTGAATATAATCATCAGCTATTACACCTGTTGCTGATTCTTTGCTAAAACATTGCACCTCGATTTGGGTATCTTTGAGCAAGTCACGCACATTACCGCGATCGCTTAGGACTAGCTGATTTTCTGTACCAACACCCGATATTTTTTCTAATTTAAAAGCACTGACGCGATCAGGGGCAAACCCGCCTGTGATTTTGACTACTTGCAGATTCGGTTCGTTACTAATTTGATATTCCAAAGTCGCAGGAATCTCAAAGTCAATTATTGCCTCCTCATTACGGACATTAGCGATCGCCTTAACCTCCACCCGATCAATGCCTAATGCTTGCGGTGTTGCCGCCGCCGCCCATTCAAAGCGATAGAATAATCGCGCCGTGTCTTTGAGATAAGTATATTGATCGGACACATCAGAACTGGGACGCAATAGGCGCGATAAGCCACTTCTCTCGACCCAAATATTTTTAATCAAGCCAACTTTTTTGCCTAAAGTGTCGATTAAAGCAGCGCGATCGCCTCTTATTTCCGCAGGAATATCTAAACGCGGTATAAGTGTAACCTTTCCATAGGAGCCTGTTTCGCCGTTGCGTCCATTACTGCTAGCTGCGCCATCGCGCCCCGCCTGACAAGAATAGGAATCAGTGCGCGATACGCCCTTACTGGTGCGTCGATACAACCAATCATCTTGACGATATTCAGAAACTCGCGATGATGATCGAGAAAAATCAAAACCATCTGACGATCGCCGACATAGTTGTGTCTCGGTAGAGTGATATTTCCAAGGAGTTTTGTCACCTTTTTTATCATCTTTCTTGTCATCTTTTTTATATGGACGGCGCTCAATTTCCCAAGCGCAATATCTGATCCGCCATTCTGATTCTTGGCATTCGCAACCCTTACCAGCGATCGCGCCACGTCCATTCCGACCACCCTGACCACCCGCATTACGAATTTCTATTTGTTTAAGAGTGACAATATCAGTATAAAAAATAGTTGCATTGCCGCCGTTACCGCCCCGACCACCATTACCACCATTGCCGCCGCTCCCACCCGATGCACCTAATAGCGAATATTCAGGACGATAGGGCTGTTCACAACTATTCGCCGATCGCCCTGCGGTTCCGTCTTCACCATCTTCGCCCACACTGCCATTGAGATTATGGGATACAGGTTTTCCATCACCCACGATTTTAATGTTCGATCCATCGCGCCCACTCCGCCCATCACGACCGAGATCGCCATCTTGACCTCTTATTCCAAACGTGGTTTGAGCGATCGCCTCTGATTGACATAAAGCAATAGTTGTAGATGCAGTAAAAATAGTGATAAATAAAGCTTGAATCAGCGATCGGGTGGTCAACATAAGCAAGGTGCTGTAACTTCATGGCTGTTGACCTTATCATTACAGATGGAGTTCCTACACCAATCAAAAATTTCTACCAAAAGTTTTATCAAAAGTTCTATGTCTCTAAATCAAGGACAACAGCTAGAAGCATATAGTACAAAACATCCTCAAGAGGTGCTGTTAGTCAAGTTAAAAATTGACGATGAACTTGATGAGGTGATGATTTTTAAGGGCTTTTCCAGTTCATTAATGCGATCAACTGCCTATGATCCTGATGTGCCAGTAATTAGCGATCGCGCTGAAATTATCACTATCGATCGACTGAGCGCACCTTATAAGCCAAATGCCCCTGAATATATTCAACAAGAAATAACATGGGAAGAATTTCAAAAGCAATGTACTTAATTTAAAACAAAGCTCAGTCAAAAAATTAAATCCCAAAAAGGGTGCTTTGCACCCTCTATTTTTGACTAAAACTTCAAAACTCTCACCACTGTTGTTTGCGGTAAGCTACCTGCCTTAAGCTCTAAAAGTGAGCCTTCTAGCTTCTTGATACTATCCTTGGGCATCAGCGATAGAAACTCATCGACAGTTGCTAATTGACAAGTCGAACTTGATTTGTCAGTACGATAATAGACAGGAACCACAATACGCGGATTTAGTTCGGTCACGATCGCCTTGGCTTCAGTTGGAGAATAAGCTTTAGCTTGCATCGAATCAGTACCTTGAGCATTACCACCGATCGGCACAATCAGCACATCAGGACGACCCATCAAAATTCTCTGTGAAGGTGTGATTGGCGCGGCAGCTCCGCCTAAATGCAAGACAAAAATACCTGACTGTTTCCATCTCCAAGCGACATTGCGCCCAAACCGACGACCATCAACGCGATCGTGATCCATCGAAATGCCTTGAAGATTGATGCCCTTGATATTGTATGAACCTGGTTCTGACAAGACCCGCAAGTCCTTGGGTAAATTTTCTAAATATCCTTCATCAAACAGTTGTGAGCTAATTAAAACATAGTCGGATTTTGGTTGGGGTGTTGGTAATTTTTCAGTGCAGCCAGCAGGACGAAAAGGATGGGTTAAAAAGCTCACGCCATCGCCTGAGACTAAAAACGACATATGTCCTAACCATTGCAGCTTGAGATTGCCAACTTCCTGCGATCGCGCAGCATCGGCAATGATTCCTGCGGTGAATGCTGAGATTAGTCCACCTTGAGCGAGTCGAAGAATTTGTCTGCGGCGCATATTGTTTGGTTGAAATTTAGTGAAGTGTATATATAAGAATAATTGGCGCTTTGCGGCGACTATTCTTAACTAACGAGTAATCCTTTTAAAAAGTTTCGCAGCAAGTCCTTGCCAGCACTAGTCAAAATGCTCTCGGGGTGAAATTGCACGCCTTGGACATGGGGATATTGCTTATGGCGGACTCCCATAATTATGTCATCCTCTGTCCAAGCCGTAATTTCTAAGACTTCGGGGCAGTTGTCACGATCAATGACCAGACTATGATACCGAGTTGCGGTAAAAGGATTATCTAGCCCTGCCAAAATGCCCACGCCTGTATGATAAATTTGCGAAGTTTTACCATGCATCAAATAGGGTGCGGCGACAACTTTACCGCCATACATCAGCCCCATGCTTTGATGCCCAAGACACACACCCAAAATCGGCGTATTTGCCCCCATTTCTTGAATAATATCGAGGGATACACCTGCTTCTTCAGGGCGACCAGGACCGGGGGAAATGACGACTCCTGCGGGATTAATTTCCTTGACCTCGGCAATGTTTATTTCATCATTTCGTTTAACGACAACTTCGCCTAAGGTGGGAAATTCGGGTAATAGCTCCCCTAAATACTGCACGAGATTGTAGGTAAAGCTGTCGTAGTTGTCGATAACGAGAATCATGGTTAAAGGAGATCTTTTTGTAATCTTAATTTAACATTTTTTTGCAAAAAATCAGCTCTTTCTTTCGTAGATATAGGCTATTATCGTCAAATTTCAATAAAGTTTAATAACTGTGAGATTCATCCCAATTAGTTTGCTTTCAGCGATCGCCGTGTTATCCATTCCCTTCGCAGCCCAAGCCGACAGCAGAAAAGCGTATTGCGAATATTTTCCCAATGGTTCTAGAAGACCGACAGTATCGATGTCCTGTGTGTTTTCCATGAATCAAGGCAATATCGGGATTCGCTGGGAAGATGGCGTATCTGACTATTTTTTACTTAGTCGCGATCGCCCTATGGTCTACACCGATGAGCGCGGTGGCATCGTCTATCAACAACAAGGCGAAGAGCAAGCCGATGGCACTAGCGCCCGAATCATGAAGATGGAAAATGGCTCTATTTATATTTGGGGAAGCTAGCAACTTTCTAGCAAGTGCCAACGTCAATCTCAGCGTTTGTTTTCTTGGGTATTTTACCCAATTTTATTCGTCGAAAATTAGCTAACCGATAAATTTAGTAAATGCGTATATTCCCTCTGTCAGTTTTGGCGATCGCCTTTTCCCTTTTCTCATTCACCAGTTTAAAAGCCGAAGCATCTTCTAAGACCTTTGAGCAATGGTGTCAACAAAAAGCTTCTCTTTCTGCTGGTGCTAAAATCACTGTCGAAGCCTTACTAACAGAAGCTGAAACTCAAGACTGTAAAGCCGCTAGTAAGCAGTTGACTAGTCTTGAGTCCCTATCTATTCAATCTGCAAATATTACGGATGTCGAGCCTATCGCCAGTCTCACTAATTTGACTAGCTTGAGCTTGTTTAACAATGAGATTACTGATGTCAAACCTCTTGCTAATCTTCAGAACTTGACTAGCTTGACTTTATTCAGCAACAAGGTCAAAGATATAAGTCCTTTGGCGAAGTTGACACTCTTGACATATCTTGATTTGAGAAACAATGAAGTCACCAAAATCGATTCTCTGATCAATCTAGAATCTTTATCTTTTCTGGACTTGTCTCAAAACTCCATTACTGATTTTACACCTCTTGAGAAGCTTAAAGAGATCCAGACGCTAAATCTCGATGGTCTAAAAATCCGCAATCTAGGAAGTGTCATTGACCGAATCTCTGGATTGCCTAATTTGACCGTATTGAGCTTGAATGATAACCAAATCAGTGATCTCAAGCCATTGTCTAAACTCACCAAGTTGGTATTGATTGATCTGGATAGTAATCAAATCACTGATGTCAAGCCACTGAGTACTCTGACTAGTTTGGTAACTCTCGGTTTGGGCAACAATCAAATTACTGATGTGAAGCCACTTGCTGCTTTGACTAGTCTGCCAGATCTTCGTTTAAGCAACAATAAAATCGGCGATGTCAGCCCACTTGCAACTCTAGTTAAGTTGGAAGCCCTTGACTTATCTGGGAATCCATTTCCCAGTCTCAAGCCTCTATCTGGTTTGAAGTCTCTAACATATCTAGATCTATCGGAGACTAAATTTAAACCGACAGATTGCCCAGTCACACCTACTTCAATTTGTAGCTTTGAATAGCTTTGCTTCGGCAAAATTCTTGCTCTCCTCTCCCTTTGGGAGCTACCGTGTACACACAAGTCGGACTGTCTACGTTTCGATTTATCTAAGCCCCCTAAATCCCCCAATTCTGGGGGACTTTGAAAGAATTTTATTTTCTTGTTCCCCCAGAATTGGGGGCTAGGGGGCGATTAATTGTTGACTTGACTGGGTCTTATGACTTGTCTGTACACGGTAGCCCTTTGGGAGAGGGGCTAGGGTGGGGTCTCAGAAACTTCTACATAACATCAGTTAATACCTGTAGGACTTACACAACTCTCTAGCAAGTACCAATGTAAATCTTGGTGTTTGTTTTCTTGGGGAGTTTCCCTAAGAGAGTGTTTGAAAAGTTTTAGAGTAGGTTAAATAGGGATGGATTTAGGGCTTAAACGACGAACCATCAGATGAACCATAGCGGCAAAGAGCATCATTTCGCTAGTGGTAGACAAAAATT
>JBIKYX010000069.1:0-21732 GCA_044355035.1 Pseudanabaena sp. | reverse complement strand
ATCATTTGTGAGGTCTGTGTCGTATGCTGGTCTTATCATAAATTGGGTCTCCTGTAGACCCTTTTACTTTATTCCCCCTTCACGCTTTTTCCTAGGTATACCCACCTTTTCAAACAGCCTCTTAGACTATCAAAATTGGTTGAATCGAAATTAAATCCATCATCATGTATATCTATAATCAAATCCACATAATGGTTATTACAAACGAAAAACTCTAGGTTTACTAATTTACTCCCATCGAAAACATCAATTATTGCTAATATTTTTTTATCTTCTCCTTCAGACAAATAAAATTCACTAAGTAAATTCTTTAAAGCAGGTAGTCTCTCAGATTTAGTTGAACAATGTAACAATACAAAAATTAGTTGTAATAAAGTACTTTTCCCACCGCCATTTTGACTGCCAAGTGGAAAAACCCTAGGATTAAAATTTTTCTCGAAAGTGATATCTACATCCTTTAGAACTCGAAAATCAGGAACTTGAACTCTTTGTAAATGCATACAGACTCCTACTTTCTTTTTCTAAGGTTTGATACTAATACGATAATCATAGCTTATTATAATTTGTCAAGATCAATTTTTTGATCGCCTTTGGCAAGATGCATTACGAACGAAATAATTCTTGAAATAAAAATAAAAAATATGCCCCAACCACCACTCCCCCAACCCCAAAGCGATCGCACCCCAATCACGTTCGAGCAGTACGATGAATACACACCCCAAAAACTAGAGCTATGGGACGGCTTCTATAACTATGGAGGTCAAGATATGACAGGCTTTCACCTTGCAGTATTAACCAATATGGGACTACGCGCCGCCGTTAGCCATGTCCCGATCGCTAAATGGTTAGCCGCATTCCAAGAGTTAGCCTTGCAAAATCCCAAGCTTGACGATGCTTTGCGCGATCGCCTAGTCAAAGGAATAGCAGAATTGAATGCGATCGCTGAATGTTTGGATGAGAGATAAAGCGATCCTTTTTAGTGGAAAATTAAAATCATGAAATGTGAGGCTGTGTAATATGTGGCTAGCCAAAAATCTAAAATTGAACTGGCTGAGAGGTCAAACTAAATGGGCTGTTTTTGTCTTGAGCTTATTCTGTCTGCCAACGCTCTTTGGCGATGACTTCATCGCGATCGCACAGCAAAAAACTTCGCGCTATGGACTGGGACTTAAGCCACAGCAGACAGGTGTTTTACATTCGTCGCCGAGTTATTGCATCACTGCGATCGCGCCGAAAGATGGCGGTCGAACTCTTTCCCAGCAACCTACTTTGTATTTTTATCTCAGCAAAAACAAAAATGAGCGAGATCGAGATATTTTCATATCTGCATTAAGAATAACGATGAAATTAAACGAAGGTAAATCTGTTCTCAGGTTTAGGGGCAAAGTGAAGGATTTAGAGGAAGGACTGTACAAAATTGCTTTGCCTGTTCGCAATTTCCCAAACCTCAATAGAAAGATTCAACATTGGACAATGTATGGAATCGATGCAGAGTTTTCATCATCGGAAAAGACTTTTGTATACATTCAGCAAGAATCTAATGGGAATGTGCTGAACGAAATTCAATCAACAAATACCATACTAGACAAGGCGCGTATCTACGCAAAATATTACTATTGGTATGATGCTTTTGATGCTTATAGTCAATGGTTAGAGCAGTATCCAAAAGATGTGGTGGCTCGGTACGAACGGGAAAAGATGCTCCAAGAGAATCTCAGTAGCCGATGTGTTGACGCTTACAGATATATCTCGTTTAAAGAATTACTCGAAGCGATCAATATCAAAACCGCCAAAGAGATCTTGCTACCTTCTATTCCACTAAAATAAGATTATAATTCTACCAAAAAACAAAACCTATGCTAGAAGCAACTGTTCGCAATAATCAAGAGCTTTCTTGACATATTAACGATTATATTACCTCAAACTTAGTTTTTTGTAGAGCCTGAAACAGAATATAATCGGAAAGTCTAGTAATTTACATTAGATCCCATGAAAGATATATCTTTTGCATTAAACGGAGAATTGGTAAGCGCTAAGCTTGGATCTCGTGTTGAGAAAAAAGATTTATATGGCTTTTCTAAAACCGTAGCTGAGCATGAAAATATTCCCCTCACCCGTGGGTATCTCCTAGCCGATGGACGATTGCTAACGCGCCAACAAATTTCCTATGCCCGCCTCGATCCCGAAGGGACACCCATAGAAGATGCGATCGTAGAACTAAATGGTGAAGTTGCAACCCTCCAGCCAAGTTCTTTTGATATTGAGAATCCTTTAGAGCCAGTGCCTTTATCTACCCTTGCGGATTTTAATGTCGCTGATATCTATCCAGTTGAGGAAGTGAATATTCCAGAGGGATTGTATCTTACGCAATTTAATTACCGTAAAACCTATATCCCAAAAGAAGCCTATCTGTTAGTCAAATCCGATCAAGCTTTTTTATTAATTGGAGAAATGAAGAAGACAGCATTCGTGGGATTGACTGTTGCCTATGACTTTTTTGATGCCGAAGTTGAAGAGGAAGAGGAAGACGAACTAGATTTTTCGATGTTTTAGATATGATCCCCCTCAATCCCCCTTGCAAAGGGGGAAGAAGATAATTTAGTGGTTTTAAAAAAGTAAAAGGAGCATAAAATGGATACGATTCTACATTTAGAACATCAGGGTAAAACTGCCCGCGTTTCTTTGCAAGCATTACCGCGCCGCCGTCCAAAACCTGTGATTCAGCAAAGCACCAAGGTCGGAGCGATCGCCCCCTATAAGCTAATTAATGGCATTAATGCGATCATCGATCCCTTTCAGTCTAAACCTGAAGACTTTATTAATTCCGACCCCGAATTAGTATTGGACAATGCCGGGCAGATCTTAGAATCTGAGATGATTTCCACCGCCTATTTTAATCCTAGCGATCGCCTCACTCAAGAGGAACTGAAACCCGTAACTGATTTTAAATTTGTGGATATCATTTACGATGCTGAAGGTAAAGAGAAAGAACGCCGTCCCCATGTGATTCGTAAGTCTAATCTTAACGATCGCCTGCCCATTAAAACGGGTAAACGGTTGCCGATCACCCAAGCCTTTACTTCTTTTGTGTTCCGATACAGCCATCAAATTGTCCATGAGGATGGCGTGACGATGGAATTTCTATTTAATCTTGCCCAAGAACTGCATCAAAATCAAGAAGTAGCGATCGTGGGAGCGGGTGCTAAGGGTAATCAACCCTTGGTAGTCCGTGAAAAGGGAAATCCCTATCGTGGCTTTTTGTATGGAGAAATTGGCACTGGCGAAAACGAAGGAAAGTATAAATTATTATTACTGTTAAGCGATCGCGAACTCAAAACTGTGGAGGAGCTAATCTCAACATAATACAATTTTTAGGCAGCAATAGGAACCCTATACTGATTGTGCTTGTCCCAAAATAACTATTCACACTAAGTTCCTGCTTATTCGTTCAATTTATATATTATGGAGGATTTGACTCTCATTTCATGACAACAAAAAAGACGCAAATATAACTTTGATGAAACATTAGCCAACTTTCAGGAATATTTATGACAGTACAAGATCTAGCGATCACCAAAATCCAACATCTCCCCAACGAACTCGCGCAGGAAGTAAGTGACTTTATTGACTTTCTCATGCTCAAACAAGACAACCAACGCTGGCAACAATGGACACAATTTAGTGAATCCCTAACCATCAGCGAATCCGACTTTAGCGACTATCTCAAAAATCTAGAAGACTACGAAGAAAGACTAGTACGCGGAGAAATTCAATGGTAACAGTCACCAGAGGCGATATCGTCCTATGTGACCTAAATCCCATAATTGGGACAGAACAATCAGGCATCCGACCTGTCATTATTGTCCAAAGTGATCGCGCCAACAAAGTCAGCCCGCATACAATCATCGCCCCATTCACAACCAAAATCCGCCGCGCACTTTTGCCCTCTCACGTATTTGTCTCCAAAGGCATCGGTGGTCTTTCCCAAGATTCAGTAATCCTCTGCGAACAGATTCGAGTAATTGATAAAAGTAGAATTATCAAAGCGATCGGGCAATTGGAAGAACCATATATCCAACAGCTAGCTCAAGCCCTAAAAACTATTCTTGATTTGCAATAACCGCAAATGCTAAGTCCCTACTAACGATCAAGATTTACTAGAAAAATGGAGAATAAATCAGATGAGTAATCTTTCGATTGATATTGCTAAATTAATACCCAAAGTTGGCAATTATCAGATTGCCCCACGCGGCGCGGTGAGCGATTTAACCCTGCTAGAAATTGCCAGTCAGTACCAAACCCAAGTCAGTCGCAAAATGATTTCTCTGACTCAAGATCAACTGACTAAGCGCTTTTCCACAGCCGAGCTAGTATTACAAACCACCAAGTTGGATGGTGAGGGCGTATTTATTTATTTCGATCGCGCCTCTAAAGATCCCAATCAAGCCTGCTTTTGCTTTAATTCTTCTTCTGGACGGGTCCGAGTGCATTTCCCTGCCCTTGATGCTCTAGAAGCGTCTTTACGCCAATCTTCTGTCCAAAAAGGGTTGTTCCGTGCCGAACTCTATTTACCTGAGCAAATCCGCGATCGCCGCGCCACCATTGGTGATGTTTTAAGAGTCTCTTTTAGTGAAGATGCCATCGCGATCAGCAAGCTGAAACTAGCAATGCTCGATATCATCATGCTGAACGGAAAAGATCTGCGAGCAAATCAATCCCAATTCGAGCAAACATGGAATTTGTTGGGAGAACTATTTGGCAGCGATCGGACTGCACCGTTTCATCGACCACAGGGGGCGATCGTTCCCGAAAATCAGCTTCTTCAGCTATTTGTCGAGAAAATCGCGGCTGGTGAGGAAGGTATGGTAGTGCGCCGACTGCAACGGGTGGAAACCTATAAGATTAAACCGCGCCTCTCTCTAGATGCTGTAGTAATTGGCTATGTGGCGGGAGAATTTGAGGGTATGTATGGTGTGACTTCCCTATTAGTGGCGATGAACTATCCTCTCTCCGATCCAAAGGCTGTTCCCAAAGATGAACCAAGCAAAATCTATTTCCAAACCTTAGTCCGCATTGGTTCTGGACTCACCGATCAGCAACGCTTGGAATTTCTAAATCTGTTTAATGCCATCCATGTAGAAAATCCCTTAACCATGACCGATAGTGATGGTCGAACCATTCAATTTGTCAAGCCCGAACATATTGTGGAATTGAGTGGCGAAGATTTAGTCACCAATGTGCCTGGAGCCGATCGCCCCAACCTCACTCAACTAATGGCATGGAATGGTAGTGATTATGAGTTTTTAGGCTTATATCCCTGCCCCAGACCGACATTTGCGACATTTAGCCAACTGCGACTCGATAAACAAATCCAATCTGGTGGAGCGCGATTAGAACAAATCGTCAGCAATCCCCAATTACCCCAATTTCAGGCGATCGCCCCAACCACAACTAAGATACTGCGGCGAGAGGTTTATACCAAAGGCACAGATATGGTGCGGAAACTGGTAGTAGTGGAAAATGGAGCGGAGCAAGCGATTCCCTATTTAGTCTATTGGACAGATTTTTCTTCTAAACGCAAGGAACCTTTAAAAGTATCTGTGTCCTATGCGTTATCGGTCACACGCGCCGAAGCATTAGCCGAACAGTTGATTGCCGAAAATATTGTCAAAGGCTGGAAAGCTACTTAGTTAAATATCGTAATTTTATCTTGGGCGAACTTCGCTTACCGCATCAATCCATCCCTTGAGATTACTTGGTACGGTCGTAAAATGAACATAGATCGATTGTTTCTGTAATAATCGCGAATCCAGTTCACCAATAGGGGCGATCGCTAGCCCTTGATCTCTTATTTCAGATACTAGCTCAGACACTTGATTGGATTGCTGATGCTTTAACACCTTGGCATAGATTTCACCCGCGATCGCTAGTTCTTGGGCTGGGTCGTAAACTTCCAGATGTAACTTGAGATTGGTTAAAACAGGAATATCTTCCTCAGCAAATATTTCCGCTCCATAGGGCGATAACCGACGGATTTCACCCTTGAATAGCTCCGCACCTAAATGTTTCTCTTCCAAAATTCGATATGTGACTGCGATCGGATTGGCTAAGACTTGTAAAGATTCACTGATCGATGGAAGTTCTAAATTGTAGATTCCCCCAAGTCCACAAATGTCATAGATAGAAATTGGTTGCGATACACCCTTTGGTTCTACCTCCATCGAGCCATTGGTTTTTGCGATCGCTTCCACTTCTTTGTAAGTAGTTTCCGAAATCAAAATCTGTCCGCCCACAGTATAGGATTCGATCCTTGCTGTGAGATTAACATGATTGCCCACAACTGCATATTTAGCGCGAGATTGGGAACCAATATTTCCTGCGACTACTTCACCCGTATTAATCCCAATCCCCATCGCGATCTCAGGTAACTGCATTTCTACGAGTTTGTCATTAACCGATCGCATGGCTAACTGCATCGCGATCGCACTAGCTACCGCCCTCGCTGCATCATCTTCGCGGTAAATAGGCGCACCAAATAGCACCAAGATTGCATCTCCAATAAATTCATCAATTGTGCCTTGATAAGTAGCGATCGCGTCTGTCATTGTCCCCAAAAAAACATTGAGAATTTCAACAACCTTTTCGGGAGCCATCTTTTCAGAAATACTGGAAAATCCGCGCAAATCACACATCAAAATTGTGACTTTACGGCGATCGCCTCCCAGCTTTAGCCCTTCAGGGGTTTCTAGCAAACTCTTGACCACAGCATCGGTCAAATAGCGACTGAAGTAAGTACGGATTTGGGCGGCGGTCAGTGCTAAATAACTGGTAACGATCGTGCCGCCACCTAAAAAAGCAATCATCGCAGGCGCAAAAGGCAACCACCAACCATAGGACAAAGCCACAAAGCAAGACCCTGCTAAAATCCCTCCGAGGGCAACCACACTCAGCGATCGCCATAACAACATTTGCAATTCCCGATCCTTGGTTTGGACATTGCGCCATTGCCAAATCAAAATCGAACCTGCCATTGACCAACCAAAAATCCACAGCCATTCCCAATATTTTTCCCATGTGTAAATACCCGAACGTCCATCCAGAGAACTACTCAAGATATGACTAACAATCTGAGCATGAACTTCTATTCCTGATGTAAAGATCCGCGTACTCCCAATTCCACTATCCAGAGGCGTAAAAAACCAATCGCGTAAACTCACCGCCGTAGTCCCAATCATCACCACGCGATCGCTTAATAAATCGGGGGCAATTTTTCCCTCTAAGACATCCGCCATACGGACAATTCGGAAACCATGACGCGATCGGCGATAGTTAATCACGAATTGATGCCCACCGACATCAGCACGACTATAACCGCCATCGTTTTTCTTTAATTGTGGTGGATTTAAAGCATTTTCAAAGGGAACTATTTTTTCGTGATCGAGATAAAGTAATGATAACTGTAAGCCAAAGCCAATGGAAGTATTGCCATCGGGTAAACGCAACGATAATAACCCTCGGCGAACACGTCCATCCGCATCAACAGGCAGATTAATTGCCCCAATTTGATTTAAAGCGGCAAGAGCAGGTGGGGGATCAATGTTAGAACTAGCCACCGCAAAATTAGTGTCAACTAAATCCGCTTTTTTGGTTGCGCCAATTATATTTGGAGTGGTTTTAAAGATCGCTTCCAGTTGGTCATATCCCTTACCAACAGGTAAATCACGGGCAAGATCAATGCCGATCGCACGCGGTTTTTGTTGTCTGACTTTATCTAATAATTTGGCAAGCAAAGCATCATCAATGGGCCATTTGTACTGACGCACATCTTCTTCATCAATGCCAATAATCACAATTCGCGGATCTTCTGGTTCAGGGGATCGCCAACGAAAAAATTGATCGAGCATGGCAAGTTCAAGCGGCTCCATCGCTCCGATCAGGCGCACTCCAATCACCAACAAAGAGATAGAGGGCGCAGCGATCGCAATTCCGCGCCATTTCCATAACAAGTTTTTTAAATGACTAGCGATCGACATTAAAATCTCTTAAGTTACGTCCTATTGAGGCTTTAATTAAGCCCTATTACTTATGAAATCTAAGCAACTTAAGGCTTACAGTGCAAGACCTAAATTGCTTAGATTCACAATAGCGCAAGGTGTACATTAATAAGGCTTAGGCGAGGCATCACTCGGTTTTGGCGCAATATCAATTGGCTTAGTATCACTTTGTTGCTTCGGGATTTGTCCCACCAAGGGAAATGCAAGAGCGCGATTAATTTTCGCGGATTTCAGTAGCTCCAACCACTCTTCCGTAATTTCGGGATTTTTAGGCAAAGTCAGTTGTGCTGCTGCCAAAGTTTGCATAGTTTCAAACCAAAGTCCTTCTTGGGCATACAAAGCTGCTAGCTCTATCGGTTTAGTCGTAGTTTTCAGTTGTTCAACCAACTTTGGACTGGGTGAGACGCGCTTTATATAGCCAAAAACAGTCTTGTCATTCTTGTCAATAGCTCGTGGCTGATATACAACTTGAAACTCTAATCTGTATTTTTTATTGATCTCTAAAATCGGTGCGTCATCAGGAATCTTAAAAGCGACGATCCCATCCTGATTATTGATACTAAAAACCTTACTATAAACCCGTTTACTGGTTAAACCACTCTCATCGAAGATACGCAAACGAATTGTACCATTTTCCACTTTAGGGGTAAGCAGATAGATAGTTGGACGCTCAGAAATAGTTTGAGGAACAGGGCTAGTTTCTAGCTTCAAATCTGGGAGCAACGCAATCAGACAAATCTTATCCGTATCAGTGCAGCCACTGCGGGTAATTCCTGATGCAGAAGCCTTTGGCGCATCAAGATTGCTGGGTGGGACATAGCGCACTCTTCGCGACTGGGCTTGTACCGATTCAGTGAACAAGGTTGAGATCGGTGCAAATATACTACTCGCGACTAGGCAAGTGCAAACTGAGTTGAAGAAAATCTTGGTTGATTTTTTTTGAAGTAGGGACATAATGCGATCGCCTCTGTTAGTCTTTCTAGTTTTTTAGTAAATTGATAACTGATGCTTATGGTTTGGGCAGAAGAATACTGTCTGGAGCGCTGAGTTGGGGAACAAACCGATATTGAAGAACAAAACCAAGATTTGCTGACTTCATTAAATCAGTCCATTCCGCAACAACTTCGGTGTTTGTGGGAACAGGTTGTTGAGCTTCCGCCAGAGTCTGCACAGTCTCAAACCAAATTCCTTCTTGCGCGAATACAGCCGCTCGATCTATCGGTTTTGAGATGGTTTTGAGTTGATTAACTAACTTGGTACTGGGTAGGACGCGCTTGATCAAACCATATGTAGTTTTAGTCTCTGGGTCAGGACCAAAGTCAATTCTCCATCGATAGAGCTTGCCGACCTCTAGCATTGGGGCATCTTCAGGCATCTTAAAAGCAATAACACCTGCCTCATTTTGTAGGGAAAAATTCTTGCGATAAACTACGTTTTGGCTTGGCAGTAATTGATCATTTTGTTCGATTAGGGTAAAAACACCATTGCCAGAGATTTTGGGACTGATCAAATAGATCGTTGGGCTTTCCGAAGTTGTCTGAGGCACTGGAAATCGCTCTCCATCTGTTGAAGAAGGGATTGGCTCTAACGCAATAAAATTATTAGTACGAGTGATCCCTGAAGAGGAAGATTTAGGTGCATCAAGGCTACTGGGTGGGACATAACGCACTTTTCGCGACTGAGCGTGAGCCGATGGGACAAATAGGGCTAAAGGTGACAGAAATAAGCTACTTACGACTAGGCAAGAGCAAACTGGGGATACAAAATTTTTGGCGGAAACTTTATGAAAAATTCTATTTGATAGCCCTAATAGCTTTGACATTACAGACATAACGAGATCGCCTCTAGTAAATTAGATTAAATGTTCAAAGTCTCGATAGATTATTAAGAATGCAACTTAGGATAAAAAGTTGCTAGAGACATTCGACTTAATATTCTCGGAAATTACTATATTCACGAAAATTACATTCTTTAAGAATTACATTCCCGAAAATCAAACCTAGTTAATTCCCTGCCCCGAATAATTCTGTCTCTTGTGTCTCTATACCTTTGATGTCTTCATCATGTCCTGAACTGATTGTAATGTCTGCGATATGCTTCACCCAAGTAGGCGATCGCACTATTATAATCATGCGATCGGTTTTGGCATATACGGCGATCTCGATCACAAGGTTTAATTATTCATGGCTTCGCCGATCGCACAGAAAAGCGTAAGATAGTGATTAGAAATTTTTTTAAATTATCGTTAAGTCTATAAAACGTTACAAACTCATGGATATTTTGTCACTAGGTTGGTTTGGTGTACTTGGTATGTTCACGCTCTCGATCGCCTTTGTTGTATGGGGTCGTAACGGACTGTAATAGCGATCGCTATTCCCTTAAGACCAGAAAAAGATCAGAAACTTAATAGAAATAAAAATCATTTTGGTTAGCTTAGCTAGGCGGAATGATTTTTTCTTTTAGGTTTAATGGTGTCGAGGCGCTTACACAAAACAATACAAATGCAATACAAATGCAATACAAATATTAATATTCGTCAATTTTGCCCCAATCACTCTATTGACAATGCTAACATCCAAAAAGTTAAACCCCGATTAAACAAAGCTTTAGGAGCGCATTTTGACATTACGAGTTGCTGTTGTAGGCGGCGGGCCTGCGGGTTCTTGTGCGGCGGAAACACTTGCCAAAGCAGGAATTGAGACCTACATATTTGAGCGTAAGCTAGACAACGCCAAACCCTGCGGTGGAGCAATTCCTCTATGTATGGTTTCTGAATTTGACTTGCCCGATCACATCATCGATCGCCGTGTTCGTAACATGAAAATGATCTCTCCCAGCAACGTGGAAGTAGACATTAAATTAGATAATCCCGATGAATATATCGGTATGTGTCGCCGCGAAGTGATGGATGCATTTTTACGCGATCGCGCTGCTAGCTTGGGAGCAAAGCTAATTAATGGTCGTATCCTTGATATCAAGATTACCGAAAATGGTAAAAAGCCTTACGTTCTCAGCTATTCCGATTTCACTGATGGCAACAATGAAGGGACGATGCGTACCCTTGAGGTCGATCTGATTGTCGGTGCGGATGGCGCTAACTCAGTGGTCGCTAAGGCAATGGATGCGGGTGACTATAACTATGCGATCGCGTTCCAAGAGCGCATTCGTATTTCTCCAGACAAGATGGAGTATTACAAAGATTTAGCGGAGATGTATGTGGGCGATGATGTTTCGCCCGACTTTTACGCATGGGTATTCCCAAAATACGATCACGTTGCGGTGGGGACTGGCACGATGCACAAGAACCAACGCCTGATCAAAAAGCTGCAAGCAGGTATTCGCGCCCGTGCTTTGCCAAGGATCGAAGGTGGTGAAGTGATTAAAGTCGAAGCTCACCCAATTCCTGAGCATCCAAGACCTCGCCGTGTAGTAGGTCGGATTGCCCTCGTTGGTGATGCGGCTGGCTATGTCACTAAATCCAGTGGTGAAGGTATTTATTTTGCGGCGAAGTCGGGGCGGATGTGCGCTGAAGCGATCGTGGAGTTTGCCGAAGGTGGTAAGCGTATTCCTACTGAAGCGGATCTCAAGGTTTACATCAAGCGTTGGGACAAGCAGTATGGATTAACCTACAAGGTTCTTGATATTCTCCAGAACGTGTTTTATGCCACCAATGCTACCCGCGAAGCCTTTGTGGAAATGTGCGCCGATAAGGATGTTCAGAAGCTCACCTTTGACAGCTATCTCTACAAAACCGTTGTCCCCGCCAATCCTTTCACACAGTTGAAGATTACCGCTAAGACGATCGGTAGTTTGCTGAGAGGCAATGCTCTAGCGCCTTAATAAAAAAGGAGCGCGTAACGCGCTCCTTTTTTGTTGTGTTGTCTAACGAAATCACCCTTATGTCATTTAGCAATTTCAAAAGTCTGGGCGCAACGGTAAAAGAACTACAAGTCATCTATACCGAATCAAACTTTGTTAGTCAAGCAATATTTCCTGTGTCTGAATACTTTCAGCAAGATTTAGAATATGTAATGCGTGAAGGAGTGGTGAATAATTCCGAATTTGCGATCTGTGAAAACTTAATTTATCCGATCCTGAAAGAAGTTTGGAAAGCCTACAGCGGCAAGTTTACTCTCTGGAGTCATCAGTTGTTAACCTGCGATGATGTTTTATCGGGTTATCCTGAATATGTTCTCGCAAGGAGATCGCCTCTTGGTAAAGTCGTATTTGATAAGCCCTATTTGCTAATTGTCGAGGCAAAACAGGATAACTTTGATTGGGGATGGGGACAGTGTTTAGCGGAGATGGTAGCGGCGCAGCGTTTAAATAGTGACTTATCGGGAGAATCAGCGATCGCTATATTTGGGATCGTCTCTAATGGCATCAATTGGGAATTTGGCAAATTAGTAGGAAACAGGTTTACGCACCATCCTGCACCGCAAAGTATTTTCGAGTTAAAAAGTTTATTTTCGATGGTCAATTACCTTTTTCAACAAAGCGAGATTGAGTTAGCGGCTTATCAAGAAAAAGTTGCGATCAATCTCAGACTATAATTTGATTTAATATTAGATCTACTAAAATCCAGTAGGAATCAGCATCTAGGAAAGGACATCACAACTATGGGAATGACACTCACCGAAAAGATTTTGGCAAAAGCGTCAGGCAAGAGCCACGTTAGCCCTGGCGAAAATATTTGGGTGAATGCCGACCTGCTGATGACCCATGATGTTTGTGGACCTGGCACGATTGGCATCTTTAAAAAAGAATTTGGTAGTGACGCGAAGGTTTGGGACAAAGAAAAAATTGTCTTGATTCCTGACCACTATATTTTTACTAAAGACGCAAGAGCAAATCGGAACGTCGATATTTTGCGTGATTTTGCCAAAGAACAAGATATTAAGTATTTCTACGACATCACCGATCTTAGCGATTTTAAAGCTAACCCCGATTACAAAGGCGTGTGTCACATTGCCCTTGCTCAAGAAGGACATACCCGCCCAGGCGAAGTATTGTTTGGCACTGATTCCCATACCTGTAACGCAGGAGCATTTGGACAATTTGCCACAGGGATCGGTAACACTGATGCCGCTTTTATCATGGGTACGGGCAAGCTGTTGATCAAAGTTCCAGCCTCAATGCGATTTGAATTTGAAGGTGAATTGCCCCCCTATTTGTTGGCAAAAGATTTGATCTTGCAAGTGATCGGCGATATCAGCGTCAGTGGCGCAAACTACCGCGCTTTGCAGATTGGTGGTGAAGCGATCGCCAAAATGTCGATGGAAGAGCGCATGACTCTCTGTAATATGGCGATCGAGGCGGGTGGTAAAAATGCAGTGATTGCTCCCGATCAAACTACCTATGACTATGTGCGATCGCGCACTGATAAACCCTTTGAGTCACTCTATGCCGATGCTGATGCTAGTTATTATCATGTCAAGCATTACGATGTCTCTAAACTAGAGCCTGTCGTGGCTAAGCCCCATTCTCCCGACAATCGCGCCCTTGTCCGCGAAGTACAGGATGTGAAGATCGATCGCGTTTATATTGGTTCCTGCACGGGTGGTAAGTCCGAGGACTTTTACCATGCCGCGAAACTGCTCAAGGGTCAGCAGGTGAAGGTTCCCACCTATCTTGTCCCTGCCACCCAAAAGGTTTACAACGACTTATTTAGCATGAAAATTGATGGATTGACCCTTTCCGAGATTTTCTTGCAATCAGGTTGCATCGAACCTGCTTCGCCTTCCTGTGCGGGTTGCTTAGGCGGACCTCAAGATACTTTTGGGCGCATTAATGAGGCAGAAGTTTGCGTATCGACCACAAATCGTAATTTTCCGGGACGGATGGGTAATAAGCAAGCGCAAATTTACCTTGCTTCGCCATATACAGCCGCCGCTTCCGCGCTAACAGGACACATTACCGATCCCCGTGATTTCATGTAAACGAAATCGCCTTTTCTAAGGAAACTGTTAAAATTCTGTTACGAATTTTACTAAAACAGCCTAGATGTGATTCGATCTTGTTTCTAGGAACATGACTTCAAACTCGTATTGGTTGTTTGACGGCGATCGCATCAGGATTGTGAATGAGTACAAACACTCTAAATATTGCTAATCAAAGTACTGACAAGAAGCTCAAAGATAGGATTGCTGACAATTATCAATCACAGGGCTATGAAGTTATTCATAACCCGAATAGGCAGCAGATTCCCTTTGAGTTAGATAATTACGACCCTGACCTATTAGTGAGAATTTCGACAAATCACGGTTTGCTGATTGGGATCGAGGATAGTGCCACAAATTTAGCGATCGAGTACTACTCCAAAATCGCTAAATTTGTCTCTGAACAGGGTAATTGGCGGTTTTTATTGATCACAGGTGAAGATGCCACTCCGATCGCTGAAGAAGATATTGCCGACGACCGCTTAACTCGTCCTCAAATTTTGCAGCGCAAAGAGCGCATTGCCAAGTTAATGGCGATCGGCGATCGGGAGGCGGCTTTTATCGCTTTGTGGGTATTTGCCGAAATATTAATGAGGAGACACGCTAGGCAAGTTTTCATTCCCATTGATCGCTTGCCAACAATTTTGATGATTAATCATCTTTACACTCAAGCCGAAATTTCCGTTGACCAATTTAATCGAGCGATCGCTTTAATTGAAATCAGAAATCGGGTTGCCCACGGATTTTCAGTCAAGCCGTTAAGCCTCAATCAGGCGATCGAAAATCTTTTAGTTTTAGTTGACGAATTTATTGCTATGGAAAATTAAAAAAGGGGCGTGCATCGCACGCCCTTTTTTATACCTTTGCTAATCCTTGCTCGCGGGCGATCGCATGAACAGCAGCAGCGACAGCTTGGGAAACGCGGGGATCGAAAACAGATGGAATAATAAAATCAGGCGCAAGATCACTACCACTCACTAGAGAAGCGATCGCCCTTGCTGCACCTAAATTCATCTGAGTGGTAATTTGAGTCACCCTTGCATCCAGCGCACCGCGAAAAATGCCAGGGAAAGCAAGCACATTATTAATTTGATTAGCATAGTCACTGCGACCTGTGGCAATGACCGCAACATCATTTTCTACCAGTTCGGGCTGAATTTCAGGATTAGGATTAGCCATCGCGAACACAATCGGCGCAGGAGCCATGCTTCTAACCATTTCAGGAGTCAGCGCTCCCTTCACACTCAGCCCGATAAACATATCGGCTCCTTTAATCACATCTGCGAGAGAACCAGAGCGATCGCTAGCAAATTCTAGTTTTTCGGGAGTCAAATCGGGACGATCTTTGCTGATGCAGCCTCTGGAATCGCACATCTCGATCTGCTTTACACCTGCTTCACGCAATAGCCTTGCTACAGCGATCCCTGATGCTCCAGCGCCATTCATGACGATCCGCACGGTGTCGATTGGTTTGCTGACCACCTTGAGGGCGTTGATTGTGGCGGCGACAACGACGATCGCTGTGCCATGTTGGTCATCGTGATAGACAGGAATATCTAATTCAGCTTTAAGGCGCTTTTCAATTTCAAAACAGCGTGGAGCGCTAATGTCTTCTAAATTGATGCCACCAAAGGTTGGGGCGATTCGCTTCACGGTTTCGACAATTTCATCTACATCTTTGGTATTTAAACAAATGGGGAATGCATCTAGCCCTGCAAACTGTTTAAATAGCATCGCCTTGCCTTCCATGACGGGCATTGCTGCTTCTGGACCAATATCACCTAAGCCTAAAACCGCCGTGCCGTCAGTAACAACGGCGATCGTGTTGCATTTGATCGTGTAGTCGTATGCCTTGCGCTTATCGCCCGCGATCTCCATACAGACTCGCCCCACTCCAGGGGTATAGACCATCGCCAGATCATCTTGCCCCTTCACCGCTACCTTTGACTCAACATGGATTTTGCCGCCTTTGTGAACTTGGAAAGTGCGATCGTAAACATCAAGAACCCGAATCTCGGGAATTTCCTTCACAACAGCGATCAATTGATCCATATGGTCAGCACTATAAGCATTCACCGTTACGTCGCGCACGGATATCTTGCGTGTCTGTTGGATTAAGTCGATCTGTCCTAGATTCCCTCCCGCTTCAGCTAAAGCGCTAATGACAGAAGATAGCGTTCCTGCGCGATTGAGGAGTTGCACACGGATGGTCAAGCTAAAGCTGGGGTTGGGTGTTAATTGTTGCATCGTGAGGAATAAGTAATTACAGAGTTTCAGGTTCTCCTGATTGTACGCAATGTTACCTGATCATTTGTCAGTGTTGCGTTACAAATCACACGATTTTTGGATTATTTCTAAAGACAGTTGCGACCTGACGCGCCGAGGCTCTGTTTGAGAATGTATGATAGCGATAGCTTCAATCGTTTAAGAGAGGCAGCTATGACGATCGCATTAGACAAGCCCATTGCAACTATCGTGCAACCATCCCCAAAGATGACCCTTGAGGAATTCTTGGAGTATGACGATGACACCGAAGTAATGTATGAATTTGTGGATGGAGAACCAATATTAATGGCGACTGAAAGTGAAATTAATCGGCGTATTGCCATGTTTATAGTTATTTGCCTCGCTCAATTGGGCATTCCTTTCTATCGTTTATCAATGAAGACAGAAATTATTACCACTGGTTCACGGATGCGTATTCCCGATTTGGTTGTGTTTTCGGAAGAGTTGGCTAAGGTGATGGAAGGGGCAAAGCGATCGCTAATAGTTTCCGATATGCCAGCGCCGTTATTAGTGGTTGAGGTTGTTAGCCCTAATCAAAGTAGTCGGGATTATCGGCATAAGCGATCAGAATATGCGGCGCGGGGTATTTCAGAATATTGGATTGTCGATCCGATTTTGGGACGAGTGACCGTATTGGAATGGGTGGATGGATTTTATGAAGAGAAGGTATATGAAGGTGAACAAGTCATTATTTCGCCAATATTTACGGAGTTGAAGTTACAGGCTTTTCAAGTGTTGCAACAGACGTAAATGATTAGATTCAAATCATTTATAATCTAACTATTGATAGGCAACAAGAGCGAGCCAATAGATATGACTATCGCAAACAAAACTCGAACTCAACAAATATCCCATCACGATCTCTATGAACAAGATTTTTGTTTATGGATTGAACAGGCGGTGAAGTTGCTATCGGAAAATAGACTTTCTGAGTTGGACAGAGAAAATCTCATCGAAGAAATCAGTGATATGGGCAGTAGCCAAAAGCATGGGCTAGAGAGCAATTTGGAAGTAGTGCTGATGCACCTTTTGAAATACAAATATCAACCCGAAAAGCGATCGAACAGTTGGCGATCAACCTTATTTGAGCATCGCCGTAGATTACAGAAGGCTTTCAAAACTAGCCCTAGCCTGAAGCGTCATTTTGCTGATGAGTTTGATGATTGCTATACAGCCGCAAGGGAACTCGCTGCCATAGAAACTGGTTTAGACATTAAACTATTTCCTTTAGAATCGCCCTTTACCTCTAATCAGGCTTTGGACAAAAGCTATTTACCTGATTAACACACAGCGCAGCAATATTAGCGCTTACAGTTTGTCATGGTTGCGCTCCACCCACACCATTGTTCTCGGCTCAACACCATTACTTCTCAAAATATTCGCGATCGCCCCACTCATACCCTTATCTAATCCATTTTGATCTAATCCCAAGTTCCATTTAGATTGAAAATCTTGATAAGAAATCACATAATTTTTACTATTGGTATCGGTGTAATAAATTTGTTGGGATTGCGAATCGGCTCCCGTGACCACAATCCAATGTAAGTAGGGAATCGAGCCAACATAAGCAACCTTAAAACCACCCACTCGAATTAAGGCGATCGCAGGTTTTCCCGATCGCACGAGGTTAATTAGCCTATTGAAATTAGATTTTGCTGAACGTTTGACGCGATCGCCTTCCCAGCGTTGCATCACCTGTTGTAAGGTTAGGGGCGGCGTACCTGTTCGCACGTCAATCCATTGATTTGTAAAGGGATTACGGATTTTTTGCGGTAAAAACAGTTTTTTGTCCGTAGCGGCTCTGACGATCTCATAGTCCACATTATGCCCGTAGTAGCTCAACACCCTTGCGGCGGAGTTTGGTCCACAACTCCATTCATCATTTTGAGCGCCCGTATCAGGTAGCTCGATGATTTGTGATGTACCTGTAGTTGCGATTAGGTCTAGTTCGGGATTTAGTGGGGACTTTTGTTGTAGTTTTGGATGAGGACGATGGAGGGTGGCGATCGCCGATGGGGTTGGCGTGATTGTTAAAGCGATGGCTAATCCTGTAAGTACCAGTGTAATATTTTTAGAAAAACGCATAAAGAAACTCATCTAAAAAACTCATTATGGACTTTTCGGTATTTTTGCAGCAATTCTTGAACGGCTTGTCGATTGGCAGTGTTTACGCCATTTTTGCGTTGGGCTACACATTAGTATTCTCGATTTTAGGAATTATTAACTTTGCTCATGGCGCAGTATTTACCCTTGGTGCATATTTTACCTATGTTCTCTGTGGCGGTGCATTTGGATTTAATGGACTTTTAGCTAACTTGTCTTTACCCAAAGAACTACATTTACCGTTTTTTGTTGCCATTTTTGTCGGTAGTTTACTGGCGGGGGGCGTGAGTGTTCTCATTGAGCGAATTGCTTTTCGACCATTGCGCGATCGCAAAGCTGATCCATTACTAACTTTGGTATCGAGTTTGGGTGTTGCTGTGGCGATCGTGAATATCATTCAATATTTGGTGGGAGCCGAAAGCTATAATTTCCCCGCAAATATTTATGGTAATTTACCCGCCGCGATCAACTTCGGCACAATCGATAAACCGATCGCCATTCGTACTGTGCAGATCGTCATTTTTGGTGTATCTGGCATAATTTTATCCATTCTCACCTATGCAATTAATTTTACGAAACTCGGTAAAGCCATGAAAGCAGTTGCCGAAGATGCGATCACTGCCAGCCTGTTAGGAATTAATACTGATTTCTTTATCGTGTTGACTTTTTTTGTGTCTGGATTTTTGGGAGGACTAGCAGGAACATTAGTTGGCTCTAGTGTGAGTATTGCGGGTCCCTATTTTGGCATTGGCTTTGGGTTGAAAGGACTAGCCGTAATTGTCTTGGGCGGTTTAGGTAACATCCCTGGGGCAGTTGTTGGCGGCGTAGTTTTAGGGCTTGCCGAGTCTTTTGTGCCATCGGATCAATCTGCTTACAAAGATGCAGTCGCCTTTGCGCTGTTATTTATCGTGTTATTGGTGCGTCCCCAAGGTTTGCTAGGCAAAACTTTTGTGCAGAAAGTTTAAGCAGCGCTTAACATCAAGTCAGTGATCGCGATGCGGATCATCTCGTTGGGTCTGCGGATGGGGGGAGGGGAGATCGCCAATGGGTAAAAGATTTTGGCGCAAGTGATAAAAGTCAGGCGGTGTATGAGTTGGCGGCTTGGCTGGATAGCTTGGGACTAAAATTGACTGTGACGGTTAAATCGAGTTAGCTAAATTTCCTGTAAGATGTTTGTAGTATATTTTTCGGGTGATTCACATGGAAGCTGTTGCTGAAAATCTCTATACTGTGCAGAAAATTGAGGCGATTTTACAAAGGTTGTCACCTGAGAGGTTACGGGTGGCGGCTGACTTTATGGCTTATCTAGATGAAAGAGAAAGCAATGATGCAACAGAGGAGTTGTTGAGTATTCCTAATTTTTTGGAAGACTATCAAGAGGCGATGCAAGATATCGAAAATGGCGATGTTGTTCCTTTGAAGAGTATTCGTCGCCATGTATGAGATATTATTGGGTCGAAAGGCTCGAAAGTTTTATGAAAAGGCAAGTGATGAGCTAATTGATGAGTTACAGCAATGCTTTGATGAGTTGAGTCAAAATCCTTTTAAAGGAGCAAATATCAAGAAACTAAAGGGTGATTTATCAGCTTCTTGGCGATATCGCATTGGTAACTACAGAGTAGTTTATACGGTTGATGAAGATAATCAAAGCATTACTGTGTCTGTGATAGCTCATCGGAGAGAATCGTATAGATGATATTGAGGTAAAATTAATCAAGTTTAGCTAAGAATTTGGACAAGTCATTGGAGGAAAAATTGAGTAATTACTTTGAGATTGTAGAAACTGCTTTTCGAGAAATTCTTGCTAGTGGATTATCTCCATTTGTGAAGCGCGAGATGAAAGCTAGGTATGGAGCAAACTGGGTAACAAGTGGAAAGATTTCATTGCAGTCATACCATGTAATTAAGGGGGATCTGAATTGGTCAGATATGCAAGCTGTTTTAAAATTAATCACGAATCAATGGCATGATATTTTTAAGCCAAAATTGGGGGATTTAGCACGAGATTATGTGTATGAGTTAATAGATGTTCGGAATAGCCTTAAACATGAGAGTAGAAATAAGTTTGATTTTGATTACAGCTATCGCGCTTTGGATACGATAGAACGTCTATTATCTATACTTCCTAATGATCGCATTGCTGAGAGTAAAGCAAGGGAGGCAACAAATAAGAAAAAAGAACTGCTTGCAACATTAACTATTGGCAGTGCTGAAAAAGCAGATAAAGAGACTGAAGGCTCTAGGTTTCGTTGGCATGAAATTTGTGGTGTGATGCTGTTGCAAAAACAAAGGGATAGTTTAAGGCGTAAAGCTACACAGGTTGGGGCGGAGGTGAATGTATATTTAGCTCTTGATTTGCTTAAAACAGAAGAGCGATCGCGTAATGATGGTAGATCGAAGCCAGACAAAGAGAGCAAAGAGGCTACTTACGAGATCGAGAGAACATTTAAACACGATGATTTTTTAGAATCACTTACTCAAAGGCAGAGTAAAAATAAGCATATTGCGATCACTGGGGAAGCAGGGGCAGGGAAAACAACTTTTTTGGTGACAATTGCTGAAAAATTAAAAGATAGTCAATTTTTGCCAATTTTTATTGGTTTGGCAGATTTACAGGGGCGATCGCTCAAAACTTACATCAATGATGTTTGGTTGCCCCATGCGCTGAATGAGAGAGAAGCTACGGAAGAACAAAAAGAGTCGCTGTTTCAACAATTCCAAGCTGGAAAGATTTGGTTACTATTGGACGCTCTGGACGAAATGCAAGCCAAGTCATCGGCAGAGGCTTTGGATAAGATTAATCGAGAGATAAAGGAGGTTATCGGACAATCGCGGGTGGTGATGACTTGTCGATTGAATGTTTGGGATGCCTATATCAATAGATTGCCCAATTTTGACACCTTCAGAATGGGGAATTTATCGTTTGAACAGATTGATTCGTTTATCAGTCAATGGTTTAGCCTAATTAAACGCCCCAAAAATGCGTCAATTTTACAAGAAAAGTTAAAGGAACCTAAGCGCGATCGCATTCGGGATATGGTCAGACATCCTTTGCGATTGGCTCTGTTGTGTCAGGCTTTTTATCAAAATCCCAATGCAGATCTACCAGAGACTAAAGCTGGACTGTATGAGCTATTCGTTCGTTATTTCTATGAATGGAAGCCTAATATTGTTGATGTGGATTTGAGAACTCAAGATTCTTTACGAGAAGCATTACATCAGGCTTTAGGTAAATTGGCGATCAAGGCTATTGATAGCGATGCAGGTTTTCGGCTGTCGCGCAGTTTTGCAGTTAAGGCGATGGGCAGTAGCGATCTATTCAATCTTGCTTGTAATGTGGGCTGGCTAAG
>JBIKYX010000068.1:0-21958 GCA_044355035.1 Pseudanabaena sp. | reverse complement strand
CCTAGATGGTCTAGGTTCGACACTTTTATATCTGCATTTTTGGTGTTAATATCTTTTTCCTCATTGTTGGCTTTCTCTTTGCCTTTCGCTTATTATTTTACCCTTCCATTACGAGCGGAATGTGGGTACCAAATGCGCTCTGGTTTTGGCTTTACCTTGTCGAGAAGAATGCAATTATGAAACCAAGGAATTTGTGCAGCAAGTTGCTGCACTATTTGTTCGTCTGTCCAAGCCTCTGCAAACGATCTCATATATTTTAGATTCCGAGACGAGAAGCCCTTCATTTCGGGAAATTCTTTGAACTCCACAAATAAGTCAATGAAAAACAGAGTATTTATTAGGACAAAGATTTGATCAACCTTCAGTTTTCTTGCGACTAAATTTCTGGGTCAAACCTTCACCTACTAGCGATAAACCGATCGCCATAAAAGTAATCGCTAAACCAGGGAAAACCGTTGTCCACCAAACATTTTCACCAGTCGAGAGCGCATCGAGAGCTTGTTTGAGGTCATGTCCCCATTCAGGTACATCTTCAGGAATGCCTAAACCTAAAAATCCTAAACCCGCGATCGTCAAAATCGCATCGGCGGCGTTGAGGGTGAAAATTACGGGTAAGCTTTGGATCACGTTGGGCGCAAGATATTTAATTAAGATCGTTTTCGTGTCAGCACCGATCGCTTGAGCCGCCTCAATATAAACCTCGGTTTTCGTACTCACAGTTTGGTTGCGGATGACCCGAAAATATTGGGGGATATAGGCAACACTGAGGGCGATCGCCGCATTCCAGACACCCGCACCGACCACAAAAGCGATCGTCAGCGACAGCAATAAACTTGGCAATGTATAAAGTGCGTCCATCAAAAATACTAAGGCTCGATCCAGCCAGCCGCCTTTGTATCCACTAATCATCCCTAGAGGGACACCGACGACAATGCTAATTACCGTTGAGGCGATTGTCACTTGCCAAGCCACACTTGCGCCCGCGATCGTCCGTGCAAATACATCATGTCCCTGCAAATCTGTCCCAAACCAATGCTTTGCTGAGGGGGCATCATGGATCGGGTAGCTGAGAAATTCATTGGGATTCAACAGCCCTGCGGCTTGGAGTAACGGTGAAGCGATCGCCATCAGCAAAAAAGCAATGCTAATCACGAAGCCAATAGACATCAATTTTTGCGATACGGACTTCATACTGACTTTGTTCGTGGGAAAAATGGGTAAATGCGAGAAATGTGCGAGAAATGTGTAAGGGCGAGAAATATTGACATTCGATGATTTGTACTATACCGCGATCGCTAAATCTAGTTAAAATAAACTTCTGGGATCGTAGGTAAAAATTATGGATGTAATTCCCGCAATTGATATTTTAGATGGACGCTGCGTTAGGCTCTATCAAGGGGATTATCAACAATCGGAAGTATTTGGTGAAGACCCTGTAGAGGTTGCCCAACGCTGGTACAGTCAAGGCGCTAAGTATTTACATGTAGTTGATTTAGATGGCGCAAAGGCTGGCAAGCCCCAAAACCTGAAAGTAATTGAGGCGATCGCCCGTTCCATCCCCATGCGAGTGCAGATGGGCGGCGGATTACGCGATCGCGAAAGTATCGTTTCGGTGCTAAACTCTGGCGTGAGTCGCGTCATTTTAGGAACGGCGGCGGTGGAAAGCTCGCAACTGGTTGCGGATATTTGTGCGGAATTTCCTGAGCAAATCATGATTGGCATTGATGCCCGTGACGGCAAAGTAGCGACCAGAGGTTGGTTAACCACATCGGATGTCATGGCTGTCGATCTAGCTAAGCGGATGACCGAGGTTGGCGTAGCTGGAATTATTTACACCGATATTCATCGCGATGGCACGATGCAAGGACCAAATATTGAAGCTTTGCGTTACCTTGCGGAAAATGTCAATGTGCCAGTAATCGCATCAGGCGGTGTGAGTTCGATTACAGATTTACTAAATCTCGTATCTCTAGAGTCAGTTGGAGTCACAGGAGCGATCGTTGGTAAGGCGATTTATACAGGTGATATTCAACTGCGTGAAGCAATCAGGGCTGTCGGTAATGGGCGTTGGCAAGATGTGATTGATCACACGGCGATCGCTTGAATTCAAAAATAAGGTCGGTGCGATGCACCGACCTTATTTTTGGCTGTTTGCATGAGAAAATAGCACAAACATCTCTAGAATTAACTTGATAAGAGTATTGTTATGGGCTTTGCTGACTATTCGATCGCTGAGATCGCAGAAGACTACAAACTCAGCCTTGAGTCTGTATTTCAACTATGCGATCGCCTTGGCATCGCTTACCAAGATGCGGAAACCAAACTTGCTTTGGAAGATGCAAAAGCCGTAATCATGGCATCTGAAGCCCAAAATTCTAAAAAGCCTAAAGATCGATCGTGATTAGCCAATCGCAACAAATCTTTAACATTAGATTAATTTCTTTTAGATAAACTTAGATTAACTAAATTATCTCCGTAATCATGAACAAAAATCTTTTTAAACATCTAGCTGTAGCGATCGCATTCGTAATGCTATCCTTCCAGCTTTTTACATCCAGTGTTAGCGCCGCCGATATTCCTATCGAATTGCGTACTGTCCCCCTTAATGAAACCACCAACATTGTCTTGACCCAAAAAGACATTTCCAAGGGTAAGAAATTATTTGCTAATACCTGTGCCACCTGTCACCTTGGCGGAGCCACATTCACCAATCCTAACGTCAATCTATCTCCAGAGTCCTTAGCTGGAGCTTTTCCTACCCGTAACAACGTGCTTGGTTTAGTGGATTTCATGAAGAAGCCCACCACCTATGACGGCGTGACCGAAATTTATGACGTTCACCCTAGCCTCAAAAGTACTGATATTTTCCCAATCATGCGTGGCTTAACCGATAATGACCTCAAGTTAATTGCAGGTTATATCCTCTACCAACCCAAGGTTAGAGGTATTGGCTGGGGCGGCGGCAAGATATACTATTAAATCAAGAATGTGAATCTAACTATATGCGTACTAGTCATACGTCATCGTTAGATAAACTAGTTTATTAGTCCTCTCTCTACATGTTTTAGTTGCCTTAGTTCGAGTCGAGTCGAATTAGTGCAAGTCAAGTTGAATTTTAGTTGGTAATTAATTATGAATCTTTCTTCTTTGTCGAAAAAACTTGGTTTAGCGATCGCTAGTTTCTTGTTTATTGTTGGTAGCTTCTTCATGTCGGCAAGTTCTGCTTCTGCTGATACTGTCACCGTTAAGATGGGTTCTGATGGTGGTCAGTTGGTGTTTGAGCCTAAGGTTGTCACCATCAAAGTTGGCGATAGCATCAAATGGGTGAACAATAAGGCTTTCCCACACAATATTGTGTTTGATGGTCATGCAGAGCTTTCCCACAAGAAATTGGCTCAAAAGCCTAAAGCTGAGCTAGAGTCTACTTTTAACGAAGCTGGTGAATTCTCTTACTACTGCTCACCACATCGTGGTGCTGGTATGCAGGGCAAAGTAATTGTTGAAGGCTAGTTTTTAAATTAGTTTCACAAAAGAGAGGCTCGAACATGGTTTGAGCCTCTCTTTTTATAGATTTATTAGCGATCAAGCCAAAATGCTTATGTAGAGGGCATTTCAAATAAGCGCTTTAGCCGATGAAAACTTTTTGTGCTTCGTGAGATCCTATATGTGCGTCTCAATTGTTTCATTGAACAAGAGTTAGTAGGTATTGGATTTACTGACGTTGCCATTACCTACTATTTTTTACGCAACAGCTATAGATTTAATACAAACCGAAAAGAGAGTTGCTGCACATCGCGTAGGAACTCTCTTTTTCGTTTCTGGCACAATAGTTAAATTTGACGGATTTTTAAGTTTTACAGCCGTCGTAAATGATTAGATTCAAATTATCTATAATTTAACTACTGATAACCCCAAGAGCGAGCCAATAGATATGACCATCGCTAACCAAATTCAACCAACAATATCCCATCACGATCTCTATAAACAAGATTTTTGTCTATGGATTGAACGGGCGGTGACGTTGCTATCAGAAAATAGACTGTCTGAGTTGGACAGAGAAAATCTCATCGAAGAAATCAGTGATATGGGTAGTAGCCAAAAGAATGGGTTAGAAAGCAATTTGGAAGTAGTGCTGATGCACCTGTTGAAATACAAATATCAACCCGAAAAGCGATCGAACAGTTGGCGATCGACATTATTTGAGCATCGCCGTAGATTACAGAAGGCTTTCAAAACTAGCCCCAGCCTCAAGCGCCATTTTACGGAGGAGTTTCATGATTGCTACAAAGCGGCAAGGAAACTCGCATCTCTTGAGACAAATATTTCTATAGATACCTTTCCCATAACATCTCCTTTCACCGCCGATCAAGTTTTAGATGAGGATTATTTACCTGAGTAAATTTTCTATATTTTTCTTAGGCGGCGGAGATCAATTTTGGCGCGAAGTTCGTCTTTGATTCTGGCGAGGATTGAATCCTCATCAATGGTTTCCAAAATACGCTTAACCACAGCTTTCGGTCCATCGGCTCCCCATGACGCACCATTGGCGAGATATTCCTTAGTCACCATTCCCAATGCATAGGTGGAAAAACCTGCAACACCAGCTTGAGCGATCGCAATCGATACATATCCTCCCAATGTCAAACCACCCGTTACGGGCGCAGCAATTCCTAACAAACTTTTGAGGGAACTTAATCCGAATGTCGCTAAAAATTCACTTGCACCGATACCACCCATGCCGATCGCTATTTTTTGCATTAGGGCGATCGCGCCGCGATTACTCATCTCGATCCCATAAAGTTTCGAGAGAGCCACAATCATCGATACATCAATAATCGCGGTGGTAATTACATCAACTACGGTAAATGGATTAACAGCGATCGCTACGGCTTGGGTAATCACACAATTCCAGATCACCCGATTAGCTTGGCGATCGCGCACAAACATTTTGCGTTGAACTACGCGCTCCTGCACCATATCCGCAAACAGCATCGTATTTAGTGCAATTAAAGATTTACCTTCGCGATCGAGTACCTCCAAAATCTTGAGTTTCAGATCATCGATTTGGGGTTTACCTGAAACTAACTCCGCTTCAAAGGAACCATCGGGCTGACGGATTGCTTTGGCAATCAGGGGAGAAGCCGCCGTCATGACAATTTCATCTTTAGTCAATAATTCCCGCACCCGTTCATCACGGATTTTGGCATAAATAGCCAGCCGATCCTCAGGCGGATATTGGTCTATTTTATTAAATACCAACAAAATTGGTTTACTCGCGCCCCTTAGTTCCGAAAGCGCATCATATTCAACCTTAGTAATATCTCCTGCTACTACAAATAAAATTAAATCCGCCTGTTGAGCAATTCTTTTGGCAAGTTCGGCACGCCCCTCACCATCAACTTCATCGATCCCAGGCGTATCAATTAACTCGATTCGCGCCTCGCCCCGTCCTTGAAATGACGCTTTAAGAATAGTGCGATCGCCATTAGATTGCATCGCCTGCCGTGAGATTTGCCATTCCGCCGCCTGCCGACTAGTCGTTACACCATGCAGGGGACCTGTTTCAAATACTTGACCACCCATCAGCGCATTTAATACGGAAGACTTGCCGCGCCCCACCATGCCAAACACCGCAATCTGTAAAACTTGACGCTCCAATTTATCGAGCATTTGTTCAAGTTCTTCGAGTGGTTCTTCTAATCCGCGCCGCTCCCGCTCCGACAAGTCCAAATTCGCCACAATATCGCGCAAAGTCCTCTGCGCTTGACGATAATTCATCTCTTCAAATATCTCATCAAAGCTAAGGAAATTTTCATCTTGTGCTTGACTTGATGCTTGATTGGGTGATTGATCTTGTGGCATAACATCACTAGGCATAACTACTTCAAAGGAACTATACTTATAATATTCCAGTCGTGAAGAGCGTAGTAGAAGGCAAGCAAGTTACTTGAGTAACTTGCAGTTAATCCATTTTTTGCCTTTTTACTTTTTACTTTTGCCTTTTTACTTTTTTGCCATAATAGCTAGGAGAAATATGTCCGTATTTAAGTCGTTGGTTAGTCTAGCAGCCACCGCAGGTGTCGCAGGGGCGATCGCTGTTAGTCCCATATTTACTCTCAAAGCTGAAGCTCTTACCGAGGCACAGGTTTTGGAGCGATTGGGCAGTATTCCTATTTTCACGATTACTGATGATAAAGGCTCGCCACTTTTGGGAAGTGTGCCACAGCAACCAAATGCTAAACCTGATGATAGTCAGATTTTGTTTTTCTTTCTCGGCTCCGATGAAGCGCAACAGATGCTAGGTCAGGTCAAAAAGAATAACCCTGATGTTGGGAAAAAAGCACAGATCATCGTGCGATCAATGAATGATGCCTATCAGGTGATTCGCCAAAACAAAGACAAAAAAGTTGTTTTTCAGTTTATTCCTGCTAGAGCTAGCATTGAGTCAGCGAGAACTATTCTCACGGCTCAAGGTGTCGCGGCGGACAAAATCCCAAATGTGCCTGTTTTCTTTGCGATCGGCGGACAAGACAAGAGCCAAGGCTTGCTAACCATGAGCATCGATCAAAATGGTAAGAAGGAGCAGGTGGTTCCATTTTTCCTTGATAAGTCGGATTTGCAAAACTTACTCGATCGCGCTAGCAAAGACCAGCCCGATGTCACCAAATCAACCAAGATTCAAGTTGCATCACTGTTCCAAGTTCTAGACTCAATGGTTTCTAAGGACAATAAGCCTAATCCAGAAGTGGAGCGCTTCCAGTTTGTGCCATCGCGTACTTCTTTTGAATATATTCTCAAAAATACGCAGCAATCGGCAACACCTCAAGTCGCGCCTCAGACAATTCCTGCCACAGTTGCCCCCGCAAAACCCAAATAAGGTAAAAGGCGCGATGCGCTGTTTACTTTGAATAATAAAAAAGGCGCAACGCGCCTTTTTTATTACCAGTATTACCAGTCCCAGTCAGAATCTTGATTATTGCGACCCCGATCGCTATAGCCTGTATCACGGGGATTGCGATCGCCATAATTACGATTGGAATTATTATCGCGTGAGCCATAATCACGACTATCCCGATCCTTGGGGGCATAATCTCGATTTACATCGCGCCCCACATCACGAGAGCCATCGCGAAAATTGTCACGGAAATTATCACGCGGTGCTTCTCGAACATAATCGCGATTATTTTGATTCTCACGACTAGAATCGCGATTCATGTCACGGTTCATATAGGCGGAAGGTGCGCCAGTTTTAACTTCGGCTGCGCCACCAAAGGCGATTAATAATGGGAACCGCAGTAAATCTACAGAGATGAGTTCTTCTGATTCATCAATGATCACTAATGGCTTTAAGCCCTCCTTGACCATGCGATCGCCTTTGACCGCCATCGGTTCAGCATCTTCAAATAGGGCAATGCCTTTGTCAGAGCCGAAATGTTCTCTGGTCAAGCCTAAACAATCTTGGAATCCGCGCCGCCATTCGCCAAGGCGTTCGGGAGAAGTAGCTAAAACTAAAATCCGTAAACTTTCCCCATAAACAGATTTTAAAACGGAGATCGCTGCCGAAGTGACCAAAATATTCTGTAGGCGGGTTCCCATTGTGCGAATTGCGCCGCGCCCAGACTGTTCAAAAAACCATTTCGATACGCGATCGGCATGAACTTGCTCAAAAGTACGTCGCAGTTTCCATGCGGGACCATAATAATCAGGCAAGGTGCGATAACGATCTAAGAGTTGATCAACCCGTTGTTTATATTCGGCAAAGGTTTGTCCCGATAGCTGCAATGGCTCCGCTTCTTTGGCAGGTTTCTTTTCTGTAACTACTACAGGTTCAGGCTCAGGCTTGGTAGGAGCGACAAGGTTCAATTTTTCGGCGCTGGCGACTAAATCTTGTAAACTGCCGACTAAATAATCTTTAAAGCCCTGAACCCGCACTGCTATGTCTTGTGACGCACCTGCGTAAGTACTAGTCATTTCCTTTTCGATCCGATCTTTTTTCTTTTCAAGAATCGCGATCGCTGATTGCAGTTCTTGCTTCTGATATTCGAGGCGAGCCACATCCGCCTGTGCTAAACGAATAATTCCTGACTGGAGGTCATCGATCTGGTCTTGTAAAATTTTTGATTTTGTAGTTTTGAGGCGATCAATTTCCTCCTTGAGTTCTAGCTCTTGCTGTTTTAGTTGTGCGATCGCCGCAATAACCACATCCTCTTGGGAAATATCAGCAGCAATCGCTATATTTTCACTGGTTATCTCACTAGTTACTTCGTCAATTTCTGCACTAATTGCTAAATCGATGTTAACGGGCTGTTCAGAAATATTTCCGTTAATACTTTCGTTAATATTTTCGTTTTGAGAGTTATCTAAATTTACTGATGGGGCGATCGCTTCGGGGGATTCACCTTGATCAGATGGGTTTAAATTCTCTTCTAAAGGCAGTTGATCGGACTCCATAAGGTTCTCATTGCATCGGGCTGATCTATTTTATACCAAATCTCTAATAACATCAGAATCACAGATTATACGGATTATCTGATTACACAGATTGTAAATTCATGGCTCTAAATCCGTGTCATCTCTAAATTCGTTTAATCCGCGATTCCGAATTTATGCTTTCATCAGTTGCTTACTTTTAAGCACTTCCGCCGCACACATTTTCCCTGAAAGCGTCGCGCCTTCCATACTGTCGATATAGTCTTGCATCGTGTAGCTACCTGCAAGGAAGAAGTTCGATACAGGTGTAGCTTGAGCAGGACGGAAGGGATCTTGTCCAGGTGCTTCACGATAGAGAGATTGGGCGAGTTTGACTACGCTCGACCAAGTGACCTTTAGCTGGTTAGAAGAAGGGAAAATCTGATGCACTTGAGCAATCATTTTCTCCACGATCGCTTCATTACTGAGCTTAATGTAATCATCCGCAGGGGTAATCACTAACTGCAACAGCGAACCTTCTCCTTCTTTGTAATAATCCGTAGGACTAGTAATCGCCAGATCGGCAAAGGTAGAGAAGTCTACTTTAATGGCATAGAGCAAATTATCAATATCCGTTACCCAACCATCGAAGCGGAGTTGGACTGTAATTACAGGAACAGCATCTAATTTATAGATATTGTCAAACTGCGACCACACTCGCCATTTCTCAGGAATGATTCTCTTCACTCCAGGCACATCCGTAGCGCAAATATACACATCTGCATTGACAATTTCTTCGCCGTCTTCTTTCCCAACGATGAAACCAGTCACGCGAGTCTCTTCACCTTCACCTTCAAAGAGAACTTCGCGTACACCACGCCGCAAATGGATTTTACCGCCCTTTGATTCAATATGTTTAACGATTGGCTTATGCAAGAAGTCATTGGGAGAACCTTCCAGCATTCTCAAAATGGAAGCTTCGGTGCGGGATGCAAAAAACTGAAAAATCGTCAGCATACATCGTGCCGAGATATTCTCGCAGTCGATGAACCCCAAACCATAGGCGATCGCATCCCACATCAGATCGAGACTCGCTTGCGAGCCGCCCATCCCCAAAAACCAATCTTTAAAACTGATATTATCAAGGGCGCGGATTTCTTTCATTGCGCCAACATGATCGACTAAGCCGCGAATTAATGGACTCCGCCCGATCGCGATCGCATTCTGGATTTTGTCCTTAAGAGGTAATTGTCCTGTGGTTACAAAAGCTTTTAGTCCATGAAAGGGCGCACCGCCAAAGTTCCGAAAGTCGAGGGCAGCCTGTGCGCCGCCGGGATTTACGAAAATATGGGTGTGTTCCTTGAGGCGGAGATGCTCGAATGCGCCTGTTTTTTTCATCAGTGCAAAGAGGTTGTAGTAGCAGCCAAAAAATACGTGCAAGCCCATTTCGATATGGTTGCCATCTTTGTCTAGCCAACTGCTGACTTTGCCGCCTACAAAGGGACGGGATTCAAAAAGTTCTACCTCATAGCCTTGTTCGCTAAGTTCTACGGCAGTACTCATACCTGCTAAGCCTGCACCAATAATCACTGCTTTCATGTTTATGCTCGACCCTGACTGTCGTTACCTTGTTGTTAAGTTTTGCTTAACATATTGTAATCTTGTTTGGGTCATTGGGGTATAGCAGTTAGCCGTTAGCGCTTAGCGGTTAGCTTTTTGAAGGACTGGTGAGACGTGACAGGCTAGTGAAAAACTTGCGGAATTCTGGACATTTTTGTTGGGCGATCACAGAGTCGAGTTGCTTGATAAAACGGGCGGTATGCAGTTGTTTGGAATATCTCATTCCTTCTTTTTGTTCTGAGGCTTGGATAATTGCGTTGGAAAGCTTTTGATGATGGCTCTGGGGAAATGCGGGATCTAGCCCAAAATCTTCAGGATTGCTAAAAGATAGTTTGCACTCAGTTACTAACCAGTGCTGCATAGATTTGCTTCTTTCTCGAAATTCTGGAGCTTTTCCAACTGTTTTTTCCCAGTCAGCAATTACCCAAGACTCTAGTTCAGGTTTCGCAAATCCGATGATATGTTTGATTGGTGTTCGTTCTGGATATTTTTCCCAGATTTGTTTGAGAAAGTCTTCAAAAATTTGACGTTTCTGATCGACAAAGCTTAGTTCTTGTATTTCAGCTAATGGATAGTCAAGATCATCAAAAATTACGATGAGGTCACAAGTATCTTTCAAGTCCAATTTTATGGATAGTTGTGCTTTGATTTGGTCAAGCAATGATCTACCTGTATAGCCTTGTGGTGGGGCTTCCCGCCTAAACTTGGGTGCTGGCTTCTTTCTAATTGGTGTGCATAACTTGAATTCACATTTTGGAAACGATCTGTCCAAAAATGGCTTCAGACCTAATATCTCAGATTCCCCACCTCCTGCAAATACCCATACGATCATAATGCCCAGCCTCCGATTTCAGGTTCACCCACTCGATACAAATCGCCAAGTTCCCAACCTTCATCTAGACGGTCTTGTAGACGTTCTCTAGATAGGGTTTTGACGTGGAATAGGGTTTGCTCTGGGTTGGAGGCTTCAAAGACATGGACATTTTCGAGACGGTCTGTAAATTTATCCAATAGGTCGGGGCTATGGGTGGTGATGATCACTTGTGTTCTAGCGGCGGCGTTTTTAATCCATTCGGCGAGGTAGCTCAACCATTGAACGTGTAAGCCGACTTCTGGTTCGTCAATGACGATGAGGGAGGGTAGGTTAGGGGAGTTGAGGATGATTGCCCAACATAGCATTCTGACTGTACCATCGGACATTTCATCAATGAATAGGGGACGTTTTGCATTTTGTAAATACCATTCAATGCTCATTCTAGTTCTACCTGTTCTGATGGGGCGAATGCGTTTGGTTTGTGGCAAGATGTCGTGCATGATGACGTTGAGTTGGTCTTCAAAGTCGATGCTTTCTTGGATGAGGCTGTCTAGGACTAAGGCTAAATTTTCACAGTCAGGGTTTAAATATTTCTCTGGAGATCCGATTTCTGGTTCTGCATTACGAATCCTTTTTAGATTCATATTATTAGCGCTATAAAATCGCCAATCAGATAAGAAATTAATAATTTGACGGCGGGCAAAATATACAACTTCTTTGTCTGGTGAATGTTCTATATTTTCTAGTAGTTTCGGAATGATTGATAGACCGATTTCATCTGTTGGTATGTTAGCTATTTGATAAGAATCTTGTGAAGATCCTTTTTCTTGGAATTTTTTTATAAAGCCGTTGCCAATAGAATACTCATGAAATTTATAAAAAAATCTATGCATATTTTCTGGATGTTCTCGAAAATGGCTAGATAAATTTTCTCCTGCAATTTGCGAAGATTTTTTGTTTGAGCATAAAAGAGATAGTTGCAAACTCAATAGATCATTTTCAAAGCCTTCCACAAAGAATGTGTATTCTAAATTTACTTTTTCAGGCGGTAATAACCATGCATTTAACATTTCAGAATCACCTATCTCAGTCACAGATTTCACAAAATTAGTTGCACCATCTTTTTTTGATGAAATATTATCTGAGAGACTATCTTTTAAAAATTTGAGTAATGCGATAAAGTTGCTTTTCCCAGAGCCATTTGATCCAACGAATACATTTAGTTCCTGACTTAGCACTAATCCTCGTTCTAAGTCAAGATTTTTATATCGTTGAGCGCTAACTTTGCTAATGTGTTTTATTCTCATAAATATACTTACTTTTCAGCCTGTCTAACAATAAATTTTGCCCGTTCATACAACTCATCAAACGTAATCACTTCAGGATTGTTAATATTCTGTCTGAACAGCTCAAAAGAACCAAACTTTTCCTCGTTAGTTCCATTAGGTGTTTGAAACTCATCAAGTTTGCCAATGATTATAAAGGAACGAGGTTGATAAAGATACGCAACATTATCTGTTGGATTACCATCTGGTGTTACTACTTCTAGCTTAGTCCGAATATTACTGACTGCTTTTTGAACTGTTTTTTGAATCTGAGAAACAGATCCAGCTAATTCTCTTGAGATGCAATAGCAGGCAGGGCGATAACTTCCCGATTCAATTAATGGTGTGTTATGTGTTTTTATTTCGACAAAACAGAGTGAACTTATAAACCCGCGAGTTTTAAGTAGTGCATCTACTCTTTTTCCACTTTGAAAAAATGAATAACCTTGAACAACTTGTTCTAGCTTCAAATCATCACTAAGAGGTGATGTGAATATATAATTTAGTCCATAACCAAAAATCCATGTATTCTTTTCAAAAAAGTGCTGCCATACTGCTTCATCTCCTCTCAGTGCAAATTTTTCTTTATAAGTTTTGAAATCTAAGGGATTATGAAGAATTTTCTCAAAAATATCAAGCTGCTCTTTTCGATAGGCAAGTGCAATAAGGTCTTCTTTGGTTATATTAGTCTTGAGTATTTCAGCAAGAATATCTTGATTTTCCTGAAGAAAATTCATGACTTGGTCAATATCTAGTGTGCTTCTTTTAGGTAGCTTTTTGTCTCTAAGATCGCCTAAAGGTTTCCAATAATGATCATCATCAAGAAAATACACCTCTTCTATAACACTGCCTCCAGGACTACGACGCTGCCCAAAAGCTGAGCATATTTTGGAATGTGCGTTACTAACACTAGCACCGTGTTGATCTGGTAAAGCAGGTATTGCACATAAGCAATCTCTAAGTTTATTTCTGCCAGTTGCATTAATGTACAAATCTTCCTTAATTATGATTTCAATAAAACTTCCATATCCACTTTTTCTAGATGCACTTTTTTTTACTTTAAGATTTTCATGAGCGAATAAACGCAGTTCCCTATCTATTTCGGGTTTAATGTTGACACTAGACATCAGGCTTGTGCCAGCAGATAACATCAGAACTGTGTCAGACGGTGATATTAGATTTTTCTTTTTTTTATCCATAACTGATTTTTTAATGTATTTTGATTGTCTGATTTTACAAAATCGACTACGAGATCCTATCGTAGTAGAAAAGCTAAAGAATCAAGTAGTCCTTCGAGTGCGATCGATGAACGATAGAGTTTATAGAGTACTCATAACAAATATCCTGAGCCAATTAACCTGATAATAACACTTTGATTTTCTAGGCGATCGCCTTATTCCTCAAAGGCTTACAAAGCAAAGCAAAGCAAAGCAAAAAACAAACCCTAATCCAAAATAGCTAAACTGTGAGGATTCTCAAGCTTCAGCAAACGGCTTTTCTTAATCAAATTTCCGTAGCAAATTATTAACTTTTTTTGTTGATGAGCAGAAGTAGCGATCGCATATTCACTTTCTGGCAAATCAATCTGAACTTGTCGCTTAGCGATCGTATCCTGAACAGTAACCTTCCCCAATCTTGCATTTCGAGGACGATAGAGCTTGATCACATCCCCTTCCACAGTAGAAACCATCCGATCAAAATCTGGAATTGTCTGACCTGAAACCGCCGCATAAAGCACATCAGGATCTAAATCAGCATCGTTTTCCCATTGAATAGTCCCCAGTTCAGGATTTACATATACACCTTCAAAGAAACTTCTATCTTTCAATGGGGCAAAAACACCAGTAAACTCAATCATCTTTGACAAGTCAACAACTCCCTCCATCCCATCTTCAAATAGCAAATGGAGTTTATAATCCGTAAGTGGTTTCACCGTCAAAACATCTTGTAGCATAATTATTCCCTGAAATCGACTGATTTGCGGCATAGAGTCATACTTCTTCACATCTATAAAATGGTCAACTTACGGTTATTACTAACGTCTTGACACGCCTAGTTTTTCTTGTCGTTTCGTTTTGAGATTCGTTTTGAGATCATTGCGATCGCCTTTATTAACCCGCGCAAAAGGAATCACATCCGCCGCCGACATTTCTCGTGCTGAACGAATCAGTAAACCTGCAATAAACAAACAAGACAAAGTGGAACTACCGCCATAGCTCAAAAATGGGAAAGGTAAACCCGTAGTTGGCAATACTCCAGTCGCTACGCCCACATTTAAAATTGCTTGCACCACAATCAACGAGGTGGAACCAAGAGCAATCAACCGAATCACAGGATCTTTGCACTTATAGGTGACAGATAGCCCAATTGTGCCGTAAATCATTACCAACAAAAGCAAGCAAATTCCACCAAGCAAGCCAAATTCTTCGGCAAAAACCGCGAAAATAAAGTCAGTATATTGAATCGGTAAAAATAATTTTTGTTGGGACAACCCAAACCCCGTCCCCCATAATCCACCTGAGCCAATCGCCATCAAACTCTGTACTAATTGATAGCCATCTCCTGCTTGATCTTGCCAAGGATCGAGAAATGACATGATTCGCCGCCTCTGATATTCGCGAAAGGTGACACTGGCGATCGCTACGCAAGTCCCCAAAGCCGCAGTACCAAATAGCTGAATGCTTGGTAAGCCTGCGCCCAAAGCAATCAACCATAGCGTAATCCCACAAAGCGCTGTCACGCTCAAACTCGGCTGCATCAAAATACCGCCTAGCACCAACAAAAATACAAATAGCCAACCAACCTTTGCTTTCCAAGGCGTACGATTCCAATTACCAAAAAGTTGCGCCGCTTGCAAAATCAAAAATGGCTTAATTAATTCTGAAGGCTGCAATAAAAACGAACTCGAACCCACCGATAACCATCGAGTTGCAGCGTTGCGTGTTGTCCCCAACCCAGGGATATGGGTCGCGTAGAGCATCGCCAAAATAATAAACAAAAAGATCGGACTAATCTTGAGCATGAACTTTAATGGCAAATGCACGATCGCATTAAAGATCAGCAAACCAATCACCGCCCAAGCCAATTGAAATTTAAAATAAAGCGTGCCATCCTTGAAAGCAATATCGGCAACGGGATAGGATGCCGAAAACAGTACCGCTAGCCCAGCAAATAACCACAAAAAAGTCAGCCATCGCAATAGACGGGCTTCTGTCGCCCATTTATCGACAGTGCGGTCAAAAAATGGGAATACCTGAAAAATCTTGAGGAGTTTCACGGTTGCTGGGGGACTTAGTGATTAAGAGCAGAACATTAGAGATTTCGTGCTGTTATTTTAACCATGATTTTTCGCGATCGCTTCAAACCTGAAATTATTTCTAATGATTTTTTTTACTTATGGTTGCCAAGTGGTTGCTAACTGGCTGAAAATAACCGAAAATCCGTCTTCTAAAATGCAGCCGCAAAATATTCAACAACTCGCGTAGACTTGACTTGTTTTGTTCGTCAAATTCGCAACTACCATAATCTATATTAGTTTTTACCCAATCCTATGCGCGATCTGCCGACAAATATCACCGAAGATATAGCAAAAGATGCTTCAAAAGATCCTGTTTCCAATCTCTGCCATGCCCTTGAAGGCTGTGTGCTGGTTGTTGATGACAATCCCACAAATCTAAGCGTACTAGTAAACTTGCTACGGGATGTGGGTTTGCGGGTCTTAGTTGCTACTGATGGGGAAAGTGCGATCGAGCAGATTGAATATGTCAAGCCTGACCTGATTTTGTTAGATGTGATGATGCCTGGGATCGATGGTTTTGAGACTTGTCAGCGACTCAAGGCAAATGCGGAAACCAGTAAAATTCCGATTATCTTTATGACCGCACTTTCAGAAACTGTCGATAAAGTGCGCGGTTTATCCTTGGGGGCAGTGGACTATGTGACTAAACCCTTTGAACATGAAGAAGTTTTAATCAGAATTCGTACCCATTTAACGATCGCCAAACAGCGTCAGCAAATCGAATTACAAAATCGTAATTTACAAACCGAAATTAGCGATCGCAAACGTGCTGAAGAAGCCTTGACGATCTTTCTCCATGCTGTTTCCCATGACTTGCGTAATCCAGTCACAGGGCTACTGATGGTCTTGAATAATTTGGCGCAGACCTCAAATCCTGAAGCGGGTATTATTCTACCGCGTAGCACCCTTGAGCGAATGCAACAAAGTGGCGATCGCCAGTTAGCATTAATCAATTCACTCTTAGAATCCCATGTTAATGATGTTCACGGCATAGTCATCCATCCTCAACCTGTGGCAATTAGGGAGGTCATCCAATCCGCGATCGATGATTTACAGTCTCTGTTGGACAAAGAAGCAACGGAAGTTAATATCCAAATATCTGAAAATTTACCCCTTGCGGACATTGATCCTGCGAGTATTTGTCGAGTTTTTCAAAACTTGATTGCGAATGCGCTCAAACATAATCCACCAAATTTAAAATTAACTATTTCCGCCGAAGTCGATTCTGAAAATATGTTAACCTGTGCCGTTATTGATGATGGAGTTGGCATATCTACTGAGCAACGTGAACATTTATTTGAACTTTACGCTCAAGGTAAAACTCAAGGCAACCTCAATCGCCGATCGCTTAGTCTTGGGTTAGGACTATATATTTGTCGGCAAATTGTGGAAGCTCATGGTGGGGCGATCGGTGTAACAGGAGAACTAAACGTTGGGTCTCGCTTTTGGTTTACATTGCCAAGTAGACATATTGTAAATTGAGATGTTTAGCCATTTCTTCAAATACTAAATCTTCCGTAAATGGCTTACTTACAAATCCATCAAATCCATAGATTGATAAATCTTCTTCTTCGCTATTGACTAGACTAGCCGTGAGCGCAATCATCTTCACTCGTTCAGCATCTGGGATATTACGCTCAGCCTCGATCGCTCTAATTGCGGATGCAGCCTCACTACCATTCAACATCGGCATTCTTGCATCCATCCAAATTAAATGCGGCGACCAAGACTGCCAAACGGCGATCGCTTCTATTCCATTATTTACTTCCCTAACTTCAAATCCAAGCGGACTCAAGATTCTGGTCAATAATTGACGATTAAGGCGTGTATCTTCAGCAATGAGAATTCGGTAATTCGTTTGGTTTGATTGAATCCCAACTACCCGATTAGACGAGCTAATTGATTCTGAGTTGTTAAATTCCAACGGCTTAAGGGGAATGTTAAATCTAAAGGTAGAACCCTTGCCAACTTCACTTGTGACCGACATTTGTCCGCCCATGAGAAGCACATAATTGTAACTAATGGATAAACCTAAGCCCGTACCCTCTTGCGATCGCCTCCCAGAATCAGTCTGTACAAAAGGCTGAAATAAAGTTGCCATTTCCGAATCACTAATACCTGATCCTGTATCTTCTACTTCAAAATAAAGGTGCAGATTATTTTGGACAAATACCCTCACATAAACATGTCCCAAGTCTGTAAATTTAATCGCGTTACCAACTAAATTGATCAAAATCTGACGCAGCTTACCTTCGTCGGTATAAATTAATCGCGGCGTGTGGGGATGAATAATCACCTCAAAGTCCAACTTCTTCTCAAGCGCTTTAAGGTGCAGCATATCCTTTGCCGTATCAATAATGTCTGTGAGATCACATTCCTGTTCCCTTAAAAATATGCCTCCAGCCTCAAGTTTAGACATTTCCAAAATATCGTTAATCATCGTCAATAAATGATGTCCACTATTACAGATTATCTGTAAATCACTTTGGTTCTGTTCATTTAGGTCTTGATCGTAGAGCATTAGCTGTGCGAAGCCAAGAATTGCATTCAAGGGTGTTCGCAACTCATGACTCATATTCGCTAAAAACGTTGCTTTAGAACGACTAGCTGATTCGGCGGCTTCCTTCGCTAGTTTAAGAGCGCGAGTCCGCTCCTCTACCCGTTGCTCTAAGAGATTAGCTTGTTCTCTCAACTTAGTTTCTGATTCACGCAGCGCAATTTCTGTATTTTTGAGCAGGGTAATATCATAGAAAGTACTCAATAAAACTTGCTCACCTTTCAGCCAAAGCAGATGCAAAGAGGCAAGTACCCATAGAGGCTCTTTGTCGGCTCTGCGTAACCGAATTTCATAGTCACGCACTCTTTGGTTTTCTAAAAAATACTGGTGTAAGTCATTCCATTCTGATTCGAGAAAATACAAATCTGGAATCAATTTATTAATCAATTCTTGAGATTCTCGCTGGAGCATTGTACCTGCACTGGTATTAGCATAGGCGATCGCCCCACTGTCAAGGTTACTGACCAGCATCGCCATACTAGTTGATTCGGCAAGGGTACGGAACTGTTCCTCGCTCTGACGCATAGTTTCCACGGCGCGATTGTACTGCTCATATTCGATCGCATCACCATGCTCTGTGGCGGTGGACAGCATGATTTCTAAATCGTTTTTATCCCGATAGACAATTTCTAAGATCGATTGCAACGTAGCCTGCGCCATCTTGCGTTCAATAATCTCACTTTTTAATCTTTTATTAACATCTAATAATTCTGATTCAACGAGATCGCCATGTTCAACCGCAGTTAACAGGGAGTTCTCAAGGTCGCTATTATCCCCTTGCAGTCGGCTAACCTCTTTTTTCAACTCTTTAACTTGTAGCTGAAGAGCTTGCCAATCCTTTAGAGATACTGCTTCAGAAGTTTTAGGATTATTCATAGCGTCAGATTTGTTGTAGTGCTGTAAATATTCATAAAAATCGCAAATACAATCATCAAATTTACATACAGCAATTATATTTTAATACTTAATTTTTTTTCTAAGCACCTCGGCTTAATAAAACCAAGAACTCAAACAAGGTAATTAGCCTGCGAACTGGACGAATTATCTTAATCTGAACTTTATGCTTATTTTATGTTTAGTTTATATTTAAAAGTCACAAAATTGTGATAGCGAAAATAACTTTGACGAGGATTCATAGATGTGGTATGGTGCGCTACGCTACTAATCACAATTGCTCAAGTAGTTAGTTATTTGATTTCTATGAGTTATCAATCCCAGACATACGCGATCGCTAGTCGCCAAGAAGATTTAGAGAGATATCTGCTAGATTCATCTCTCGTTGACCGTGAACAATTAGCAGTTGCCAAGCGTTGGCAAGAAAGGCAAGAGGGACCTTTGCTAATGGTTTTGTTGCAGCTTAGCTTTATTGACCTTCAGCAGTTTAGCGGCTTACTCGACTGGTCGGGTTCGAGTCGATCAGCTTACTGACACCTGTTTTATAGCAACTTTATTTATAGCAATTTTAGCCGCCGCTCACAGGCGGAATTAGCGCCACTTCATCACGATCATGAAGAACTGTATGTGGTTCGGCAAAATTGAGATTAATGGCATATCTCGTAAGCGATCGCCATCGTTCAAGGTTCGGATGCTGACTGACAAGGCGATCGAATATTTGTGACACGGGCGCACCCGCCTCAAGGGTGATTTGCATTTCATCAGTGGCAAATACTTCTTGGAAAATTGCAAACATTTTTACATTGACACAAATATTTTCAGAAATGCTTGCTTGATCCATTATCTTGATCCATTATTTTTATTATTTTTCAGCGAATAATCTGCACAATCTGGTGTTGAATCTGATATTGAATACAGAGCTTGAAGACTTTGTGTAATCAAGAACAACATTAAGCTGTTCTATTGAAAATAACCCATTTGAGGTTTCTTTGTTATTGTCGAGGGGCTTAAAATATTTTTAAAACTATCAAAATAAACCTCATGGGCAAAAACAAAGAAAAATTAACGGATAAAGAATTATCTGGTTCAATTAACATTGGTATTTCTGAAGATGATCGTACAGCGATCGCTGATGGACTATCACGGTTACTCGCTGATACCTACACCCTTTACCTCAAAACCCACAACTTCCACTGGAATGTGACGGGACCAATGTTTAATACTTTGCACCTCATGTTTGAAGGGCAGTATACCGAGCTTTCTTTAGCAGTTGATCTGATCGCTGAGCGCATCCGTTCCCTCGGAGTACCAGCACCCGCCACCTATAGCGCCTATGCCAAGTTGACTTCAATCCCTGAGACTGAAGGTGTTCCCAAAGCAACGGAAATGATCAAGTTACTTGTCGAAGGTCAAGAGGCGGTTATTCGCACTGCGCGTTCTATTTTCCCGATCGCTGATGAAGCTAATGATGAACCAACTGCCGATCTGTTAACTCAACGGATGCAAGTCCATGAAAAAACAGCGTGGATGCTAAGAAGTTTACTTGAAGAATAATTCTAGATTAAGTCGTAAGTTTGGATATGCAATGCGCGGCTTAATCTACGATAGGATAACTTTCTAGCAAGCTAGTATTTCCATCGAAGTTGAACAATCCGATCTTCTTAGTATTTTTTTCGACATTTCTTTTGTTGTTGCAAGTCCCCGCGACACTTGTACTTCTAAAAAGACTCAGCACCGCCCGCGATCGCACTGCGCCTTTATTACCTTTAGACAGTTCTGAAGAAGAATTAGCAAAACAGCATCCAAAAGTTTCGATCGTAATCCCCACTCTCAACGAGATTAATCGTTTACCAACTTGTCTCGAAGGATTGCGCGATCAAGCCGCTAAGGAAATCATAGTCGTGGACAGCCGATCGCAGGATGGCACACCTGAATATGTACAGAAATTACAACAGGATTTTCCGATACCTTTAAAATTAATTACCGATGATCCACTACCAGATGGTTGGGTTGGTCGCCCTTGGGCGCTGCACAATGGTTTTCTGAATAGCGATCCTACTAGTGAATGGGTGCTGGGTATCGATGCTGATACGCTGCCACAAAAGGGCTTGGTGGCAAGTTTTGTCCAAAAAGCAACAACCGATAACTTCGATATCGTCTCGCTGTCCCCAAAATTCATTCTCAAAACTGCTGGCGAACAATGGCTGCAACCTGCGCTACTAATCACATTAATTTTTCGGTTCGGGGCAACAGGCGATCAAACTCAATTTACAAGCGATCGCGTAATGGCAAATGGTCAATGCTTCCTGTCGAAACGAGCCAAACTAGTCGAACTCAACGGCTATGAACTGGCTAAATCCTCATTTTGCGATGATGTTACTCTGGCTAGAGCCGCCGCCCAGCGCGGAACCAAAGTCGGGTTTCTCGATGGCGCAGCCTTGATGCAAGTGCGGATGTATACCTCAATGGCGGAAACATGGCGGGAATGGGGGCGATCGCTTGATCTCAAAGATGCCTCGACTCCATTCCAAACCTTTGCAGACTGCCTGTTACTCACTGCTGTGCAAGGGCTACCAATTCCTTTACTAATAGCATTTGTAATTTGGCAACCAACGCCATCACTATTCATAAATATCTTATTTTGGCTGAATGCCTTTCTGGTGTTCATTCGATGCTTATTAGTATTTGGCATCCGCACCAGCTACACCGAAGTTGGCTTCTGGTTTTGGCTATCCCCCCTCGCCGATCCCTTCGCCGTAATCCGAATCTGGATTTCAGCATGTACTAAACCGAAAAGCTGGCGTGGTCGCACTTACAGCAACTTTCAAGCAAATGAGCCAGAAAAAATTGTTTGAACACAACGTAAAACAGCACTTTTAAAAAATCTGACTTTGACCTTTAGCCAATACGATTATGGCTCAATAGGTGATTCGGGGAGGTAAAGAAAGGAGAGAGTCCAACAAAGCACTTAGCAAAGCTTTACCCCTCCTCTTGGCATTATGAACAAACTCAAAGAAGCCCAAATACAAAGGTAACTTTTC
>JBIKYX010000149.1:0-7243 GCA_044355035.1 Pseudanabaena sp. | reverse complement strand
AGAGACTAAATGAACAGCCATAAAACATTGAAACACCCAACGCAAAGTCGGGGAATTAGTGGGCTTACCCAATTGGTTAGGAATTGTATCTTGAGCGAGAGCCAAAGCCAACCTGAGTTGACGCTGCACAAACGAAGTATTTAATGTCTGGCAACACACTTCCACGTTTGCAGCTTGAGGATATACAAAAATTACTTATCCCTATTCCCCCACCTGATAAACAGCTTGAAATTGTTGAACATATTGATGCAATACGCAATCGGGCTAAACAAGAAGCCGCAGCAGACTTAGAGAAAGCAAAACAAGAAGTTGAGGCGATGATTTTAGGCGTTGAATGATTTGTGATGTGGGGCGATTAGTTAGGCGATCTTGTTTGCTCATGAGAGTTTAGTAAATCAGCAAGCCCAATCTGCCGAAAGACTCGCTGACCTTTACCGCAATGTGCGCCCAAACCCAAACCAAGAAAAATTTTGAAAACTTTTCTTGTGAATAAAAAAGCCTTTCCGTAAGGAGAGACTTTTTTATTTCGATGAGACTAATCTTCCATACCCAAGTTAGCGCGGTTGATTACGTCTGCCCAAATAAGTGCATCGGCTTAATAAAGACAAGACTCTAAATCAGCTTATTTGGCTTTCAATTAAACCATTAATTGATATTTGACCTGTGCTAAACGATACAGTGGTCGCCAGACTAACCGATTAGTCGTCACAACTAATAAAGACATGACAATCGTCGAAGCCAACAAAAGCGGAAAATCGCCCACATCAGAAGCTTGCGTAATTGTTGAACCGAGCCCCGTAGCCGTCAGCACCCTTCCCTGAAATTTGATATATTCTCCCGCAATACTCGCATTCCATGCCCCACCCACCGCCGTAATAATGCCCGTCACCAGATAAGGAAATATTCCTGGCAAAATCAAAGTCCGCCATCGTTCTAAAGGTGAAAGTTTATAGACTCTAGCCGCCTCAAAAAGCTCCGATGGAATCGCCTGCGCTCCTGCAATTACATTGAATAAGATATACCACATACTTCCTAGAGTCATTAGAATCACCGCGCCAATATCCAAACCACCACCAATATTCGCTAAGCCCAATAATAGGATAGGAAACAAAGCTGTTGCGGGAACTGAAGCAGCAATTTGGACAATGGGCTGCAAAAACTGCGCTAATTTCGGATTACGCCCAATAGTTACACCGATAGGAACTGTAATTAATAGCGAAAGAACCAGAACAATCAAAACACGAATGGAAGTAAATAAAGCTCCCGTGGCGACCTGTTGCCAAGAGCTTAATGGCATTTTACCCAGTAGTAAAGCCGCTTCTACAGTTCCACCGATCGCAATAAAACCGACTAGCCCAATCAGTAACCAGTTCAGCAAATTCATCCATTTAGAGGTCTTGTGTTGACTACGCAGCGAGCTTTGCGGTCTAGTACTAAACGCCTGATTGAATCTCTCTGATATGGGTACAAATAGGCGATCGCTAATTATTCGCATAGTCGGCGATCGCCTCAAAAAGTCGAGAACACGAGATTCTGGTACTTGAGTTGCTTCAACCGTCTCATGCTTAAACTTTTCCGCCCAAGCAATCATCGGTCGCCAAATAAAATAATCAATCAGCGTGATAATTCCAATCAAAATAATAATCCCCCATAAAATCGCCCAGTTATCGCCTTTATCCGCCGCCGCTTTCAAAAAAGAACCTAAACCAGGGAGCGTAAAGTTCCGATTGGAAAGAGTAAATGATTCCGTTTGCATCAAAAAAAACCAACCACCCGCCACCGACATCACACTATTCCAAACTAAACCCACCACCCCCGATGGTAGTTCCAAAGTCCAAAAACGTTGCCAAGGACTGAGCCGATAGACTTGACTTGCCTCAATTAGTTCTTTGGGAATGCTGCTAAGGGACTGATAGAAACTGAAGGTCATATTCCAAGTCATGCCTGTAAAGATCAACAGAATCGAAGCAAGTTCAATTCCTAATCTTTGTCCGGGAAATAAACCCACAAGTGCAAGTACCACCGCAGGCAAAAACGATAGAACTGGAATCGATTGCAATATATCCAGTAAGGGAATTAGCACCTTTGACCATGTGGTTGAACGGTAAGCAACATAGGCATAGGAGACGCTAAAAGCTAGAGATAATCCATAGGCTGCTAGCATTCTCACCAATGTTTGCACTGCATAGGTCGGCAAAAAATTCAGAGATAGATTAATTACATATTCACTATCATAGATTCCTGTAAATTTACTCGCAGTCTGCACAATGACAAAGATGAAAGAGATAATCGCTAATGGTAGTAAGACATCGCCAACGCTCCATCGTGAGCGGAACTGGGATTTAGGATCGATAGTAGGTTGAAACATAAGCAATCCAAGCGAACAAAGGACTTAGGTGATTCTAGGTAACTTATTGTTGCATGAAGAAGGAAAACTGTATAATTAGCATACCGCGCTGCTTAGGAAAACATCATGACACCAGCGATCGCTATCCCTGAAGTACCCAATCTTAACCAAAATCCCCAGCAAAATCCCACCCAACATCCCACAGTAGAAGCACAATTGCGTTGGACTAGTGCTGACCTAGAGCTATTACCCGACAATGGCAACCGTTATGAAATTATTGATGGAGAACTTTACGTGACTAGAGCGCCTCATTGGAAACATCAAACAACTTGTGGTAACTGCTATGCAAAACTAAAAGTATGGTCAGATCAGACCAGCTTAGGACATACAGCGATTGGTGCAGGTGTACTCTTTGGCGATAAAGATGATGTGATTCCTGACGTGGTATGGGTCAGCAAAGAAAAATATGCGACTTTAATTGATCAATCAGGACATTTACTTGGTGCGCCCGATTTGGCGATTGAGGTCTTATCTGCGGGGACTGAGAATGAAAAGCGCGATCGCGAAGTTAAGTTAAAGCTTTATTCAAATCGAGGTGTATTGGAATATTGGATTGCCGATTGGAGAGCGAAGCAAATTCAAGTTTATCGCCGCGAGAATGGTGTTCTCAAGCTAGCGATGACTCTATTTGAGACTGATACGCTTACATCACCTTTGTTGCCAGAGTTTTCTTGTTTAATATCACAAATTTTTGAATAAGTTCTTGAATTAATTCTATGAAAACATTTTTTTACAGCATCGTGGCGATCGCCTTAAGCCTTAATTTTGGGGCGACTACTGAAGTCCAAGCGCTCGAAGAAGGGCTATATTGGGGCGGTGGTTCACGCTATATCACCATTTCCCGTAGAGTGACCAAAGAATTTGGCGATCGCCACTGTTATAGCGGCTTTTCAGCCAATGGAGCAATGATTGCTTCTCTTAATCTCAAGATTCCTCGCTACCAAACAGGAATTGATTATGAGGTATATACTTTGGATGGGATAGAAAATAATTTAGCGATTCAACAATACGCATTCAAAAGAGAGCAGATTGTTTTTGGTACATTAGTTGGGCGATTTGTGCGTGATGGAGCAGTTTACACTCGTGAAGCTAATGCGGATAAAGCGCGATCGCCTGAATTGCAAGAATGTCTCAACTCCAACAGACCATATTTCAAACAAATTTCATCGGGGCGCGATCGGCGTTAAATGATCATGGTTACTCAACTCGCCAAGAAAACTTACACCGTTGATGAATATCTAGAACTAGAAATAGTGTCAGACATTCGTAACGAATATCGTAATGGAGAAATTATTCCCATGACTGGTGGAACCCCTAACCACAATGATATTTCTGGGAATGCCTACATATTATTGAAGGCGCTTTTAAAGGCAAAAGCATATCGTGTGTTTCATGTTGATCAACGTCTTTGGATTCCAGCGTTAAAAGAATACACCTATCCTGATGTGATGGTTGTAGCTAAACCTCTTGAATTGCAAGTGGGGCGCAAAGACACGATTACGAATCCTTCCTTAATTGTCGAAGTTTTGTCAAGATCTACCCAAAGCCGCGATCGCAGTGAAAAATTTGCCGCTTATCGAACCATCGATACTTTTCAGGAATATATCTTAATCGATCAATATCGCATTCATGTTGAGCATTATCTTAAAACTGCGGTCAATCAATGGTTATTCTCAGAATATGATGATCCAGAGACGGCGATCTCCTTGCAATGCCTAAATCTGAAAATAAACATAGCCGATCTTTACGACAATATTGATTTTGATTAAGTTAAAGCCCAAAGCGCTTTGCTCTAGCCGTCACTTACTTCTTAGCAATGCTATGATCAAGCACGAAGCTAGGAGTGTCTAGAAATAGACTGAGAGCAGATCCTTAGAACCTGAACCGATTGACATCGGCGTAGGAAAGCACATTATTTGAGGAAATTTACATGACTGTTGGATTAAAGCTTAGCTCTGCACCCACAAGGCGCGGAGAATATCGCGGTACGCAGATGCATTGCGCCCGTCAAGGCATTATCACTGAAGAGATGCAATATGTAGCTTGGCGTGAAAATCTCCCCGTAGAACTGGTACGCGCTGAAGTTGCCAGAGGTCGGGCGATCATTCCCGCGAATAAAAATCACACTAACCTTGAGCCTATGGGTATTGGTATTGCCTTTCGATGCAAGGTAAATGCCAACATCGGTGCATCCCCAAACTCATCCAACATTGACGAAGAAGTTGAGAAGTTGCATCTATCGGTCAAATATGGCGCTGACACCGTCATGGATTTGTCCACAGGTGGCGGAGATTTAGATGTGATTCGTACCGCGATCATTAAAGCTTCTCCCGTTCCCATCGGCACGGTTCCCATTTACCAAGCTCTCGAAAGCGTGCATGGTACAATGCAGAACCTCACCCCTGATGATTTCTTGCATATCATTGAAAAACACGCTGAGCAGGGTGTGGACTATCAAACTATCCATGCAGGGATTTTGATTGAACATCTTCCTCTGGTCAAAAATCGTCTCACAGGGATTGTTTCGCGTGGTGGTGGTATTCTAGCGCGTTGGATGTTGCATCATCATAAGCAAAACCCTCTCTATACCCACTTCAACGACATCATCGAAATCTTCAAGAAGCATGATGTTTCCTTTAGTCTTGGTGATTCACTGCGTCCAGGTTGTTTGCATGATGCCTCTGACGCTGCTCAACTTGCTGAATTGAAAACCCTCGGACAGCTAACTCGCCGCGCTTGGGAACATGATATTCAAGTCATGGTCGAAGGTCCTGGGCATGTGCCGATGGATCAGATCGAGTTCAATGTGCGGAAGCAAATGGAAGAATGTTCCGAAGCTCCTTTCTATGTATTGGGTCCTTTGGTTACAGATATTGCTCCAGGCTATGACCACATTACTTCGGCGATCGGTGCAGCCATGGCTGGTTGGTATGGTACTGCCATGCTTTGCTATGTCACACCGAAAGAGCATTTAGGCTTGCCCAATGCTGAAGATGTGCGTAATGGCTTGATTGCATACAAGATTGCGGCTCATGCGGCGGACATCGCCCGTCATCGTCCTAATGCCCGCGATCGCGATGATGAGCTTTCCACAGCGCGTTACAATTTCGATTGGAACAAACAGTTTGAATTGTCCCTCGATCCAGAGCGTGCTAAGGAATATCATGATGAGACTTTGCCTGCGGATATCTACAAAACCGCAGAGTTCTGCTCTATGTGTGGACCAAAGTTCTGTCCAATGCAAGAGAAAGTTGATGCAGAAGCAATTTCTGAGCTTGAGAAGTTCCTTGCCAAAGAGCCTGTAGCTGTAGGTTAGAAACCATTTAAAATTAACTTCTTCCCCCTTTTTAAGGGGGATTGAGGGGAATCTCTTAAATCAACCGACAGAAGAACTGTAAATTGTTGCCTGTTTTGTTATTTACCATTCTTTTTCAAATCTTTCCCAAAGGCTTTGCAATCTTGGCTCACTAGCAGTATCCGCCAGCACAGCCGCCACTACAGTCCGAATTTTTAACAAGTTACTAAAACTAGCGCGAATAAAGATTTTGCCAGAAGCAACCGACTTATCAAGGGAAGCTCTGCCAAACATCACATCACACAAAGTTTCGCCCGTACTTTCAAAGGAATTATTGGCTTCGGGATCGGCGGCGGCAATTTTGAGTTGGAGTTCTTGACCGCCTTCCGCTTGCAAATATAAGCGAGTATCATCGATCGCTATGGTTGCCGATTTACTAGAAGCTGCCCTCACGATCGCCGTCCATGTTTCGCCTTGGCGATCGCGTAAAATTTCAATTAATTCCAAAAGTAGTTCTGAGAGCAGTTCGTTATGGGGCGGCGCGATGGTCATACTTGCAGCAAATTTAGTTAAATAGCTGCAAGAATTATAGAACTATTTGTTGCGCGACTGTTAAAACAAGAAATATCGCTGTGCCATTGGTAAAACCGATGCGGGTTCGCAGGTTAACAACTCGCCATCGGCTCTCACTTCATAGGTTTCAGGGTCAACTTCCATATGCGGCAAAGCATCATTGAGCTTCATATCGAGCTTGCTGATATTCCGCACACCTTTGACCGCGATCGCCTGTTTTTTCAATCCTAATTGATCGGGAATACCCCGCTCCATTGCAATTTGAGAAACGAAAGTGAAAGAGGTCTGCGCGATCGCACCGCCATAACTACCAAACATTGGACGCATATATACAGGCTGGGGTGTAGGAATGCTGGCATTTGCATCACCCATCTGCGCCCATGCGATAAAGCCGCCCTTAATTACCATTTCTGGCTTCACACCAAAAAAGGCAGGATGCCACAGCACCAGATCGGCAATTTTACCGACTTCAACGGAACCAACATATTCGGATATACCGTGAGTAATCGCAGGGTTAATCGTGTACTTGGCGATATATCTCTGAGCGCGAAAATTATCGGCACGCCCTGAGCCATTGCCAGAAAGAACGCCCCTTTGGACTTTCATCTTGTGCGCGGTTTGCCAAGTTCTAATAATGACTTCACCAACTCTTCCCATTGCTTGTGAATCCGAAGAAAGCATACTAAACGCACCCAGATCGTGAAGAATATCTTCAGCAGCGATCGTCTCGCGGCGAATGCGAGATTCAGCAAAAGCGACATCTTCGGGAATGCTGGGATCGAGATGGTGACAGACCATCAGCATATCCAGATGTTCGTCTAAGGTATTGAGAGTATAGGGACGAGTGGGATTAGTAGAAGAGGGAAGTACATTTGCCTCACCACAAATTCTGATGATGTCAGGAGCGTGACCTCCGCCCGCACCTTCAGTATGATAAGAATGAATGACTCGGTTTTTGAAAGCAGCGA
>JBIKYX010000067.1:0-22692 GCA_044355035.1 Pseudanabaena sp. | reverse complement strand
AAAGTTACCTTTGTATTTGGGCTTCTTTGAGTTTGTTCATAATGCCAAGAGGAGGGGTAAAGCTTTGCTAAGTGCTTTGTTGGACTCTCTCCTTTCTTTACCTCCCCGAATCACCTATTGAGCCTTAATTTTTTGTCCTGTACTTAGACAAAAAATAGTAAGGGCAATTCATGAATTGCCCTTACATATATCTAATCTTTTCTAATCTTTAAAATTACTGGAAGCCAGATCAAGTGTCACCTGACGAAATTGCAGAAAGTCCATTGGATCGACAGCGTTTTTACCATCGGGCTGCACTTCAAAATGCAAATGTGGTCCCGTACTGCGCCCTGTCGTCCCAACTTCTGCGATCGCTTGTCCCTTGTTGACAATTTGTCCTTTAGCGACATACACCGTATTGGCATGGGCATAAAGTGTTACCGAGCCATCATCATGACGCAACTCGACAATATTGCCATAGCCGCCATCAGTCCAGCCTGCATCGGTAACTAAACCATCCGCCGCCGCAAAAATCGGTGTGCCAGTGGGAGCCGCAAAATCGATACCCTTATGTAATCTCCGTTCCCCTGTAATAGGATGGACACGCCATCCAAATCCCGAACTAATTTCTCCCGACACGGGAGCCGTAAACTTGGCTACACTATTTAGATCGATCGCCGCAATACTTTGAGGCAGTTGCATCGTCCATTTTCCTGGCTGAGATGACTTGAGTTTTAAATCTTCGGGATTAAGGGTCACATCTGGCGAAAATTCGACCACCATTCGCGTTGTATTCGCATCAACCTGACCAACGCGCACCGAATCAACGCCTTTTCCCACACGTCTTCTCACCGTTGGTCCTTGATAGACAATCCCCGGTAAATCAATCACGATCCGCGTGGGATTATTGATTATGCTTCCCTTGGGATCAATATCATCTTTTAATGAAAACTCAATCTTACTATCCGCTAAGTCATACACAAATGTTTCTAAACGATTTGCCTGAGCCGTGGGAGATGCGATCGCCCAACTACCAATCAATCCTGCACAGGCGGCAAATAGCAACTGCAAATTAAGCGATCGGGCAAGCGATCGCCCCTTAGTTGGGAGATGCTTCGGCGTTGGCTTAGGCAATAAATCAGAACTGTGGTGGGAGCGAAAAATAAAGTTTGGCATGGAAATGCACTGCTGTAGGACGTGAGGGAGCAAGCTACAAGCTGGAATTAATACCCTAATTAATACCGTAAAGATTGACGTAACAAGAACGAGAGAGATTCTACATCACTTTTGCGTAATTGTGACAAATCGCGATCGCTTTAGAAACCATTTAAGAATTACTTTCTACGCTCAGAGACTTTAAGAGATCCCCCTCAATCCCCCTTAAAAAGGGGGAAGAAGATAATTTAATTGATTCTCCCCCCTTTCGTAAGGGGGGCTGGGGGGGATCTAAACAATGCTTAAATGATGTCTCAGATGCTTAGCTAGTTTTATCGGCAATATATTTGGCGATTTTAGCGGAAGCTCCCGCCAATCCCATGCGTTCCTCACCATTGCGCCCTACTTCTTGAAAATAGTCAGGATCTTGCAAAATTTCATGGAGAACATCGGCAACCTGAGATGGTTTATCAATCAAATTAATCGAGCATCCTAATAAATCCGCTTGCTCCTCCGCAAATTGGCGCGTGAACTGGGGACCAAGCCCTGCGATCGTGATTACAGGCTTACCTAAACCAACCATCTGCTCTGTCGCCGTTCCTGCCATTGCCAAACCTAAATGGGCTTGGGCTAAACAATCATTAAAACCTTCTTTTAATAGCAACAGTCTGGCATTCTGGACTTTAAACGTAATTTCATCAAAACGCTGCCAACCCTTTTGGATAATGCTCTGGGCAATGATTTCCAAATCTAAATCAGGGGCGATCGCTACTAAGAAATGCACGTTATAAGGAATCGTCCGCGCCACAACCTGAGCGCATAACATCAAGGTCATCCAGTTTTCATAGGCTTCTGGCGATCGCGAACCGGGTAAAATCGCCACCGCCCAATCGTTTTCTCCAACCCCAAAATCCCTGCCCTGCGGTTCCAGTCCATCCATCATCGAGTTACCGAGATAGATCGCAGGTAATTTAAAATCGCGATTCAAGATTTCCGCCGTCAATTGGTCGCGTACAAATACAGCCTTGCAGCGATCGCTCTTCATCAACGCACGTTCCCAAGGAAAAAAGATTGAGCCACCGAAGGGTTTCTTGACATTAGGTAAAAAGCCTTTGCGATCGCGCCAATAATATTCAGATTTGGCAGTAGCCACAAATGCGAAATTACAACCGCCGAACTTAGCGGGTAGCCAAGCAAATAGTAATGGCACGATGTCACCGACTGCCAAAATCAGACGATTACCATAACGGCGATCGCGTGACCATTGCCAAACAAAACCCAACTGCTTGCGTGTTAATCCGACTAACCCACTTTTAACATCACGCGCCAGTTGACGGTTATCCATCCGCACAAATCCCCCTGATGGCATCGCCTGTGTATACTGCTCTGCAATTGGTATATTTGCCTTGCGATAAGCATGTCCCATACCAACCATCGGCAAGGCGATCGCCGAAAATCCTAATTTTTTCAGTTCAATACAAATACGAGCAGCGATGAGATCCTCACCATGTCCGTTACTGATACATAAAATTTCCACGGGATACCAAAAATCTCTATTCAACTGTAACTTTAATAGAAACCGTGACACTATGCTTAATCGGTCGTTATGTTAAAACAAAAAATTAGCTTTTACCTTGATGACATCACCACCCAAAATGGTCGGTCGATTAACATTGCGATCGCTTTTCTGGTCATCGCTTCAGCCGTAAGTTTTGTCGCCCAAACCTTTGATATATCTAATGATGTCCGCCTTAGCTTAAATTCTTTGGACAATACGATTTTGGGGACTTTTGTACTGGAATATTTACTGCGGTTGTGGTGTGCGGAGGAGAAACTCAAATATTGTTTTAGCCTCTATGCGATTATCGATCTCTTGGCAATTTTACCTTTTCTACTTGGGGCAGTTAATCTGCCATTTCTGAGACTACTGCGCTGGTTTCGGATTTTACGCCTGATTCGACTGATTGAGTCGCGATCGCTATTTGATCACAAGACCGAAGACATTGCGATTTTATTTAGGATTCTCTTCACGCTTTTTGCGATCGTCTTTATATTTTCAGGATTAATTTATCAAGTTGAACATCCGATTAATCCCAAGTTTGATAATTTTCTTGATGCTTTTTATTATTCAATTTTCACAATGACCACAGTTGGTTACAGTGGCGTTACGCCCCAATCTGAAGCTGGCAAGCTGGTCACGGTTTTAATGGTTCTCACAGGTATTGCCTTGATCCCAGTCCAGCTAGGCGAATTATTTAAGCGCTTAGTAGTCACAGCCAATCAAAGCGATCGTGATGATCCAACTAATCAAACTAGCAATAATCAGACTAGCGTTATTTGCTCAGGCTGCGGTTTATCCACCCACGATAGCGATGCTAAATTTTGCAAAGTCTGTGGTACTAAACTTTGAGTCACAAAACGATGCGAAAATAGTAAATAGATTCTAATGGAGAAAAATCGGTGTCGGATAAGTTTGATTACGACTTAATAATTATTGGTGCAGGTGTCGGTGGGCATGGTGCAGCCCTTCATGCGGTGGCTTGTGGACTAAAAACGGCGATCGTTGAAGATGGTGTGATGGGTGGAACCTGCGTCAATCGCGGCTGTATTCCCTCCAAAGCCCTACTGGCGGCTTCAGGACGAGTGCGCGAAATGCGAGCGAAGTCACACCTCAAGGCTTTAGGAATTGATGTTGGTGAGGTTAATTTTGATCGCGGCGCGATCGCGAGTCATGCCGACAACCTAGTTTTGAAATTGCGCGGCGACTTGACCAATAGCCTTAAAAAATTAGGTGTAGATATTTTGCAAGGTCGTGGCAAAGTCGCTGGTACGCAAAAAGTCAGCGTTGGCGAAAAGATTTATAGCGCTAAAGATATCATCATCGCTACAGGTTCCGAGCCATTTGTGCCTCGTGGTGTGCAACTCGATGGCAAAACTGTCTATACCAGTGATCAAGCCGTTCGTCTGGAAACCTTGCCCCAATGGGTTGCGATTATCGGAAGTGGTTATATCGGCTTAGAATTTGCTGATGTCTATACGGCACTTGGTTCTGAAGTAACCATGATCGAAGCCTTAGATGTATTAATGCCAGGATTCGATCCCGACATTGCCAAAATTGCTGAGCGCGTATTGCTGAAGCCCCGCGACATCGAAACCCGCACCAGTGTATTTGCCACTAAAATCACCCCTGGTTCTCCCGTCAAAATCGAGCTTACCGATGCCAAGACGAAGAAGGTAATTGAAGTTCTCGAAGTTGATGCTTGCCTTGTCGCTACAGGTCGCATTCCCCTCACTAAAGATCTTGGTTTAGAAACTGTCGGAATTGCGCCAAATCAACGTGGCTTTATCGATGTTGATGACAAAATGGCAACTTCTGTACCTCATCTATGGGCGATCGGCGACGCAACAGGCAAAATGATGTTAGCCCATGCCGCTTCAGCACAGGGAATTGTGGCAGTTGAAAATATATGCGATCGACCTGCAACAGTCGATTACCAAAGCATTCCTGCGGCGGCGTTTACCCATCCTGAAGTCAGTTTTGTGGGCTTGACCGAACCACAGGCTAAAGAAAAGGGTACAGCAGAAGGCTTTAAGGTCAGTACAGCAAAGTCCTACTTTAAAGGGAATTCTAAGGCGATCGCTGAGGGTGAAACCGATGGTTTAGCGAAGATTGTTTACCGTGAGGATACGGGAGAACTTTTGGGTGTGCATATCATTGGTATTCATGCGTCAGATTTGATTCATGAAGCGTCTGCTGCAATCCGCGATCGGCAAACTGTGCAGAAATTAGCGACGATTGTTCACGCTCACCCAACTCTCAGCGAAGTTTTGGATGAAGCCTATAAACGTGCAGCGCATATCTAAGAAACCATTTAAGAATTGCCTAGATCCCCCCCTTTCGTAAGGGGGAGAATTAATTAAATTATCTTCTTCCCCCTTTTTAAGGAGGATTGAGGGGGGATCGCTGGGGCATAAGTTTGTTGCAAGAAGGCGATGAAATTTAGGGCTTGGCGTTGTGCTTCGGTAGGTAATGACTCGAAGGCTTTGAATAGTTCTTGTTGTGTCATATTCATGGGTTAATCTCAAATTCCATCACATATACTCAGCAAAATCAGCAAGGGGAGCATCGAAATCTGGAACCATTTTTATTTTGCCTTTCATACAGCCAAAAAGATGTTTACGGCTTAATGTTGGGCTTGTAGTGGTTTTATCGGTACTAAACAAAACCTATGGGTATCTCTAAAAACAGGTGTAGACAGGACAAGGGATTTGAGGAATTAGAATAGATAAATGTTACAATTAGAGATGCCCATAGCGATCACACCACCACAGAAATCGCTGAGAGTCCTGATGGTAGAACGATTACGGTGATTCGGGGGTGATTTGCTGGAGGTTTAGCAGCGAATTAATTCTAGATGTTGTTTGATTTCTTCTTTTAACTTTTGAAAATCAGACTTTTGGAAAGTCAACAGATCGTCAATTGAATAAACTTCAACGATCTCTTCTCGACCTTTGGTATGAAAATCTCCCAGCTTCACAGGTTTCCAGCGATCGCTTAATTGTTCGCGGACAGGACTAGAAAACACTAAAAATCGATTTAATTGTCTCGTGAGCGCCTCAATCCTTGAGGCTACATTAACCGCATCGCCAATCACCGTATATTCCTTCTTGGTTTGAGAACCAATATTTCCTTCTAATACAATTCCTTTAGAGAGTCCAATTCCAGTATAAAGAACTCGTAATGGACTATGCATAGGTACTTGATTTCGTAATAGTTCTAGATCGGCAAGAATTCCTAAACTTGCTTGTAAAGCATTATCAGCCAGATCGCCATCAAAATATGCCATCGTGCAGTCGCCAATAAACTTGGAAACTTCTCCCCCATTAGCCGTAATTTGTTTAGTGCAGATGGTAAAAAACTGATTTAAGAGTTCCACAACTTCACCTACTTGCAGTTTTTCGGTAATGCTAGAAAAGGAGATGATATCTGCAAATAAAATAATTTTTTCAGTGTAACGGGGCTTGAGCGCAAGGGGATTCAGTCCATTGGCGATCGCTAGCAATACCCCTGACTGGGTATAATTCGCTAAAATTGTTTGGGATTCGCCCAATGTTTGCAGCAAAACCTTGATCGGCTGAAGAATAATGTCGTTATTATCATCTAACAAAATTACTTCCATTGACCAGTCGGGAAAGCGACGCTCAGGTACATTTAGTTCCGACTTGAGACAGAGAATTTGATTATGGCGATCGTCATGTAGAATCCTTTGGTACAGTCGATCAATCCGATCTTCTTCACCTTCTAATATCTGAAAGAAAATACCATTACAACTCAGCAGAACTCCTGTGATGCCTTCTCTAGAATTATTAGTTTGAGAAATATTGCCAATACTCTCAATTTCTTTTTTGCTAAGCGATCGCGAAAAATTACTAATATAAGTTAGTCTTTTCATAAAATGGCAATATTTTTGTTAAGAGAGAAATTAAAATTTTGAATAATTTGATAATAATTTAATAATTAAGTTGAAGCCTTGTCATAATACTTGTAACTTAAACAGGGATAGCGCAGTAATCAGCTATAAAGCGTAATTGCTATGAATCTTTTAAGATATATGTATCATACAACACATTTTGTAAGAGGACTAAACCTTTATGAACCACAAAGAATTTTATGGCAGCATTTTGTGGCAGTACAAAGCTTTACAAGGGTGCGGTAGGATTAAACCTATGACTTGAAGTTTATAAATAAGTATTTATCATGAGTATTTCTGCTGAAGATATTAAACAGTTAAAGAAAGAAGTTGGCATTGCCGCCGCGCAACGTGTTCAGTCGGGCATGGTGGTTGGACTAGGCACTGGCTCAACTACCGCCTTTGCAATTGAAGAATTAGGTAGACGCATTGCCACAGGCGAACTGACCGACATCGTTGGTATTCCCACTTCTTTTCAAGCTTCGGTATTAGGTAAAAAATACGGTATTCCCATTCGCAGTTTAGATGATGTTGATCGCGTTGATGTAGCGATCGATGGTGCGGATGAAGTTGATCCTAACAAGACTTTAATCAAAGGTGGTGGTGCAGCCCATACCCGCGAAAAAGTGATCGATTCATTGGCGACTCTATTTATTGTGGTGGTGGATGAGTCGAAATTAGTAGACAAACTCGGTTCCACCTTTGCTGTGCCAATTGAAGTTTTACCAATGGCGGTTGCGCCCGTCACCAGAGCCGTGGAAAAGCTAGGCGGTAAGACCGACCTGCGGATGGGGGTCAAAAAAGATGGTCCTGTCATTACCGATCAGGGCAACATGGTTCTTGATGTCACCTTTGACGCGATCGCTGATGCTGCGGAACTAGAAAAAACTTTGAATAACATTCCTGGAGTGGTTGAGAATGGTCTATTTGTCGGTGTTACTGACATCATTTTAGTCGGTGAATTTAAAGACGGCAAACCTCAAATTCGCGAAATTTCCTAGAATCTGGAGGCAGCGCAAAGCGCTGCCTCTTTTTTTTATTTAGCTAACGTGCGGAGCAGCGATCGCTGATTGTCATTCATACTTTGCAAAACCTGCTTAGCGTCTGTGGTTTGCAGCATCTGCAAAAGCTCTTCGATCTCTTCATTAATGGAACGTTCTTTGGCTTTTGTAACTTCCGTAACTGGCTTAGTCTCGGCAGAATGATTACTACTTGCCTGATCAGGCATTACACAAGTACCAGTTTCACAGTCCATGCCTAACTCTTGCCAATAGAGCGTCGGTACAGATTTTCCATGTTGTCCAATATGCTCATGTTGAATCAAGTCACTTTGCAAATAGTTGCGAGGTGAGTCGTAGAACTTTACATCTCGCGTATATGGCACTGTATGACATCCAAAAGCCTTACGGTATTCGTCAGAATCAAATATTTTATGGAAAAAAGCCGCAGTCCCCTGCTTGGTTAATACATCTGTGTAGACACTAATCTCTTCTTTATCATGGAGTGTCCGCCCAAGTAGATGTTTAAAGCTCAACTCCATAAACTTGAGATTCGAGGAGTCATGATAGAAACTATCGAGATATAGAGTCGAAACTACCAGCCCACCAATAAAATGTCGCACATCCACCTTGCCAGACAGGAAATCCTGCTCTAAATGGGCAATTTCCTTGCGTTCAAATTGATAGGGCTGTCGTTCTAGTACTTGAGTGTAGATTTGAGCAAGTGCGTTTTGGCGATCGCTAGCAGAATGCACCGAATGACTAACTGCATCATTGTCTTTAAGCATTTCCGCAGGCATAACACAAGTACCCGTCTCACAGTCTAATCCTAGCTGTTGCCAATAGATCGTGGGGATAACTTTGCCACGTTGACCAACATGTTCATGTTGGAGTAAATCAGTTTGCAAATAGTTGCGCGGTGAGTCATAGAACTTCACGTCACGCGCATAGGGAATGGTGAAAGCACCAAAGGCTTTGCGGTACTCTTCAGAGCCAAGCAGTTCATGGATAAAAGTAGACACGCCCTCTTTCATCAGCAAATCCATCGCCACAGCAATTTCTTGTTTGTCTCGAAGCGCTCGACCAAGCAGGTGTTTATAGCTCCATTCCACAAATTTGAGGTTAGAACAGTCATGGAAAAAACATTTGAGATACACGGGTGACATGACTAGTTCACCAATGAAATGACGCACACCAAGCTTCCCTTTCAGAAACTCTTTTTCGATCTTGGCGATCGCTTTATGTTCAAACTCATAGGGTTGACGCTCTAGAATTTGGCTGTAAATCTGACGAAGAGCCATTTGACGATCTTCTTCTGAGGCTTTGCGATCAATAGTAACGGGAGCATGAGTATCCATAACGGCTTCTCCAAAAGGAATCTAAAATCAAGCATGAAGTAGGGCGGCGATCGCCATATCTGAATAGGGTTTGACCAGCGCGGCGCTTTCAGCAGGCAACATCTCGTTAATTACTGCTTGAAATAAATGGTAAGCAGTCGAACATTCCTTGCCAACTTGATAGGAATTAATAATGTTCGCCAACCAATCCATTAATGTTTCGCGAAAAAACAGTTCGTCATCTCGCAACACAGCAAGCGATGTGTAACGAATCATGTTAGACATGTCATATTTGCAACGTTGCAAATGTTTCTGAGCCAACTCAGGGTATTGCTGAGCCAACTGTTTGAGCGATCGCACCGTAATCTCATCGGCAAGATCGCGCAAAAGGTTATAAGTCCTGACCCGTACTGAGAAACTATTCGCAAACCGCTCCAAATTAACCAAATCGGTATCAGTTAAATAAACACGATCCACAGAGCTAATTTTTTCATCTAAAGTCCGATTCATCGTTAACATAAATTCTTTACCCCGCAAATGTTATATATACTGACTCTGTCCTAATCCAAACCCCGTAACTAATCTGTCTCGTTAACCCTAACTAAAACAATAGAATTTTATTTGCGTTTTCATTTAAAAATGAAATCAAAGTTCATGGAATAATACATTTCGACATACATTAGTTCTTACTCGATTTCTAGTCGATTCCTAAACAAGGGCTTAAGCCCCTTGACTGTAAATTAGCGGTATCGATGATTTTTATGGAAGCTGGCATTGAGCGCAAAAATGTGTCGATCGCCCACCTAATTTAATTCTGGAAATTACTGTGCTACAAACATTACAAGGCTTTCCATTGCGGCGAAACACCCAAGCCGTATCAATGTAATTACCTTTAATCCCTGCAATATCTTGGAAATTACTAAAGGTCGTCCCCCCCTTAGCAATGCCGTCACTGAGAGAGCGAATAATTGCTTGATGCAAATCTTTGATTTGGGTAAAATCCAGAGAATTAGCGGCTTTTTGAGGATGAATCTTACTGAGAAACAATGATTCATCGGCATAAATATTCCCAATACCTGCCACAGTTTCTTGATCGAGCAGAACTGTTTTAATCGGGCGACCAGTACGCTTTAACTTTGATTCTAAATGTTGTGGTGTAAACTCAGGATCAAAAGGTTCCATTCCCAATTTTTGTAATCCTGTAATCACCGACTCCGTAGTTTGCCCCGCAGGAACCCACCACATTTTTCCAAAAGTTCGCTGATCATCAAATCTCAATTCCTTCTGAATATCACCCCTTATATCCCCCTTTTCCTTTTTCCTTTTTCCCTTTTCCTTAACAAACAATCTCACCCGCGTATGTTTGCCCACAGGTTGATCGCGATCGCACCAAAGCAAGCTCCCCGTCATCCGTAAATGCACACCTAGCTGATTGTCCAATAGATCACCCTTTGAAAGCTGAGCGATTAAATATTTTCCCCGTCTTTGCCATTCTCGAAATTCAGCCCCAATCACAGCCGCCAAAAAAGTTTCCGATTGTTCAGGATAGGCGATCGCACGGGACAGCAGCACCTCACCGCCTTCAATCTGCCAACCCAATGTATTTTGATTTAAACCGATGCGAACCGTCTCAACTTCTGGTAATTCAGGCATTTGGCAAGTAAAAAGGCAAAAGTAAAAAGTAAAAACAAGAAAATTTGAAAACTAATTGCGTGGAACAGGCTTCTAGCCTGTTAGCGTGGAACAGATTTCTAGCCTGTTAGCGGGCAAGATGCCCGCCCCACATTTTATGTTCAATAGCAACTAGCTACTTAACACCAAAACTTTACATTTAAAACCGTGTCAATATCACGGCTAAATTGCCATGTATCGGGGAAAGTCGTCTGCTCATATTCAATTCTTGTCATTTCTAAAGCAGTATCAAAGGAATCATCAAACGTTCTCAAAAAGTGACGTTTTAGACTTGGTGATTGTCTTAGAAGTTTTTTAAGTTCATCCCGTTGGTTAATAATCGTCACTTCCCAGCCTCTGAAACAATCAGGCATATCCACATAATGACGCTTTAAGATATGCGCGATCAACCCTTTGAGCCTAGTCTCTATCTCACGCTTATTACTACCTGACAAGCCCTCTAACTCCTCTATTAAATTTTCAACGTCAAGATTATGAAAGTCACCCGCTTTCAATTGTGCGATCGCAGTCTCTAACCACAGTTCTAGATCGCGATCATACAAAGTCAATGGCGGTGTTAATGGTGGTGTAACTGTTTGCGTCATTTTGTTTTAGCTTGAGTCAAAGTACCAGATAAATCTCACTAAAAAATGAAGGCGATCACTGGGAAAGCCCTCACTTTCTAGTTTAGTCAGTGTTTGGTGAGTTGGTTGGGCTAAACAAAAAGTTTAGGCAACTTCTTCAACTTCATCGATCGCAAAGTTATTGGTTGCGATGTTGGAATAGTTTACGCTGTCAAAACGAACGATCACTGGATAAATGATGCCGCTTTTATCAACAGAGGCTACAGTACCGACTTCACGATACCAGTAGGACTCTTTACGCAAAACACGAACCTTAGAACCGCGTGCAACTGCCATAGTTTTATCCTTATTCCTAAAGACTGTAATGTGAAAAATAAAATGATTACAGATACCGTCTCTAGGTTACTGTGAGGCGATCGCCTCTGTCTATTTCTAATGCGTTAAGTTTTATTTAGCAAGAAGGCTTATTTGCCTAGCGCACAACCACAGTTGTCCCCACAGAAGCCCAACGGTAAAGCCACGCAGCATGATCTGGGGCGAGATTAGTACAACCATGACTGATCGGAATCCCAAAGCTACGATGCCAGTAGGCTCCATGAATAGCGTAATTGCCACTGTAATACATCACATGAGGCACATCAGCAATGTTGTAATCTTCCCCGCGCATTCTAGCCGTAGGATGTTTAGTCTGAATTTTAAAAATCCCTGAAGGCGTAGGTGTTGTACTTTTTCCTGTAGAGACTGTCACTGTGTAGACCTGTTTATTCCCTTGCCAAGCCGTCAGGGTTTGGCTACGGCGATCAATCTCGATCCAACGCTGACCCGATCGCTTTAACCGCGCAATATTTTGATTGCGGACAGAACTGGCACGAGTTGAGGTTTGGGCGATCGCCGCATCAAAAAAGTTACTGCCGCCCAATCCTGCTAAAAATAAACCAATAGCTAAGGCACTAGATATTTGCCAATACTTAACCATGTTGATCATGAGATTGTATATCAATCACCTATGACGAAAATTTAGAGTAAATTGAGCCAAATAGCTTAGTAAGACTTCAAACCTCGCCAATTAGGTAGAGACTACTTATTGTAAAAAAACGCAATATCTTTTTCTTTGAGTGGGGCAAAACCTGCGTCTAATAGCTTTTGATTTAGCTCATCTTGAGGAATATGCTTTGCGCCAATACGAACGATGCGCGAGCGCATTGTATTGGTGACACCACTACGCTGACGACCAGCCTCAAGCGCCATCACGCTGTTATAAAGATCGAGTTTTGCCGCAGCGATCGGCGTACCATCAAAATCAATACCTTGGGCGATCGCTACATCAATCGCATCAGCACCAGTTGTTTGGGAATTTTCAGACATAATCAAAAACCAAATAAACCAAATATTTTATTCTCAACAAATTACCATTGAACGCGATACATACAGAACAGTACCCCATCTTTTTTCGCGGTGATCTTGCCGCCCAAAGATTTTATAAGCTCCGTAATTTCACTTAGCGGTGTAAGAAATACCTCCGCGCCTAAATAGGTTTCTAAAATCGCCCAATTTTCGGCAAATTCCAAGTCAGGGGCGATCGCATCAAAAATCAGTACTCCATTCGGTTTTAATACCCGCTTTGCTTCAAGCAACAATAATTTCAAATATTGCAAAGGGTAATAGCAACTAAATCCAGTAGCAATCACGCGATCGAACATTTCATTTTCATAATTTAAATGATGCGCCGCCCCATGCTGCACGCCTTTAAACAATTTTGAGTTAAGTTGTGAACCCCGCGAATTAAGCGCCTCCTTAGCTACAAAACTAATTTCCTGCCCATAAAAAAATACATCCCAATCGCGCCAAGGATAAATCAAAAAGCTAACCCCACAGCCAATATCCAAACATCTTTGATTTTTTTGAAATTGTGCCAATTCCCAAAAAGGTGAAGCAATTTTGCCAGATAAAGTGTGACTCACCCATTCTCGAAACAATGGCATTGACTCCACCTCGGCTGGCAAATCAAAAGCCTCATTACGATATTCGCGATCGTAGCGCTGTTGCACTGGGGCGATCGCCTCTGTCCATTCATCCGCCAAAGAAGTACCCTGAGAAGTAAAAGCTTTATTCATAAAAATTTAATGTTTTTGTTGTTTTTCGGCAGCGAGATAATCAAAAACTGATTTATCACCAATATCTGGGGGAATGACTTGAATTGCCTTACGAATTACAAAGATCATAAATAAAACCGCCCAAACACCCAATAGACCGCGCTCGATCGCTATAGGCAAAAAATTAACCAAATGTCCCAGAATTAGCACAGGCAAAAGGGGAACCAAAAACTTAGTTTCAAAGCGACCAAAACAAAATGTCTCTTTAAAAAAGATGCCCGTCAGTGCCGCAAAATTAAAACCTACGCCAATTAAAGCAACTGGATGCTCGTAAACAGCGATCGCTAAAGGCTCTGGAAAATATAAAGCTACAGCTACAGAGGCGATCGCGCCAGTCGCCCAAAAAACCTGTAAAACGCGGTGCAGCAACTCAAAATAAATATGAATTGTCCATAAAGCCACGCCTAAACCTAGCGTGAAACCCAGATATAGCCAAGTCAGCCAATTTACAAATTCCAGATTACTAGGCTGAATTAGCACTAACAGCGCACCTACGCTAAAGCATAAAGCGGAGATCGCCAAAGCACTGCGATACACAATCACCCCCAAGCGATCGTCTTTTGTAATCGTAAACTCACCAAACTGACCTTGATAAACTTCGGGCATAATTTCCATAAATACCACCATACCTAATTGGCAATTATTAAAAGTATAAGTGACATGCGTAATGACCATAATTTTAGTAATTGCCAAAATTGCCATAATGCTTTATTATCTTGCAGTCAAAATCGACAAGAATTCGGATGACGCTGTACCGAAAAACAAGTAGGCAGCAGAGGAACTTTTTATGCGTATCTATAACCTAGCTGGCCTGATTCTTATTGTTGCCACAACCATTAGTGCTTGTGGTGGTGATGGTATACCGATCGAATGTACGATCGAGAACAAAGAATTCATACCTAAAACCTTTAAATTCGCACCAGGGACAGACTGCGAAGCAATGAGAAAGCTTGCCAAAGAAGGTCAGCCCTTGCCTACACTTGTCGATCCCAATGCTGTAGCCACAGCACCACCAAAACCAGCTACGGTTCAAGCTGCCTTTAAAGCACCATTTGTAAGCGGACAAAAGGGGCAAGATTTGATTCCGACTACCGATAAGGAAGCTAGAGTCAAAGAATTAGAACAAAAAATTAACGTTGACTCAAAGCAACTTCGAGATCCTTTCACCAGCACGATTATTAATCCAGTGCCAAGACTAGAGACTCTTTTGGCTAAGCCCAAAGAGCAGCCGAGATTACGGGCGGCGGTAGTAGTAAGAACTGCGCCGCGTAAAATTGTCGCACCACCACCACCACCGCCACCACCAGACACCAAGGCTGCTGATGCGACTAGCGTTACAGGCACTGTAGAGATATCAGGTAAAATCTATGCGATTTTGACCGCGCCCAATGAACCCGCTACACAGGTAGAGGCGGGACAATTGATTTCTAATGGAAAAGTACTAGTTAAGCGTATCGACATTAACTCAGAGCCACCAATCGTGGTTTTACAACAAAATGGTGTCGAAGTTTTTCGTCCTGTAGGAGCTGCGCCCAAAGTTGCTGCCCAAGCTGATACTCCAACCACTACACCGAATCCACCTGCATCTCCAACCCCAAAACCAACTGAACCCCCTGCTTTTATTCTGCCGACACTAGGTAACTAACATCAGTTTTTTGACTGAGAAAAAATAAAAGCCTCGCATAGCGAGGCTTTTATTTTGGTTTTATTTCTTAGGAGCCATCAGCATAGTGATGTTTCGACCTTCACGTTTAGGATATTGTTGAATCTCAGCAACCGACTCCAGATCGCTCGCCATCCGATTTAGCAAAACCTCAGCTAGATCAACGTGTTGGATTTCACGACCACGAAACATAACAGTTGCCTTAACTTTATCGCCTTCTTTCAAAAAGCGCTCAGCATGATTAATCCGCACTTTGTAATCATGTTCTTCAATCTTGTAGCGCATTTTCACTTCCTTAACATCAGAAGTATGTTGCTTTTTACGAGCTTCTCGTGCTTTTTTCTCTTGCTCAAATTTGAACTTACCGTAGTCCATGATTCGACAAACAGGAGGATCGGCTTTATCACTGACTAAAACAAGATCAAGCTCTTTTTCTTCAGCCATCTTCATGGCTTCTTTTGGGGTCAGGATGCCGAGTTGCTCCCCCTCCATATCAATGACTCGAATTTTGGGATATCTGATGCGTTCGTTGATTTGGGGGAGGTCTTTAATTGGCTTTTTAGTCATGAAATCTCTGTTGTCTAGAATCTTTGGGGTTGTAGGTTTAAATTACTAGGGGTTAAGGTGTTACAAATATATGTCGATTCTAAGCACGAAGTCGGAATCAATATATTTTAATTATTTTTGATTCTTTAAGTTACTTAGGCTTAGAAGTGGTTAGAAATCTTTTTGCTTGACATAAAGGTTTAAGTATAGTACGAACTACGCCTTAATGTGTCAAGTCTTACGCTAATATTTTTCGTAAATTTTGTTTAACTAGATCGCCAGTTACCCGATCGCTTAAAGTTACAGCGCCGATTGCCGTGGGTAAAATAAAGCGCACTTTGCCAGCTTCTACTTTTTTGTCAGTGGACATTGCCGCCACGATCGCATCTAGATCAATCTCCGCAGGTAAAGTTTGAGGTAAACGGGTTTTAGTAATTATGGCAACCTGTTGAGCTTGCTCGTCGGCAGACCATAGTTCTAAATCAACGGCGATCGCACCAGCGATGATCATGCCTAAACCAACGGCTTCGCCATGATTGTAGAGTCGATAATTGGTGACAGATTCGATCGCATGACCGACAGTATGTCCATAGTTGAGGATAGCGCGGAGATTGCCTTCTTTTTCGTCCTTGGATACGACTTCAGCCTTGGCTTTGGCACAGCGATACAAAATAGTTTGCAGAAGTTCGTTGGAAACATAGCGTAGTTGATCGAGGCGATCGCATTTAGCTAATAAGTCAAATAATTCGCGATCCCAGATCACGCCATATTTGATCACTTCTGCCATTGCGGAGCGAAACTCGCGGGCGGGTAGGGTTTTTAATACTTCGGGATCAATCCAAACTAAGCGCGGTTGATAAAATGCGCCGATCAGATTTTTGCCCAGTGGATGGTTGATCCCCGTCTTGCCACCGATCGCCGAATCCACCATTGCTAAAAGGCTAGTCGGGACTTGGACTAGCTCGATCCCACGCAACCAAGTCGCCGCCGCATAGCCTGACATATCGCCAATCACTCCCCCACCGAGGGCGATAATTACTGACGAACGTTCTAAACGATGGTCAAGGGCGGCATCATAGATTTTTTGGAGGGAATTGGCAGTTTTAAAGCGTTCACCCGCAGGGAGAATTAAATGGGCGACATCAAAACCTGCGCTGGCAAGAGAATTTACAACAATTTCGCCATAATGCTTATAAATGACTGGATTAGATACGATTAGCACTTTTTTGCTTTTTTTGCCTAAACCAATTGCGGCTAATTTTTCGCCTAAATTTTTGAGGCTGTGAGGGGCGATCGCAATGTCATAACTGCGGTTAGGCTGGGATTCGTTATTAAGAGCAACCGTTACAAGCGCAGAATTTTCGGACATATTTCTAAATAAATGGTCTTAATTACTTATGTTACAGCGCTTTGGAGAAACAAAAAATGGCGCATCGCGCTGTTTTTTATTATTTGGTCATTGCTTGACATAATTCAATGATTGCAGTTTGCAGGGTCGCAGTTTCATCTTTCCCATGCTTGAGATCCGCCTCTAAGCGCAGCAAAATGCTCATCGATCGCATTAATTTTTGACTATTCAAACCCTGCACCTCCTGCTTCAGGAAATATACCCGCTTAGGATTGCCAATTTCCGCCGCATCAGCGATCGCCTTATCATCGCGCTCCCCCGACTCTTGCATTAATTTGATCCACAGCCATGTGCGAAACTGTCCCACTAAAGTTGCACAGATCCGCAACCCTACTTCATTATTTCTGAGTAATTCCGCAATTAAGGTTAAAGCTTGGCTAGTATTTGCAGTCCGAATAGCACCTGCTAATTGCAAACTATTGTGGGCTGATGCTTGGACAAGGGGCGCGATTTCTTTGGCGGTAATCGGTTTAGTTTTACCATGATGAGATAGTTGTAACTTTTGCAATTCCATCATCAAGCGGCGCGTATCATTACCAATCGTATCGACTAGCAAATCAACGCCATCGGCAGATATCTTCAAATCAATTTCAGTAGCAGCTTGTTTAACTAGTTGAGCGATCGCTTCTGGCTTCCAAGGTGGTATTAGAGAAAACTCAAGAACCTTGGCATATTTTTGAATTAGTTTGGTAGACTTGGCTCTACCATCGGGCTTATTGGATGAGGTAAATAAAATATGGGAGTCATTAGGTAAACTTTTGAATGTCCTTTCTAGCTCTGCTAGCAAAGATTCTGAACATTTCTGGGCGATCGCCGTATCCGCAAGCCAAGTTAATCGACTACCCATGCCAAAAGGTGAAGTCACAGCTTGGTTGAGTCCATCCATAACCTCTAGATCTCCTGAGGCATTGATTTTTGTGTAATTAAAATCACGCCACATCGGATCAACAGAGTTGTCAATTAATTTTCTGACAGCTTGGGAAACTTGGTAGTCGTCATCGCCCCAATAAAAGTAGACAGGCATTGTTTGGCGCTCTTACACTCTTACGTATAAGTTGCCAGCTTACTGTATTGTTTGTATGATTAGGTCAACTATGTGGTGTAGAGATTTGATGATTACTAGAAGCAAGGACAATTTTCAAACGAGCCTCGGTACTACAAAAAGAATTGTAAAAACAATTAAGAACCCAACTGCAAAATTATTTGCAAAATTAGTTGCAAAACGTACAGATTATTATGCGAGTTGGGGCAAAAGATTCTTTGATATTGTATTTGCATCCATCGTCTTGACTGTATTTTCCCCGCTTTATCTAGCGATCGCCTTATTAGTCTTAATTAGTTCTCGTGGTTCTATTTTCTACATTCATCCACGAGTTGGTTTAAATGGTCAACAATTTAATTGTGTTAAGTTTAGAACCATGTATAGAGGTGCTGAGCAAGCCCTTGAAGATCATTTAAATTCTTGCCCGATTAGTCGTGCTGAATATGAAGCATTTTTTAAACTCAAACAAGATCCCCGCATTACCAAAATCGGCAAAATCTTGAGAGCCACTAGTTTAGATGAGTTGCCACAGTTTTGGAATGTACTGGTCGGAGATATGAGTGTGGTCGGTCCGCGCCCATTGGTTCAAGATGAACTGGTTAAATATGGCACGGCGATCGACAGAGTATTAAGTGTGCGCCCGGGGATTGCGGGTTTATGGCAAGTGTCTGGTCGCAATGATATTCCCTATGCTAAGCGGGTGGTGATGGACGCTAGCTATGTGAGACGCATGAGTTTTGGGCTGGATATTTGGTTGATTTTTAAGACTGTTTTGGTCGTAATTTTTCCGAAAGGAAATGGTGCATATTAACAAATAAAAGGAGCCCTCAGGACTCCTCTTTTTTATGCTTTTTTATGGTAAAGATCCCCCCAGCGCACTTTCAGAGATCTCGTTTCATAAAGATATTGTAGTAAATGCTATGTAGCCATCCACCAGACTTAATTTGTTGCTGTTACATAAATCATCTATTTATATTAACTGCCCACTCTATCTATATTAACTGCCCACCCTGCCACAGCAGTGCTGGAACTGCCTTGTTTGAATTCCCTACGGGTGGAAGTTTCAGGCATTGTTCCAAGAAATGAAGACTCAATCCTTTTGCCTGATGGTAAAGGCACAGCGAATTCAATGTAGTCTAAATCCTCATCTGCGTCAAACACAGTTGGATCATACTCATAGAGTTTTGTTTGAAAATTAACAGTTGTGGCTGATTCAGGAAGGATTACATTCTGTGTTCCCACTCTAACTGTCGAGCTTGCTGTTCTACCTACCACCCAAGGATTACTGTCAGTAGTACTAGCGAAAGGAATCCAGTCACCTTTTCCATCAGTCCGATACTGAACTGCTCCGTAAAACTCAGCAGTGTCATCCGTTTCATTCGCTTTTATACATTCAATATTTAATGCGATAGTGTAGTTGACAGACATTTTAATCTCTTTGTAAGTAAATTATGTTTTTGGTGGGGTAACTCATGAATTGTCCATAAGACATAGGATCTATGAGTCAGTCAGTTACGGTGCTACTGGCTATGAAATGTGCGCGTCAATAGCTCACTTCTAGCGACTGTACTTTGCAAAGTACTTATTGTCAACTTCAAGACAGATAAGCAAGTCAGAAAAGTCAGATTTTTTTGCAATACGCTGTAGGGAATTTTATGCGCTTAATATGCGCCCTTACCAAATAACACAAGTCGAATGGTTTCAATGAGAATTTCTAGATCAAAGTTTAAAGACCAGCGATCTATATAAAACAAATCTAGCTTTGCCACATCATCGATTGTGTCTAGATCCGATCGCCCCGAAATTTGCCATAGCCCCGTAATTCCTGGCATTACTAAATGACGATTGTGATGCCAGTTGCTAAATCTTGCTACATCTCTTACAGGCAAAGGACGCGGACCGACCAAACTCATTTGTCCTAGCAATACGTTAAATAATTGGGGCAGTTCATCCAGACTCGTGCCACGCAAAAAATGTCCGATCGGAATAATACGGGGATCGCGTTCGATTTTGAACATCACACCATCACTACTTTTGTTGAGATGCTCTAGTTCGGCTTGACGGCGATCGGCATCCATAAACATACTCCGAAACTTCCACATCTGAAATGATTGCCCCTGTAGCCCAATCCGCTCTTGGGTATAAAATACACTCCCCTGAGAACTCGCTTTAATGGCGATCGCGATCGCGATAAATATTGGTGATAACACAAGCAATCCCAACAGTGAAGCCACAAAATCCAAACAACGCTTAAATATATATTCCCAATTGGCAAGTAAGGACGACTCGATCCGAATCATCGGCATGGAGGCAAAAATTTCAGGATTACCACGCCGATGGAGCAGCATGAGGCTGGATGGCACTAATCTCAGTCCTAGCCCTGCATTGCGAAGCTGCCAATATAACTGTGAGGCAAGTTGGGTTTCTGGCAGTCCCTCGGCGATTACTTCTTTTGCGCCAGAGTTAATGATTGATTGCATGGAGTGCGAACTATTCGCTAGTGCAGAAGCTAAAACCCCAACTACCCGATAGCCTGTACGTTTTTCAATAATCATCGTTAGATAGTCAAGGCGATCGCTAGGGGCAATGATAAATACTGGGGTATGGGTACGCGCAATCGGGAATTGATCGAATAGCAAAGTTAACAATAAGCGCAGTCCGATAATCGTCACCACACTGCCCAGCCATGCAGGAAAAAATAGCGATCGCGGCGCGTCAATGGTGGGGTCATAAAAATAACTAATTACCAAAGAAGATAAATAAACTGTGCTGATGAACTGTGCTTGTTTGACATAGTTCCGCCATTGCGACTCACCACGATAGAAGTTATGGTAAGCAAACCCCGTCACAATCACCGCCGCAAAAGCCCAAAACAAACCCGTTAAGCCCAGAAACTCTCCCCAATTTAGCGCTGGTGGCAACGGCGAAAAAACTTGGTTGAAATTCAAAGAAGTTCTCCACGCGATCGCCAGTCCAAAAATATCACTGACAATCAGCAACAGCGATCGCAACCAATTGACCTGCCCCATGTGCCAATTTTGAATATTTTGACCTGCGCGCAAATCTAACTTTTTCATATGCTTCTGCGTAGGCTGTTGAGAATATTTTTCTGGTTCCTTGGGCTGCTTTTTGGTTGGTTGGCGATCGCTACTCACGCTTATATCCTTCTTGTTTTTTAATTTGCACTAAACACGGTTGCCATTGATCCCCATTAGCTATCTTGCCCAAATTTGCAGCCTATGCAGGCTTTAACTAAATTTCTGATAAATCAGTATTCTTAAACCCAAATTTGTCAGCAAATAGACTATACAATGTAGCAAAACTAGGCTAAGCGCTGCCCAGCTATGACTAATATTTTCTTGATTCCGCCAAATCTAAATAGTAAAGAGCGATTTGCCGCTTTTTGGGAATATTTGCTAGGAAATATTCCAGATTTAGGTCAGGATTTTGTTGATTTTCTGATGCAGCGATCGGGAAAACCAAGTTCAACCTTTATTAAAGCTGTTGGCTACCCTTTTTTATCGCCAGACGTTCAACCCGATTTTATTTTAAAGTGTGAAGATTTTGACATTATCTGTGACCACCGATTAGAAAGTGAGTTAAGCAAGCATTCCTTAGATGCATACTTCATTTTGGCTAAGTTTCAGACCAAGCCCACCTATGTTGTTTTGATTAGCAACAGTTATTGTCTAATTGATGCAGAAATATTAGCAAGCGAGGCGGCGAAACGATATTATCTTCAGCCCCTTGATTATGTTAATTCTTCGATGCCCTATTTCTCTTGGCAAGATATCTATGCATTGGTTACTCAAAAGCGATCGCATTTAGCCCATGAGTTTGCTGAATATATGCATTTTATGGATATGCAGCCTTGGCAACATAGTATGTGGGGGCAGTTATTTCTCAATCCTGATGTGGCAAGTGATTTTAGTCAGCAATGGAATTTGACTATCAACCATTTACAGGAATTGGGAATAACCTGTAAACACAGTGGTTATAGTGCTTTAGAAGTTATCTATCCATTGCCTTGGTTACAACTGCTCTATATGTATGTATCGAGATCGGTGCAGCACAATGATTTGCAGTCGGTAAGTCCTTTTCTAGTAGCGACAATTTGGATCAAAGGTGATGAATCAGAACAGATTCGTTCTTTTCAGAGAATCTCCCATCATTTCACGTTGCCAGAAAATAAAGATATCACCGTTGAAATCAGAGCGAGTTTGGCTGATGGGTTGTGGATGATGAAAACAGGTAATCGTCCAAAGCTAGCTGCAACCTATTACACATCACTGGATCGGGTTGTGTCAGTGGATCTCGAACAAATGCAGAAAAATCTTTTAGCCTTTACAACTGCTATTTTTAATCATCTTCAAAGCCTAACTAACTGATCACTGATGTTAGGTGGAACGTAGATGATGAATCTCTTGCTGCTAGCGTAACAGGGCAAGCAAGGGTGGATTGCCCCTATCTGAGAAATTCATGTTTTGTAGGGGCTGCGCCCCCGTGCCAGCCCCCAACCTTGAGGATCGCAAGAATTTCTTCAACGTAACATCAGTGATAAATAGACCTCTTGCAAATTAAATTTGAGCAGCCACTTGATTCAATTCATAGTTGTACAAAGCAGCAATTAAATTACAACGTAATCCATAACGACGACGACGATTGCGATATCGTTCAGCTAGAAT
>JBIKYX010000066.1:0-23024 GCA_044355035.1 Pseudanabaena sp. | reverse complement strand
CTTTCTCACTTAGTGATGTGTAAAACTTCAACATCTCCGATTCAATCTCTTCGCAATAGTACATAATTAACACTTATTTTTATTTATTCTATCCTTATTTGCATATGTTATTTATTTTTTATTCCTACGCAACCAAGTATTTAAATCCGCAACAGTTTGTAAATCAAAGATAACTTCAGCAAGGTTTTCTAACTGCGTCACCGATAATTTCGTAATTCGATTTTTCGTTCTAGGGCTTAATTTTCCAAACTTGCGGGTTAGCATCCTTAGCAGCATGGCAACTTGTCTCTGCAAGCCCTCTTGCTTGCCTAGCTGTAAACCCTCTTGTTTGCCTAGCTGTAAACCCTCTTGTTTGCCCTCTTGCTTAGCATCTTGGTAGACGCGAGTGTTTTTTAAATCGTTGAATGTAAACATTGCCTCAATCTCCTGACGACTTAACTTGGGGAATTTGTATACAAGTACGGTCTCTATAAATTTTACTACCTGCTCTTGTAAATCTGAATCTGTTTCTTGCTGGACTTTTTCGTTGATTTGTCTCGCAAGTTTTGGCGCTTTGTTTTCTGGAGCTAATATTAGTTGAATTATGGCAATAGTCAGGGAATTCGTCTCTTGACTTAACCAATCTTCCAAATACACACGGATAATCCGATTAGAGTCGATCATCTCCTGTACATGATCGACAATTTCTGGCTCACAATTGCGTCTTGCGAATATGGCTACGGCTTGCCATTTGTTGATTGGGCGATATTGGTTAAGATACAGAAATATTTCTGACAAATACTCCCAATAAAAGTCATTTTTCGGTTGAAATTGGACTTCGATGAAAAAGATTGGTTTGTCATCGGTTGTCGGTATGAAAATCCCATCAAACCGAAATGCTTTCTCTTTGATTTCAGCCGTGGTGAACTGATAGCCTTCTGCATCTGCGATCGGGCGATCGATTAGCTCAAAGAGGAGCGTATGGAAGGATTGGAATAGTTGATAAAATAGGGTGTCGGTTTTCAAATTATCTTTTCTCTGACCCAGCGATCGCTTAATATTAATTCAAATTGGGATAACTGATCGCCTGATTGCGCCCCTTTCCCTTCGCTAAATATAAGGATTTATCGGCATAGGAAATGAGGACTTCTGGACTGAGATCTAATGTAGGAATTAAGCTAGCAAATCCCATACTCAGCGTGACGCGATCGCTAACGTCCGAACTTTCGTGGGGAATGGCAAGATTGGTGATCGCCTCTTGAATTGTCTGTGCAACCTTGAGCGCTCCTTGCGTATCAGTATTACTCAAAATCACCACAAACTCCTCACCACCATAACGCGCCACCAAATCGGTTGGACGTTGGGGAACTTGAGCGATCGCCTGTGCAACTCGCACTAAACAATCATCACCTCCTTGATGTCCGTAGCGATCGTTGTAGCGCTTGAAATAATCGATATCAATTAGAATTAGAGCTAGAGGATTTTGTTCGCGTTGATGACGTTGCCACTCTGAGGAGAGATAATCATCAAATCGGCGGCGGTTAGCAATTTGAGTTAATCCATCTAAATTAGCCATTAATTCTAACTTGCGATTTGCTTCCTGCAAAATCAGTTCGGTTTGAATGCGCTTAGCAATTTCATTTTGCAATCGCTTCTTCTGTCTCTGAATTGTTAGGTGGGTTTCTAAACGAGCTACAACTTCTTCAATTTGAAATGGTTTCGTAATATAGTCTACTCCCCCAACTTGAAAGGCTTTTAATTTATCAAAGGTTTCATCTAAAGCACTAATAAAAATAATTGGGATATCACAAAGTTCGGGATCATTTTTAAAAGCTTGACAAACTTGATAGCCATCCATTTCAGGCATTTTGATATCAAGCAAGATAATATCAGGGAGTTTCAATCTTATGCTTTTTAGCGCTCTATTTCCACTAATAGCACAACGGGGAGTATATCCGAGATTGGTAAGTAATTCGGTCAATAATCTTAAATTTTCTGGTAGATCGTCAATTAATAGAATATTGCCCTTTGTTTCTGGCGGGGGATTAGGAGTTACAGAATTGGAATTAATTAGTTCATTCATAATGAATTCTCTAGGATAATAGCTCTACCATTTCATCAAATTGAAATTGATGAGCATATTTTTCTAGAGTTTTCACAATTGCTGACTCTTGATTGGGGATTTCTCGAATGAGTTGGGTAACGCGATTACTGTCACCTTCTAGGGCAACTTCGCATATTTGCGATCGCCACTCCTCGGACATCACCGACAAATCTAAGGATGGCAACGAATCCGACAAATCTATTTGAGCGTTGGCAGAATCTGCGTAGACATATTTGACACCTAGATGTTTTGTTAAGGCAGCAAAAATTGTCTGTTCCTTAAAGGGTTTACGCATAAAATCATCACAACCTGCCGACAGAATGATCGCTCTTTCTTGTTCTAAGACGCTAGCAGTTAGAGCAATGATGGCGGTGGCATTACCTTGGGTAGTGGATTTGATATACTTGGTTGCCTCATAGCCATCCATTACAGGCATTCTCATATCCATCCAAATCAAATGGGGCTGCCATGCTTCCCACATGACGATCGCCTCTTGTCCATTGCTTGCTTCTCTTATCTCAAAACCTAATGGGGCTAGCAGTCTCACCAATAATTGACGGTTAATTGGTTTATCATCGACCACTAAGATTTTGTAGTCTGGTTGATTGGGCGCAAGAGCAAGGACTTGGCGCTTATCAAAGGTTTCACCGATTATTTTATTACCTAACTGGGGCTGAATTGAGAAATTAAAAGTAGTTCCTTTGCCGAGTTCACTGGTAACTGTAATATCACCACCCATTAACTGCACAAACTGGCGACTTATCGCTAAGCCCAAGCCCGTTCCTTCTTGAGACTCTCGACCAGATTCTGTTTGAGTAAATGCTTCAAACAGTTTATCTAACTCCTCAGGTGCGATGCCAACCCCTGTATCGCTAACTTGAAAATTCAAGGTGTAGCTTTGAGATTCGGTATTTTCAGAGGAACTTATGCTCAAAACCACTTCGCCTTGTTGTGTAAACTTGATGGCATTGCCTAACAAATTTAGTAAAACTTGACGCAACTTCACGCCATCGGTGTGAATGTAATGGGGTAAATTGTCACCACGATCTAAAATCAATTCCAAACCAGCGTTCTCTGCTCTTAAATGGAGCATATCTTCTAAATCGTCAAGTAATTGATACAAGTCAATATCTTTAGGATTGAGCGTCGTTTTGCCTGCTTCAATTTTAGAAAAGTCAAGAACGTTATTAATCAATGTCAATAAATATTCACCACTACGATGAATAATATTCATATTTTCGTATTGTTCGGGTGACAGGTTTTTCGAGCGTAGCATTACCTGAGCAAAGCCAATAATTGCATTGAGAGGCGATCGCAATTCATGGCTCATATTCGCAATAAAAGCACTTTTCGCCTTATTCGCAACTTCCGCTTTTTCTTTAGCAACTGCTAGTTGTGAAGTGCGATCTTGAACGCGATTTTCTAAGGTTTCAAAAGAAGTTTGTAACTGACTTGCCATGTAATTAAATGAATTTGCCAGCGATTCTAATTCCGCACATCCATCTACTTCCACAAATTGTTCCATTTCCCCATTAGCGATCGCCTTAGCTGACTTGTTAAGATCCCGAACAAAGCGAGACATCAGTCGAGCGATAAAGAAACTAGTGCTGAGCGCCAAACACAGAGCCGCGATCGACAATAAAATCGTATCGCGAGTATTTATATTAATCTGCTCCATAAAGTCAGATTCAGGTATGACTACAGCAGTCAACCAGTTCAGCCCAGATTCATCCTTGATTGGTGAAACTGTAAGAAAATATTTTTCGCCATTATGCTGAAAATCTAACCGTGTAGTTTGCTGAATCTTTGCTAAATTACCAAGTTGCGATCGCATAGACTGCACACTTTGAGCTAGAACAGGATTGTTCCTATCTATGGTCGTAGTTCGATTTTTGTTAATGGCTAAGGGTTGATTGGCTAGGGAAGTTGCCACTAACTCCCCTGATGGCTCAAGCACAAATACCAAGCCTGATTTCCCAACCTTTAGGGTCTGCAAAAATTCACGGATTGGCTCTATAGTTTGATTGGCTAAACGCGGCTCTTGTAGATAACCTTGCACGCGATCCTTAACCCTAAAACTTATTTCCTGTTGGAGTTGTCCTGAGATATTGTTAACAGCCTTCTGACCATTGCGAAAGGACAAATAGCCAACTGTTCCCATTGCTCCCATAAGCAGCATTGCAAAGGGGGCAATTAAGAATAATCTCATCGAGATTAAGGGGTGTTTTGGGGCTTTTAGGGGGTGAGATTTATCCATAAAGTGCTTGAGCACCCTTTCAAAGTAGATTTTACCTTTTTCAGGAATTATCTCATAATCTTAAAATTAAAATTCGTGCGTGATGACACAAACTGCCTAGTTTTCAATCCTCCACCCGAATGAGCGTGCCATCCTCAAGCTTGATAGGAATAGTCTGAGTGCGATTGTCATCATTAGTTCCAATTGCAACTCGCGATCGCAGTAAAGCGATCGCTGTGGCAACCCGTGTAATTTTCGTAACTAAGCAAGCCTGTCAAAAAGATGTAATAATTTGTAACACAAGTACCAAAGCGATCGCTTAACCATAGGATCTACACGATCAAAAATCATGGAACCCGAATCAATAAATACGGAAACATCTGACGCGGAACCTAAGCGCGTACTCAATATCACCATAGTTGAAGCCTCTGAAGCCACAGAAGAACCCCATCGTCATGAATGTGGTGTATGTGGCTATATATACGAACCATCCATAGGCGATACCAAAAGGAATATTGCTGCGGGTACTCTCTTTGAGGAAATCGCCGCAGATTGGCGCTGCCCCGTTTGTAATGCCAAGAAAAAAGCATTTGCCGATATTGGTGTCGCCGCCAAGCCATCTGGGTTTACTGAAAATCTAGGCTACGGATTTGGCGTTAACGTCCTCACCCCAGGACAAAAAAATCTCCTCATATTTGGTTCTTTGGCGCTAGCGGTAATTTTCTTTATTAGCCTTTACGCCCTAGATTAAATTATTCATTTGCCATCATACTTTATATATTTTTAGATAATTTTTTATGAATAAAAGCATAAAACGCTTTCTTACCTCCTGCTCACTCTGTATCTTGCTAATTTGCGTGACATTATTTGGCGCAGGAATGCCCAATGCTTCGGCAAACCACGGCAACTGGCACAAGGTGGAGTTACCAGTAGCGATTACACCTCTGGATTTGTGGTTTGACAAAGCTGAACCCAATCATGGCTGGCTCGTTGGCACGGATGCGACCCTGCTCGAATCTACCGACGGCGGTCAAACATGGGAAGAGCGCAAACTCGATCTCGGTGACAACATTTATCGTTTTTCATCGATTAGTTTCTCTGGCAAAGAAGGGTGGATTACTGGACAACCTGCTTTGTTATTACACACCACTGATTCAGGGAAATCTTGGTCACGGATTGGACTTAGCTCTAAGCTCCCTGGAGATCCCTTTGCGATCGTGGCTTCTGGCAAAAACTCCGCCGAAATGGTCACGGATTTAGGTGCGATCTATGCGACTGAAGATGCTGGTCAAAACTGGAAGGCGCTAGTTACTCAAGCTGTCGGCAATGCGCGTAACCTCAACCGTAGTGATGATGGTCGCTATGTAGCGATTTCTGCAAACGGAAACTTTTACTCTACATGGCAACCAGGTGATATGACTTGGATTCAACATAATCGCAATAGCTCGCGCCGTGTGCAGAATATGGGCTACACCCCCGATAATCGTCTGTGGATGTTAAATCGTGGCGGTCAAGTTCAGTTTAGTGAAGTTGGCGAATTTGACAAGTGGGACAAAAAGCAAACTCCTCGCGAAGGTGGTGGTTTTGGACTATTGGATCTAGCTTATCAAGATGAAAATAATGTCTGGATTTCAGGTGGCAGTTCGCGCTTGATCCATAGTGAAGATGGCGGCAAAACATGGAAACGTGATGAGTCGGCAAAAAATGTTGGCGCAAATCTCTACCGAATTTATTTCTTTGGCAGTGATCGCGGTTTTGTAATCGGACAAAATGGCACATTGCTATCTTATTCACCCGACTAAAAAAGTCCCCGCTTTGCGGGGATTATTTATCTTCCTAATGCGTGGAGCGAGTTAATTGCATCCGCGCATTTTTGTGTAAATGCTTCAAGAGTGGCGCGATCGCCCGACTCAGGCGCGGGAATTAACTCCCCGATCCGCACCGTCACAGGCTGAAATATCTTGGGAAACTTAGCCCCCTTTGGCAAAATCGTCTCTGTACCCCATACAGACACAGGTAAAAAAGGGGCTTTGGTTTTTGCCGCAATCATCGCTGCCCCTAACTTTGGTTCTGTAATCTTGCCATCAAGAGTGCGTGTCCCCTGCAAAAAAATACCCGTCGCCCAGCCATTATTAATTGACTCGATCGCCGATCTAATGGCAGCGCGATCGCCCGCACCCCGTTTGACGGGATAAGCCCCAAAAGCTTTAATGGTTTGACTCAAAACAGGAATTTCAAATAACTCTTCTTTTGCCATAAAGGCTACGGGTCGCCCCATGCAGCTACCGACAATCAGAGGATCAAAATCACTGGCATGGTTACTAACCACGATCAGATTACTCGTAAGTGGTACATTTTCCGTACCATAAATACGTTCTTGGTAAAACAAATACAGCAGTGGTCTGACCACCAACCACTTAAACATCTTATAGAAGATCGGATTACCACCCTGATTTTTTTCGTTATTTTTAGTGCTTGTAGGGGCTGTATCGTTTTCCATTTACCACACTTCCAGAAAGTTGTTTCTTAAACTTAGTACGAATTTAGGCACATACTCTACTTTTAGCCGAGAGATTTTAAAAGCGATACCAATTTTGCTTTTTCGACAATATACACATTTTTAAATTTATCTCCTTGAATTGACACCCTAGCCGTCGAGAAGGCAAGTATGGGAGTCACAAAATCTAAATCTTTTTGTTGCTTTATCTTCAAAGCTTGCTTCATAGCTTGTGCAATAAAGTTCTTCTCAAAGGGATATTTCTTGTTTCCCATGCGCCGAAATAACTCTTGACCATCGGTGATGACTTCACCTCTATGGGACTTTACTTCGATCGCAAAGGCTTTGCTATTAGGAGAAACACAAAAAACATCAAGATCTCCTACTCCATTTCCTAAACGCATTCCATACTCAAGTTGCCAGCCCTGTGATTCAAGAGGAGCGATGGCTTGGGCTATATCTTCTTCTCCTTGAGCGCCCTGATCCGCATGATTAGCTCTCTTCCATAAATAAGCTCCATTGGCAATCAATCCTAGAGCCACCATTATCAAAAAAAGATACAAGACAGGAAGAAAATTTAACGTACTCTGAGCTTGAGATGGATTCCCAGATAAAATTTGCCGTAAAAGCCTATCCAATGGTTTAGCTAGAACCAAGGGCAGAACAATGATTGAACCTGCTGTAATAAAACTAGTAACAGCCTTTAGTCGCCGCCGAAATGCTAACTCGCGAATATTTTGCCCTCCTTTACGACCTAATTTTGACATAAATGCTGTTGCCATTGTTCTGGAGTATAGGTTTTCAGGGATAGCGCGTGAATTGTAGTCTTCATTTGATCTGCTAGAGCCGCATACACCATGCGATGTTGTTGCATCATCGTTTTGCCAGCAAATTCCGCAGAAATAACGATCGCATCATAATGACCACTGCCCACTGGGGCATTCATCCGTCCTTGATGATGTTTATGTAAATCACTGCGATCGGTAATCTCAACAATAGTTGCGCCGATTTTTTCTTGTAGAGTGGTTTTTATTGCGGTGATATTGTTCATGTTCTTTTAGTTACAACCTAATATTCAGGTTTAAAAGTGCCGCGAAGCGGCACTTTTAAACTATTTTCTGGGTTCTGCACTAGCGCAAAGCGCTTTAATTTGATTTACTTTGCTTCAATTAATCCACCACCGAGCAGCAAGTCACCACGATAAAACACGGCAGCTTGTCCTGGGGTAATGCTAAATTCTGGCTCATCAAAAACGATCCTTGCCCGATCGCCTTCTAGGGGGATCACAGTCGCGGCGGCAGGAGTAGTGCGATAACGAATTTGCACTTCAGCTTGAAAAGGTAAATCAGTGGGAGCCATCGACACCCAATTTAGTTGATTAATTGTGCATTCTGTTTCATGGGCTTCTGAGCGATCGCCTACGACTACCTGATTTTTAACAGGATCGAGAGCAATTACATAGAGAGGATTAGCTGCGGCTACACCCAAACCTTTACGCTGTCCAATCGTGTAGTGATATGTGCCATCATGTTCACCCAAAACATTACCTTGAGTATCCACAATCTTGCCTTGGATCGGCGTGAGATATTTATCCAAAAAGGCTTTCATAGAGCCATTGGCTTCGACAAGACACAAATCCATACTTTCAGGTTTTTCGGCTGTCTCCAAGCCAAATTCCGCCGCAATTTTACGGGTTTCTACTTTTGTTGTGTCCCCCAACGGAAAAACACAGCAACTTAATTCTTCCTGCCCCACTTCATAGAGAAAATAGGATTGATCCTTAGTACCATCAACGGCGCGGCGCAATTCGTAGCGTCCTGATTCAGCATTAAAACTTAGCTTCGCGTAATGTCCTGTCGCAATCTTGTTGATCCCCAATTTTTCACGCGCATAGTTCATCATCGGTGCAAACTTGACGGCTTTGTTGCAGCGTGAGCAGGGCAGTGGTGTAGAGCCAGCCGCATAGCCTGTAACTAAATAATCAATGATGCTTTTTTCAAAGGTATCGCGACTATCGACTATTTCGTGGGGAATGCCTAATTCTTCGCATAGACGCGCTGCATCTATCATCCCTTCTGAGCAGCATTGTCCCTTGCCACGCATTAACCACAATGTTAAACCCGTGACATCGTAGCCTGCGCGATGCAGTAGGGCGGCGGCGACGGAGCTATCCACTCCACCCGATAATCCAACAACGATTTTTTCGGCTGTTTTTTCGGTCGTTTTCTCAGAGTTTAGTGATGTGCTTGGCAATATATCAGGCAATGTGTTAGTAGGCATTTTTTGCGATCGAACCACTCAGTCTAAATTGTAACTGTTCTTTTCCCTTCATTCATGATTCGAGAGTCCAGTCTTCGGTTTTTAAATTTGGTACTTTCTCAAAATCCTTTTGATTACGAGTAACGACTATGCCATCTACAGATAGTGCGATCGCGGCAATTCGCATATCCCCAGTACGTTTCATCCTTACTTGTTGCCGTAGTTGCAGATAGATTTCATAAGCTTTTTGATCAAACTCTAATACCCTAACCTCTTTTAAGTATGCAAGGGTGGCGCTAAATCCTTTATAGCTATAGATTAAGTTACTTAGTTTATCTGACTTATTTGCTTTGCTTATTTCATTAAACCAACCACCAATTAATTCCTCGGCTGTAATAATAGTTATTGCAACATCTCTAGGTTTAATAGCAGTAAGCTTTTTTTCAACATTAGGAGCATAGCCATGTAATTGGTTAATTACATTTGTATCAAGTATCCACAAACTCATCTAACGTAGTTCCTCAGCAAAATCATTTTCACGAGTTGCTTCAACATAGGCTACAACTTCTTCAAACAATGGATTATTTTTATGCAATCCAGCCATTTTTAACCAAGGATTTTCTTTCTCTACCTCAGTAGATTCAAGGGTTTCTGATTCGGATGATTTTTTTTCACCATTTATATTTAATGAATTAAAAAAGCTATTTAATCGAGCATCTACCACATTAGCAACTACTTCCATGAGTTCATCAACTGTCAAACTACTAACTAATTGTGGAGAATTATTAGGAGCCAAAGTTTCTGTTGCCGATTCTACGGTCGTTTTTTTACGTCTAGGAGGCAAAACTTCTGCTGCCGATTCTACGGTCGTTTTTATGCGTTCATCAACTGTCAAACTGTTAACTAATTGGGTAGTCATTCTTGGTTGTCTCCATGTTATTCATAACGAGAACCTGCCATTTCATGATTTGGCAAATTTAATGTTTTTATTTCTAATTGTAATTACTTATTGTAAAACTGAGATATAATTCAGGGGGTAATACACAAAATCATCATCTATAAAATAAGTTAGGAATCCATCAAGGGAGGTAGCTTCTACTTGGTGTAAGAATGCCTATATATATCTTTAGAGTGAGTTTAGCAATATTCTAGGTCGTATGGCTACTCTCAATCTTACCTGCGTTATCTTGCAACAGTTTCAAGAATCACAAAAACTAGGAAAAAATGAATAATGAGTTCGATTGGAAAAAATTCCAATTTATAACAGAAGTCCAAACCGCTTTGATTGCCAATGCAATTAATTTGTCTCTAGAAGAAGATGCTAAAGAACGTAGACACATTTTTTCTGCGACTGGCACTCTGATTAATATGGACGATGCTTTCTATGCCGCAGAACGAATACCTAAAGATATGTCAGCACATGAAGCCGCTTGTGAATTCATCTATCACAACTTACGAGAAGCTAATAATACTGAGGTTCCTTACTGGCTCTTAAGATTTTGAAAATTTGTAAATTTCACCCTTAATTTAACTATGGATTGGCAATCTCGAATTATCCTAAACCCAAGTATCCTAGTTGGTAAGCCTATTATCAAAGGAACACGACTTGCCGTTGAATTTATAATTGATCTTCTCGCTCAAGGCTGGAGCGTTGACGAGATTTTGCGTAATTATCCAGGTATTACCGTTCTGGATATCCAAGCTTGTCTCTATTACGCCAGTGCCTCTCTCAAAGCCGAAAAAGTTTATGCTATTGCTGCTTAATTCATGAATTTCCTTGCCAATGAAAATTTCCCCTTTGATGCTGTTGAAGCGTTGCGACAAGATGGACATGATGTTGCTTGGATTAGGTGGACTCTCCTGGTATCTCCGATCCCGAAGTTTTGAGTCGCGCCCAAGCAGAAAACCGTATTCTCTTAACCTTTGATAAAGATTTTGGAGAATTGGCTTTTCGGTCAAAATTGCCTGCCACAACTGGCATTATCTTATTTCGGATTAAAGCCCCATCTGGAGCAGTGGTAGCTGAAAAAGTTGTAAAAGCGATCGCTCTACGCGATGATTGGCATGGACATTTCAGCGTTATTGAAGATGACAAGGTTAGAATGAGGACTTTAGGAAAATAAAGGAAGTAGTCAAGTCCTACATCCAGTCATCATCGTCATCGTAGGAGACTCTGGTATTAGGGCGACGGCGATCGCCTTCATCGTTATTGCGTTTATTGCGACTCGCGAAACTGCCAATACTTTCGAGGATGCCACCAAAAAGATCGTCATCCTCATCTTCGTAATATTCATCTTCGGCATAGAGTTCACTAGACAAAGCATAGAGAGCTTCTTGCAATTCCACTTGAGCGCGATCGATTAAGGCATCATCTTCGTTAGAAATAGCATCGCGCAGTTTTTTAATTGAACCTTCGATTTGTTTGCGGCGTTCGTAACTGAGTTTATAGCCGTAATTCATTGCCAAGTCTTTCAGTTGTCGTTCTGCGCCAACGGCGAGATTATCGGCTCGGTTTAATTTTTCGATACGTCCACGTTTGGCGCGATCGCGATCGGCATATTTCTCAGCTTCAGCAACCATCCGTTCAACTTCTTTTTCATCCAAAGTCGAAGCACCCTTGATTGTGACGCGGCGTTCGACACCTGTGCGGCGATCGCTTGCAGTCACCGCCAAAATGCCATCGGTATTCAGGTCAAAGGTGACATCGACCTGTGCCATACCGCGAGGTTGGGGATCGAGTCCACTGAGTTTGAATCGTCCCAATGACTTGTTATATTCGGCAAGATCGCGTTCGCCTTGAATAATGTGAATTTCTACTGAGGTTTGATTGTCTTCGGCGGTGGTAAATAATTCCATCTTGCGACAGGGAATGGTCGTATTTCGAGGAATTAAACGTTTGACCACGCCGCCAGAAGTTTCTACGCCCATCGATAAAGGGGTGACATCTAGCAGTAAAACATCTTTGATTTCGCCAGACAAAATCGCGGCTTGGATGACCGCACCGATCGCTACAACTTCATCGGGATTGACACTTTGACTCGGAGGTTTACCGATCGCCCTCTCTACCATTTCCTGTACGGCAGGAATACGGGTTGATCCACCGACTAAAACCACTTCGTCGATTTGACGGGGACTAATTTGAGCATCTCGCAATACGCGATCGAGGGGGATTTGCAGACGTTCTAATAAATCAGCACTTAAACGCTCAAACTGCGATCGCTTCAAATTCGTTTCTAAGTGCAGAGGTCCATCCACCGTAGCGGTGATAAAGGGCAGATTAATTTCAGTCACGCCTACGGTTGACAGTTCGATTTTGGCTTTTTCCGCAGCCTCAGTTAACCTTTGCAAGGCTTGGCGCTCTTTACGCAGATCGACACCATCGGATTTGAGAAATTCTTCAGCGAGATAATTCACAATTTGGCGATCGAAATCATCCCCGCCCAACTGGGTATCCCCTGTAGTTGCCTTAACTTCAAATAAGCCATCGCTTACTTCCAACACCGACACATCAAATGTGCCACCGCCAAGGTCAAACACTAAAATTTTCTTATTAGATTTTTTATCCAAACCATAGGCTAAGGATGCAGCCGTTGGCTCATTCAAAATTCGTTTAACTTCAATCCCCGCGATTTTCCCTGCATCCTTAGTTGCTTGTCGTTGCGAATCATTAAAATAGGCGGGAACCGTGATCACCGCACCTGTTACAGGTTCACCCAAATAGCGGCTCGCTTCATCCACGAGTTTACGAATGACCATCGCCGAAATTTCTTCAGGCGCAAAATCTTTTTCGAGACGTGGACTGCGTAACTTGATATTACCTAGGTCATCGCGGCGTACTGTATAGGGAACTCGTTTTGTCTCAGGCGAGAGTTCACTATGCTTGCGTCCAATAAAACGTTTCACAGAATAAAAAGTATTGTCAGGATTTAGCACCGCTTGACGACGCGCCATCTGTCCGACAAGGCGCTCGCCATCTTTGGTAAAACTAACAACGGAGGGTGTGGTGCGGCTACCTTCTGAGTTCGCAATTACTATGGGCTTGCCACCTTCCATAACGGCTACCACAGAGTTTGTCGTACCCAAATCAATACCTACAATTTTGCCCATGCTTGACGTTGATCCCTTTTCGCTTCCTAAAACTGTTTATTTGTTTGTTTATTAGACAGTCTATCAATTTTTGTTTTTGCCTTACTCGATCAATATCCTAGCTTTAAACATCGCGCTATAGGCAAAGCTAACCAAGAACTCAAGTTCTGGGCTGCGAAGCTAAAGTTAGTTAAAACTGACTAACACCTGACATTCAACCCGTTTCAACGGGTTTTAGTTTTCAGCCCGTAATTTATTGCAGGGTAGATAGATAAATGGGCGAGATCCTCGCCCATAGGATTAGCTGATTTAGCCAAAAACCTTGTTTTTCCAAGTGGCGATCGCATCGGTTAGTTCTTTACGAGTATTGGCTAGTAGCAAATAGCGATAAACAAACCAGCCTGAATACCCAAAGCCCACTAATTCAAAGACGCTAGGTAGCAGAGGTAGTTTATTTAAAAAGTCTAAAAGTGCAGAGGCGGCAATCAATAAGGGGATCGTAGTGATCACAATAATGGCGATCGTCAGATTGGATTTTTTGCCTTCGCCAAAGTATTCATCCCATAGCTGTCTTACTTGTTTCCACACATCATTAGAGATAGCTGGTGTCGCAATTTCGACCGTGGGTTCGACTGTGGCTGTGACTGTGTCTGAGATTATTGTTGATGGGGAAGGATCTTTGATGGCGATTGGTAATGGTACTGGTGTTTTTAGAGTTTCGACTATGACTTCTGCGGCTGCGTCAACAGCAGTTGGTTTGGATTCCATGATTTCTTTAATGTTGTTTCTGGTCAATTATACCTTTTTCAACGATCGCTCAAATTCCTGTCGATTAGCAAACACTTCAAACAATTTCTGCATGGATGTCACTTCGAGTAGAAACATAAGATTTTCGTTAATAGAACAGAGCGCAAACTTGCATCGGATCACATGGGCGCTTCTCAGGGCAAAAACTAACGCGCCTAGTCCTGAGCTATCCATTTGTTTGATATATGTTAGATCGACGAGTAATGCATCAGGCTTGCGATCTAAGATGGCAGATGCTTGCCGTCGAAAATGATCGGTGCTGGTGGCATCCAAATGTCCTGTCGGTTGCAAGACTTCAATACGCATGGGCATAATTTTTTTTCAATGGGGAGGTGTATTAAAAATAGGGTTTAGTAAAAGAAAGAATTTTTGAAGTGAAAGTTATGAAAAGTTTGTTGTCACAATTATAGCGATCGCGATCATCTTTAAGTCAATCGCCAGAACGCTTAAGAAATGAAATTTATTTTTTGGATACCGATCGCCGATCTCCTAGATACCAACGCCAAGCAATATCGACTCCCTGCGTAATCCCGATTCGGGTGGTTTGCACAATTGGTTCCGCAAAATCAGGCGATCGCGCCTCTAGCCATAAATCGAAATCGGGATGCAAGGTTACGCCATCTAGTTGGCGATCAATTTTCAACAACCGACAAAGTTTGCCGGGTCCCGCACCTGCTCGATGGGGTTTGTCATTAGGATTGCTCCAACTAGGAAGGCGATCGCATTCAATGGCGCGAATTAGTACGGCACTACAAAAATCTTGGCGATCGGTGACGATATTTACGCAGTGATAAATCCCATAAATTAAATAGACATAGGCGGTGCTGGGTAAGCCAAAAATAGCGGCATTGCGTGTAGTCTTCCGCCGATAGCCATGACAAGCTGGATCGGTTGCGTCATAGGCTTCTGTTTCGACAATGATCCCCCGATATTCGATCCCATCGATACGCCTAACTAAAGTACATCCCAGCAAATCTGGAGCGACTTCATAGGCAGGACGTGCAAAAAAAGATTTTTCTAGCAACATAAAAAATCCTAGAAAAAAATTTTGCAAAGCAAAATTTTTTTCTAAATGGGGCAATTTACCCAACTACTTACACCATCAAGCCAAAACTCTTTTTTCCAGATAGGGGCATCAGTTTTTAAAGTATCGATCGCATAGCGACAAGCTTCAAAGGCTTCGGCACGATGTGGCGAACCCACAGCGACCAAAACACTGATTTCGCCAATCTTGAGCTTGCCAAGACGATGATGAATTACAACCTCTGTAATATCAGGAAATTTTTGACGACAGCGATCGCTAATATCTTGAAATACTTGCACAGCCATTGACTCGTATGCTTGGTAATCCAAATAATCAACGGATCTTCCCCCCGTTTGATTGCGTACCATCCCACTCATTAGCACCACTGCGCCATTACGGGCATTGTCAGCGATCGCATAAACAGTCGCCACATCCAATGGATCATTAGTTAAACGAAAATTGCTGTTCATTTGCTATTTATCAAGCCTGATAAGCCACGCTTTGCATGGCTTACTTAAATTAATCTTCGTGAATTAATCTTCGTGTTCTTCAAATTGATCGACCAATTGCTTATTTGGTGGACCAAAAGCCACATATATCGCATAAGCCGTTAGGCAGATCACACATACAGCGATAGTAACTGCGATCGAAGTTGCATTTTCCATGAATTGCGCCAATGTTTTAAGTTATTGTTACGATTATACTATTTACTAATAACCCTTTTAAAAAAGACAAAGTTATGTCACAACGTACTTGGCTTGGCGATATTCTCAGACCCCTAAATGCAGAATACGGTAAGGTTTCTCGCGGTTGGGGAACCACACCCCTCATGGCTGTATTCATGGGACTGTTCCTTGTATTTCTGGTAATCATCCTCCAGTTGTACAACTCCTCCTTGATCCTTGATGGTGTCAACCTCAATTGGGGCGGCTAATTTAAGCTGCTAATAACTACGTTAAAGGCACGCTTTGCGTGCCTTTAACGTAATAAGAGTTTTCCGCAATATTTGTAAATCTAAGGTCATCTCTAATGAATATTTTTGGTATCGGCTTGCCCGAAATGATTCTGATCATGCTTGTTGCGCTCTTGATTTTTGGCCCGAAAAAATTACCAGAAATTGGACGTAGTATGGGTAAAGCTATCAAAGGCTTTCAAGATGCTTCCCGCGAATTTGAGTCAGAATTTAAGCGTGAAGCCGATCGTCTAGAGCAAACTGTATCTCCTGTTACACAAACCTCTGCTGAAGTCGCATCTGCCGCCACTCCCGTAGTCACAACTTCACCAGCAGAAATCAAGTCATCCGATGCAGTTAAGGAAGTAGTAACCACGGCGGATGCTTGAGACTAAATCTATTTCCCCATCTATCGAGCTAATTGTGGGGCTGGGAAACCCTGGGGCTGAATATGAACGCACCCGTCACAATATTGGATTTATGGCGATCGATCGCTTAGCCACTTCTTGGAGTATTTCCCTTGGCAAGGAAAAGCGGTTTTATGGCATCTTTGGCGAAGGGCGATCGTCGAGCCGCTTAGCTAGTAGCGGTAAGATTCGCTTACTTAAGCCTACTACTTTTATGAATTTATCGGGGCAGTCGGTTCGGGCTTGTGCAGATTGGTTTAAGTGCAAACCTGAAAATATTTTGGTGATCTATGACGATATGGATCTCCCCCTCGGTAAATTGCGGCTTCGTCCATCTGGTTCCGCAGGTGGACATAATGGCATGAAGTCCATAATTTCGCATTTGGGTACACAAAACTTTCCCCGCTTGCGTTTAGGGATCGGTCGTGGCGGTAATAAAGGAAAGCATGAAGAAGGGGCGATCGCCACCAAAGCTAACCAAAACGTCACTAGTCATGTGTTGGGCGGGTTCACTGCTTCAGAAAATAAAATCGTCACCGAGTTGCTTCAGCTCACTGAATCTACAGTAACGAGTATTTTAGCGGATGGTTTTGAGAAGGCGATGAGTTTATATAACAGTCGCGCTCTTTGAGGACTACTTATCAAGGTATGATGAAACGAACTTTCTGGTAGTGTGAGGAGAATATAGCTTATGAAAGCCATGATTTTGGCGGCGGGCAAAGGGACGAGAATCCGCCCGATCACAAACATTATGCCCAAGCCCATGATCCCGATCATGCAAAAGCCTGTTATGGAGTTTTTAGTTGAATTGCTGAGGCAGCATGGCTTTGATCGCATTATGGTTAATGTGAGTCATCTGTCTGAAGAGATCGAAAACTATTTTCGTGATGGACAGAAATTTGGTGTGCAGATGGCATATTCCTTTGAGGGGACGATTGTTGATGGCAAGCTTCAAGGTAGTGCTTTAGGATCGGCGGGGGGGCTGAAGAAAATCCAAGATTTTTCGCCATTTTTTGATGATACGTTTGTGGTCTTGTGTGGGGATGCCTTAATCGATCTCGATCTTACCTATGCCGTTGAGTGGCATCGCCAGAAAAAATCACTAGCGACGATTATTACTAAGACTGTGCCAAGAGAGCAGGTTTCTAGCTATGGAGTTGTAGTAACGGACGCTGATGGCAGAATTAAACAATTTCAGGAAAAGCCCAACGTTGAAGATGCCTTAAGTAACACGATCAATACTGGGATTTATATTTTTGAGCCAGAAATTCTCAACTATGTGCCATCGGGTGTGGAGTTCGATCTTGGTAGTGATTTGTTTCCTAAATTAGTTGCCGATGATTTGCCATTCCATGCGATTTCGATGGATTTTCAATGGGTTGATATTGGTAAAGTCCCTGATTATTGGCAAGCCATCCAAGATGTGTTGTCCGACAAAATTAAAAATGTCAATATTCCTGGACATGAAGTGCGTCCTGGTATATTTACGGGGCTAAATGTGTCAGTCAATTGGGACAAAGTAGATATTCGTGGACCTGTGTATATTGGTGGCATGACCCAGATTGAGGATGGCGCAACCATTATTGGTCCCACGATGATTGGTCCTAATTGCCATGTTTGTAGTGGTGCTGTGGTTGAACGCAGTGTGATCTTCGAGTATTCTCGTCTTTCCGATGTGCGTTTGGTTGATAAGTTGGTGTTTGGTCGCTACTGTGTGGATAAAACAGGTGCAACAATCGATCTTCAAGCCGCAGCTTTAGATTGGTTAATTACCGATGCCAGACATCAACAAAAGTCTCAGTCTCCCTTGGAAATGTCTAGGGCTTAATAATAAAAAGGGCGCTTTGCGCCCTTTAATTGTTTTATTTACCACGCACTCTCATAAACTGATCGATGCCTCTAGCGATCGCCTCAGCCATTCTTTTCTGATAGCTAGGATTATTAAGGTTTGCAGCCTCAGTGGGATTAGTCACAAAGCCTGTCTCGACAAGAATCGCTGGCATCGAAGTTCTGGCAATTACATAAAATCCAGCCGCCTTCACCGAGCGATCGGTTGCGCCAGTATTGGCAATGATCTGTGATTGCACATACTGAGCGAGTTCTTTGCCGACAGTCGATCCACGCGCATGAAAAGTTTCAACGCCATTGACACCACTATTTCTGGATGCTAAGGAATTAGCATGAATACTCACAAATAAATCGGCATTGACGCTTTCCGCAGAGGCAACGCGCGGTTCTAAGTCTACTTCGACATCGTTAGTGCGGGTGTAATAAACGCTGTACCCCATACTTTGTAATGCTCGCCCTAGTTCGAGACTGATTGGTAAAACCACATCTTTTTCTTGGATGCCATTGCCAATTGCCCCTGGATCTCTACCACCATGCCCTGCATCGATATATATTAATCCTCGGCGGCGATCGCCTACAGTTTGAGAAGATGACTCATTAGGACTGTTGTTTGGTAGGGAGTTTGAGTTGTTTGGGACTTGTGAAACGCTACCTAACGAAACTTGTAATCTGATTTGTTGATTGCTTTGTTGAATACCTGGCTGACTACCTAGAGGACGTAGTATTTCGCGCATTTGCCAACCAGCGATCGTTTTGATCCCAATTTCGACTGAATTACCTACCTGTGTTAACCGAATTCTCTCAATCGGACTATTCGCCGCAAGGCTAGGGCGTTGTAGGTTTGGAGAAATTTTAGCATTGGGAATGTTTAATTTAAAGGTTCCAGAGGGGCGATCTAAACTAGCTTGATAGCTGATGGGTTGATTTGCATCGATCACTAACTGTCCAGTACTCGTAAAACTCAATCGTTCAATCGCCGCAGGTAATGATGTGACATTGGAAGACTCGATCGGGCGAGGGCTTGACGAGTTGGTCTCAATGGGGATCGCTTGATTGGTGGGCGTTAGTAATAGCGTGTTAGTTGCGGCGATGTACTGACTTCTCCATTCAACTTTGCGGTTGGGAGCATTACTGTCTAAATCAAAAACTAATCTGGCGATCGCAGGATTAGTCTGAAATTGAGCGACCCTGACTTGTTTGACTCCAAATCTATTGATCGGCACATTAGTTTGGTGTAATTCCTTCACTACAGAGGTATTTTGCAAATCTACGATCAAGCGATCGGGGTTATCCTCACGTTGAATCCGAACTTGGGGATTAGCATTGACCCTCAACATCAAGCCATTAGGAGTGACGCGAATATTATTTAGGCGTATTTCCCTAGATTGGTTAGATGTATTAATTGTCTGTGCTTGTAACGGCGCTTGTAGCGGCGCTAACACAGGAATCCCATAGCTAGTAGCCACACTCATCAAAATTCCGACCGCTAATTGTCGATATCGCAAAATAGTTCTCCCATGGTAGAAATGTCATTATCGGTAAGATTTTAAAAATCGATCGACCCCTCTGGCGATCGCCTCAGCCATACGCAGTTGATAAGCACTATCAACTAATTTTGCAGATTCTGACGGATTCGTGATAAATCCAGTCTCTACCAAAACCGCAGGCATCGAAGTTTTTAAAATCACATGAAATCTAGCTGACCTCACACCACGGTCATTCGCACTCGTACTTGTCAAAATTTCTTCATGGACAAATTCAGCAAGACTCTTACCTAGAGACGCACCTGGAGCGTGATAAGTTTCAACTCCACTTACTTGGGAAGCCTTGGCATCAAGAGAGTTAACGTGAACACTGACAAATGCACTCGCTCTAGCATTTTCCGCAATTTCCACCCTCGGCTCTAAATCAAGCTCAATATCTTCGGTGCGAGTATAAATTACCGAATATCCCATTTGCTGCAATATCCGTCCTAATTGCATACTCATTGCTAGCACAATATCTTTTTCGTAAATCCCATTTCGGGTTGCGCCCACGTCGCGTCCCCCATGTCCCGCATCAACTACAACTAATTGACGACCCATGTTATTCCCATAAATTTGCGGCGATCGCGATTTGGGGAGCGTACTTGTGGGGAGCGTACTTGTGGGAATTGTACCTGTCGCCACTTGGGCAACGCTATTTAACTGCAAAGCGATCGCTTGCGGATTAGTTCTAACCGTTTCCTGAATTTGCCAGCCCGCGATCGTCTTGATTGTGACTACTACAGAATCACCCACTTGATTTAGTCGAATCTGCTCAATCGGACTATTTGCTCCCAAAACAGGGCGGCGTAGTTGCGACGAAATGCGAGTCGCGGGAATCGTAAAATTATATGTATTATTCGTTATATCGACATTACTGCGATAGGCGATCGCCCGATTAGCCTGAATTACCAGTTGACCATAGCCATTAAACACCAATCCATCAATTGTGGTTGGTAAACTACTGGTTGCTGTGGTTAAGGGCGCAGGTAAAGAGGCGATCGGTAAACTAGGAACGGGCTGACTGGTTGTAGTCGGTAATCTATTTACTCCATTTGGTCGTAACAACAACAAATTACGCGATGGATCAAACGTACTTTGCCAACTAACGGGACTAGAACCATCTAGATCTAAAACTAATCTAGCGATCACGGGTGATTTTTGAAACTGCCCGATCCGTACCTGTTTGATCCCAAAGCGATTAACCGCAACCACCGAATTTTGTAACCAAGGCGGGACTTCAGTAGCCTGTAGATCGAGAATAACCCGATCAGGATTAATTACCCGTGATGAGCTAATTTGTGGATTGCCATTAATTGCCAACACCAATCCATCACCATTAACTTGGAGACTTCGTAATTGTAAAGATGTTCTTATCGTAGGTAACTGCGCTTGTAGCTCACGATTCTGCAATGGTCTATCAAGCGCAGTTTTTGCGTTTATTTCCTGTGCCTTTATTTCTTGTGACAGACAAGTATTACCCAGTAAGCACAGCAAAAAACATAGCGATCGCCTGTAGCGTTGGTTTAGCTGATTCAAGAAAAGAATACTCCCATCAAATTGATTAGAGTTTGTCAATCAAAGTTTCGCTTGAAACTTTAAGACAGCAATTCTACAGGAGATAGGGAAACTTTTTCTACTAGTGGTAACTTTCCTAGCCAACGTTGTGACACTTGAGCAAATCGATCTGGCTCACCACTCACAAAAAAGCGAGTTTCGGCGCGACCATTATTACGATTAAGACATCTCAATCCCATCAAATCTAACTCCTGACCAGCCGCTTTCACCACATATGAGGCAGGATTTACTAAAGCCACATGAGACGGCAAAATTTGCCGAAATATTCCACATAAATGAGGGTAGTGTGTACAGCCCAAAACTAAAGTGTCAATATTTGCCTCGATCAGTGGCTGTAAATACTCTCTTGCTACTCGCATCGTATAGGGATCTTGAATGCGATCAGACTCAATCAAAGGCACAAACTCTGGACAATCTACCTGAAACACTTGAGATTGAGGATCACTCTCACAAATAGCGCGCACATAAGCCTCACTCTTTACAGTAGCGGTTGTCGCAATTACACCAATACGTTTGCCCTTACCCACAGCCGCTCTCGCTCCAGGTAAAATTAAACCCAAAATTGGCAAATCAAAATCCTTTCTTACTACATCTAGAGCCAGAGCCGAACTGGTATTACAAGCCATGATCGCCATCTTGACTTGCTCAGACTCCATCCAATGCAAAATCTCATATACATATTCAATGATTTCCGCAGGCGATCGCTTTCCGTATGGCAACCGCGCCGTATCACCAAAATAAACCACCGACTCATTAGGTAGTTGGCGATGAACTTCCTGTAAAACCGTAAGTCCACCAACCCCACTATCAAAAACACCAATAGGGCAACGAGAGTCCTGCTGCAAAACCATTCACATCCTCACAATTCACATGAATCACAGTAAAGCATACTTTTCTTAACCTGAGTATCAGCGTAACTAATTAACCTCAAATACAGGCGCACTAGACACTTATACTTTTCTAGGTACTCAGTATTTGCTCATAATAAATACTGAGTACATCTAAAATAAAACTAAAATCTCAAGGATTACCAATGGACTTATCTCTAATTCCCCCACAGCCTAAAGCAGGGCTTCTTAATGTTTTGATCGAAATTCCCGCAGGCAGCAAGAACAAATACGAATTTGACAAAGACCTCAACGCCTTTGCTCTAGACCGCGTCCTCTATTCCTCAGTCCAATACCCCTACGACTACGGCTTTGTCCCCAATACCCTCGCTGACGATGGCGACCCACTTGACGGCATGGTGATCATGGATCAACCCACATTCCCTGGTTGTGTCATCCCCGCACGCCCCATAGGAATGTTAATCATGATTGACGGCGGCGATCGCGACGAGAAAATCCTCTGCGTCCCTGCCAAAGACCCCCGCTACGCCGAAGTCAAAACCCTAGCCGACATCGCCCCCCACCGCCTCGAAGAAATCGCCGAATTTTTCCGCTCTTACAAAAATCTAGAGAAAAAAGTTACTGAAATCAGAGGATGGGAAGGTTTGGAGGCTGTACAAGCCCTCGTAACTAAGTCGATCGAAGCAGCGTTGCCTAAATCCTAAAACTTTTTTAGAGTCTACAATCCTTCTACCGTAAGGAATAGATGGACTAGGTCAAGACCCTGAAAAAACAATTTTGCAAAAACGCTTGACAAAGCAAAATAAACAGGTTAACTTAATAAAGCGCTGAAGGGAGCGACGAGCGAAAGCGAAGCGAACCCGACCTGAAAGGGAG
>JBIKYX010000148.1:0-7482 GCA_044355035.1 Pseudanabaena sp. | reverse complement strand
AAAAGTTACCTTTGTATTTGGGCTTCTTTGAGTTTGTTCATAATGCCAAGAGGAGGGGTAAAGCTTTGCTAAGTGCTTTGTTGGACTCTCTCCTTTCTTTACCTCCCCGAATCACCTATTGAGCCTAAATATTTTGTTTCAGTGATTTGCGCTGTGACTCGTGGCTAAGCGATAAAAAGTTAGGCAAGTTTGTCCATATTGGCGGCGATCGCAAGACACTAAATCCCCTATTACTTCAGGCAAAGGACGTAAGCGATCGCATTCGGCAATTACGAGAGCATCATCGGCGAGCAATGGTGGTAACAGACTGAGTACTGGCTGATATAAGTCACTTTGATAGGGGGGATCGAAATAAACTAGATCGAAAAATTTTGGTTGGGATATTTGTAATTTTGTCAAAACCTTGGTTGCTTCACCCTTAATCACTTGAAAAGTTTGATCAGGCTTAGCGAGTTTCTGCCAATTTTCATTAACAATCCGACAAGTGGATGCGGATAACTCGATACCGACTACTTGTGCCGCACTGCGTACCAGCGCCTCCGCTCCCATTGCTCCTGAACCAGCACAAATATCTAACCAATTTGCGCCCCGAATCTGACCTTGCAAAATGTTAAAAACCGCCGCCCTGACCTTGCTCGGCGTGGGGCGTGTGGCTAATCCTGTGGGAGTTTTAATAGTGCGATCGCCATTGATTCGTATAGACATCTAGATTAACTGGCTAGATTAAGTAACTAGATTAAATGATTAGAAAAGGACAATCCTTCAATTTGATCGATGGGAACGATCCAAATTTTATTTTGATAGGGTCGCCATACCGCACTCATGACATAGTGGTTGCGAATAGAGATGATATGAACGTGGGGAACGCCAGAAAATTTCGAGCAAGAGCGTAAAAAATCGAGGGTACGGATCAATCGGCTATGCAAAAATGTCGCCATTTCATCACTGCAATTCTGGCGCAACATCGGCACGGGTTGGGGATCAGTATCGCCCCTTAATTCGTAAATAATATGGGTTTTACCCTTAAATTCGATTTTGCGCGATCGCAATTGCCAACCACACAGCACACCAAAGCCGATGACCGCCATACCGAGATCAATATGAAAATCACGCATTTGAAATTTGGTATTACTACTCATATCTGTATGAGTATTGTAACCAGTCCAAACATGAAACTTTTCTAAATTCTCGTTATTTATATCAATGGCTGATCGATATGGTGAGGTCACAACATGAGCAGTCTGTGCGTTTTCGGAAGAAGTCTCTGAGGTCATACTTGTCTCGTGAGTGACAGCATTTACAGGAATAAAAGATAAAAATTTACGCTATCTGAATTTATTAACTAAAAGCTGAATTGATAATGCTATAAGCAGCCTAACATTTTTTAATTGAGTTTTTAATTAACTTGTTAGTTAAATTAATTGTAGATTCCTACTAAATAGACGAGAATGAATCATAAAAGTTCGCTTAAATATCAACAGTTGCAACCAATTCTTTTTCAACGTGAGTTGCAACAATATCAGCGTACTTTGTTCAACAATGTTTGTATATTGCTTGGACTGACGGCGATCGGGACATTGGGCTATCACCTGATCGAACGCTGGAGTTGGTTTGACTCGCTCTACATGACGATCATTACCCTTGCCACGATTGGCTATGGCGAAACCAATCCTTTGCATGTTGAAGGACGGATTTTTACATTATTGCTAATCGTGCTGGGAGTTTTAAGCATTAGTTACATTGCCGCGCAGTTTACCGCCGCGATCGCCAATGGGCATATCTACAATATTTTTCAGGCGAGGCAACATCGAAAAGTTATGGAGTCACTAGATAAACATTACATCGTTTGTGGATTTGGGCGCACGGGGCGGCAGGTAACATCGGAATTTGCGGCGGAGGGGAGCATCGCTTTTGTTGTGATTGATAGCAACCCTGTAGCGATCGAACAGGCTGAGCTAGCAGGTTATCCTGCTTTGCAAGGGGATGCTGCCCTCGACAATACTCTGCTACTGGCAGGAATCGAACGGGCGGTTTGTATTGTGGCGGCGCTACCATCGGATGCCGAAAATCTCTATACAGTGCTGTCGGCAAAAACTTTAAATCCTGAAATTCGAGCGATCGCTAGGGCAAGCACGGAAGAATCAATGCAAAAGTTGCGCCGTGGCGGAGCCGATGAGGTGATCTCGCCCTACATTACAGGCGGTAAGCGGATGGCGGCAGTTGCCCTGCGTCCACAGGTGATGGATTTTGTCGATGGGATTATTGCTGGAGCAAATCGCTCGTTTTATATTGAGGAATATCGGATTGATGATTCTAGTTATATTGGCACTTCCTTAAAACAGGCAAGTTTGCGATCGCAGACAGGAGCGTTAGTTTTAGCGATCAGGCGTGCGGATGGTGATGTGATTGCGGGACCTGATGGTAATACTGAGATTTTACAAGGCGATGTCTTGATCTCAATGGGAACACCTGAGCAGTTAAGGGCGCTCAATCAATTACTTAGTCCTATTTCTAAAAAGCAAAATATTCTACGGTTGCCACGCAATAAGTAGCTGAGGCGCAAAAATTTAAACAACTGGTACAATGAATTCTACAGTCGAGAGATCTTACCTTTTCGGATCGTGGAAGCTTGGTCTTTCCTCGACTGATTTTAATTTTAAAGGTTCTTTGTGGCGGGTGATTTGGAACATTGTTTAAATCTCCATCTCGAATTATTCAAACTGCGATCGCTATAGCGATTAATGCAGAATTTCAGCTTGTACTAGATCCCAGAGAAATTGTGTTGGAGATTTCCTATCCCAAATATGGTGGGCATTACACATTGGCGATCGCTTTGGCTATTTCTAATCGATTGGGGATCGAAGCGATCCAAATTGCGGAAAAAATAATAGAAAACTGTTCGCAACATTCAGAAATATTTACACAATGGCAAATTAGATCATCCGACAAAGGTTTATTAAATATTTGCTTAAACGAGAAATATCTCACTGAAAGTCTAGATACTCTCATGAGTTGGCAGCTTGATGAAGAAGTTTTTGAGATAAGTGTTGAACATTGTCCATTATGGCAAAAGCGCGAAATTTATAGAAATTCTTCTCAACAATCTCCCGAATCAAAGGAACAATATGCCCATGCGCGATGCTGTGCATTAATTAGATTGATGGAAGAAAATTCACGGTACACCGAAACTATTAACAAAATAGAACCAGAGGAAATTAGTTTATTATTGCGAAATTTGGCGATCGCAGATTATTTGGCAAATGAAAATATTTTGCCTGCAACTAGACAAATAAATAATAGACAGAAATTATCGCGATCGCTAGCTGAGGCTTTTTTAGAGTTTTACGATCGCTGTCGAGTCTTTGGCGTTGATCGCTATGCTGTGCAGAGACGATATTTACTAATAAGAGTTACCCAAAAGTTTTTAGTAGCGATCGCGCCGCCTGAAGTTAACTATGCGATTTACTTATAAACTAGTGAGGAGTCTTTATGAATAGCTTCATTCACAATAAAGGCAATATCTGGAAACACTGAAGATGGAAAAAGCTTACTGGCTCGCTTGGTCACAAGTTCGTGGTATTGGTCCCGTTTTAATAAAACGTCTATATCAAGCTTTTGGCTCTATGTCAGAGGCTTGGCAAGCATTACCACTGGATTTACAGCAAATTGAAGGTATTGGTGGTCAAACGCTCGAATCAATTCGTCAAGCCCAGCGTGAAGTTGAGCCATTGTCTCTATTAGCTATCCATGAACATAAAAATCTGAATTTCTGGACACCAAGCGATCGCGAATATCCTCAATTACTCTGGGAGATACCCGATCCACCGCCACTTTTATATTATCAAGGACATCTCACCCAATGGAATGAACGTAATACTGTCGCGATCGTGGGAACTCGCCGCGCCACTCCCTATGGAAGACGCTGGACGAAAAAGATTGTGACAGCCCTCACTGAGCGCGGCTTTACAATCATTTCGGGTATGGCGGATGGCATTGATGGCGAGGCTCACAAAGCTTGTTTAGAAATCGGCGGACAAACTATTGCTGTAGTGGGTACAGGAGTCGATCAAATCTATCCTCACAAACATAAATCCCTCTATGGAGAGATCGTCAACACAGGACTAGTGGTCAGCGAATATCCCCAAGGTACACCGCCAGACAAAAAGCATTTCCCAGCGCGTAATCGCATTATTGCAGGGCTGAGCCGCGCTACTCTCGTAATGGAAGGTGATTTGAAGTCTGGAGCGTTAATTACGGCTTTTCAAGCGAATGAATATGGACGAGATGTCTATGCCTTACCGAATTCTCTCGAAGTAGTCGAAGCCAAAGGTTGTTTGAAGCTTTTAGGGAAAGGCGCTCACGCAATTTTAGGGGTAGATGAGTTATTGGAATCCTTGGGACTGTTACCAAATTTAGATAAACAGTTGGGTATACCGACGATCGCGATCGCTACAGCAAATCTTCCGCTATTACAACAAAATATTTTGCAAGCGATCGGTTATGGCGATCCCGTTGGTTTAGATGCAATTGTCGAACAGGTCAAAGCGCCGTCTGGTGAAGTATTAGGGGCTTTAACACATTTGGAATTATTAGGAGCGATCGCTCCATACCCAGGGATGAGATACCAAAGATTATAGAAATTTTGGAAAGAACCAAAGGTAGAGGCAATTCATGAATTGCTCCTACGTTACGTTAGGTTAAAATCACGCTTTCAAGTCCTTTTGAGTAAGTCTTATAGTTTGAAAGTTTAAAAATCCCTCCCTAACGAAATAGTTCTTTAGACTTAATCTATTTAACACCACTTTACATTTAGCAATAATACCTGTAATGTTCTATCCATGTTTAAAGTCTGTATAAATGTTCCTTTACTACCACTTCAACTATGTTTCCTAAAGGAGGTAACGACATGACAGAACTACAATTGGGCTGGGAAGATTAATCGCATATAGAAAGAAACTGGTTAACTCCTCTGTGTTAGCGAAGTAACTAAACAAACTTTTTAAAACTCAACGCATATAGAAGTTTAGTTACAGATAGCTAGCGGGACAACTGGTAACAGAATCAGCAACAAAAACAGTCTCACAAGCTTTACTGGGTAAAAGTTTCAGCTAGAAAAACAGGCTAGAAATTTTACCTTACTCGAAAATAGTAAAAAATAGTGAGACCTCTCAAAATTGGAGGTTTTATGAATGTTCGTGGCAAAACGGCTCTAATTACAGGAGCCTCACGCGGTATTGGTCGAGCGATCGCTTTAGAGCTAGCTCAACAGGGTGCAAAATGCCTGATTTTGGTGGCAAGGGATCGCGATCGTCTCAATGATGTCGCTTCAGAAGTGGAAGCTTTAGGAATAGAAGCGGTGAGTTTACCCCTCGATCTATCACAAACGATTGAAGTAAACATTGCGATCGCCCAAGTATGGCGAGATTTTGGACCGATTGATATTTTGGTTAACTGTGCTGGTGTGGCGCATCAATCCTCATTTTTGCGATCGCGCTTTGAAGATGTGCAGTCTGAAATTGAAGTTAACCTGCTCGGTATGTATGCGATCACAAGGATGGTAGCGCGACGGATGGCGGCGATCCGCAATGGCAGAATCGTCAATGTTTCTAGCCTCATGGGTAAGGTCGCCGCGCCGACAATGGCAACCTATTCTGCTACTAAATTTGCGATCGTTGGTTTCACGCAAGCTCTACGTGGAGAATTAGCCGCCTATAACATCAAGGTAACGGCTTTGCTCCCATCACTTACGGATACTGACATGGCAAGTAATCTAGAGTGGTTTCGATGGGTTTCGATGATGACTCCCAAGCAGGTCGCTAAAGCCTTGATTGCGGGACTAGATCGTGAGACTCCTGAAATCCTTGTCGGCTGGCAGAGTCATCTTGCCGTATGGTGTCATCGTCTGTTTCCATTCCTAATGGAGAAGATCTTGCTAATGGCGGCTCCGAAGGTTATTTAAAGGGATTTTTGCGATAACACCACGAGTTTTGTTGTGCCATAGGTGCGACAAAACTCGCCAACCACTAACCACTAAGATCTAAGATCGCAATGATTGTAATTCTTCTAGAGTTAGTCCTGTCATATCCGCGATCGCTTGATCTTCTAAAACGCCGAGCATTTTTCTAGCAATCTCATAGGCTTTTAACCGTAGACCTTGAGCCAGTCCCTGTTCTAGACCCTGTTCTAGACCCTGTTGCAATCCTTCTTGTCGTCCTTCTTTTCTACCTTGTTCCAAATTCTCCTTAGCAGCTTTGGTAATCGCACCACGTTGATCTTGAATGAAAATCTCGCTTTTCTCTTGCTCATCTAACTCATCAAGGTTCAAATTAGCTTGATTAGCGATATAAAAAGCCTTTTTGAGTTCGGGAATATTGTCCATTGAGGAAGGAACATCTTGGAGCTTTCGGGCATTATTTAAGAAATATAGCCATTTATCGATAATCGATTCTAGTGTTGCTAAATCCTTTTTGAATTTAGGCAACTCCACAAAGATTAACTCGATGTCATAAATTGGATAATCGATCAGAAAGTCCTTTTCCTTGAGGACAAAACGAGAGGTGACATTAGGTAGATCTGCAAACATCACAAAGTCGGTAATTGTTAAGGCTATGACGGGATTAAGCAGGTTATAGCCCTGTCCCTTTGTCAGTTGGATGGAATAAGATTTGGCAGCATTATACAAAATTCTTTTCTCAAATCCTTCCACATTTAGGACTTGCATCTCAATGATCACGGTGCGCTCTTCCTTAGTTTCGCTATCAATTATTTTGGCTTTGATATCGAGGAAGGTATCTTTAAGTCCGCGAATTTTTGGAGCGACGTAGGGATTGAGAATTTCTAGGTCTTGGATAACGGGTTGGGCTTCGTAAATTAGCGCATTTAAGAAGCTAATTAAAATATCTTTGCTATCTTCGGAACCGAATATTTTTTTGAAGGCAAAGTCGATTTTGGGGTTGATAAAGATCATATTTTTAGATTGTGATGTAGATTGTCAACGAAAGATTGACTGACTCACTCCATTCTATTTGCTTAAGCTAAAGTTGATATAGCTTTAAAAAATAAATATCTTAAGATTATTAAATAATTGTTTTTGCAAAAAGTGGGGCTTGGTAAATATTCATATAGGGTTTAGAAACTGTTCATACAGGTTAACCTTATGATTAAAACGTCTCAGAGTTTGGGGTTAAAGCAAAAGTAAATAATTAGTGGGTTATAGCAGAAGCTTTGGGAAGGATGACAGCCAATATAACTTAAAGCGATTTCTGCTCAAAAACTTAACCCAGTAAACTTGTTAAAACTGTTGGTTAGCAACTTTTTTTAACCATTTATTGTGTTTTAATTTATTGTGTTTTATATAAGAGAGTGTTTGAAAAGTTTTAGAGTAGGTTAAATAGGGATGGATTTAGGGCTTAAACGACGAACCATCAGATGAACCATAGCGGCAAAGAGCATCATTTCGCTAGTGGTAGACAAAAATTCATA
>JBIKYX010000065.1:0-23275 GCA_044355035.1 Pseudanabaena sp. | reverse complement strand
ATGAATTTTTATTTGTGCAAGCGTTTTACCTGCTTTCCCTACTTTTTCTTGCATTTTACCAGTTTTAGATCTCCTTGTAAACCATTGCTTGTATGCTTTTCTGGCTTTTTCAGCAAGCCCTAGGTAGTCGCTTAGTCGGCAAAACTCGCCTCTATACATGGAATCCGCGATCGCCCTTTGTAACACCAGTTAGAAATCTACTAACCCAACGACTCAAAGTCACCCCACCCGAAGAAATCAAAACCTACTACCGCCAACGTCGTCGCCCTCGCAAAGCTGATAAACCCCTTGGAAATACACAAAACCTCATCCCTAGCTGAGATTGCTGCGATCGTCTCAGATACGCTTACCAAAGCAAATATTATCGCCGTGCTAACAGGTGGCGGAGTCGTTACACATTCTCACCCCGACTTTATGCGTCATGGATCGCCTTGCAGGTTTCTATCACTGGAACGATCGTCAAAGTCTCGATCAAGCACTCATGGTTGCAAAACGTCATCCGATAGATTTTAAAAGAGTGAAGTTATGGACAACGAAAGAAAATCAACAGAAAAAATATCAAGACTTTTTAGATAGGCTGCAAGATTAGCGATCGCCTTGTGATGTGATTATTTGAGAAGCGATATCCACAACAGCAAAAAGCAACTAAGTAAAGATTTAATCGGCATCACATTCTAGGAAATAGGCATAAGAACGTAAATCAAAAGACTGTTTTAGCGTTCTTTGCAAGAATCTGGCTTGCAATTGAGTTATTGGATAGCACTCAAACATCAAATTATCTTTAGGTTCACCAAAAAGCTTCTGAAGTTCTGACAAGTTTATGTTGTTTAACAATCTTTCTCCTATTAAAGCATCGCCATCTTTTTCGTACCAACGTAACACCCGAATAACCTTTTGATTTAATTCTGGAGCCACGAACCCAACTTGATGAGTTAGTGGTTTTATCTTTATTTTTTCCTTAGTATCGGCAATATAAAAACTTAGCGATCGCCATAAACCGCTAATAGAATTTAACTTATTATTTTTAGTTCTAAGCTTAGTCATGGTTCAATCCTACGGTTTGGATCGGCAGATTTAAGGAGTATAGCTGTTTCAGGATGAAATTCACCCAAATGTCTACCACCCCTATCATACTTTTCTACACTACCATGTTGATAATCCCACTCGTAAATATTACCTTCCGCATCCTTCCAGCGCTTGCGTAACTTTCCTGTACCTCGGATAAAAGTTTTAGGTCTTACTGGTTGAGCATCAGGAAAGGCTTTTAAAATACTTGGCGGTGAAATATAAGACATTTCAAAACTATTTCAAAAGCAATCTATGAACAGTAAAACACAATCTTTCGCCTTTACAGAAATTTATTGAAATAGCGATTTGGCTAAAATCTCATAAACCAAGCATTTGTTTAACATCATTTAAAGCGATCATCGCAGTTTTACTTCAAGCAAATAGCGATCGCCTTGTGATGTGATTATTTGAGAAGCGATCGCTGATTAAGGGAATGGATAGGCGATCGCTGTTTGCCTATTCACAAAACCAATCTTGGGTTAACTAATACAAGAAGTTCCTCTTGAATGACACGACGCAAAATTTCTTCGTTTAAGGGTGGTTGTACTTTATTAAGATATTCCCGCAACGCTTCATTCATAATCGTTTGATAACCCTTACCAGCAGAATCACCACGTTCTCGGAACTCTTCAAGTACATCAGCTTCTACATAACTGCCTTCAACATATTGACTATTTAGCGGGTTATACTAAAAATATTCAGCAGCAAAGGTAAAGTAATGAACCAAACTTCAGCTAAGGTAGAAAATCAATGTCTCGTTAAACGGGCTGTAACTTGGGAGCAGTTTAAAACCTTGCAATCCGCCTTTGATGAAATTGGTGGTGTGCGGATGGTTTATTGTGAAGGAGAAATAGAAATTATGGGTATTGGTCGGCTACATGAAAAGATTTGTGCTTTGCTTGGATTGCTACTAGGGCGATACTTTATGATAGAACGCATAAGGTTTGTGGCTACAGGAGCATATACCCAAGAATTACAAGATACTACAGAGTTTCAAGCCGATCTTTCTTATAACTTTGATACAGAAAAAGATATTTCCGATCTATGTGTTGAGATTGTCGTAACCAGTGGCAGCACTAAAAAGTTAAGAAAATATCAACTGATCGGTGTACCAGAAGTTTGGTTCTGGCAGAATGGCAAGATTAGTATTTATAGATTAGAAAATAGCGGGTATGTGGAAGTCAAAACGAGTGTCTGGCTACCTGATCTCGATATTATCCATTTAGAACAATGTTTGTTAATGGATTCGCAGTTGGATGCAATGACCGCTTTTGAAGAAAAATATGCTAACAGATTTACTTCTTAAGGCTTTGCGCCGACTGTATCAACTTTTGTTGGAGAGCAGAGCGCTGTAAGTCGTATTATAGGTAGGTATAAGATAAATACCCATGCCTCAAAGTTAATGAATTTGACCAACGCACTTGCTCAAGAAATCCAAAGTATCGATGATCAATTATCAAAGCGATCGCTAGCACTCGATCCCAGTGGTTACTTTATTATTTTCATTGATCGTCAACAAAATTTAATTTGTGCCAAGCACTATAGCAACCTGATCAATGAGCAAGGCTTAGCCGTCGATCCTGAGACAGGTAAACCAATCCCCGCCAAAGGCAAAGTCGATCGCGAAGCGGTGCATTTATTTACAGGGCGCACTGCTAAAGAACTCTGTGTCGAGATTTTTGAGAAAACCGATTTTTGTCCTGTTTCAATGTTTGACCATGCTGCATATTTAGGGCGAGAAGCACAGCGAGCAGAATTAGCGATGTTGCAGCAAATCGAATATATCCAAGATTAAATCTAGGACCAAACCTACGACGTAAGGCGAAAAGCGCGGTAAAATATCAATACAATAGTTATAAGACAATAGTCATAAGCGCCAGATGTCACCTTCGAGCATCATCTCCATTAGTAATTGGTGGGAAATCCAAGTTTCAGCCGAGCAAGCTTTAGAGGAGCAAATTTTTTGGCGACTGCAAGATTTTGGATGTCAAGGTATGGCGACCAAAAAGAAAGAGGGGCGGATCGCGGTGAATAGCTATCTACCTGTCGAGAAGGCTACGATCTTGGATTTAGCGGCTTTAGCGCTCTGGTTTAAACAGGATGCGATCGCCACTAACTATGAAGCACCAACAACTCAATGGAAAGTAATCAGCGACGAAGATTGGTCATCTAGCTGGAAACAGCATTGGCATCCGCAGGAAATCGGCGATATGTTGGTGATTTATCCTGCTTGGATTGAACCGCCCACCGATGGCGATCGTCTAATTTTACGTCTTGATCCAGGTAGTGCTTTTGGTACGGGCGCTCATGCCACAACACAGCTTTGTTTAGAAGCTTTAGAAATGCGGCTATGGGGGGTGAAACCCGAAGATAATGTGGTGGTTGCCGATGTTGGTTGTGGCTCAGGAATATTAAGTATTGGTGCTTTATTGATTGGCGCGGCTCAGACCTATGCGATCGACAATGATATTTTAGCGATCAAGGCAACCAATCACAATCGGCGACTTAATGGCATTGCTGAAGATAAAATTTGGGTGCAAGAGGGCAGCATCGAAGACTTAATTGCGAATATGCCAGCACCTGCGAATGGATTTACTTGCAATATTCTTGCGGATATCATCATCGAGATGGTTCCCCATTTTGATCTGCTGGTGGGCGAAAATGGTTGGGGGATTTTGAGTGGTATTTTAGTCGAACAAGTACCCAAGGTTGCTGAGGCTCTTGACGCTTATAAATGGACGATCGCTACTTTTTGGAAGCGTCAAGAATGGGCTTGTCTAACCATTAGGCGATCGGAATATTAACAACTGATGTTACCAACCCTCACCCCCCAGATCCCTCTCCCACAGAAGAGCAAATCCTAATATTTTCTTGTTCCCCTCTCCTACGGGAGAGGGGCTAGGGGTGAGGGCTTTTGCAACTTTCGCGATCGCTAATTTGACGGCTATTTCTTTGTAGTGATGTATACAGAAACTTCCCTTCTACTAAACTTAAATACAGATTAGTTTTGTATACAGTATACACATCCAAATTTGCAGAGCAATAATGCGCCATATTCTTCAGAAACAACTCCACAAATTTCTCATTGTAGCCGCCTCTACAGCCATACTTGCCGCTTGTAACTCCGCACCACCCACTACAACAAGTGCAAGCCCCACCACTGGCGATAAAGCTCCAGTCACCAGCACTCCTGCAAGCCCCACTGCGCCCACCGACAAAAAAGCGAAACAAGATATTCGGGTTCAATTACCTTTTCTGAAACAAAGCCTTGATGCCCCCCTAATCTGGGCGATCGAGAAGGGATACTTTGCGGAAGAGGGATTAAACGTCTCCTATGAGCGTGGTTTTGGAAATGCTGACACGATTAGTAAGCTCGGCACTGGCAAATATGACATGGCGTTTAGTGATATCTACAACGCGATGGAATTTAATGATAAGAATCCCAATGACAAAATCCTCGCTGTTGCTATCTACCAAAACAAAGCACCTTTCTCGATTGTCACCTTCAAGGCTAATGGCATTAAAACCCCTGCCGATCTAGTTGGCAAAAAATTAGGCGCTCCCGCAGGCGATGGACCGCGCAAACTATTTCCCCTTTTTGCTAAAGAAGTGAAGATCGCTCCTGATTCTGTGACTTGGGAAACGATGGAACCAAAGCTTCGTGAAACCTTCTTGTTGCAAGGGAAAGTCGATGCAGTTAGTGGTTTCTACACATCGGTTATACCATCGCTAATCAAGGGTGGTAAAACAATGGATGATATCCAAATCTTCTTTTATGATGAGTTTGGCTTAGATTTCTATGGCAATGGAATTTTGGTCAAGCAAGATTTTATGACCAAGAATCCTGAAGCAATCAAGTCTTTCCTTAAGGCTTATTTCCGTGGAATGCAAGAGGTGGTCAAAGATCCTTCGGCGGCGCTTGATTTGGTTGTTTCTACGGATCAAAGCAAATTGATGGATCGTGATGCAGAGAAGTTACGCCTGAAATTGGCGATCGAGCGGATGTATGTCACGCCTGAAGTCGAAGCCGCAGGTTTTGGTGGTGTAGATGTGAAACGTCTTGAGAAGAGCGTTACTCAGACCATTGAGGGCTTCAAGCTCCAGCCTGTAACTGCGGCTGATGTCTTTACTGATAAGTTTCTCCCCCCTAAAGAGCAGCGTATGGTTCCTCCTGTCAGCGATCGTAAGCCGTTACTTTAAAACCTCTAGCCCTGTGGCGATCACCTAGCGATCGCTACAGGGCTGGGATTTAGAAATTGACTGAAAAAGTCCACACTCAAGAAAATGGCATAGTTAAAATGGTTCAGCCTCTAACCTCTGCATCCCCTGAAACGACTGTTTCCTCGCAACCATTACTAGAATTCGATCGCATCGGTTTGGAATATCCCTTTGAAGAATCGATACGAACGATCATTCAGGAAATCAGCCTTAGCGTGGAGCCTGGAGAATTTGTTACTTTTGTCGGTCCTAGTGGATGTGGAAAAACCTCGATCTTGAGAATGGTTTCAGGATTAAGTCCCACTAAAATCGGTGAGTTACGCTGTCATGGACAACCCGTAGTCAAACCACTCAAGAATGTCGGCATCGCTTTCCAGAATCCTGTATTGCTGCCTTGGCGACGCACGATTGATAATGTCTTGCTACCACTAGAAATTGTATCCCCCTACAAGCGAGACTTTAAAGTTAATCGCGATCGCTATCTGGAGATGGCTCAAAAACTATTACAAGCCGTGGGCTTAAAGGATTTTCAGAAGCAATTCCCTTGGCAGTTGTCAGGTGGGATGCGTCAGAGAGCTTCACTTTGTCGGGCGTTGATTCATCAACCTGAGATTCTGCTCTTAGATGAGCCATTTGGGGCGTTAGATGCATTTACCCGCGAGGAAATGTGGGTGATGCTGCAAACTTTATGGATGGAAGCAAAGTGTGTGGGAATGCTAATCACCCATGACTTACGCGAGGCGGTTTTTCTGTCTGACACTGTGTATGTAATGAGTCCTAGACCCAGTGAAATTGCTTTCAAACTGAAGATCGATCTACCGCGTCCGAGAACCTTAGAGGTCTGTCTCAGTGATGAGTTTGCCCATCTTGCCGCCGAACTACGCCGCCATATCCACAAAAACTAAGCGAGAACAATATGCAAGGCACTGTTGACAATTCACGGCGATCGCCTAAAAAGTTTGATTTTGAAGCTTTCCTAAACACTAAAGCCGCAACGATCATTCTGCCAACCATCGCTACGGTATTGCTGTTTAGTTTATGGGAATTGGCAGTATTTGTATTTCAAATTAAACCCTTTAACCTTCCCGCACCTTCTAAAATTCTCGAAGCAACAATCAAATTTGCTCCACAACTTCTGGAAAATTCTTTCCGTACGGTATGGACTACTTTTGCGGGTTTCGTGCTTGCTAGTGTAGTGGGAATTGTATTGGGCTTCTTAATTGGCTATTCAAGATTAATCTATCTAACGTTCTATCCATTATTAGTTGCGTTTAATACGATCCCCAAGTCCGCATTAGTTCCCCTATTGGCTGTATGGTTTGGTGCAAATGCAATTCCTGCGATTGTAACTGCCTTTGCACTAGCATTTTTTCCGATCGCCGTGAATGTGGCACTAGGGTTAGAGACGATTGAGCCTGAAATGAAAGATGTAATGAGAGCTTTGGGTGCATCAGATTTTGAGATATTTCAAAAAGTTGGCTGGCCGCATACGTTACCCTATGTGTTTGCCTCTCTCAAGATCGCCGTTTCTTTTTCCTTTATTGGAGCCGTTATTGCTGAGTCGATCGCCTCTAATGCGGGTTTAGGCTATCTAATTGTTCAGGCGGCATCAGACTTTAACGTTCCTCTTGCCTTTGCTGCCCTAATTACTCTAGCAATCTTAGGCGTAATGCTCTACACCATATTTGTCGCTATAGAAAAGAAAGTCATTTTCTGGGCAAGATAATATCGCCAAAAAAGAGGCTACCCGAAGGGTAGCCTCTTTTTTATTTACCTTTATTTAGGTTTAGCCAACCAAGCCCAATGACGATAGTTTTGATGCAAGTGTTCTTTGGGTTCATGATCCGTTACCCCATCTTCAAGTCTTAGGCGATCGCGATTATCGTTGTTCCTTTGCTGCTGTTGATATTCACGAGAAGTTTTCATAACTTTTTTCACTCACAATCTAATCTCTATATTTGTATTATAAACTACATTTAGTAAAACTCATAAAAAAGTGTCACCAGTTGATGACACCTCTGAAAATTAAATTTTAATGCAAAGTGTTTATTTGCAAGTCTTTACGGTGATTTTAGGCTGGGAAGGTAAGAATTTTTTTAAAATTTTTGTCTTTTTATGTTTTTTGGATACAAAAAAGATTTTTAAAAAGCTTGCAAAGTAAGCCTTTTAAAAATCTTTTTTTATTTTAGGACAGCGCAAGGCGCTGTATCAAAATTAGAAACTAAACTGGGTACGGAGATTACCGACAAACACAGTGGGGTTAGTTGAGAAGCTATTAGGATTAAAAATTGCGTAAACCGCAGGGACGATCGCAATATTTTTGCTGATCGGGTAATAGTAGGAAGCCTCTAGATCATATTGAGTTGCCCCATCACCACCGCCTGCTACAAGGAAATTACGTCCACTGCTATAGCTATGGGGGACAACGAATGAAAGCACACCCAGAGCGCCTTGTTTAAAGAGATCAGGGAATGCTAGCCCAAACTGGAAAGCGCTCACATTGACGCTACCACCAGTTTGGACACTAGGCGGTATCGGCGTTATTTTGGTGCTGCCGTATGAATAGCGACCAAAAATACCAAAGCCTTTAGAAACCAACCAGTCAAAATTCAAGATAAAAGTATCGGCTGTAGCATTGTCGATTGGTCCACCTGCACCATCATCCGCAACACCATAGGGCAGAGGCTCAGCCGTTGCACCAGTGATGCGATTGTTGTTGGTTTTGATATTTGAGCGCGTATACAAAAATCGGAAGTTAGCATCTTTGCTAGGAGAATAGACCAACTCCGTAGTTAGAGTGTTTGTACCGCCAAATAGACCTTGATTGGGATTGCTAGAAGTATTGAAGTTAGGATTTGTCGAAGCCAGAAACTCAGTGTTTTCACCGAGATAAGCGGCTGTTAGTCTGAATTGAGGATTGATTGTCCAAGCCACAACAGCACCCGATCCGCGATCGACAGCATTTGAAAGCGTACTTCCATTGGAGTTGAAGCTAGTAGCACCTGTCACAAAGTTAGTAAAACGATTACCGTCAAAGTAACGGTAGAAGTTAATACGGGGACCAACTACGACATTGACGTTACTTGCCGCAGGAAAGCTATAAAACAGTTCGCGAATATGGAACTGATTCGCTGATCCTGCGGGTACACCTGTCTGATCGAGAAATGGAGTTCCCCATGAATTTGTGCCACCAGCCGATACAAAGTTATTGGCTGGAGAGTTGCCATTACCTGTCACAAGTTGTGTAACTAAGGCATCTTTGCCAGTAAATGATGTCGTCAGATTTAGAAATAGGTAATAGCCAAAAGTTACATTAGGCTTTTGAGTAACCACTCGATTTGGGACTCCACCAATACGCGGTGGTGTAGCAAAAACATTACCTGGGGCAAGACGCTCGGCAATCACATCACCTCCAGCAGTTGCACCAGTTAGATTAAACATGGCAAGCCCAGTCAGTTTTGTGGTTGTTGAAAACTGTTGTGCTTCTAGAGTAGCCACTTTTTTGTCGAGAGAATCAACTCGACCGCGCAAAGTAGCAAGTTCGGCGGCAAACTCTTCCTGTAGCTTTTGCAAAGTGCCAAGATCTTCTTTAGAAACTTTATCCGCTAATCCTGCGGAAATAATTTCGTTGATCTTATCTAAACAAGCATTCAAGCCCGCCGCAAACTCATATCTTGCCAGAGCCTTACCACCGCGAAAAGTACTGTCTGGATAACCTGCAATACATCCATATCTTTCAACTAGAGATTGCAGAGCGGTGAAAGCCCAATCAGTTGGACGCACATCGGAGAGTTGGGAAACTGACGTAACTGAGGCAACATTCTGAGTTTCGGCGAGTTTATCGACTTCCAGATTACTGATGGGCGAACTTGCAGACAAATTTTGCTGAAGTGTGACTGCGGATTCTTGGCGATCAATTAAATTAGTAATTGATAGTTGTGCTGTCGATGCATCAACCTGTGAATCAAGCCGTGAATCAAGTCTTCCCTCTAGTTTTAAATTAGGGGACGAATCCTGAGCCGAAATTTCTGGTGTTTGAGGCGCAGCCTGTGCAGATGCATCACCAAAATTAGATAAAACCGTAGACAAGGTGGATAGCGCGGCAAATACCGCCATACAAGAAAGCGAACTATGGAAAGCCTTTGACATAACTCCTCAAACCAATTACATGAGCAACGAATACGCAAGATCTAAAATATTGCAGCAGTTTGGATACTGTATACAGTATCCAAGTTATTCTGATTAAACTTGCTGTAGCGATCGCTTTTTGTATTGCAGATTACAAAGGAAATGAGGAGGCGGACAGGAGTAATTTCGCAAAAGTTCCCGATGTGGAACCAGAACTATGTGATATTATCCGAAATGTTTGAAACTGCGTTGAAGACGACCTCAGCAAAAGCGAGTTAAAAAAACAAAAATTATCTTTGGTAGATTAACTAGACCGTTAGGAGTTTTTGAAACATTTTCAAGTTTGGAGGTTTTGATGGGTCTGAGTCGTTGCGCCATCTACTTATCTGCCGCATCGGCGGCGGAAGCACTGTCAATAGTCCACAAAGCTGGTCTACTTCCGTCAAAGATAAACTCGCGATCCGCAGAGGATCAAAGCTGCATCGGTCGTGAAGAGATTGGAATCATCGAAGAAAACGGCTGGGGTCTAATTTTTGCCGATTCAGCCTCATTCTTCCGGGAGGACGCTCTTGAATTCTTGAAATCTGCTTCCTATGGAAGAGTTGTTTTTATGTGGCTCACTCAAAGTACATGCGGTGGCATCTGGTTCGAGCTTTGGAAAGATGGCAAGCTGATACGGAAGTGGATTGAAGTAGAAGGGACAGTAGTTGAGAATTTTGGACCGACAATTCCTCAGGAGTCCGAGGGTGTATTTTCGGGAACACCACTGAACGAGGATCTTGATGAATGGTCTGTCATTCAACTCGCAGAGGCAGTAACGGGGGTAAGCGTGTCTCGGATCTTTGACGAGCCATTTACCGTATTTTTTGCAGCAAGCGATAACTAAATTAGGATGTGATTCAATTTATTCTGAAGTACCGATGTCTAACACTTACTCTAATGTAGAGGCAATTCATGAATTGCCTCTACATTTTGGACTAAACGGCTACCGCTACAGGGCTATCGAGCTTTTTGAGTTGCTGCACTAGCAAGCTGAGGAATAGACCGACATCGGTGACAACTCCCACCGATTCCACAGAACCGCGATCGGCGAGTTTAGTTACAACCGCAGGATTGATATCCACACAGACCATCTTCACACCTGCGGGAGTCATATTACCCACACCGATCGAATGCAGCATTGATGACAACATCAAAATCATGTCAGCGCCACGAATTTGCTCGCCATACAAACGCTGCGCTTCCAACAAATCCATGACTGTATCGGGTAGAGGACCATCATCACGGATTGAGCCAGCCAGTACAAAGGGAACATTATTGCTTACGCATTCATACATCACTCCCGTCTTCACAAAACCAGCAAGTACAGCTTTGTGGATACTGCCATAACGACGCACGGAATTAATTACTTTCAAGTGATGGCGATGTCCGCCTTTGACGCTGACACCTCGTTTGAGATCGACACCAAGGGAAGTTCCCATTGAGGACTGCTCCATATCGTGAACAGCGATCGCATTACCACCGAGCATTGACTGCACATAACCTTCACGAATCAAATAAGCTAGGTGAGGAGCGCCGCCCGTATGCACAACTACAGGACCACAGGAGACAACTAACTTGCCACCGCGATCGCGAATTTGACGCAGTTCCCAAGCGATTTGTTCGACAACGAGTTCCACACGGCGTTCGCTGGATACACCCGCACCCATGAAAGAAAATTCTTCTTTTTTGGCGTTATCTCTCGCTTCAGGTTTGCGTACTGTCCGCACTCCATCGTAACCAACTACCACGCGATCGCCAACTAAGAGATCACGCAACAGCTTACAGGTAGCAGTTTTACCATCAGGACTAATCGTGATCGCTGCATCCATACGCTGATTGTTACAACGAATCCATTCACCATCCACACAAGCTTCCGTAGGATAAATCGTGCTGACATAGAAGTCATCGGGAGCGACTCCATCTTGCAATACTGGTTCAAGGTGAGCAGAGCAAGTATCACGATCTTGTAATACTGCACCGATTTCAATCAGTTCACCCATGATTGTTTCCATGAGGTCATGGGATGGTGCAGAAATACGGATTCTGGCTAAAGAAGTGCTTTGTCTCTGTTCGCCAAGATTAAACTCTAATACTTGGAAACTACCACCGTTATCAGTTACCAAATCAAGAGCGCGATTGATGATGCCAGAATCAAGTAAATGTCCTGTTAGCTCGACAATTCTTGCTTCTACACCGCTTGGCTCAACTTCTACTTGCTCACCACTAACGGGAACTTCAATCGTTCTTAAAGTCAGACATTTAGCGGCTCCACCTGCTTTCAGGAACTCAGTTAGAGGTGTTTCGATCACGTTAAAGCCAGCATCAGTAATCTGCTGTTTGAGGCGATCGCTGATTTTGTTCATCACCACGTTTTGACCGACATTGACTGCATTACAAGAGAATGTAACTGCATCAGCTTCTTCAATAGCAATGCGCTTGTCCGCAGGAACCCGCATCTCGATCAAGCGATTAGAATAAGAGTCAAACGCAGGAGGATAATAAAGCAAATATCCGCCTGTTAAAGGACAGAAACAGGTATCTAAGTGATAGAACCGATTATCAATCAAACGTAACGATAGAACTTCGACATCGAGCCATTTGGCAAGATAGGGATGAGCATCAAGTTCGGAACGAAAACCGTACCCCGCCCATAACCAACCGCCAGAGCGATCGAACAAGGCATCACCAGCACCTTCAAAGGGTAAATCCTTGGGTAGTTCATACACTGTAAATCCCTTAGATTCAAACCATTCTTTGAAATATGGCTCTTCGCCTTGACGTTCTTTATGTAAAAAACGGCTCAATATGGCTTTGTCTCCTAACACCAAACCAGCGTTTGCGGTAAATACCATATCTGGCCAGCCCTTGGCAGGGGTGACTAGCTCGACATTGACTAGATCCTTCAGGACTCCATACAATTTTTGCCATTGCACAACAGCGCGATCGCGACTTGATTTGTGAACGTTACCCTCCATCCAAGGATTGATCACATAGTCTACGTCGTAGTGATCGGGGGCGCACATCAGATAATTCAGTGGGGCAGTCATAATAAAAATAAATGATTAGGGAAAAATGCAAAATCTGGCATATTCATACTGGCGAATACCAAATCTCGCTAAGCTAACAATTGCGCCAAACAATTGCATCAAACAATTACACCAAGCAATCGCTAAAGATGCCAATCTCCAATCATACCTAATTCTTCATAGGGTAAACCATTACAAAAGTTATCATATCTTGATAATAGTGAGCAGGACTAAATTTAGATAAATTTAGGATGGATTAGACCTTAATTCCTTTAGAGAGTATCTCCTAGCCTATGTGCTTGTTACCAAAACACTTAATATGAGCAAAAAAGTTTCAAAAATCTATTGCAAAAACCTTATAGTTAATGTACATTAAATGCAGACCCATCCTATTCCCCCCCGTGTGGGTCTAGTATCCCCGAAATGGCAATTACTTCCGAAAGGGGTAAGCGCAAATTAGTAGACCTATAGCTATCCGCTTCATATACGGTAAGGTGGCTACTGATGCCGAAGGGATATTTTGTAATCTAACAATCAAATAAATGAGAAAAAGGGCATACAATGTATGCCCTTTTTCTCTTGCAACATGGCGCAAAGCGCCTATCCCTAGATATCTAAATCAGCAAGCCCCAATTTAGAACCATAGGTTTCAATAAATTCACGGCGCGGCGCAACCTTGTCACCCATGAGAATTGTAAAGATACGGTCGGCTTCAGCAGCATCTTCGATGGTGAGTTGTTTCAGCGATCGCGTGGCAGGGTTCATCGTGGTTTCCCATAGTTGTTGCGGCATCATTTCACCCAAACCTTTGAATCGCTGAATGCTGTAATTGGCATTGGGAGGAAAAGCGGCGATCACTGCCTGTAAATCACGATCAGTGTAGCAATATTGAGCATTTTTACCACGCTCTAATTTATATAGTGGTGGGCAACCAATATAAATGAAACCGCGATCGAGCAGTTCTCTTTGATAGCGATAGAAGAAGGTGAGTAACAAGGTGCGAATGTGCGCTCCATCTACGTCAGCATCAGCTAGAAGAATGATTTTGTGATAGCGCAGTTGTGATTCATTAAAGTCTTCGCCTTTAATACCCAAACCGCAGCCAGTAATCAGAGCTTGGATTTCATTGTTCTTATAAATCTTGCTGTCATCAGCTCTCTCAATATTGAGAACCTTACCGCGTAATGGCAGGATCGCTTGATAATGGCGATCGCGTCCTTGTTTTGCTGAGCCGCCCGCACTGTCGCCCTCAACTATGAAAATTTCGGATAACTTAGGATCGCGAGAACTACAATCGGCAAGTTTTCCTGGGAGAGTGGAAGATTCTAAAGCCGATTTACGACGGACTAACTCACGCGCTCGACGGGCTGCTTCCGCAGCGTTGAATGCTTGGAGCGCCTTTTCGATAATCGCAGTTGCCACCGCAGGATGAAATTCTAGATATTCATTGAGAACTTCACCAACAAAGGAATCAACAATACCGCGTACCTCAGTATTACCAAGTTTAGTTTTGGTCTGCCCTTCAAATTCAGGATCAGTAACTTTAACTGAAATTACGGCGGTCAAGCCCTCACGCACATTTTCCCCAGCCAGATTGGATTCACCTTCTTTGATCTTTTTCAATCTTCGCGCTGTCGCATTCATTGTGCGCGTGAGAACTGTTTTCAGCCCTTCAAGGTGCGTACCACCGTCAATGGTGCGGATATTATTCGCAAAGCCCAAAACATTATCGTTGTAGGAATCAATACACCATTGCAGGGCAACCTCGACAACAACATTATCGCGCTCACCATTTACATAGATAATGTCTGGATGAATTGGTTCCTTGTCGCGAGTCATATAGGCGACATATTCACGAATACCGCCTTCATAACAATAAATATCAGTGCGAACTTCTTCGCCACGGCGATCGCTAAATTCGATTTTTACGCCAGCGTTCAGATAGGCGAGTTCCTTGAGACGACCCGCAAGAATATCATATTCAAACTCGGTTTGAGTCGTAAAAATTTGAGGATCGGGTTTGAAACGCACCTGTGTGCCACGGCGCGGCGTGAGTTCTTCACTCTTGCTAGGAATTAGCTCTGTGACAGGGAAACCTCTCTCGTAGCGCTGATTGTAAACTTTTTCCAGTCGCCATACCGATACTTCTACCCATTCCGAGAGGGCGTTAACTACGGAGATACCGACACCATGCAACCCGCCTGATACCTTGTAGCCACCATTGCCAAATTTACCGCCAGCATGGAGAACAGTTAATACGGTTTCTAGGGCTGACTTGCCTGTTTTCGGATGCGTGTCCGTGGGAATACCGCGCCCGTTATCGGATACAAGTACGGAGCCATCGGGCATCAGATCAACCACAATGCGATCGCAATGTCCTGCAAGGGCTTCATCGACGCTGTTATCAACAACCTCAAAAACTAAGTGGTGTAATCCTTTCGGACCTGTTGTACCGATATACATCCCAGGTCTCTTACGAACTGCTTCTAATCCCTCAAGTACTTGGATCTGATCGGCATTATAAGTTTCAGTAACGATCTCAGGCATGAAGGTAAACAACTCCAGAAATTTATGTGGCGCTCAGTATTACGGTATAAAAATTTTCTTTGAGGAAAAATTGACACCGTTACTGATTATGCTTTTAGGATGTGTTTTGATTTAAAGATATAAAAACACCATGCCATTATAGCTTAAAAGCCTTACAGATATATCAAAACCATCTTAGATTAAGTTTTTATATAAGGAATGCGATCGCGTAAAAACAAAAAAGCAGAGGAAGCTTAAATTCCCCTGCTTTTTGCTTTGGTTCTTATCTACACCAAACTACTGACTAATCAGTAGTATCGGAACCGCTACAACCCCACACCTTGGTTGAACAAACGCTGGAGCCACCACATTCATTGATCGCATTACTTATCGCGGTGGACTTACTTGCGGAAGTAGCCCAGCCAAAATATCCACCACCTGTGGCTATTGAAGCGCAGGAATTGTGAAAGGAAACGCCATTGGTACATCCACCTTCACAGTTGGAAAGCGCTGCCGCCTTTGCTGCTTCTTCGGTTGGATAGTCAACCGCCCAGCCATAAGCCCTATTTGGTCCCGTGGCTACGGCTCCCCATTCCCCAGCCATAGCTACGCTAGCGCCAATGCCTTCGACTAAAAGAAAAGTCGCTGCAATAAATCCTAGATATTTTTTCATGATTTCTCCTAATAAATTATTTCAAGCATTAGCCAGCGATAGTTAATGTGTATGTGTACTCATCTGTACTCAATTGATTCATTAATCCTTTGCCCCTCGAATATTAACAATTTATGTTTAATTTCGATCGCAATTAAACATAAATTAAACATAGGACTTACGCAATAGGACTTACGCAAAAACCGCACCGTAAGGGCGATTCATGAATTGTCCTCATGGTGCAATAAGGATTTTAAGTCATTTTTGAGTAAATCCTCGTAAATACAGTGCTTGGTACTAAAGTCAAGCTTCTTTCCTGAATAAACCAGCGCTTGAATTAAGGATTGCAATAGGCACAATACATAGGATCAGCAGTCTGAATTTCATCTGGGAATAGAACTTCTTGCTGAAAATGGCAGCGATCGCATTGATAGACATGAGCGCGAGTAACTTGGGTGGGCAATCCGCAAAGTTCACATGGTAAGCCCTTTATTTTTTTCACTACATCAAAATTCACAAAATTACAATGGGGGCAGAGTTGCTGTAACTTCCGTACTAGCTCTTCAGTAGCTTTGGCAATATTGTTCATGCGAGTGGGATTGTAGAGCGATCGCATATCTGTCTCAATATGAATTTGTGGCGATCGTTTTAGTAATTCACAAACAGATTCTTTGAGCAAATCTTCCGAATTAATTCCTTTATAAATTGCCTCTTTTGCTGAAGTTTTAGCGTCTGACATCAGCACGATCGCATGATCGGGAAAGCCAACTTTGAGCGCAAACTCATAGGCTTGTTCGTAGCTAGAAATTTCTTGATGGCGAAAGTTTGTATCAGTGGAGAGAAATTCGCCATAAACAGAAAAGTTATGTTTTTGATCCAGTAAAAAAACAATTTCGCGATTGAAGGGAATACCTAGCATCGGATGCGGAAAAAAGCTACCTTCACTAGCGATCGCTAAGTCAGCATCAATTAGTTCTAGGGCTTTCCGCGCCTTGAGTTCTGCGGTTTCAATTTGATTGGCAGGACGATCAATATCGCGAGTAAATGTGCCAAACAAGTCACTATCAAAATCTTGAGGTACGGTAACTCTCACGCCTAACGATGTTTGTAAAATTGGCGCGATCGCTAATTCCTTACGATGCATGGTCGCAATTACCACTAGGCGATCGCGAAAGTTTATTCTGTAGTCTATTTTATTTTCTTGTTCCCCTCTCCCTGTGGGAGAGGGGCTAGGGGTGAGGGCATCACTCGTCATGGGCAAAGCGGTTATATAGGAAGTCTAGAGCCGTATTTCTCAGATCGTAGTATAGAGGATCTTCCATAATTTGGGCGCGATCGCGGGGACGGGCAAAGGGAATCGTTAAGACTTCACCAATACTGGCGGCGGGTCCATTGGTCATCATCACAAGGCGATCGGCTAAGAATAAAGCTTCATCGATATCGTGAGTAATCATCAATACCGTACAGCGATGTTCTGTCCAAATCTGGAGGAGTTCTTCTTGTAGTTCTTCTTTTGTAATCGCATCCAAAGCGCCAAAGGGTTCATCAAGGATCAGAACTTCGGGACGGATCGATAAAGCTCTAGCGATCGATACGCGCTGTTTCATCCCACCTGAAATCTGGGTTGGCTTTTTCTCGGCAGATTCACTCAATCCGACCATTGCTAAATGATGGCGGACGATATCATTTTTCTCACTTTTCGACATGTTGGGATTAACTGAATCCACGGCAAGCATGACATTTTCATAGACGGTGAGCCAAGGTAAGAGGGCATAACCTTGGAATACGACCATGCGATCGGGACCTGGTTTGGTAATCAGTTTGCCATTAACTAAAACTTCGCCAATCGATGGTTTTGAGAAGCCGCCAACCATGTTTAAGAGTGTTGATTTACCACAGCCTGAGTGACCAATGAGGCAAATAAATTCACCTTCTTGAATATGCAGATTGACATCTTTCAGAACAACATATTCACCTTTTGGCGTGGGATAGATTTTAGAAACGTTTTCAATGCGAAGGAAGGATTCTTGAGGGGGGATAGTTGCAATCTGCGTGGGATTAAGGGTTGTTTGAGTCATGTTCTTTTTAACTTTTTAATTTTGTTCTTAAAGTTTGAGATTTAGATCCCCCCAGCCCCCCTTAAAAAGGGGGGAGAATTAATTTTTTCTTCTTCCCCCTTTACAAGGGGGATTGAGGGGGATCGCAATTAAGCAACCATTCGCATAGAATCCATACCAATCTCTGCCATCGTGATATTACGCTTAATCTCTAGCTGATTGAGATAGGCGATCGGATCTTCGGCATTAAAGGGAATGTCATCAAAGAGTTGAATCGCATTGCGGGTATAGGTAATATCGGTTAACCCAAGCTCACGCGCTGCGGTACTGAAAACGCTAACCCGACAGCTTTTCTCTAATACTTCTACCCAGTTGCGAGGGAAGGGAACATCGCCCCAACGCGCCATCTGGGTAATGTGCCAAAGATGCTCAGAACGGCTGGGTCGGTTGACACCAGCACCATAGAACTGGTGGTGAGCAGGTTCACGCATGGGAGTGTCGATCGCACAGGTGACATCATCAGGATTACCTAAATGGATGTAATTGACATTAGTGCTGACATAGGCTCGGCGGGAGAGAATTTGGCGAATCTCCTCGGAATTGTTGGGATCGGCGCAATACATACAGGCTTCTAGTAACGCCTTGACGAGAGCGATGTGCGTATTGGGATAGGCATTAGCCCAATCTTCGCGCACACCGAGAACCTTCCCTGGGTGTCCTTGCCAAATTTCCAAATCCGTCGCAACGGTAAAGCCGATATTTTCCATTGCAGCGCGGAAGTTCCAAGGTTCACCGACACAAAAACCATCGATACTTCCTGCTTTGAGATCAACCACCATTTGAGCAGGGGGAATTGTTTTTAGCTCGACATCGTGATCGGGGTCGATACCACCTGCGGCTAGCCAGTAGCGCAGTAGCAGATTATGCATGGATGATGGATGAACTACTCCCATGCGGTGAGAGCGATCGCGTGTATTTTGCAACATCTCTTTAAAATCAGGGAGCGTATGAATACCGCGATCGTAAAAGCGGCGATCGAGACTAATCGCGTTACCATTACGAGTCATGGTTAGGGCGGTCACAATTGGTTTGCAAGCGCCAGCACCACCGAGGGTCATCCACATTGGCAAGCCTGAAGGCATTTGCGCTGCATCTAAATAACCACCTGCGATACCATCGACAATGCCGCGCCAACTGGTTTCACGCACTAGAGAGACTTCATCAAGTCCATGCTTTTGAAAGAAGCCTTTTTCTTTAGCAACTGCGATCGGCGCACAGGCTGTTAACGGAACGAAGCCGATCTCTAGATTGACTTTTTCTAGACCATGACGCGCCACTGTAGTAACAGTCCGTGCATTCAGCTTTTTAACGCGCTTCTGTTGATTTAAGAAGTAGATAATCTCACTGCGTAGACTGTAATAGCTAGGATGCTTAACTGCTTCCAATCTTTGACGAGGACGAGGAATATCTACTTCCAAAATACCGCCAATTTTCGAGGAAGGTCCATTGGTGAGCATGACAATGCGATCGCTTAGCAATACCGCTTCATCGACATCATGCGTAACCATTACCGCCGTAATTTGGTCTTCGTTACAAATCTGCATTAATTTCTCTTGCAGATTACCACGGGTCAATGCATCCAAGGCTCCAAAGGGTTCATCTAGTAACAATAGTTTGGGACGAACTGCTAAAGCTCTGGCGATCGCGACTCTCTGACGCATACCACCCGATAGCTGGGTGGGTGGCTTGTCGATCGCATGGGCTAGCCCCACCATGTTTACATAACGCTCGACTAACGCATGACGTTCTTCTTTTGACAAATTCGATAGAACTTCATCTACAGCTAATGCAACATTATCGCGTACCGATAGCCAAGGCAAGAGCGAATAGTTCTGAAATACGACCATGCGATCGGGACCTGGACGAGTGACGCGCTCATCTTCGAGCATGACCACGCCGCCAGTGGGTAGGTCCAATCCTGCGATCATATTTAGTAATGTGGATTTACCGCAACCAGAGTGACCGATGAGGGAAATAAATTCACCTTTTTTGATATGTAAATCAATTCCTTTAAGGGCAATATATTCTTTGCCACCGCCTAAGGGAAATGTTCTCTCGACTTGATCTACAGAAACAAAACTATTCATTTTAAAATTCTCCTTTAATAAAATATCAATCTGCTGACAGCGCTAGGTTCTAAAGATCCCCCTCAATCTCCCTTGTAAAGGGGTAAGAAGATAATTTTCTTTTCCCCCCTTTACAAGGGGGGTGAGGGAAATCTATTTCTGTTCTTCAGGCAAAATCACGTTCTGAAGCCAGCCGATCGCACGGTCAAGGATCAAGCCGACAGCACCAATATAAACTAGAGACAAGATAACTTCGCCCACCTTGTCATTGGTATAGGAATTCCAGATGAAGAAACCGATGCCGACAATACCTGGCATGATAATTTCGGCGGCGATAATGGCAAGCCATGCGAGACCGATAGAAATGCGTAGTCCAGTAAAAATGTAAGGCAGGGCTGAGGGAATCAAAATCTTAAAGAAATACTTTTGGCGAGAAAGTTGTAGCACCCGCGAAACGTTGCGATAGTCTTGGGGGATTTGCTTCACACCAACCGCAGTATTTAACAAGATTGGCCATACAGCAGTGATGAAGATAACGAATAATGCTGCGGGTTCATTTTGACGGAGTGCAGCCAGAGCGATCGGAACCCAGGCAAGCGGTGGAACGGTTCGCAAAAATTGGAACAATGGATCTAGCGCTTTGTCAATAACCGCATTAGTGCCAACCAGAATTCCGACACTAATACCGACGATCGCTGCTAATGAGTAACCCTTGGCAACCCGTTCAAAACTAGCGAGAGTTTGCCAGAATAGCCCTTTGTCAGTACCACCGCGATCGAAGAATGGATAGAGCAACAGATTGCGAGTGGATTTTTCAGAAATAATATTAATTGGACCTGGCAGTTTGACTAAGCCAATGCTCGAAAGAATCTGCCATACAATCAAGAATCCCAAAATCCCGATGATTGGGAGCGCCCAATTCTGAGCATTTTTCTGCCAAAACTTCGCGATCGCATTTGATGAACTACGATTACCCATACTTGCTGCCATAAACTTGTTACTCCTACTTTTTTATTGTTGATTAAAACTGTTCTTAGCTGAAAATCTTAGAATGTGAATGTTGTCCGAACTACACCGACAGTCGCAGTAGGCGCGTTATTGATACCCTCTGGATTAAACACAAAGAATACGCCTGGAGTAACACTGATGTTTTTAGACACCTTAAAGTTGAAGTAGCCTTCCAAGTGATAAGGTGTAGCCGTAAACCCAGTCGGGATTGTCGCTATCCCACCTGCTGAACTTCGTGCAAGAGGTTGTCCAAAGAGAATTCCAGCCGTGTTCCCCTCCCTGAATACATCACTGAAATGGAATCCTGTCATCCAACTAGTAAAGGTTGTAGAAGCATCCTTATTAGTAAGATTGGAAAAGATCCAAGCGCCAGATAGATTAAAAGCAATCTTGGGAGTAATCCGCCATGTCAAAGTCGAACCGATAGAGTTTAGTTTGATCGGGTCAGTTAGTGCTGTCGCTACGCCACTAATTGCGCCAATGTCTGCGGAAGCTAAGCCAGTTCCCAAAATATTAATCTGGTGATAGCTATTAGCATAGTTGAGTCCGATGTCAAGATTGGAAGTGGGCTTGAGGGTTAATTGGGCAGCCGCGATGGTACTGCCACCAAAGAATCCTGCACCAAGAAGATTACCAGTTTGGCTGCTAGGAACTGCCGAGTTGACACTTCCGTATAAAGCTCGAAAATCGACCTTATCGGAAGGATTCCAGATGAAACCAACGGCAGCAGCTAGCCCAGTACCAGATGTACCTCCAGATACACGGGTTGCAGCATTTAAACCTTGACCAAAACGGGAGATAGAGCCTTGACCTTCACTAGCAAAAGGGCTGATTGCTGGGAAAGCGTCAGAGACTTCTGCATTAGAACCTGCAAACATCGTCAGCTTATCAGCAACTGGAAAAATGTAAAGCAGCTTGTAAAGATTGACCGAGTTTGCGGTAGCTGTATTGGAGTTCGATGGATTGAAATTGAGGAATTGATTCTCAAATCCCAATTTGACATTACTAGAACTGCCAAGGGGATCGGCATAGCCTAAAGGTGCAGCTAGACTGTTGATATTTGTAGCTTGCAAGCCAGTAATCAATAAGTCCTTACCAGTAAAGCTCGTCATCAAATTGAGTCGAACTCTATTGTTCATGACAATATTGGTATTACTGCCACCTGCGGGATTTGCTCCTGTCGCGCCCGATACGCTGAAAATCGCTTCGCCACTGAGTTTGGTTGTGGTTGAAAATTGCTGAGCCTCAAGCTTGGCGGTCTTCGCATCAAGAGCATCAACACGACCTCTTAAAGTTGCAAGTTCGGCTGCAAATTCCTCTTGAAGTTTTTGCAAAGTTGCGAGGTCTTCTTTGCCAACTTTGTCAGCCAATCCCGCCGAAATAATCTCATTGATTTTGTCGAGACAGGCATTTAAGCCAGCCGCAAACTCATAGCGTGAGGTTGCTTGTTTGCCGCGAAATGTGCGATCGGGATATCCTGCAATACAACCATAGCGCTCAACGAGAGACTGCAAAGCTGTAAAAGCCCAATCAGTGGGACGCACATCAGATAGCTGGGAAACAGATGTGACATTCTGAGCAGTTGTAGTGGTACTGATGGTGTCACGTTTAATTTCGGCACTCAACTGAGAAACTTCAGAACTAGGCGCTTTATTGATGCTAGAAGTTGATGGAGTCAAACTTTCTGCGAGAACGACAGGCTTTGTATCAACAGCAGTTTTTAGTTCAGCTTTGGTTTCAGTTTTGGCTTCGGCAGAGACTGCGATCGCACCATAAGATAGCTGCAAACCCGACAAAATCAAGCCAATCTTGGCAATAGAGTAAATTTTCTTCATTTAATATTCCTCACACTGTATTTTTTGTATTTTTTTGTTTTCGAGATTGTTTGGTTAGGCTTTCTTGATCTTCAATCCATCAAGATAAGCTTGAGGATTCTCTGGATCGAACTTCGTACCATCGAAGAATTCTTCAATACCGCGAGAAGTACTGGTCGGAATGTCGGCAACTGGGAAACCAGCATCTTTTGCCGCCTCACGCCAGATATCCTCACGGTTGACCTTCTTGATCCAATCCTTCGCAGTTGCTAGAGATTCCTTAGGTAAGAAGCCCCAACGCACACTCTCGGTGATGAACCAAAGATCGTGACTTTGATAGGGATAGGAAACATTCCCTTTTGAGTCTTTCCAATAGAGCGTAGCCATACTCTTATCATCAATAATGCGCCCATCACCCATGTCATACTTACCCATCATCGGCGCTGTCAGGATTTCAGGATCAACACCAAAGTAGTTTTGCGTGGCTAAGATCTGCACAAGTTCCTTACGATTATCAAAGTTGTCGCACCATTGCTGCGCTTCCATAATTGCTTTTAGAATCGCCTTTGTCGCTTTAGGATACTTATCCACCCAATCCGATCGCATTGCG
>JBIKYX010000147.1:0-7562 GCA_044355035.1 Pseudanabaena sp. | reverse complement strand
AATTGGATTGCCTTGCACATCCCACACCCGCGCCGTTTTGTCATCGGACGCGGTGACGATTTTGCTACCGTCCGCACTGAAATTCGCACTCCAGACCTCACCTGTATGCCCTTTTAGTTCGGCAATTGGATTGCCTTGCACATCCCACACCCGCGCCGTTTTGTCATCGGACGCGGTGACGATTTTGCTACCGTCCGCACTGAAATTCGCACTCCAGACCTCACCTGTATGCCCTTTTAGTTCGGCAATTAGATTCCCTTTCACATCCCACACCCGCGCCGTTTTGTCATAGGAAGCAGTGACGATTTTGCTACCGTCCGCACTGAAATTCGCACTCCAGACCCGACCTGTATGCCCTTTTAGTTCGGCAATTAGATTCCCTTTCACATCCCACACCCGCGCCGTTTTGTCATAGGAAGCAGTGACGATTTTGCTACCGTCCGCACTGAAATTCGCACTCCAGACCACACCTGTATGCCCTTTTAGTTCGGCAATAAGATTCCCTTTCACATCCCACACCCGCGCCGTTTTGTCATAGGAAGCAGTGACGATTTTGCTACCGTCCGCACTGAAATTCGCACTCAAGACCCGACCTGTATGCCCTTTTAGTTCGGCAATTAGATTCCCTTTCACATCCCACACCCGCGCCGTTTTATCAGAGGACGCGGTGACGATTTTGCTACCGTCCGTACTGAAATTCGCACTATTGACCCAACCTGTATGCCCTTTTAGTTCGGCGATTAGATTCCCTTTCACATCCCACACCCTCGCCGTTGTGTCAGAGGACACGGTGACGATTTTGCTACTGTCCGCACTGAAATTCGCACTCCAGACCCGTTCTGTATGCCCTTTTAGTTCGGCAATTAGATTCCCTTTCACATCCCACACCCTCGCCGTTGTGTCAGAGGACACGGTGACGATTTTGCTACCGTCCGCACTGAAATTCGCACTATTGACTCCACCTGTATGCCCTTTTAGTTCGGCAATTAGATTCCCTTTCACATCCCACACCCTCGCCGTGTTGTCATAGGAAGCGGTGACGATTTTGCTACCGTCGGCACTGAAATTCGCACTAATAACCCGACCTGTATGCCCTTCCAATCGATTCTGTTTTGGCACGAGGTAAGTCGCCTGTTGCAAGATTGCGACTACATCTTGTTCGATTGCTTGCCATTCCTGCGAGCGATCAGCGATCTGCTTTAGCTTATTACCCGTATCCACCGCCAATAACATAAACTTCAACCCATCACCATCCAACAAAGCCACCTTTGCATTGACAGTTTTTAAAGTCACCTCCGCCAAGGCGATTTTATTCAGCGCCACCTGTCTCGCCGCCTCCGATCGCACTGTACTCGCTTCCGCCTGTCTCAACTCCGCATTCGCACTCGCCAACTTCATTTCCGCCTCTTCCGCCAGCTTGCCAAGTTCGTCCTTCGCCTTGGCAACCTCCGCATCTGCCTTCTCTTTTTCCGCCTTCGCCTTAACCGCCTCTACCTTTGTTTTTGCGAGATCCTTAGCAGCTTTCTGAGTTTTCTCATCCGCTAACTTCGCCTTTTCATCCGCCGACAAAGCTTTACTCTCAGCATCAGCCTTTTCTCGTTTAGCCGATTCAGTGTCAATTTTTGCTTGACTAGCTTGTTTCTGAGACTCACTCACCGACACCCAAGCCCCAACCCCAGCTACCCCCGCCAACAAAATCGTCCCCGCCAAAATCGCCGAGCCAATCTTAGTGCGTACCGCCGCCTTTTCCACCGCCTCTCGTAAGATCGCCGCCGCGCGATCGCTTGCATCCTCCACATCACGACTATTTTTAATATAAGTCCCCTGAAGTTCCGTTGGCTGCGGATCTTTACCCGCACTCTCACCCAACCACCGCTCCGCACTCGCCAGATCATCCCCCCGCAACAAAAGACTATCCGATCGCCCCTTCCCCCACTCGATTGCCCTCACCAACAACCGCGTATGGCTATGCAAATGCTCCAAATCCAGCGAAATCGCCTGCGTCAGATTCTCAAACGCTTTCTCAAAATCATCCTCTTCCCGAAACATCAACCAATTATGCTGCTGAATCTTCTGATGAGCGACATTCCCCACCTGAAAATTAGTCGCATCCCGCCGCACAATCGGAAACAACCGCTTATTATGCAATACCGCATGATCGATTTCCTTCGTACATACCTCAGAGGCAATGGAGTCGGGACTGATCACAAACACAAAAGTATCAGCCGCCTCAATGCCCTTCTCAATTTCCGCCCACCAATCAGACGTAAGCGGAATATTATTCCAATCTACCCAAATATTTTTTTGGCTACGCTCAAAGGCTGAATAGAGAGTACTGACAAAATCCTTATCTTTGCGCGAGTACGAAATAAAAACGTCAGTCATAAAATGTCTCAGTACGCCGCCTAACTTGACTGAAATTTAAATTATCACAAGACGAAAACAAAAATCAGTTAAATCAGCAGAAACAATGAGCATCTCTCAAAAGCGCCTTGAAGAAATTCTCAATATCCCTGATGATGCGATCGCTACTTCAGATATTCCCGAACTAGGCGATCGCTTTCAGGAGAATGCGAAAATGGTAACTTGCGTACTTATGTTCATCATCATCAAAACAGAAATCCAATTTTTTCCTTTGACATTTTTACTTTTTCCTTGGAGAAATGCCACACATTCGCCTCTCTTCATTGCTGACATTGGGATTAGTGGTGAGATAGTCGCTGAGCTTATCGCAAACACCGATTAACAGGCGATCGCGATCGTTCTCAATTTATTTAATGCTTGCTTAGGTTCGAGCTTATTGACGATCGAGAAACTTGATATCGAGTGAAATTAGCGATTAATCTCATTATGCCTATTTTTGCAACCAGCGATCGCGCCAAACTGGTTAGTAAATCTACTTGCGCCCCTTATACCGATCTCGACTAAATTTTAAAATTATTTCAAAATTTTAGTCTCCACAAAGATTGATTTGCCCCAAATGCTTTAAATGCTTGGTTAGTCGTTTACAATAGTAAAGGTTAGTTTTTTTACCTTTTGATGAGGTATGCTCTAACCTTAAAAATTATGTAACCCTGAGGACATAAGCGAATGCTACATCGCAAAATATATCAACTTTGTGAAGCCAAGAGCGATGTTTGGATTTTCCTGAGGGATCAGGGACGTTGGCTAGAAAGAGCCAGAATACTAGATATTGAAGGTGACGTGGTAACAATTCGTTACGAAACTGACGATGAAGACGAAATCTGCTCTTGGGAAGAAATGGTCAGATTAGAAAGTATTGGCGCAGTTACCCAAAAATTATCCTCAGTCACGAGAACAGGGATGTATTCCAGTGACCTATTGGTGTCCGATGATTGTCCAGAAGCTGAACAAATCCGACCACGCCTCGATCCAGACAAGTAAAACCTGTATATCCAACATAGAGAGTGGGCGCAAAGCGTCCACTCTATTTTATGAGATGCGACTGATGAAATGAGATTAAACCGATGCAACCTGCTGACTTAACAACACTTGTGGCTTTGACCCATGAGCTAAACCAAGCTTGTGTGCCTGCGAGGTTAGAGCAAGTACATCAAAGCGATCGCCATACCATTTATTTACAATTAAGAACTTTAGAAAAAAAACTATGGCTGTTGCTATGTTGGCATCCACAGGCTTCAAGGCTGCATCTATCCGCACCACCGCCGAAACAACCTGATACTTTCACCTTTAGTCAACAAATTTTGCATCAAGTCGCAGGATTTGCGCTGGTCTCGGTACAGTTAACGAGTCAATGGGAGCGCGTAGTTGATTTGCAATTTGCGAAACGTCCTGATGATCAGGTGCAGTGGCATTTGTATTTAGAGGTAATGGGCAAATATAGCAATGCAGTTTTGGTCAATGCCCAAGGCGAAATAGTCACCGCCGCGCACCAAGTTAGTAGCAAACAATCGCGAGTACGTCCGATCCAAACAGGCGATCGCTACGAATTACCACCCGCCTTACTGGAAGCAATTCCCAGTTTAAGTGAATCCTTTGACTCATGGCGCGATCGCCTAGTTTTAATTCCCAAAGAAATTAAGCGCAATTTACTTAGCAATTATCGCGGCGTTAGTTCATCACTGGTGCGATCGCTCTTGGCGATATCGGAGCTAGATGGCGATAAAAATGTTGCCGATTTAGCTATGTCCGAATGGGAGCAGCTATTTCGCGCTTGGCAAATTTGGCTGACTTGTATTGAGAAGAAGCAATTCTATCCACATTTAGAAGGGAAGGGATATGCCCTCACCCCTAGCCCCTCTCCCGCAGGAGATGGGGAAGAAGATAATTCTAATTCTCCCCCCTTTCTAAGGGGGGCTGGGGGGGATCTATCCACACACACAAACGATTTTTGCGATCGCTATTATTCCCAACAAACAGGACAGATCGCCTTTCAGCAATTACATCAACAAATTAGTCAATCCATTCACAATCAGCTAGCAAAGTTAAGTATTAAAGAGAAGGAATTTCTTGATCGCCTCCAACTCTCGACTCAAGCCGATGATTTTAAAAATAAAGCCGATTTATTAATGGCGCATTTGCATCTCTGGGAAATTGGCATGAAGGAGATTAAACTTCAAGACTTTCATTCCGATAACTTGATGGCGATTCCCCTCGATCCCACCCTGAACGCGCAGCAAAATGCTCAATCCTTTTATAAAAAACATCAAAAACAAAAACGCGCAGCCCTAGCGATCGCACCACTTCTAGAGTCCGTACAACAGGAAATCGCCTATCTCGAACAAGTCTCAACCGCCGTGAGTTTATTGGAACAACAAGAACTTTCGGCACTCCAAGAAATTCGGGCAGAACTAACACAACAAGGCTATCTCAAGGTCACGGCTGAATATGCGCCGCGCACTAAGACTAGTCAAAAAAACAATCAAAAGGGCGGCAAAAACAAAAGTAATCGAACTAAACAAGAAGAGATTCCCGATTGTCATCGCTTTACAACTCCCAATGGTTTTGAGATTTTGGTGGGAAGGAACAACTATCAAAATGATTTAATCTCTTTTCGGATTGCGGGAGAATACGATCTCTGGCTCCATGCTCAAGAAATATCGGGTAGTCACGTACTTTTACGTTTACCTGCGGGGGCGATCGCTGAAGATCAAGATCTCCAAGTTGCTGCTAATTATGCCGCCTATTACAGTCGCGCAAGGCAAAGCGATCAAGTTCCTGTAGTCTGCACGATTCCCAAATATGTGTTTAAGCCCAAGGGTGCAAAACCAGGGATGGTCGTCTATACCCATGAAAAGATTCTTTGGGGACAGCCATATAAAACCCATAAAACCTGATTCGACCGCGAATCAGCGTCTTTAGGTTGTGATTTTTATGAAACCAAGGTACTTATAGAGCGCTTTCTGTCATAATTAACATCCGTGCTTAATAAATTTTGCATAATCAATTACTTTTAATAAATCAATAACATGGGTACAGCCGCTTTTATTCAAGATCAAGCTGAATTTGACAATCTTCGCCAAAACACCTCGCTGCTAGTTGTTGACTGCACTGCAAGTTGGTGTGGACCTTGCAAAGTGATTGCTCCCTTTATTGACCAGTTGGCTGAAAATTATGGCGATCGCGCTAAGATCATGAAGCTAGACATTGATACTCACAAAGCTTTGGGTAAGGAATTGGGTCTGAAAAGTATTCCTGCTGTCCTCTTTTTTAAAGAAAGTGAACTAGTAGAAACGATGGTTGGTGTGAAAACCTACGAAAATTATAGTGACAGTGTAGAGAAATATTTGTAGTAGCACGATCGCCACTTTGGATGTTGTATGAACAGCCCTCTTTTGATCATTGATGATTCTGAAATAGATCGCTCTAAATATATTCGCTATCTAAGTCAAGATATTCCTTGTGATTATCTGGTCTTAGAAGCAAGCACGATCGAAGAAGCCCAAAATCTGTGTGAAGTTAACAAACCAGTAGTTATTTTACTGGGTTTACAACTAACTAATGGTAAGGGTTTAGAATTTCTCGATTGGATGCGTCGCAAGCAAGAAATATCTATGCTTCCTACACTTTTGCTAGTGAAACAGACAGAAGAGATCATTGCATCTAAAGCCGTCAAAATGGGGCTGCAAGATTACCTTGTTAAAGATTACTTGACTCCTGAAAGATTGCAGCGCTCTATTAATAATTTATTAGAGCGAATACATCTGATTAACACAGTTTGTGAAGAAATAAATTCTCGAAAACGTGCCGAACATACAATGGCGGAGAGCAGAGAAAAATTCCGTCTTTTAGAGGAATGCTCTGATGACTTAATTTGGTCAAGTGATTTAGAAAATAAGTTTAATTATCTATCACCTCAACTACAAGAACTATTTGGTTGGGAATCGACAGAATGTCTTGGTAAAGCCATGATCGAGTTTGTTCATGTCAGCGATCGCCCAAGATTTCGCGAGAATATTGAGCAAATCCTAATATGCAATCAAAAAACAGATTTACCCATCGAATTTCGATTTCTCCAAAAAGACGGGAGCTATGTCTGGGTCTCTTGTAATATGATTTCGCATCGAAATTCTCTAGGTTTAGCGGTATCTATCCAAGGGATTTTGCGAGATATCAGCGACCGCATCGCCCTTGCTTCGGCAATTAGCGATCGCAGCCAAGTAGAATCAAGGCTCAAAGATACAAATGAAACTCTATCAGTCATTAATCAAGATTTACTCCAAGCGATCGGACTAAAAGACAAATTCCTCTCAACCATGAGTCACGAACTGCGAACGCCACTAAGCGGTATTTTAGGCTTAACAGAAATTTTGCAAGAATTTGTATATGGTCCTCTCAATGACGAACAGCTTAACGCTTTAAAAATCATTGAAAGTAGTGGAAATCATCTCTTAGGATTAATTAATGACATTCTTGATTTTTCTAAAAGCGAAGTTGGTTGTTTAGAATTAAATCGCACCGCAAATTCAATTACACAACTTTGTCAATCTAGTCTCGATTTTGTCAAATATCAAGCTGCAAACAAAAATATTCAGCTAAAAATAGATATTGGCGATAATCTCCCAGAAGTATTTCTAGACGATAGACGGATGCGCCAAGCGTTAATTCATTTACTCAACAATGCGATTAAATTTACAGATCCAAGCGGTCAAGTTACATTGACTGTAAGAGCCACTGCCGAATCTTGGATTCAAATCACGGTGAGCGACACAGGCATCGGCATTTCTCCAGAAAACATGAATAAGCTCTTCCTACCCTTTGTTCAAGTCGATGGTAATCTCAATCGTCAATATGAAGGGGCTGGATTGGGATTAGCCCTAGTTAAACAAATTATCGAGTCTCACGGTGGCAAGGTGAGTGTCAATAGTGAAGTGGGCGTTGGTAGTTGTTTTACCGTTAATTTACCTATAACGTGAGTTCGGGATAACTTATACGGCGCGACTCCAACCATTAGCGATCGCTTGTTGGATGTACCAACCCACATTCCGCTCGTAATGGAAGGTAAAAAATAATTAAGAAACAGGTACAGGGAGAAGATAGTAGCGTTGGCAGGCGGGAGAGAAGAAATTTAAAATGCGAAG
>JBIKYX010000146.1:0-7620 GCA_044355035.1 Pseudanabaena sp. | reverse complement strand
ATCAATTTGTCCTCTCTTCGTCTTCGTATTTTAAATTTCTTCTCTCCCGCCTGCCAACGCTACTATCTTGTGCCTGAGCCTGTTTCTTAATTATTTTTCCCATTCCATTACGAGCGGAATGTGGGTTTTAAATGTCTTTCTTTTCCAGATGTCGTTCCACTACTTTTCTTTGCAAAAAAAAGCCGATCTTAGGACTGACATTCTCTAGTACTTGTTCTCGAACTGCTAACTCGATGCCTTCCAATGTTTTCAATTGCAAGGCGTTTTTACTCTCAGCATTTCGGTACAAGATTTCGGCAATCTCCAACGTACATGCTTCCAATCTTTCTTGATCTTCTGGTGTCATAACTTTTTTGAGGTAGTTTTCTCTACTATCTCATATCTTTATCTTAAGTATTTATACTCATTGCCAACCTGAGATGCTCCCTTTCCAAAACTCCTCTAATAGTGTTCACCTATTCATATTGTCAGGTGTGACCGCTGACCAATGCTATGCATGGGTTTCTATGTAGTCTTCGATCCAAGATCGGCTGAGTCCCATTAGATGATCTAAATTAAAATCCCACAGGATCACATTACCATTCGCTCCTGCCGAAGCGAGAGTGTTACTATCAGGACTGAAGCGAACACACTTGACAGTAGCCTGATTTCCCTGCAAAGTGAGGAGTTCTTTACCATCCAAACTCCAGATCTTTATCGTGCGATCGCTACTTCCCGAAGCCAATGTATAACCATCAGGACTAAAGCAAACCGATCTTACTTCCGATGTGTGTTGGGTAAGACTTTTTAATAATTTGCCATCGAGATTCCATAACTTGACGGTGGTATCTTTACCGCTACTAGCAATAATTTGATTGTCGGGACTAAAGCAAACCCCATAGACCTCTCCCGTATGTCCACTCAAAGTCTGTAAGAGAGTTCCATCCCAATGCCAAATTTTTACGGTTTTATCTTGGCTGGCGGATGCTAACAAGTTTCCGTCAGGACTAAAACAGACTTGATAAACCGCATTGCCATGACCACTTAAAGTATGTATCCAATCTCCTTGTTTGTTCCATAATTTGATCGTACCGTCACCACTGGCGGTGGCGAATACTTCCCCATCACCGCGATAAGTGACACTGTGAATGGGAAGCTCATGTTCATTATAGATTGTTTTAATTAAATTCCCTTTGGCATCCCAAATTTTAATGGCGCGATCGCCACCAACAGATAATAAAAACTGATTATTGGGACTAAAACAGACACTATTAACACTTTCTTTATGTCCCAATAATGAACTAATCAGCTTGCCGCTACTATGCCAAATCTTAATCATGCAATCATTACTCGCGGTGGCAATAAACCTATGATCATGACTAAATGAAATAGAATTAACTTCGTCAGAATGCCCAATTAACCAAGAAAGCGAGTTGCCATTAATTCGCCAAAATTTGATAATCGCATCTTGACTACCTGTGAGTAATGTATCGCCATTAATGTTAAAACAAACACTCTGGACACCACCTTTATGCCCATACAAAGTTTTCAGTAAGCTGCCTTTAGTATCCCAAACCTTAACAGTGCGATCGCTGCTTACCGAAACCAGATATTTGCCTTGGGGATGGAAACGCACGCCCAAAACCTTGTCAGTATGATTTTCTAGTACAGTCAGTAAATCTCCTTCCATGTTCCAAAGCTTAATATCACGACCGCGACTAACTGAGGCAATAATCCGTCCTGATGGCGAAATATCAATATCTTCAATGAAACTATCATGAGCTTTAATGGTGCGGATAATAGTGCCATTGATATTCCAAACAATCAAGGTGCGATCGGCACTGCCTGTGACAATCCTTTGACCATCAGGACTAAAGCTAAGACAACTTACCCACTTGTGATGACCACCATTAAAGGTATTGAATAGAGTTCCATCTTCTTTCCATAATCTGATTTTGGTATCTTCACCACAGGAAGCAAATATAGCATCCATTGGACTAAACTTGACATCTAAAACAGGAGCCTGATGATCTTTGAGGATTTGATCGGGGCGTTCAAAATATAATTTTGTCGATCTATTCAATTTCCAGAGTCGGATCGTACCATCACGACTAGAAGAAACGAGATATTTGCCATCGCGACTAAAACTAAGTCCTGTAACCCAATGGGCATGACCAGTCAGGGTTTGTCGTAAATTCCCTTTGAGATCCCAAATTTTAATTGTCCGATCGCTGCTACCCGAAGCAATGAGGCGATCGTCAGGATGGACAGCAATACAGGTGACAATATCGATATGACGAGCAAGATTGTTATATTCGTGTAAATTATAAATTGCTTGATGTAAAGCAGTAATTCCATGCATTCGTAAACTGGCTCTTTCGCCTGTCGCCGCTTCTAAATCCTGTAACTGTTTACCCGCATCCATTGCTTCTAGAAGGGCTTCAAAATTTTGATTGAGAATAAACGTCGCTTTTGCTGATGCACTTTTAAGAACAACCTCTGCTTCCATTAAACTAGCTTCCAATTTCTTTTGCATTTCCACTAGTCTAGTTTTGGCATTCTGCTCAGCGACCAAGGTTTGCTCCAATCTATGCTTAGCCGTCGCGAGAATCTGATTCGCTTCTGACTGCGCGAGCAGGGCTATTTCCACTTCCCGTTTTTCTAGTTCTTGACTCGCAGAGAAAAAATGATAGTCATGATTGCTCAAATTTTTATCCGCAGACCATGTTAAAGCATCCTGTAAAGCCTGTCCGCGCAATAACCGTGACTCATCTTGATAGTTAGAGTCCATCCAAGCCTTAAAGGTTTCACCATAGGGGCGCAAATTCGCTAAGGCTTGATTAACCCAATTTTGATTAAAGATCGCCGCGTAGACAGGGTTATATACTCTCAGCTTCCCTTCACGCTTAACGACTAATCCCGTAATGCGTAATTCTGTCTGTTCAGGACTATCATCAGCAATAATTCCGCCTTCTATCTTTTGCATAGATGGTTCAGAGATTAAAATTTGTTGATATAAACCAAGTAGTTTCCCTTGACGATTTTCACTACTCCAGAGGATGCGATCGCGAATTGTTTTGAAATGTTCGGGCTGATCCTGTATTTCCCAGTTATCAACTAGGCGCGATCGCACGAGGTTATTCACCCATACAAGTTCTTGCTGTACAGGTATTTGCTCCGTTGAAGAGAGAATAATTTGACAAATTTTTTGAGTGAGAAATGGTTGTCCACCTGTGTAAGCAAGGATCGCTTTGAGAACGGCGACTGGATTTTGAGATTTGCTTAACAATCCGCGCAGTAATGGTTTTGCTTCCTGTAATCGAAAACCTCTTAGCTCGATCGCTCTTCCAATATTAAATGGAGTGCGTTGCTTATCCCGAATTAAGTCAGAGGGAGTCGCTACCCCAAACAGCGCAAAAGTTAAGCGTTTATAAGCAACGCGATCGGCGCGACGATTAAATAATTCCCGAATTAGGGCAAAAAAATCATCGACTGCAAAATTCAAACTGAGAATACTATCAATTTCATCAACAAATAGAACGACTGGGGAAGAGATTTTTTTTAACAATCCTTCGTCTAGAAACTTGCCAAAGCGCTGCACGGGAGAAATCAAACTATGACGATCCCACCAGTCTTCCAAATCAAAGGAATCATATAAATTGAGGCTACTGAGAATACTATCAATTAGCCCTGCGTACCATTGTTCAGGACTAATGTCGGATGTGCCGATCGCCGTAATATCGATCGCTGCACAGGCGTAATTTTCTTCTTGCAATTTCTTCATCGTGCGAACACGCAAGCTAGATTTACCCATCTGCCGCGAATTCAGCACATAACAAAACTCACCAGCTTTTAAGCTCTCATATAGCTCGCTGTCAGCCTGTCTTTCCACATAGGTAGGTGCATCTAGTGCTAGACTACCGCCGACTTGATATATATAAGTTGAGTTTTCTGGTGATGACATCTCTATTTATAAGCCTAAATATATGAGCCTAAATTTATGAGCCTAAATAATTTACGAGCCTAAATAAGCTTCTAAAACTTTGGGATCGGTTTGAATTTCGGCAGGTGAACCATCGGCGAGATTGTGACCTTCAGCTAAGACCCAAACGCGATCGCATAGGGACATAATCACATCCATATTGTGTTCAATAATCAAAAAACTCAAACCCTCTTGATTCCACTTGTGGATGTGGCTGCAAATCTCCTCAATCAAGGCAGGATTTACACCTGCGGCAGGTTCATCGAGCAGAATTAATTTAGGATCACTCATCAAGGCGCGAGCAATTTCCAACAATTTGCGCTGACCACCCGACAAAGAACCAGCGTAGTTATCCGCCATTCTTAGTAAACCCACCGAGTCAAGAATATGTCTCGCTTTCTCACGATTTTCTCGCTCCTGAGCCGCAATTTTATGCCCCAAGAACCAAGTATTCCAAAATTTTTCACCAATCTGTCCCTGTGCAGCCAGTAACATATTTTCAAGTACGGAGAGACGCGACAGGACACGGGGAACTTGAAAGGTACGAGTCATCCCCAATTTAGCGATCGCATGGGGTGGTTTGCCTTGGATGGGAATGCCATTAAATTGCACCGTACCGCAATCGGGCTTCAAAAAATTGGAGAGTAATCCAAAGAACGTGGTTTTACCCGCCCCATTCGGACCAATCAATCCTGTAATACTTCCCGCAGGTACTTCGATTTGGGCTTTACTGACGGCATGGATACCACCAAAGGATTTAGATATATTTTCGGCTTTGAGGATTGGGGGAACTGACATAAAAGTTTGGTTTATTGTGAGTTATTATCTGATGTTTTCAAGACCCAGCCTACTTTCCCATTGATTTAACCTGTATACACAATTTGCCAACTATATCGTTAGTTACTAAAGATCCCTCTCAATCCCCCTTTTAAAGGGGGGCTGGGGGGGATCTATATCCTGAAACGAAGATAGAGGAACTTGTATATACAAGGTATCTTAATGGGTGAGAGGCTTTGTGACACTCTCATTCATTTGACTTGCGATCGCCATTGTAGCGTCACTCGCATTTAAGGGCTTAAAAAAATAATATCCTTGACCTGCATGACAATTATGGGTTTCTAAAAAGTGTAACTGTTCCGCCGTCTCTACGCCCTCAGCAATTACATGTAAACCGAGGTTTATACCTAAAATAATAATCGCTTTGACAATTTCACTATATTCAGAGTTACGATCAATCCGACAAACAAAGGAGCGATCTATTTTGAGGGTATGGATTGGAAAGCGATGTAGATAACTCAAAGAAGAATAGCCCGTACCAAAATCATCAATACAAGTTTGAATATTACGTTGTTTTAATTCAGTTAAGATTTGAGTTGCCAGAGAAGTCCTTTCGATTAAAATGCTTTCAGTAATTTCAATCTTGAGATGGGCATTACTTAAATTGGTACTTCTGATTATGGATTCAATTTTATCAGGCAAATCTGGTTTGCTAAATTGTTTAGCTGATAAATTGACATTCATGGTTAGATTAGTCGCCATAGAGAATTGCTCCTGCCATATTTGTAGCTGCTTACAAGCCTCTTGCAATACCCAAAAATCTATGAACGCTATTAGTCCTGCATCTTCAGCAAGGAAGATAAATTCCTCTGGAAAAATCAAGCCTTGCTCTGGATGCTGCCAACGGACAAGAGCTTCAAATCCAATAATTTGCTGTGATCCAAGATTAACAATTGGCTGGTAATAAACTCGCAACTCCTGTCTTTCAATGGCGCGGCGGAGTTCGTTTTCCAGACGCAATTTTTTGAGGGCTTCACCATGCATGGCTGGATTAAATATTTCGTATCGCGATCGCCCCTGTTCTTTAGCCCGATACATGGCTGTATCCGCATCGCGTAGTAACTGATCAGGGTGATCATACTCACTTGAGTTAAGAGCTATACCAATACTGGTACTAATAAAAATTTCATGACCATCGATTTCTGCGGGTACTTTTAGAGCTTCTTGAATTCTGTACACAACTTCGAGAACATCGTTGACATCTTGAATTTCTTCAATTAACATTACAAATTCATCCCCCCCCAATCGCGCCACTGTGTCGCCGCATCTGAGGCAATCAACCAGACGCTTGGCTACAGTGATTAATAATTGATCACCTGCTAAATGCCCCAGACTATCGTTGATAATTTTAAATCGATCTAAGTCTAAAAAAAGAACAGCAAATTGTTCGGAAAAAGTATCAGACAAGGTATTTGTATTGACATGCGATCGCCTTTGGTATAGTTGCAGCGCATGACTGAGCCGATCCAGAAATAGTGAGCGATTTGGTAAGCCTGTGAGCGAATCATGAAAAGCATCATGGCGCAATTGTGATTCCATTTTTTTGCGCTCACTCAATTCGGCTTGAGCATTTTCATAAAGGGCGGATTGATAAATCGCGATCGCACATTGATCGGAGATCGCCTTAACCAGTGACAGTTCATTCTCAGACCACTGACGCTGGCGATCAAGTTGATAAATACTAATGCCCCCTAAATAAGTCTGCTGATAAAAAAGTGGAGTGATTAACAGTGAACGAATTCCATACTGTTTTGCAACTGAACAGACTTCTAATGCGGTATCGTCGGTAATTTGATCAATGGGTATTTGCTTAGAAAGGGTTAAATCATCCTTAAAATGTTCATACAATTGGCAGGGTAGTCCCACCAGTGACTCATTACGATCTCGATCATTACAGCTAACATAAAAAACTCGCATTACTTGCAAATGATCGGGTTGAAAAATCAGACAATAATTGGCTTGCAAAGCTTCACGCAGTAACTCAGCCGTTGTTTGTAACACATCAGCCAATACAAGTGTTTCTCGCATTGCTTGGACAATTCTGTTAATTATCGTTTCTCGCCATGCTTGCTGTTCAATCTTAGCGATCGCTTCTTTTTGTTGTTGACGCAGTGCGAAATCTTGGAGAGCGCGGTTCAGCACCATCGGTAATCGAAATAAGCGATCCTTTAAGACATAATCGGTCATCCCTAACTTGATACATTCAACCGCCGCCTCTTCCCCTAAACTACCTGTAACTAAAATAAAGGGAATATCTTGTTGAGATTGCTTTAAAAATTCAAAAGCCTGTAAACCATTAAAGCTAGGTAGCCGATAGTCGGACAAAACCACGTCATACTTTTTACTTTGCAAAAGCTTTTGACACCCGATCGCTGTGTCGGTAATGTCATAGCTGAATGTTATATTTGCTGATTCAAGTACCAAAACCGTCAACTCTATATCGTCAGGAACATCTTCGATAATCAAAATTTGCAGTGATCGTGGCGATCGCTGTTCCTGTTCATCATTTAACTCTCTAGGTTCCGATATCAAGCTAGTCATGTTTTGCACTTGCAATTGTCAAATTATATCTAAAAAACTACTAGTTTATTCAAGTACTGGTAATTGGTTGAGCATCATCCAATAAAATCCCACCTGACGCGAAACTTCCACAAATTGTTGAAAATCTAAGGGTTTAACTATATAACTGTTAACGCCTAAGAGAGTGTTTGAAAAGTTTTAGAGTAGGTTAAATAGGGATGGATTTAGGGCTTAAACGACGAACCATCAGATGAACCATAGCGGCAAAGAGCATCATTTCGCTAGTGGTAGACAAAAATTCA
>JBIKYX010000064.1:0-23696 GCA_044355035.1 Pseudanabaena sp. | reverse complement strand
GAGTCAATGTCGGAGGCTGAGCAAGGATCATGAGTTTTATGAGAAGTCCTCAGAGTCGTTTATTTACTTGGCTTTGATCCGTAAAATGTTGCGAGATCTCACCCCGATGACTTCTTAAATGGTTTCTTAAACCATTTGGGCATATTTTAACTTTGATTAGAAAATATCTGTGTATTTATTAGTTTAAGCGATCGCCTAGATATTCACGCAATATTTAGCAATTTATCTAAAACATGGATGATTTTCGATACACTCTCATCAACAGATTCGCGATCGCTAAAGCAAGAATCTAGAAGGTTTCAATCATATTCCTGCGATCCTGAATGAACCAATCTTTCAGAAAGGGTTTGAGATTGCAGAAATATCTTACTTAAATCTAGAGCAGTACGAGCAGTATAAAAAGAGTCTAGTGCAGTATCTAGAAGTAAAGAATGTATTTCATACAGCCTTTGAAGAAGGTGAAAAGATTGGCATTGAGAAGGGTGAAAAGGTTGGTATTGAGAAAGGTATTGAGAAGGGGATTGAGAAGGTTGCTAAAGCGTTGAAAGAGCAGAATGTAGCTATAGAAATTATTGTTGAATCGACGGGTTTATCATACGAAGATATTCAAAGAATTTGAGTGAGCTATACATGTTGTTTTCTTTCATGGAAGAGCGCAAAGATGTCGTCTAGAGTGATGGGTTGGCTTATCAGTATAGTTGATATAGAGGAGAGACTATGGTTTATCAGGGATAACAAAACGTTTAATTTGGATTAGTCCAAATGGTTGATTTTGATACTTTGGTTATGTCAATATAAACCTTAACCTTCCTTAACTTATACATTATGTATAAGATGTTTGATTTTACTTGACCTAGTGATGTTGTTCCCTATTTCTAATTTAGATGATAAACTTAATTAATTCAGTTAGCTCAAGGACGACTGATTCAGTTATTGACCCTTTAAGCCCAAGCAAGAATGTTAGCCGTGCTCTCGTGGTTATTGATGGCGCAAAAATCGCGCAAAAAAATAATCCTTCGCATCTTTATCATAGAGGCTATTCATGAATAGCCTCTATGATAGTCTAGAATAAATTAATCTCTGTTTTGATTTCTCTTAATTCAGGTGATATAGGTAAAATATCATCTACCTACTTTTTCTACCAAAAATTTAAGAAAACATTGAAATTACAATTAAAACAAATTAAATACTTTTTAAATCACAAATCTTTTTGGCTACTATCAACCCTAAGTTGTTTAGCAGTATTTCATTTGTACTTTATTTTCAAAATATCAGGGCGATCGCCATTAGTAAATGATTACTTACATTGGACAATTATACTCATTTTGCTATGGGGAAAACGTAATAAGATAAAATTCCGTACCAACTTAATCGCTTCGCTTACAGGTTTATTGCTGACTTTTTGGATGGTTTTCAGGCATCTCTCAGTACAAATTTACACAATAACGTCAAAAGTCGATATTATATCTGGACTTTTCCCCCTTACTGTTTTAACAGGAATATTATTAGTAATTGCAGGCTTTAAAAGGTTAATCAATTATAAGTCAGAAATACTGATATCCTTTGTGTTTACTATTTGTTCCTTACCAACCCTTACATCACTAGCTAATTCCAGTTTAATAATAAGTCTTGATGCAAAATTGACTGCTTTCTTATTGCATTACATTGGATTTGAAGTTTCTAGACAAGGTGCAATAGTTAATTTAACAAAAGGCGCAATTGAAATATTTCCTGGTTGCTCAAGTATTAGTTTAATATTATTATTAATTCCTGTAATGTTTGCAATTGTACTTGAATATAGCACCACCATTAAAAGAAAAATCCTTTTTTGTGTTGGCGCAATATTTTGTGTTTTCGTTGTTAATTCGGTTAGACTTACTTTACTTGCTATATTAGTAGATAAATCGGATCTAGTGAATTTTGAATATTGGCATAAAGGTTCTGGTGTAAGCTTGTTTTCTAATATCATTGTTTTCTTAATTGCAGGAATAGCTTATTTTATCCTGCATTATTCATCTGATTCGCAGCAGATAAAAGCAGAAGATTAATTTGTAAAAAAATAAAATTATTCAATACTAAACTCTAAAAGTAAATTCAACTTGATGTTTTATAATAATTTTCAGTATAAAAAGTCCAAGATAAAAGAAATTAAAAAAGTAACAATATATTGTTTAATATCTGCTTCTGTTTTAACTTCTATCGCTATTAATATTTCTTTATTTATCCCCAACTATAAGAATAGGACTAAGTTTCAGTTTCCCGAAAAAATTGATTTGCCTAACTGGCAATTTGTGTCTAGTGATAATCTCGACAAAGAATTAAATCAAGAACTGAATAAACAATTGGAAACTACTTCTCAAATCGGCATAGCTGATGCCCGACGTTATTTTTACACTTCTTTCTTATATAAAGATTTGAGTATTGATTTAATGTATGTTAGAAAGTTAGTGGTTGTTCCTGCGTTACTAAAACAGCTAAATTTGAAATATGTGAATAGCAGTTTCAAAGTCAGTTATTCTGACTCAGTTGGTTATTACGCATTGTTTACTGATCGCGATCTCGCTTACCTATCATCTTGTATCAACCCACGCGGCAAAGCGACCGTCACAAGTGAGCAGTTTATGAACAATCGCAATACTTATGATATTTCTGGCGATCGGATACTTTCCTATTTAATCGGCACTAGCGATCTACGAGATACTCGCTGCTTATTCACAATTATGTCTGTACCATTAAAAAGCTCAAAAACAGAAAATGTAAATGGCGATTTACTCGAAAATTCTTATAAAAAACTAGAAAAAGTGTGGTTTGCTTGGTATCAGAAATGGGAAAATAATTTTCCTAATCAATAAGGATATTTTTTACTGCTGTTGTTCATTTTAGATATTTCTTTTGCTTCAATCCCTCTCAAATTCACCGATGTAGCTTTGGAATTAAATACATACGGTCAGATTATTGAAAGAATTCCGCTTTTATTAATACCTTTTCCGTTAATTTTTTTTTGGAGAACATAACAATCGATTGAAGTGGGAAGGGCTAGCTACAAAAATAGTCTCTTGGTTAACAATTGCAATGACTCCTTTAATCGTACTAAATTCATTTCGTGTTCAAAACCTTCAACATGCCGAACTATTAAAAAATTCAACAATTCAGAGCGCTTCTTCCGAAAAACTTGCAGATCGATTAAATCAAGCAAGTGAAGATAGTGAAATTCGCAATGTTTTAAAAGAACTCGCTTCAGGGCAGCAAGAAGTGATCGCCAAGATTCCCGACCTTCATGAAGCGAAAAAAAATCTTTTAACTAAAATTAACGATGCAATCGTTGAAAATAAGTCTCAGGTAGAGATCAAGAAGCAACAGATCTCGATATTCCTCTGGAAAAATTGTGCAAAATGGGCGATCGCTGGATTGCTGTCAGCAATATTACAAATATATTTTTGGATTCAGTCAAAATGGGCGAGATTGAACATTGATAACGATTATTAATTACGATCAAAAAGTAATCTCGCGCTCGCCTCACCTTCTTTCTATCCAAAATTTATCCGCGATTCACGATAATACTGCGCCCTAAGAACTTCTATTCTCATTAGTCAGAAGAGATTCTGGAAAAGCCTCCTCTTTATTTCCGTAAATACTGGAAGCGAGATGAAAAATTTCTTCAAAATAGCTTTTGCTTTGCATCGACAAAATGCCAAGGCTTAATAATTGAACCGCTAAAATCAAACTAATTCCGCCAATAAAAAATGTGTGCGGAGCTTGATTATAGGCTAGGGCGATCGCATCGGTGAAGTCTGGATAGGGCTGATTGAGCGCAAGCTGTTGGTAATTTGTCCAACTTCTGACAACTGCCCAAAATACCGCATAAATAGAAAGTAAAAACAAGATCAGACTAGGAATGAGAAAAAACATTACAGGTCTAAACAAAAAACCCGATAGAAGGATTGCTGATGTATGTCTAGCAATTTTCATACTAGAAGCGCGTTTAACTTCTTTAGTCTTTTGGGGTAGCCAATGCAGGTGAGCAGGAATTTCTTCAATATGCGCTCCTAACAATCTGGCTTTATGGATGATTTCAGGGTTAATTTCCATACCCTTCGATCGCAGATCAATCTTCTTTAAAAACTTGACATCGTAGGTTCTCACCATTCCTGTCAATGTCGCTAGACTCCGTTTATCCGTGAAAGATAGAAACTTATTTGCCCAAATACTTAAAATTTTTCTCAACCAAGGGACATTGGCAATAGACCCGCCACGCATATAGGGTGAAGCGACAACTATCTTGGCATGGGTTTTAACGATGCGATCCAACATTTCGCCAATATGTTCAACAGAGTAGCTCAAATCCAGATCGACTACCACCACATAATCACTTTGACAATGCTGAAACCCAGTCCTTAATGCTTGTCCCAGCCCATAATTAACCCGATGATTGAGAACAGCAATATTCTCTTGCGTTTTGGCAAAATCTAAGGCTTGTTGATAGGTTTGATCCCTACTTCCATCATTGACAATGATCATTTCCCATACATAATCAGACTCAAGCGATCGCATATAATTACAAAGAATATCCAAATTATTCTCAATAATCGATGATTCATTGTACGCTGGGACAAGAAGCGAAACTGAAGGTTTAAATGAATCCATAAGCCTATGCACCAAAACATTTCTAGAAATAACCTATCGCATAATATTACAAAACTTGGGCTTACACAAAACTAATGGACAAGCTTATTTCAATAGTTTTCTTGCCGATCGCGATCGCCTCATGCACATCTATCACGACTTTCGCAATGGCAAGTGGAATGGCAAGCCATGCTGAAACCTATATCAATCAGCGCAGTTGTCCTGCGGATTTCCCCAGTTTGAGCAAAGCCCTTGCCAAAGATTTACCCGACTATCTCAATCGAACCTATAACCGTTTAAAGATTAAACGCGAGGTAATGGCAATTAGTCAGCCAGAACTGGAGCCGCTACCCCTAGCCCCAGATCAATCAAGCGATCGCCTAACGCAGCAAATTTTTTTATCGGTTTTAGAACGTCAAACAGGAAAAGTCGAAACTTCCCAGAGAGCTTATTGGTTATTTCTCGTACCCACAAATAACGGTTGGCACTTGGCTATGGCTTTTATGCGAATTGGTCAAGCGCCGCCTGTGGATGTCAGTGATGCGGCGATCGCTGACGCAACTAATAAATGGTTACGAGACTATTGCGATCGGCGATACCAATAAAAACAAGAAATCCCTGCCCCGCTAAGCAAAGCAAGGATTTTTGGTAACTACATGCGACCGCGCAACATTTGGGCGATCTCGTTTGGTTTTGGTGAATTTTCAACGGCGGTTTCTTCCGTAATTCGACCATCTTCGTAGAGCTTGTAGAGGGATTGGTTCATATTTACCATTCCCTCATAGGTACATTTGGGAATGATCGCCTCAATCTCGTCTACCTCACCACGTTTAATGTAATCGCGCACCGCATCGGTATTGATCATGATTTCATGGGCGGCGGCACGTTTACCATCGGTAGTTCTTACCAATGACTGAGCAATAACACCCACCAATGATTCGGCGACCTGAATTCGCATCGGTGCTTGCTGTTCAGGTTCATAGAGATTCAGAATCCGCTCAATCGTTTTCACGGCACTATTAGTGTGCAATGTACCGAATACTAAGTGTCCTGTTTGAGCAGCCTTCAGCGCCGTGTTAACGGTTTCCTTGTCACGCATTTCCCCAATCAGGATGATATCGGGATCTTCGCGCAAGGCGGCTTTAAGCGCATTATCAAACTTGAGCGTATGAATCCCCACTTCCCGTTGTTTAATAAGCGCTTTTTTGCTTTGATGCACAAATTCAATTGGATCTTCAATGGAGATCAAGTGCTTCTGCATTTCCGAGTTGATAAAGTCCACCATCGCCGCCAAAGTCGTGGATTTACCCGATCCCGTCGGTCCTGTGACAAGGATCAAGCCCTTGTGAGTGTAACAAAGCTCACGAAATACTTCGGGTAAGCCAAGCTGCTCAATCGACAATATTTTTAAAGGAATTAACCGTAGCACCATCGCTGATCCGCGTAAAGAATCAAAAATGTTGATCCGACATCTGGCAAATTCGTATTGGGTCGCACCGTCAAATTCTAAGGTGTCGCGAAATTGTTGGATTTGTTTATCATCCATAATTTCGGTCAGCCAAGTGTCAAAGGTGGGCTTGTCGGGGACAGGATACTGCTCCTGTGTGACCATTAAACCACGACTACGAAAGCGTACAGGCTCATTTACACCCGCATGGATATCCGAGCATCCTTGTTCGTGAGCGTCCTTGACAATTTGAGCCAGTGTTGGCTGTCCAGAGCTACGTTGTAAAAGTGAGGGTACACCCAGTCCTGGTAAATTTGGCGGTGGACCTGGACGAATGGGAGGGCGTGGATTAGGCGGCGGTGGGACGCTGGTAATTTGGGTGTCCGTAGGAATCGACATCTGCGCTTGTCGAGCCTGTGCTTGCATTTGTGCCTGTCGAGCGGTGATCGCTTGTTGTTGTTGCTCTGGTGTAAGTCCGCTCCGAGCTTGAGCGCCTTGGACATTTGGCGGGGCTTGAGGATTTGGGGGAATACGTTGCTGAGCCGATGGCGGCGCGGCTGGATTTGTCCGTGGTTGTGGAGGTATACCACTAGGTGGTGGTACGGGAGGCATCCCAGATTGTGTCATATTTGAATCTCTTTCTTAATCAGTTTTAGTTGAAAATAACCAATCCTGTCACCTCATAGGCTAAAAATATATTAACCCTTGTAAATACTATCCTCCAATAATTAATGAAAATTCTCAGCGCTCTGCGTCAAAAAGCTACCGCAGACAATAAAAAAGCCTCTCAACAGGCTAGTCCTAAGCAAACCAAGGGCATTGAAATCAAGTCGCAGCGTGAACTGGACTATATGCGTGAGTCATCGCGAATTGTGGCAACTGTCCTCAAAGAAATTTCGCAAATAATTGCCCCTGGCATGACGACAAAGGATCTTGATGTTTATGCCGAAAAGCGCATCCGTGAAATGGGTGCTGTACCTAGTTTTAAAGGGTATTGTGGGTTTAATGCTAGCCTCTGCACCAGTATTAATCATGAAGTTGTGCATGGCATTCCTAACGCCAAGAAGGTAATTAAACTGGGCGATCTAGTTAAAGTGGATACGGGTGCTTTTAAAAACGGGTTTCATGGTGATTCTTGTATCACGGTTGGTGTTGGTCCGATTAGTGAAAAGGCAGCAAAGTTGATGCGTGTTGCTGAAGAAGCTTTATTTAAGGGGATCGAGCAGGTCAAGCCGGGTAACTGTATGTTGGATTTGGCTGGGGCGATCGAGGATCACGTTAAGGCAAATGGCTTTGTCGTCGTCGAAGATTTTACTGGGCATGGTGTGGGGCGGAATTTGCATGAAGAGCCTTCAGTATTTAATTTCCGTACCCATCAGTTACCAAATGTGCGTTTTCGTCCAGGGATGACTTTAGCGATCGAGCCAATCTTGAATGCTGGCACAAAGCGAGTAAGGATTTTGGCAGATAAATGGACGGCGGTGACGGTTGATAATCAACTCTCGGCACAGTTTGAACATACAGTTTTGGTGACAGAAACTGGCTATGAGATTTTTACCGATCGCTCTAAAGTCTAAGTCTTAATCTGTAAAACAGTCTAAGAAAGCATTTAAGAAGGCAAAGGCGCACCAAAACAGGTATGAATACTCATGAAGTCTAGTATCAGCCTACCAAGATGCGCCAACCCTATTTCATTTGAAACGCAGTATACTTACCGCCCAATCCTTCTACAATCGTGCGAGTATTAGCGATCAACATCCCTGCATAGGTTTCAGCTTCACTACCTTTTGCGCCCAAACCATCGGCATAGAGTTCACGTTCAGAAACTTTGACGTTAGCTTCTTTAGCAACAGTCGTTATCAACTTCGGATTGATTGATACTTCTGCAAAAATGGTGGGAACTTTACTGGTTTTGATCACTTCCACAAGCTCCTTGACCCTAGCTGGCGTGGGCTGCTCCTCTGTGCTAATTCCATTCAAAGCACCTTCAACGGGAATATCATAGGCTTGAGCATAGTAGCCAAGAGCATCGTGAGTTGTGATTAACTTGCGAGAAGCATCAGGAATTGTAGCGATTTGAGCCTTGATCCAAACATCAATTTGCTCAAGTTCGCTCACAATCTTGCCAGTGTTTTTGACATAAGCTTCTGCTTGATCGGGACGGAGCGATATCAAGCTTTTGCTGATTGATTGGGTAATTTTGATGCCATTCTGAGCATTGTTCCAAACATGGGGATCGGCTGCTTTTTGATCCGATTTAGGTTCTTTCTTTTCTTCTTTGTCGTGATCATGGCTATGTCCTTCTTCCGACATTAGGGGACTCGGTACAGCTACCTCGTTAACTGCAATTTTGGGTGCTGTATTGGAACTCGCTTGAATTAATTTGATCAGACTTGGTTCAAAGTCGTAACCACCATAGAGAATTAGTTTTGCAGAGTCGATCGCTTTACGATCATCTGGCTTAGGTTGATAAACGTGAGGGTCAGTACCTGCTTCGATCAGGCATTTCAGATTAATCGTATCACCTGCAATCTGTTTAGCCAAAGCACAGGCTACCGAGTTGGTCGCTACGACGAGCGGTAAGCTTTCAGTTGTTGCAGGGGCTACGGCTGTTGTCGTGGTTGTGTTGTTTGTTGGGGTGGAGACGGTACAAGCAGTGATACCGCTAGCGATCGCCATCACGAGCGCAATTGAGGAAAATTTTAAAGCTTTATTTGTTTTTAATCCTGTCGCTAGCGATGATTTTGCCAATGAATTTAGAGCCATGTTAATTTTACCACAAAGAATGATAATCATTATCATAATACTTTTGAGGAGAAATATGCTCAAGAAGTAGAATTGCTGTTAATTGCTATTAAGCCCAGCTACTTACTATATTTTTGCAAGAGCCAAGCTCCAACTTCAGATTGTGTTTTTTCGCGACTTAATTTTAGGACAGCTTCAAGATCGGTGATCGCTAATCCACCTAACAATTTAGATTCGGTGATCTGCCGACTGCCACCATTTTCCAGCATTTCCAAGGCAATGATCTTCACTTCTTGGACATCAACTACCCAATATTCACTAATCCCCAGTTGTTCGTAAAGCAATCGTTTTTTACCTAAGTCATCAGCGATCGTGGAACTCGATATTTCAATCACCAGATTTGGTGGAGCAAATTTATCTAAACCGACAATGGAACGGTTACGCAGCGCGGCGGCAGAGGCTTCAGCACCAATGTAATAAGAGATATCTGGCTGACAACCTTGAGATCCTGTTTTGCTATAACTGCAATTTGTCAAGCCTCTAGCAGGGATATTAGTCAATGTGCAGTACAAGCTAACCGCGAAAATGATAACTGTATTGTCATCCGCGTGTTCAGAGCCGACGGGCATAGTTTCGATCCTCATTTGCCTAATTTGATTTTTGTCGTAATAGCAGCGTGAGTCTGCATAAAAAGGATTTTCTAGAACCTGAATAAATTCATCCCATGTGGCGGTGATCCATTGATCGGTAATCAGAGTGGGGACAGATTGTTGAGATCGTGGATCTGCTAGGTTAGCTTGCTGTTTGATAGGAGGAGGGGCGATCGCTGTCATCTTGATATTTTCTCAAAGACAATACTTTGCACTATATTACCAAACCCCAAAAATTACCAAACCCCAGAACAAAGCTTTGCTATTCCTTTCGTTTTTTGGGTTTTATTTGCGATCGCTATACAATTCTGTAGACTGACATCAAGTTGCTAATTGCTTTTGAAGAAATCCTTTTATCTTTATGTGGATCTGTCCCAATGGATTTAGACCTAATTGTTTCTAATGTTCTCAACCCGCCGATCTTGTTCTTTTTCTTGGGCATGATTGCGGTGTTGGTTAAGTCGGATTTAGAAATTCCGCCGCCAATTCCAAAATTATTTTCGTTGTACTTATTACTAGCGATCGGCTTTAAGGGCGGGGTTGAGCTTGTCAAAAGTGGGATCAGTCAAGAGGTACTCCTGACGATGTTGGCGGCGGTCTTAATGGCTTGCATTGTTCCCGTATATTCGTTTTTTATTCTTAAAATTAAACTTGACTCATACAATGCAGCCGCGATCGCAGCTACCTATGGCTCGATTAGTGCTGTCACCTTCATCACCGCTAGTTCATTCTTGGGACAGCTAAATATTGCCTTTGATGGTTATATGGTGGCGGCGCTTGCCCTAATGGAATCTCCTGCAATCATTGTCGGCTTGATCCTTGTGAACTTGTTTACGGCGGAAGAAAAAGCCAAAAAGGGAGAAGCTAGCGAATTTGCATGGTCGGAGGTATTGCGCGAGGCTTTTCTGAATAGTTCCGTATTTTTGCTAGTGGGTAGCTTGATTATTGGCTGTCTTACAGGAGAGCGCGGCTGGAAAGTTTTGTCACCATTTACGCAGCAAATGTTTTATGGCGTGTTGACTTTTTTCTTGATGGACATGGGCTTAGTCGCCGCCAAACGGATTAAGGATTTACAAAAAACGGGTGTGTTCTTAATTGCCTTTGCAATTTTGATGCCGATTTTAAATTCGGCTCTGGGGATCGCGATCGCCAAGTTGATTTCACTATCGCAAGGCGATGCCTTACTGTTTGCGGTGCTATGCGCGAGTGCGTCCTATATTGCTGTCCCTGCGGCGATGCGTTTGACCGTGCCAGAAGCTAATCCTAGTTTGTATGTTTCTACAGCATTGGCAGTAACTTTTCCCTTCAATATTATTGTGGGAATTCCTTTGTATATGTATGTGATCAATTTGTTTTGGGTCTAAGATAATCGGCGCTTTGCGCCAATTATCAAGGTAATTTTTTAGTAGAGATAAACTTATGCAATCTGTCAAAAGAATCGAAATTGTATCTGATTCTGTCGAGTCCCATAAAATCATCAAGGTTTTAGAAAAAGTTGGGGTCTTGAATTACACCGTGATCCGTAATGTCGTTGGTAAAGGAGTTAGGGGGACAAATTCAGGCGATCTCGATATGAGTATGCTGGAAAATGATTATGTAATTGCTTTCTTCTTAGAAGATAAAACGAAAACATTAGTTGAGAAACTCAAGCCTGTTACCAAAAAGTTTGGCGGGGTTTGCTATATCTCTGACGCGATCGCCATTAATCCCGTAACTCCAAGCCCTAGCGCGAAAACCGACGCTTAATTTGCGCTGTCAGTATGTCGATCTCAGGGATTTTCATTTGCATGGCGATCGCCCCAAATATAGTTAAGCCAACCGTACTGGCGATCGCTAATCCTCCTAATTCGCCACCAAATCTTGCCACGGCACTCATATTGGCAAAATCGCGACTAATGAAATGATAGATCGTCCAACTAACGCCACCCGCGATCGCACTGGCGATCATTAAACCAAAAATCGTTATACTCCAGCTTTTTAACGGCATCCCATTCAGTTTGCGATTTAAGAAATACATCATCGCAATCATAGAGATCACATTTACTAAAACCGTAGCAAGCACAATCCCGGCTGCGCCAAACTTTTCAACCAGTAAATAATCAAATAGTCCATTTAAGAAAATATTGACAACGCTAATTTTAAAAGGTGTATCCCCATCTCCCAGCGCATAAAATACTCGCACCAATACGTCACGTCCTAAATAAACAAACATTCCCACCGAATAAGCCATCAATACGATCGCCGTTAACTGCGAAGCTTCAGTATCAAAGGCATAGCGCTCGTAGACTACCTGCGAAATCGGCAACGCTAAAGCCACCATCAACGCGCTCAAAGGCAACATCGTCAGCGCTGTCAGCATCAAGCCTTGGCGAATTCTTTCCTTCAGTTCATCCCAGTTCTCAGGATCGGTGAGTTTGGAAAGCACTGGAAATAAAGGCACTAAAATCACATTCGACAAAATTCCTAAAGGCGTTTGCACTAATAGACCTGCATAGCCCATCGCCGATACCGCCGCCGCCGCATTAGGAATAAAGGACGCAAAAAATAAATCTGTCCAAACATTAATTTGCAACATACCCGATGAAAAAGTGGCGGGGATCATGATCTTCATGACTTCTTTGACTTCAGGACGCTGAAAGTCAAACCGCAACTTAAATCCACCCATGCCTGCTTTGATCTGCACAGGCAACTGCACCAGCCATTGCAAAACTGCCCCCGCCAAGGTTGACCATGCTAAAACCGCACCGCCTAAAACCGCATTCTCAGGTGACAAAATTTTGTCGCCTACGGTCAAAAATAAGCCGCCGATGCCAATCAATACGGTCAAGCTAGAAAATATGGGGCTGACCGAAGGCAACCAATAGGTATCAGAAGCATTCAACGCCCCAAACCCGATTCCCACTAGCCCTGCCAATACAGCCATCGGAGCCATGATCTGAAACTGCTGAATGGCAATATCTTTAGTAATTTTAAGATTTTGAATATCCGCAAGTTTAACGCCCTTAGCTAGTAAATCTGCTTCTGGCACAAATAGTCCTGGGGCAACCAGATGCAGTAAAGGATCAGCAAAAATCACTAGAGCAACTGTCACCAACAACAACATCCCTGTAACCATAGTGGTGATGCTGTCGATAATTGCGGCGACCTCTTTGCGATCGCGTTTGGCTAACACACTGACGATCGCACTATGAAATGGACCATTAATGCCGCCCAACAGGATCAATAAAAACCCAGGAATCACATAGGCAAAGTTATATGCACCATAGGCTGTGCCATTACCAAAAGCCGCCGCGATCGCCACTTGACGCAGTAAACCAAATATTTTGCTCAGTAACGTGGCTACTGCAACAATAGTGGCGATGTTGAGGAGCGATCGCCCTTTGGTTGGTCTTTCTTGATTTTCTTCCGTCACTGGATCTTTTTCGCTGCCAGACAAAATTGGTGCTGCCCCTTACAATTTAGACTTTGAAAAAAGCGGCGATCGCTAAACATAATTTGCTAGCGATCGCCGCCTTGGTAATATTTGCGAAAATTCACAAAAACAATCCGCAAAAATCTATAAAGAATTCACTTAATAAAGCTCTTCTTCTTTATGGGTCTCAATGACGACATCAGAGGTTGGCTTAGCAACACAAGTCAGAACATAACCTGCTTTGATTTGATCATCGTCAAGGAACGATTGATCGCTTTGATCAACTGTACCAGATACAATTTTACCTGCACAAGAAGAGCAAGCACCTGCACGGCAGGAATAAGGAAGATCAAGCCCTGCGTCCTCTGCAATATCAAGAATGTAATCGGTGTCGGCAACTTCGATTGTTTTGTCGAGTCCTTCAGCTGCATTGATAAGCTGTACTTTGTAAGTAGCCATATTTTCTCTAATTAACCTGTTAAAGATTGCAGCCACAATAATAAGTGATATCTGAAACCGAAACAAGTGAAACTACTCAGATCGAGTTACATTTATCTGGCTCAAAACCTTTAGAACTGTTAGTGGATAAGTATTACAGCCTAAAATAAATTTTGGTATATTGTTTTACATCTCGTATAGCCCAGCCTGAAACTGAAAAAGAGTTGCACCCACAAAGCGGCGAAACTCTTTTTTCGGTCTATGTCAAAATAAAAAGCTCCGATTTCTGAACATAATCAGTTCGCGATCGGAGCTTTTTGAATATTTTTTAACAGAATCGTCCTACAGCATCAACTAGTAGAGATCTGCTTCTTTGTGGGTTTCAATTGTGCAGTCAGATTGGGGATAGGTAACGCATAGGAGCGCGTATCCAGCTTCAATCTGGTCATCATCGAGGAATGACTGATCGCTTTGATCAACTTCACCACTCAATACCTTGCCAGCACAAGAAGAGCAAGCACCAGCGCGGCAGGAGTAAGGAAGATCAATGTTTTGAGCTTCGGCAATGTCAAGAATGTACTCATCCGCAGGGACATCGATAGTTTGATCAAGTCCGTCGGCTTCATTAATCAGTCTTACTTTGTAGATAGCAGCCATGAATGTAATAAACCTCTTAAAGATTGCAGTCCAATTAATAAAGGTAGTCTTGTAAATTGCACCAAGTTTAAGGCGCTAAGTCAAGCTACGTTTATCTTAGTCACCCACAAAAGCGGATTAAAGGGATCATATCGTTCTTGCTCTCACCGCGACTCAATAGCTTTTTATTTCTATCATTGGTTATAGGTAATCGTTATTGATCGCTTTTCAGTACTTCTAATCGGTGAAACCCACGACTTCAAAAGATTTAGCGCAGTATACATGGCTAATCCAGCGATGAGTTTTGGTTTTGGTTTTAAATTCTTCTATAACTTTTGTTAATCATATCGACAAACTTAATCACAGCTAAGGTTTTGATATGAAAATTCAATCAATCGATACACCACAATTTAAAGATGGCGCAAAGCAATTGACTGTCAATAATTGCTGTCAGCGACACAAATCCCTTGACATTTAATACCATTAGTCGCTGTACGCAAACAGTGATGGCAGAGTATGGGAGACGGCGGAGATTCACCCTTGAGATTTTGTTGGGAATCTTTTTCGGTAATTTTATCTACTTGCATAGAGATAGAGATTCTCTGATTAATTTTGTTTAGAAGCTTGTAACTCGTTTAGTTGCAAGTTTTGACTACGGATGCGCCGCGACAATAAGCGGATGATATTCACTGCAATATCAGGAGTCTCATCGATCGCCTCATATAACTGTTGTTGCGTCAAAACCAGACAATCGCAACTAGAAATTGCTGTGACCGAAGCCGATCGCGGTTCGGCATCGAATAGTGACATTTCCCCAAAACAACTCCCCTTATCTAAAACTGCTAAATCTTTATCGCCTAAATGTACGCGCACCTTTCCCGCCACGACAATATAAAGCGATCGCCCTTCTTGTCCTTGAGCAAAAATCATTTTGCTGGGGGGATATGACACCTCATTCATGATCGATGCGAGGCGCACCAAAAAATCGTCCCGCAACTCTTTGAAAATGGGAACCCCGCGCACCAATAACAATCGATCAATACTAGTTAACATAATTTAATTCCCCCTACCCAGATTTTGGTGATCATGCTTTTGGTGATCATGCTTTTGGTGAGTTTGATTTTGGTGAGTTTGAAAGTAGTAGGCGATCGCTCGCGCCTGAGCCAACACCAAAGAATCGCGATCTTTTAATAACCGTGGCAAAACCTTGATTAGCGATCGGGGCGAAGCAACCTGCAAATAGGCGATCACCGCCTCTCTGACAAAACCAGTTGAATGCTCTAAACATTGCAGCATCACCCCCGCAGGTAAGCTCCATCGATGTCCTTTGGCAACATGCAAACAGCAAGCCAATGTCCAGTCAGATAGACAATGACGCAACTCAATAATCTGATGCAATCGCTTTAGTGGTGGCAAAGGGCGATAAGGATGAATAGTGGACAGTACGCTCAATTTATCAGCGATCGGGCGATTATCGACCACTAATAATAGGATTTGTTTGATGCTCAAATCAACGGTATTATCCAAAATTTCCATACCCCTCGCCAAACTGCCTTTAGAGCCAGACAAAATGTTAAATGATGCAGCTTGAATTGCTGATGAGGAATACAGCATCTTCATCAATAGAAAAATCCTCTCCAGACTGTCGATCGATTCAGTTTGCAGAGACTGCTTTAATAAACCCGCTTCAATTCCCCAGTTACCATCCGTAACTTCTTCCAATCCTAAATCCTCAATTCCTGCCCAAGCTTCGGTCATCACACCTAGTTCTTGAATTACCATTTTTTCGATCCCACTTCGCCCCATCATCTCCAAGATCGCTTCAATACCATGTTCTTGGGGAATCCGTATCAAGGTTCGCAAAATTTGCCGCCGATGTTTGCCCCAAGATTTCGACAAATTGTTTGCCAAAACCAAAATTGATGTTGGCGAAGCTATTTCGCCTAAAATGTCCCATGCGTTAATCCGCACATTTTCGGGACTGCGATCGCTATAGGCAAGTTCTAGTAATGGCGTAACTGCATCATCACCGAGATCAACTAGAGCATCATGGGCAGCGCGGCGGGTCGCTTTGTAATGTAAACCGCGAATGAGCGATGGGAAATATTCACTGGTGCGGGTCGCAGCGATCGCTTTCAGCAATGCACAGCGCACTTCAATCGAAGGATCTTCTAATAATTTCGGCACATAAAATCGTAATGACTGCATAAAGGCTGCTTCAGCCAAGGCACGACAGCCTAGAACCCTCTCTGGTTGTGAGTGACTCGTAATCATCTGTCGCAAGGTATTAGTCGCTTCGGCAACCTGTGACGAAGCCCCTAAGCGCATCATTAGCGCCACCGCCGTACTGCGTATAATCGGATTTTGTTCGGCTCCCAAATATTTGCGTAACCCATCGATATCGCGATTTTTTTCATCCGCAAGCAACACATAGCGCAAACATAAAGCTTGTACTTGGGGAGATGCGTGGGGCGAGTCCATGATCTCCTGAATATTGGGCAGATATTTCAGTTCAGGGTTTTCCAACATCGCCTCAATACTGCGAGCCTGTAAGTCGGGAATCATTTGCGACAACATTGGCGCAAGGGACTCGCTCACGGACTGCGGTGCAATCTTAGTTAACAAGTCAATACAAACCCACTGTTCCAGTTGCGTCTCGGCTCTCGCCATTGATTCCGATAGCGCCCGCCGCAATTCGCGAATATCCACCGCCATCATGGTCAGTTGACCGCGCTCGACGCTTTGGATCAATAATTCCAAATATCCACGCCGCAGTAACCAGATAATGACCACCCAAATGATCGCGATCGCCACGATTACGCCCGCAAACCACTGCGAAAAAACCGCCGAGCCGATACCGCTTTTCCTGAATAATTCACTGACTATCCAAATCAAAACGCCTGCACCGCCAGTGGCAAGTGGATCGGCAATTCCTCTGACAAAGGATTGCATCTGACTACGAAATCGATCAGGTACAGCTTGGAATAGGGTCGGCGCTGTCGCCGCGACAATCGTGAACCGAAATAGTTCATCAAAAAACTTGAGGACTACAAATCCAATTAATAGTCCAAAGGGGGCAAATCCTGCGATCGTGCCTGTGATGATAATTCCCACAGGTGGCATCAGGACTGCAAAGAACACACCAATCCGTTCAATAATCCGACTAGATCCAAACAATTGTAGGAAAAGCTTGCAGACCCCCATAATCCCGCCAAACACACCTAAAAAGCTACCGATCGCTTCTTCTGTTTTTAGATGGGTTTCTAGCTGAGTTTGGTATTGAAACTCAATCATAAAAAACAAGACTTGAGCCGCTACAAAAAAGCCGAACAAAAGCCAAACATAGTTGCGGATATTACCCTGTAGTAAATTACTCGGATTTTCGTTAGTCTCTTCTTCATTGGCATAGACGAAGTTGGGAAAGGCTTGGCGATAGCGACTGCTCAAATAAAATAGGACAGAGGAACCGATAAACAACATCCCACAAGTAGCGAGGGTCATATTTACCGCGCCAAACCAACGCACTAAAAATGGGTAGGAAAATCCTCCGACAATTTCCGCAACAATAATCCCCGTACTGATCAGGGGAAATGCGCGTTTAATTTCCCGAATATTAAATAATTGGTTGGCGGCAATGTCATTATTGATATTACTGAGTACATAAATGCCTTCAACCCATAGGCGAATGCAAAATACCGATACCATAAATAACAATGTCCCTCTTTGCATCAGTCCCCACCATGCAAAGGGCAGTGGCAAAGCCAATAGTAGGGAGATCCCCAACATTACCCACCGCAAAGGAAATAGCTTTTGCAACCATGAGTAAAAAACGCCAAAAGCAGTTACCACAAAGGCGGTGGCGATATATACCCAAAGTAGATTTTCGGCTTTATAGGCTTCCAGAAATAAAGTAGAACTAGAATATTCAAGCCATACTGCGCCAATCGATGTGACACCATAAAATAGAAACATCAACAAGGTACGTTCAGCTTCATCTGCACGCAGGTTGACGATTCGCAAGAATTGGCGCATCGAAGAATTAGAGCTAGTTATGACTGGTTCACTCATGGGTGATGGCGATCGTTTGACGATATGGTACTACAAGAACGCAATTTCGCAATGACAGTTGGCAATGACAGCTATTTCGGCAATTACCTCAATTTCGCAAGGGCATCTCAATATTTGGGAGACTTGTCGGCGTAAATATCAACATAAATATTTGGAGGAGTTAAGTTTACCCGAAACTAATAGCAATCAAGAGAAATTACGATTGGGTTCAAATTTTCACCTATTAATGCAGCAAAAAGAGTTAGGGCTGGATGTAGTCGCCTTGGCAAGTAGTGATCTTGCTTTACAAAAATGGTTAGCAGCGTTTGAAAATCAGCCTCCAGATATGTTAGATGGCGATCGCCTGTGCGAACATCGCCGTACCCTAGAAATTACCAGTGAAATTTCACTGCACAATAGCGGTAATAGCGATCGCGGTCAAGGTGATTTTTTGTCAACGACATTAATTACGGTGATTTATGACTTTGTGATCTTGGGCGATCGCCAAGGGCAGATTCTCGATTGGAAAACGCATCAAGTACCAATTAAGCAGGATGTACTGCAAGATAGTTGGCAAACGCGGCTCTATCTATATGTTTTAGCTAAAACTACTAACTATTCGCCATCACAGTTATCGATGACCTATTGGTTTGCCAATACGGCTCAGTCGGTGATTATTCCTTATTCTCAAGTTGAGTATGATCGCACCGAAATAAAACTACAGCAAATTTTGCATGAGATGGCTGAAGCTGAGGAATATCCCCAATTAAACTTAGAAGTTAGTTCGGCTTGTAAGCATTGTGAATTTCGCGAGCGCTGCGATCGGGGAGATTTATCAGCAGGTATTTCGTTTAGCGATATCGAAGATATTCCAGAAATCACCATCTAGGCTAAGAAACCATTTAAGTTCACGCACATCCCGAATACCCTGCAATAAATTGCGGGCTGAAAGCTTAAACCCGTTGAAACGGGTTAAATAAAATTAAAATTCAGTATTTAGTCAGTTTTAACTGACTTTAGCTTTTAGCCAAGAACTTTAGTTCTTGGTTCTTGCTTTCGCTAAAAAATTCTCTAATAAATGTCGCTGTGCGCCAAAATGCAAATGGGTATAGGCGGCATGAACTTGATATTTTTGCCAACCTTCAGGCGGATATTGCAAATGTGAATCATAACCTTGCAATGAATATAAGGGGCGATTGCTTGATTCCGTTAAAGATGAGCGATGAAACTCATGTCCCCAAACCTGATCGCCTTTGTTTACCAAAGGACTATCTAGCAAAGCGATCGCCTGACGATATCCCAAGGTCAAACGCTTACCCATTTTGGCGGCGGTCGGGAAAATATTCACCATCGGAAAAGACTGCTCTTGAAAATCAACAATGCGATCGCATAGATACATTAAACCGCCACATTCGGCATAGGTCGGCATCCCCGATTTGATTGCATTGTGAACTGATTCTCTCGCGGTTTTATTCTCAGCTAATTCGGCGGCAAATACTTCAGGAAATCCACCACCAAAATATAAACCCTGCACATTTTCAGGTAAGGCGCGATCGCTAATCGGACTCCAAGGGACTAATTCTGCACCGAGTTCGGCGAATAAATCGAGGTTGTCAGCATAGTAAAAACTGAAGGCGCGATCTTGGGCGATCGCAATGCGAAGACCCTCACCCCCCAGCCCCCTCTCCCGCAGGAGAGGGGGAGCAGTATAAGACTCTCTTGCTCCCCTCTCCCCTAGGGAGAGGGGCTGGGGGTGAGGGCATTGCATCAATGGCAATAACTTTTCCCAATCAAAACAAGTTTCACCTAGATGCGCTAAACGCTCAATAATTCCATCCAGATCCGACATTTCCGCAGTGGGAATTAAGCCTAGATGGCGATCGGGAATGGAGATATTATCTTGACGGCGGAGAACGCCTAAAATTGGCAGGTTGAGAGGCTCAAGAGCTTGAGTTAATAATTCCAAATGGCGATCGCTTCCCACCCGATTCAGGACTACACCTGCAATGTGAACACGCGGATCAAAGGTGCGGTATCCATGCGCGATCGCTGCCACAGAACGCGAAGTACTGGCACAGTTGAGAATCAAAACCACAGGTACATTCAATAGTCTCGCCACATGAGCAGTGCTGGCGGTGTCATCTTTGCCTGTTGCACCATCAAATAGTCCCATGACTCCTTCAATGAGGGCATATTCGACTTGGCTATGTTTGGTAAAGCACGATCGCACATAGTCTTCAGAGGTGAGAACGGGATCGAGATTGCGACAAGGGAGCCTCGTGATGTAGGAATGGAACATCGGATCGATGTAGTCGGGACCGACTTTAAAAGACTGTACTGAAGCATGATCACCAGAATGATCATTACGCGATCGCGCTTTCAGCGCTGCTAATAAAGCCAAAGTTACCGTAGTTTTTCCCACACCACTGCGTTCACCTGCGATGATAATTGCCATTGATTTTAGATGAATAAATTTTGTGATACAGCGCTTTGCGGCACTTTTAAACTCTCCTCTGGGATTTATTGAACGGGAACAAATCCTAATTTCTGGACGATTTGCTGTCCCTGAGGGGAAAGTGCAAACTCAATAAATTGCTTAGTCACAGGACTATTAACCTTTTTAACGCCTAAGAATAAACTACGGCTGATGGGATATTTATTAGCCTTGACCGCCGCGACATCAGTGGGGCTAACGCCATCGATCGCGATAATCCTCACGATTTCTTGCTTTTCTAATTGGGTGACGGTCGCATAACCGATCCCGTTATCGCCCAAATCACGCAAAATCGCGGTGGTTTCATCTTGTTTCCATGTGATGAAGTTAGCGCCATCAGGGGCAAAGTCTTGCCCAAGCAACACGATGTCCTGAAAAGCGCCTCTTGTGCCGCTAGTGATAGCGCGATTAATCACTTTGATCGGTAGATTTGCACCGCCCACTTGTGACCAATTAGTGATCTTGCCTTGGTAGATATCGCGAACTTGATCCTTAGTTAACCCCCCTTTAAAGGGATTGTTAATGCCAACGACTACGCCGATCGCATCTTTGGCGATCGGGATTAATTGCACCCCTGCTTTGGCTTCTTCGGCTTTTAATGGTTGTGAAGTTGCGGCGATCGCCACAGTTCCATTGATCAGATTTTGTAATCCCTGAGTAGAACCACTTGGTTTCCCATCTGGCACACCATAGGTAGTCGGTATATTGGGATTGACTTGGCTGTAAGCATTACGCAGTTCTTTCACTACTGCTACCATCGCCGTACTGCCATCCATTTCCAACACGGTGGGATTCGGGGCTGACGTATCGAAATTCAAATTGGCTGGCGAATTATTAGAATTAGCTGTTGATGGTGTGTCTGTGCTAGCCGTTGAGGGTGGTGGGGTTGATTTACTCTGTTGCGAAAAGAACCAATAACCGCCACCAGCTAGCCCTGCGGTGACTAACAATGACAGTACTAAAACGGTAGTTTCTTTACCCTGTGACATAGCCCTAATATTCCTAAATATCTGGCTTAACTTTAGCCTAAATCTGGCTACTCTCTACCTACTGACAACCTAAGCTAAGATCAAACTGTAACCAGTAACCATCGACCTGACGTGTTTGAAAAAATCCGATTCCAAGCTAACCAAATTTGGCGACATCAAGTAGTCGCGCTCCTTGCTAATCTCAAAGTTGCGATCGCTATTTTACTGCTCATCGCCCTATTTAGCATCCTCGGTACAGTGATCGAGCAGGGGCAAACCCTTGATTTTTATCGCGAAAATTATCCTGAACATCCCGCCCTGTTTGGATTTTTGTCGTATCAAGTGATTTTGGCGATCGGATTAGAACATGTTTATGGTAGCTGGTGGTTTCTCACACTCTTGATCTTATTCGGCACGAGTCTCACCGCCTGCACTTTCAATCGGCAATTACCAATTCTCAAAGCTTCCAAACGATGGTTTTATTACACCAAGCCCCAGAGTTTTGCCAAGCTTCCCCTTGCTACGGAAATTGTTGGTGGTAATCTCAATCAACTCGCCCAATCTCTGCAAAGCAAAAATTACAAGGTTTACCAAGCTGACGATCGCCTGTATGCTCGCAAAGGTTTAATTGGCAGGATTGGACCAATTGTTGTCCATGCCAGTATGTTGATTATTTTAATTGGTTCGATTTGGGGTTCACTCACAGGTTTTATTGCACAGGAAATGGTTCCCAGTGGCGAGACATTTCAAGTTAAAAATATCACCGAAGCAGGAGCATGGTCAGCATCGCAAGTCCCCAAAGACTGGTCAGTACGAGTCAATCGCTTCTGGATTGATTACACGCCCAAAGGAAGTATCGATCAGTTCTATTCGGATTTATCCGTTCTCGACAAAGATGGGAAGGAAGTCGATCGCCAAACTATTCATGTGAATAAGCCACTGAAATATAAAGGTGTCACCTTTTATCAAGCGAATTGGGATATTCACGCCGTCCGCTTTACACTGAACAATAGCCCCGTTCTGCAATTACCCGTCAACAAATTGGAATCCCAATCTGGCGGTCGTCAAGTCTGGGGAACATGGATTCCCACTAAGCCCGATCTCAGTGCGGGTGTGACCTTAATTACCCCTGATTTGCAAGGCACGTTCTTGATTTATGACGAGAAAGGAAATCTGCTGACTACAGTTCGCACTAATGGTAAAGCCGAAATCAATGGCGTGACATTTACGTTAAAAGAAGCGATCGGTAGCACTGGCTTACAAATTAAAGCAGATCCCGGAATTCCGATGGTTTATACAGGATTTGGGCTGTTAATGTTAGGAGTGATCATGAGTTATATCAGTCACTCACAGGTATGGGCGTTACAGGTGGGCGATCGCCTTTATATTGGTGGCAAAACCAATCGCGCTCAGGTCAGTTTTGAGGCAGAATTAATTGATGTTACCAATGTGATTGATAATCAGGCGATCGCAGCGATCGCATAACCTTACATAACCATGTATAAAAACTCACAAGATTTTCCTTTTACCGCTAATTTAGAAGCTAATTGGCAGACAGTCCGCCGTGAACTCGAACAACTTAGCGATCGCAGTTTTGTGGAATGGCCAGAAAAACACCTTTATAAGGATGGTTGGGACATATTTGGTTTATACGCCTTCGGTATGAAACTGGACAAAAATTGTCAACTCTGTCCCGAAACCACAAAACTAGTCGAGCAAATTCCCCACCTTGTTACCGCAGGATTTTCTTCGCTGAAGGTCGGGACGCATATTAAACCCCACACTGGCTATCCCGATGGAGTTTTGCGCTGTCATTTGGGATTGATTGGCTGTGATGGTTGCGCCTTGAGGGTTGGCGATGAGACGCGGGGTTGGCAAGAAGGGAAGACGCTTGTTTTTGACGACACGACTGAACATGAGGCATGGAATCGTGGTAATCAAACCCGTATCGTTCTACTTCTAGATTTTAAATATCCTGTGGAGAACGAAAAGTCTAATAATTTAGAAGATAAGAGCATTATGGAATTGCTCAAGGGAGCATTGCCTTTCTTTAGGAAAAAGTCCTAATAGCGCAGCGCCAAGCATAACCTGTCAAATCTTGGTGAATTTTAATTTACAAGTAACTGTGAATCCTCTAAGAAACCATTTAAGAAGTCGAAGGCGCAGCTAAAAGGGTTATAAATACAGGTACGCAAAAAGTATAACAACCCAAAAAGATGCGCCAACCCTATGATAC
>JBIKYX010000012.1:0-70948 GCA_044355035.1 Pseudanabaena sp. | reverse complement strand
CAACTGCGCTATATTCCTATCGCTGCACTCTATGATGGCAAACAGTGGCTAGCAGAAAAATATCAGGTTAGCAATCTTATCGCCTACACCCTCTCCAACTTTTCACCACAACCCAAAAACACTCCCAACATCCTAACTGGAGCCTTTGGTGGTAAAGCGGGCGAACAGAAGTTTGGACAAACAGCTTTGCCTGCTACTGTCAAAGAAGTTCAAGCGATCGCAAATTCATTCCAAAACTCAGTCACCCTGATCGAAGAGCAATTTACCCGCCAAGCGATCGAATCAAGATTCAAAAATCACAATATTCTCCACCTTGCTACCCACGCCCAATTCAATACGGGTACTCCAGATAATTCCTTCATCATTTTCGGCAATGGTGACAAAATCCGTCTCAACGAAATCACTGATTGGCAAATTCCGAATATAGATTTGATTATCCTCAGTGCTTGTCAAACAGGTGTTGGGAAACTTGGTGATGGCGTGGAAATCTTAGGCTTTGGTTATCAAGTCCAGAAGGCAGGAGCAAAACAAGCGATCGCTTCTTTCTGGGCTGTTGATGATGCAGGAACACAGTCTCTGATGGCGGCATTTTATCAGGAATTCCAAAAAGGAGATGTCACTTCTGCTGAAGCTTTACGAAGAGCGCAAGTTTCGCTGATTAAATCATCTAATTTCAATCATCCCTATTATTGGTCTGCATTCTTTGCGATCGGAAATGGATTGTGAGTGCCTGCATTATCAGTACAGAGGTACAGAGGTACAGAGGTTGGGCAATGCATAATTGCGGTTTCGCCACACTACTTTAGTATCGAGGCTACCCATAGAGAATTTTCTGGGTTGGCTAGTGGGTAAAACGTGTCATGAAACCCTAAAGTAAACTTCAGTAGTGATGCTGTAAGCGCCAGTTAATGCCAATTAATTTGTTAGAAGCCTTTGTCCTTGCGGTGATACTTTGTGGCTTTTTGGGGATTATTCTCAAAAAGAATTTAATCATGAAAGTAATCTCAATGGATGTCATGAGTAGTGGGGTAATTGCCTATTTTGTGGTGATTGCTGCCCGTCAAGGCGTATTTACGCCAATTCTTGGGGATATACCAAGGACTAATTATGCTGACCCCGTGCCGCAGGCGGTGATCTTGACGGCGATCGTGATTGGCTTTTCGATTCAGGCGCTGATGCTGGTCGGGGTGATCAAGTTATCCCGAAACAATCCCACTCTAGAAATCCATGAGATCGAGAAGGGCGACCTGTCATGACTACCCTTACTTTGATCTGGATTGTCTTGCCATTTATGGTGGGATTTATTATCTATCTACTGCCCAAGGGCGATCGCTATTTGGCGTTAATGGGGGCATTCGCCTCAGCGCTGTATGTGATTCCATTGTTTATCCAGCAAACCCCAATCAATTTACAACTGCTCGATAACTTTGGTGTGACCTTGACTCTTGATCCCTTGGCAGGATTTTTTATCTTGACCAATGCTCTAGTCACGGCGGCGGTGATTATTTACTGTTGGCATAGCGATCGCACCGCCTTTTTTTATGCTCAAGTCATATTGCTACATGGCAGTATCAATGCGGCTTTTGCCTGCTCCGACTTCATCAGTTTATATGTAGCTCTGGAAGTAATTAGCATCGCCAGCTTTTTATTGATTGCCTATCCCCGTAGCGATCGCTCGATCTGGATTGGTTTGCGCTATTTGTTTGTTAGCAATATCGCCATGTTGTTTTATTTAATTGGCGCAGTACTGGTTTACAAGGCAAATCACTCGTTTACCTTTATTGGACTGCGAGGCGCACCACCCGAAGCGATCGCCTTGATTTTTTTGGGGCTGTTAGCTAAAGGTGGCATCTTTGTATCAGGGTTATGGCTGCCCTTGACCCATGCGGAGTCAGAGTCACCAGTTTCGGCAATGATGTCTGGGGTGGTGGTAAAAGCAGGCGTTTTACCCTTAGTGCGTTGTGCGTTATTGATTGAAGAACTTGACCCAATCGTGCGAATCTTTGGAGTTATCACCGCCCTCCTAGGCGTGTTTTTTGCCGTCTTTGAGAAAGACACTAAACGCATGTTAGCCTTCCATACTATTTCGCAGTTAGGTTTTATCCTTGCTGCACCAGAAGTTGGCGGATTCTATGCGCTCACTCACGGCTTAGTCAAATCATCACTGTTTTTAATCGTGGGTTATTTGCCTAGCCGAAATCTCAAAAAATTAAGGGAGCAGCCTATTGCCAACCAACTCTGGATTCCGCTAGTGATTGCGAGCTTTTCCATTTCTGGGTTCCCCTTATTATCTGGTTTTGGCGCAAAAGTATTAACTATGGAAAATCTCCAGCCTTGGCAAGTGATCGGCATGAACATTGCAGCTTTAGGTACTGCCATCTCCTTTGCTAAATTTATTTTCTTGCCACATAACAACCAAAATAACAACCAAAACAGTAACCAAGACAACCAAGGTATTAAGGCTAAGTTGAAGACTGAGTTTTGGGTAGCGATCGCCATTTTATTAGGCGGACTAGTTGTCGCAAACGTTGTCTACTATGAAGCCTATACTCTGGAAAATGCCATCAAACCTTTGGTAACGATCGCGATCGGCTGGCTTGCCTATTGGCTTATTTTCCGCCGTGCATCCGTCAACTTACCCGTCATATTTGAAGAGTTTGAGAACCTGATCGGCTGGATGGGACTGATGTTAGTTTTACTTTTCTGGATGGCAATTTCATGATTGGACAATTTATTTTAAGAATCGTGATTTGGTTTTTATTAACCGCAAATTTTAGTATTACCAATATCATCATTGGCGTGATTATTTCCCTGCTAATGCCGTATTACCGCTCAGAAAACGTTCGCTTTCAAGATGTTTTACAAGGTATCGGTAGGATTATTAAGGCAGTGCCACAATCCTATATCGAATCGATCGAGATGATCTGTCAACCCCACAAATACGAAGAAGTATTGCTCGAAAAAACCAAACATCAGAGATCGGCAGCATTAGTTTTCTTGGACATTTTTCTCATCACCTTTACTCCCAAAACCATTGTTCTCAGGCATCACGAAGAAGGCTGGTATGTGGTGCATCATGTGATCAAACGCCAGACGAGGTCAAACCCATGAATATTGATTTATCAACCAAGGCTGTATTGAATTTTGCTGTCGGCGCGATGGTTGTCTCCATGCTGATTCCGCTATATCAAGCTTGGAAACACAATGACAATATTTGGGAAATCATGCTTGCTTTTTCCAGTATTGCCGCCAAATCCTCAGTGATGATTTTAGCGATCGCCATCTTGCGAGATGACTGGATGATCGGTGTAGTGGGCGTGATTATTTTGAGTGTCGGCAATGCAGGGTTTATGCTTCTAGCCCATATCATCAGACGCACAGGAGAAATATAACCGTGGCAATCTTCTTAAATATTCTTAGCTATATTTGTATTTTTGGTGGATTAGTCTTCTGGTATTGGGGAACTGTGGCTCTCCTGACAAAGCGATCGGTTCTTTTTAAACTCCATAGTCTATCGGTATCCGACACGATTGGCTCGATCGTGATCGTGTTCGGCTTGATATTACTCCGTCCCAAAGAACTACCATTACTGATTCTTGCGATTATTTCCTTGACTTTATGGAATACGATGCTGTGCTATGTGATGGCTTACTGCTCTAGCAGTACAAGAAGTAATAAATAGCCTTTAAAAATTCAATAAGCAAATAAAAGAGGTAAAGAGGCAAATGAACAGTAGTTATGATGGTTATGTCTATGCGATCGCCATACTGTTACCCATATCAGCAGGAATGTTGATCTCCCAAACTAATCCCTACAATGCTCTGGTCATTCGGGGCATTTTGGGGGCATTATCGGCACTGGTCTATACGATTTTGGGAGCTGGGGATGTGGCTCTGACTGAGGCACTAGTCGGTGCTTTTTTAGCAACAATGCTCTATGCAGTTGCCGTGCGATCTTCGTTGGTTTTGCGCTTAGGTGTGGTTGAATCAGTTGCGATCGCCCACAATTTAGAAGAAGAAGAATTAAATAAACTCAATCTTCCCTTTGAACAGCTAAATCAACAATTAAACCAGCTAAATCAGCAAATGGAGCAACAATTGGAGCAACCTAAGCAAAATCGCGATCCAGTTCCTAGCTCTGATTCTATATCTGATTTAAAAAAACTGATCGATGTTCTCAAAAGCACTTTCAGCAAGCATTATATGCGAGTTGAGTTAGTTCCCTATTCAAACGAAGCCGAACTAGAACAAGCCCTAACTGATAAAACCGTCCATGCTACCCTACACAATTCAGAACATCAAGATGCTGCGGAATATCAAGAAGGTGCGAAATCCAGCTTTTACCAAATCAAAATCCGTCTGCATCGCCTCTATGAGATCATGCTAACCAATCCAGTTTTAGCAAATGTCCAGTTGGTTTATACCAATGCCGCAAATAGCGTTGCCATATCCTATACAAGTATTGCGAAGTAGCGCCTTTAAGAATTTATTTGTGATTCAACCATAAAAAACACCTTTGAAATAGATTATGAAATGGATTTATATAATTGCTGGCATTGCTTTCTTTGTAAAAATGCTTTTCTTGGCTAACCCAGCCCCTAGTTTGCCTTTCTCGATTGTCGAAGCGATCGCTCAAGATAGTGGAGTTAGTAATGTAGTTTCAGGAATCATTTTTCGGAATCGACTGTATGACACCATTTTTGAAGTGATTGTCTTCACGATCGCCATCATGGGTGCAAATTTCTTGCTTGCCAATGAGAAACCATTTACACGAATTTACCAGTTTACCGATCAAACTTCGATTGTCCTTGCCCAACTAGGAGCTACTGTTGCCGCTTTAGTAGCGATCGAGTTGGCAATTCGTGGACATCTTAGCCCTGGAGGAGGCTTTGCGGCGGGTGTGGCTGGTGGAACGGCGATCGGTTTAATTGCGATGACTTCTCCTCCAGCGCGACTTCAGACATTATACAAGCGCTGGCACGCCGCAACTTGGGAAAAGATATCAGTATTGATTTTTATTGTTTTATCGGTGATTACCCTCTCAGGAATAGAGCTGCCCCACGGTCAGTTAGGAGAACTAGTTAGTGGTGGCATCATCCCAATTCTGAATATTTTAGTTGCGATTAAGGTGGCGTTAGGCTCATGGTCAGTCGTATTAGCCTTTATCCGCTATCGCGGTTTACTGTAAATAATCGCCAAGCGATCCTCAAGGTTGGGGGGATGGCAAGGGCTGGCATGGGGGGCAGCCCCTACAAAACATGAATCTATCCCTGAAACGTAGACAGAGAGACTTATGATTTCTGGTCTTCCAGTCTTGCCTGTAGCAACGGTACATAATTAGTGTAAACATTGCCCTTTCTAAATTCCTCATCATCTAATACCTTCTGATGAAAAGGAATCGTGGTTGGGACACCCGTAATCGCACATTCACGCAAAGCTCGCTTCATGCGTAAAATTGCCGCAGGGCGATCGCTACCCCAGACAATCAACTTCGCAATCAGTGAATCGTAATAGGGCGGAATTACATAATCCGTGTAAACATGGGAATCCATCCGCACCCCAGGACCACCAGGAGGTAAATAACCGCTAATCCGACCAGGGTTAGGACGGAAATTGTGATCGGGATCTTCGGCATTGATCCGACATTCGATCGCATGACCACGGATCTCAATATCCTTTTGTTGGAATCTCAGTTTATCGCCCTGAGCAACCCGCAGCTGTTCGGCGATCAAGTCAATTCCTGTGATCATCTCCGTGACAGGATGCTCAACTTGGATACGGGTATTCATTTCCATGAAATAAAACTTGCCGTACTTATCCAGCAAAAACTCCACCGTACCGACACCGACATAATTAATTGCTTTGGCAGCCTTTACCGCCGCGTCACCCATTTTTTCGCGCAATTTAGGATTGACAGCACTGCTGGGCGCTTCTTCCAATAACTTTTGGTGACGGCGCTGGATCGAGCAGTCCCTCTCGCCCAAATGCACCACATGCCCATGCATATCCGCCAAGATCTGAATTTCGATATGGCGCGGATCTTCGATCACTTTCTCGATATAGACCCCACCATTGCCAAAGGCTGCCTCAGCCTCACCTTGAGCAGCGCGTAATAATCGCAATAAATCATCAGGATTAACCACTAGCCGCATTCCCCGCCCACCGCCGCCAGCAGTTGCCTTGATCATTACGGGATAGCCTATATCCGCAGCAATTTTAATGGCTTGTTCTTCCGATTCAATTAAGCCTTCACTGCCTGGAATCGTTGGCACACCAGCTTTTTGCATGGTTTTCTTGGCTGTGGACTTGTCTCCCATCGAACGGATCGAGTTAGGGCTGGGACCAACGAACAGCAGGTTATGATCGGCGCAAATTTCGGCAAATCGAGCATTTTCCGATAAAAAACCATAGCCAGGATGGATGGCTGTAGCATTATGCGTAATTGCCGCCGAAATTATATTCGGAATATTTAAATAGCTTTTACTGCTAGGTGAATCACCGATACAGACTGCTTCGTGGGCTAGCTGTACATGCAACGAGTTGCGATCGACATCGGAATAAACAGCAACGGTGGGAATCCCTAATTCTTCGCAAGTCCGAATAATTCTAAGGGCGATCTCACCTCGATTAGCAATCAGTAGTTTGGCGATGGGAGCCATGTTTCAGTTTCTTAAGTTGTTGAGAATTGGTGATTGGTGAAGGGGAATTTTGATTAGTGATGCTAATTTGATCTGTTTTCATCCCGATCGCACTTCGAGTCACGGATATACGCTTTTGTTAGTATTCGATGACTAGAGTTTTTAAATTTTAACTTTTTTTGGGATGCTTATTCCAAAAGAATATTAAGTGACATTTAGTTAAAAAAATAATTCAAAATAATTCAAAATAATTATTTTATTTGGTTTCTAGATCCCCCAGATTTGAGTACCCCCAAAACAAACAAATTTCTTAAAAGGATTTTTTAAATCACACTTTCAAGAAATTTGTTGGGGTTTTGGCGATCAAGATTCGAGCGATCGCAATATAGGTATGGAGAAGCCTTGCAATTAAAACTGTGCAATTAATCATTGATTGGTCTTTCATTGATTAGTCGGTTACGTCCCTAGATTTACATACTCGCAGCCGCGACTTCTTTGGGACGAGCCTGACCACCTTGAGTAAATGGGGCAAGACGAGTTGCGATCGGCTTAGTTGCCGATAAACCAGGGGCATAGGACTCCAACACATGACCACTACGAGTACAAATGGCTAGGAGATAGTCGCATTCATCGCATTGGGTCTTGACTTGAGCCAAATAGGGGAGGTGGTGGCGTTCGGCGATCGAACCACAATTGGGACAGCGAATTGATTCAATCATTTTGGTAAATCCTTTGAGTAAAAGTAAATTAAATGCTAATTAAATATGTTTTTAAAATATGTATTTTTTAAGAGGTAAAGCAAAAAAATAAAACAAAACAAAAAAATAAAAAAGTCCAGATTATGCATTTGAATCTTTAAGGAATAAAAATTCAACCTAACCTAACTTACTGAATATATTTTTAAAGAATGGTTTCCACAATCTTGTTGAAAGAGTCTAGTCAAAAGAGGATTGTTAAAAGAATCTTGTCAAAAAATTGTGATCACTTTTAAATTTGAGATTCGGGCAAGTCAAGTGTAGATGCGATAAACTTTTTTAAAGAAAATCAAGTAAAATAAACTATGCACCGATTATAGACAATAAAAACGGGGATCATTGTCAGGTGAGCGATCCCCGTCCTAAAAGAGACTATAAATAATGGCTATATCTTGCTTGGCAGTAAGAGACTAATCGATGATTAAAAAATAGTTAAAGGTTAATATTCCCCTAAAAAAACACATTATAAATCTTTACAAAGCTGTTTTCTATGAAGCAATATAGCATTTTTTGATTTTATAATCTCTGATCTTACGATTGACGATCGCTGTAAAATGTTCGCAAGATATTGGCAAGTTAAGATTTAGTTAGTTATGGCACTTAAACGACGACAGTTGTTGATATTGGGTGGATTGATGGTGGGCGGTGGCTTGGGTGGTGCGGCTTTTTCGGGAATACTAAATCGTAAATCCGAATTAATCGCGCCTAGCAATATTGCCAATGGCAGTCCCCCCATAAGTAATAATACCCAATCTGTAGCTATTAGTAAATCTACAGGTGCAAATGTGGCGCGATCGCCTAATCCTGCACCCAAAGGACTATATGCGCCGCCCCGTGGCAATGTCCGAATTATTGTCATCAGCGATCTTAATAGTGCCTATGGCTCGACCGATTACATTGAGCAAGTAAAACAGGCGATCGCCTTTCTACCAGATTGGGAGCCAGATCTCGTCTTATGTGGCGGCGATATGGTAGCGGGTCAGAGTAATTCCCTGTCATCGGCTGAAATTGCCGCCATGTGGCAAGGATTTGATAAACATATTGCCGCACCAATTCGCAAGGCAAAACTGCCCTTTGGTTTTACGATTGGCAATCATGATGCATCGGGTTCGATGTCAGGGGGACAATATAACTTTGCCAGCGATCGCAATGCGGCTGAGAAATATTGGAATGATCCCCGCCATGATCCCAACTTGAATTTTGTTGATCGGACTGGATTTCCTTTTTATTACACATTTCAGCAAAATGACATTTTCTTCTTGGTCTGGGATGCTTCCACTGCGACAATTTCCTCGGAACAATTGAAATGGGCGGAAAAGAGCCTTGCTAGTGAAGCTGCTCAGAAAGCAAAATTACGAATGGCGATCGGGCATTTGCCTCTTTATGCGGTGGCGAAAGGAAGAGATACGGCGGGTAATTATTTGGATGACGCGGAGCGGCTGCGAACTTTGTTAGAAAAATACAATGTGCATACCTATATCAGTGGTCATCATCACGCCTATTATCCCGCCCACAAGGGCAAATTGGAACTACTCCACACAGGGGTTTTGGGCGATGGTCCGCGCCGTTTATTGAGTGGCGATCTTTCTCCTAATCGGACAGTAACAGCGATCGACATTAAATTTGATGTTAAGTCGGCAATGGGGGAAACCATCTATACAACCTACGACATGGATACGCTGAAAGTGGTGGATCAGAGTACTCTGCCCCGCTATATTGACGCGCCCAATGGACGGATTACCCGCCGCGACATCAAAATCTAAAATTATTCAGCTTCACCGATTCACGCATACGCAAGTAAATCGATATCACTCATCCGATAACTGCTATCAAGCGTATATCGAATAATAGTCAACATTAAAATTCGATCGCAAACTATGTTCGCCAAAATGTTCGCCAGAATCTCAAGCATTGTCCCCATTTCTATAATTACGTCAATAATATTGATGTTTGGCTGTTCAGAGATACCAGCTAAAAGTAATCAAACCCCTCAGACCGAATCTGTGGCAACATCTAAATCCGAGAGCAGCCAAAGCCCTCAGCCCCAATCCGTAGCGACATCTACCAAATCCGAGAGCAAATCACAGAAACGTACTGGGAATTTTATTAGCGGTGAACATACCACTACTGGTGTGGCTAGCATTGTTCAAGAGAATGGAACCTACTTTATTGAATTGGATCAGACTTTTAAAACATCAAGTAGTGGTCCTGACCTATTTGTGATTTTGCATCGATCGCCTGATATTTTAAAAATAACCAAGCCGCCCGCTTTTGGGATTGCGGAAGGAGATTTTGTGACGATCTCGCCGCTAAAAAGTTTTGATGGCAAGCAACGCTACGAGATTCCTAAAAATATTCAACCAGATAGCTATAAATCGGTCTTGATTTGGTGTCGTCAGTATAATGCTACGTTTGGCTTTGCGCCATTGTCTAAGATTTAAAAATTATTGGGATAAACTAAATGGAGCTTTCTCCTTTGGCGATCGCCTTATCGATATTGGGTGGAATCTTAACCGCTTTTTCGCCCTGCGTGTTACCAGTTTTGCCGATCGTAATTGGGCGATCGCTCCAAACCCATCGATATGGTCCGATCGCTTTAGTCGCAGGAATGATCAGTGGTTTTGCGATCGCGGGTAGTTTATTGGGAGTCGCTAGCCTATGGTTCACGGGGCTAGCTGATTTTATGCGGATTTTAGCGATCGCAGTTTTATTAGTTTTGGGAATATTATCGCTTTTCCCGAAATTAAGTTCCAAATTGAGCTATTTCCTGTTCTCCAAATTACCAATTCCAAAATTCAAACAACCCGAAAGAGTAGATTTATTGGGAGAATTCTTTTTAGGCTCACAACTGGGTTTGCTATGGACACCCTGTGCAGGTACGGTACTTGGTGGGATTTTAGTGTTAGCTGTTACCGAAAATCAAGCGTTTAGCGCTTTTATCTTGCTGCTATTCTATGGATTTGGAGCAGGTATCCCAATGTTATTACTTGCCTATTCCAGTCGATATTTCAGTAAAGCATTTTTGCGATTACGCGCCCATAGTCAACTTTTGCAAAGAATTGGTGGCTTATTGATCTCGCTGACTGCGATCGCGATTATTCTAGGTTGGGATGTCAAGCTTCAACTTTGGTTAACACCTCTATTCCCGCCTCTATTTGATTTGTAGTCTATCTCTGCATTCGCTACACAGGTAATTTTTATTTTTTGAATTACGGTGACTCAAAAACTGTAGAGGTAATTCAGGAATTGTCCCTACGATTTTTGGGCTTTGTATTTAGAATCCGCTATATTAATCGCTTAGATTAGGAACTAACATGTTAGTAAAACTCGTCTAAGAATTTAGGGCATTTTAGAAATAAGGATCAAACATCATGTTGCATATTCGACTTAGCTTAATGACTGCGATCGCCAGCCTGATCTGTTGGGGATGTGGTAATCCAGAATTACCGACCTCTTCACCAGCACCAAATACAACCACCTCGACCAACTCGACGACGACAACAACTTCAACAACAACTCCCAAAGCACCAATAGAATCTCCAAATAATGCTGCCAAAGCGATCGCGATCGGCAATATTAAAGAATTAGAAAATAACAGTATCTGTGGCAAAAACAAAGTTACCTATGCCTATGGCGAGACTTCCAACTATCGCGTTTATATTTGTGCCGATGATAAAGAACCCGATCGCCCTCGCTACTACATCAGCCGCAACAAAGATGGTAGCGGTGGATTGGATATAGAGGCAGCTAGTTATAATCCTCAGCAAAATGGGGCGATCGAGTTTAAAAATGAAGGATATATATACACTCTTGAATCACCAACTACCCAAAATCCTGAGCCAGTATTGCGCGTCACTTTACCCAATGGCACATTAAGCAAAGAGCAGTTACTTCGATATCTGTCTCGCAATAACACCGCTAAATCTTCTAGTCCTGCTTCCAGTCCATCGCCCACCACATCAAATACCAAAGCCGATCCATTACAGTATGTGCTGCAAAATCGTGAGAGTTTAGGTGTGTGTAAAGATAATTTCCAAGCTGACTCTACCCAAAAGGGCATGGGTTCTAAAGCCTTTCAAATCTCCGACAAGAAATATCTAGTCCAAATTCAATGTTTTCTCGCTGCCTATCAAGGAGCTTTTGAGTATGTGCTTTGGACTGATGATTCTCCAAAACCAAGCGCTGTTCCCTTGGAATTTGATAGTTTTGCTGAACCAAAAGCAGGTGAAAAACCCAAACGAATTACGAGTAGAGCGATCGCTGGTATGCCCAGATTCAATGTCCAAAAGCAAACTATGACCAACTTCACTAAGTTTCGAGGTGTCGGTGACTGCGGTTCGTCGGCTCTATATAAACTAGAAGGAGATCGCATGGTTTTGCAAGAATATCGCGCTAAGTATGAATGCGATGGCAAGTATGTCCAAGACTTTCCCGTGGTTTACCCATAACTTGTGTGTCTTAAATTTTCTCCGATGTGTCAAATTTAATCTCTAATCCAAGGATTTGCCGAAAGAATGTCCTTATTCTGTCGAACAAATTTTTGATGAGAACTTTCCTATTGGTATCCAAAATGTTTAAAGGCTAATTCTTAGTTAACTGCAAACTCTGTAAACTGTCGCATATAGCTAGAATGGAATCCATTTACTATATTTTTTTTGGGAATACCCATCTCTGATAACTGGTTGGCTATATCAAATTCTGTCCCATTATGTTGTATCCAGATTTTGTCTATTTTGATATCGATATGTACGATACAGCCATAAATTCGGCGATCGTTTCGCCAGCCCACATGAGCTAGTTGATAGTGATCCCGCTCTGCGTCAAAAATCAGTTGCGACTCAACTCCATCATTCGCTGATCCATATTCTGCTAGTTGCGTAAGTAAATCTCGAACTTTTTGACGATATTCATTTAGTCTTGCCATTTTACGATCTCCTGTTTTTCTGGTTTATAAATCGCTAACTTTAGTTGATATTGTTGAATCGTAGATTGGACGAAGGGGAGTTGAAAGAATGAGTCATAGGCGCTTGATGGTATAGCTAGATACAATTTATACTCTGTGTACTGCTCTTGCATTAATAGACGGTAGTTGAGATATTGTCCAAGTGCTGTATGAAATTCGGAGACGGCTGACCCACCGAGAAAGCTTTTTATTTCTACTGCTATTTTTTCGTTACTTCGTTCTGCGGCAATGATGCGCTCTGCGCCTAAGTCAACGTATAGTAATCCTAACCCAAATTCTAATGAAAGTGGATCGTGGGTTATTTTCCAGCCATCTTTTTGCAAGGCTATTTTGACAGCATCATGAAAAATATCTCTTGCGGACATAATTTAATCTGATGGTTCTTATATTTTGACACTATTGACTTTAAACATAGTTTTGCCGATCTCGCTACAATTAATTTGAATTAAAAACTAGGCGATCGCCTATTCATCCCCAAAACAAACATTAGTTTTTGTCTTTGAAAATGTTGCCGATTAATGGAAGTTGCGCGATCGCCTCTTAATTGTTTAAAAATTCAAGAAATTCATCGACTTCTAATTCCACTTGCCGAATAATTGCTCGTAAAGTTCCTTTGTCAAGCGTTTTATGATTGGGAATTACTACTTCTGCAAATGGTTCGTCTCGACAGAGGATAATATGACTGCCTTTTTGCCGTTTCACAGAAAAGCCCGCTTTACTCAAGGCTTTAATACATTCTTTTCCTGAGATTTGTGGTAATTTACTCATACAGCAAGCATTACAGTTTCAACTCGGTCTTCGGGAATAATCCGACCTTCTTCTTGCAGAACCTCAATATATAGTTCAATTGCTTCTTGAATATTGGCGATCGCAACTTCTTTGGTTTCGCCTTGACTAATGCAAGGAGGCAAGCTGGGACATTGAGCAACCCAATAACCATCTTCACCAGGATAAATAATTACCTGTCTCATAATTTAGCTTATACAGATTTATATTTTTGTATCTTATCATTTTACTTTTCATTCGTAGTAAAAGCGATCGCCTATTTATCCCCAAAACAAGCATTAGTTTTTGTCTTTGAAAATATTGCCGATTAATGGAAGTTGCGCGATCGCTAGTTTGACTAATTCCATAAAGTTCTGCTCGGAGAGGCGCTGATGTATTTACCGCCCCAATATAGTTTGATTGCCTATCAACTCACTCATAAACAGCGATCGCCATAATTCTAATATCTATTTTTGAGGTTCTGCTTCAAGCCAGCCTTTGACAGTTTCAAGCGGAATGCTGACAAAGGGATTATTGGTAAGAACTTTCACTGTCTCAATACCACCAGATTTAATGGCATTCAGTAATCGATCTTTCAAAGATGGGTCTTCTTTAACTTTGCGTTTGAGTTCCATCTTAGCAAGTGTTTGTTTATCTTCTGAAGATCCTTCAGGATAGTCTTGAGCTAGTTGTGTCAAAAAGGATTGGATTTCCATCGCAGCGCTTGTTAGGCTTTGTTGCTGGGCGTTAATGATTTGATTTCCTGAAACATTTCCAGCGACACCATAGACATTGCCATGAAAGTTTTGGCTGACCATATTGGTAGTTTCTTGTTGATTGCGTTGTGTGTTTTGTTCGCCGATTTTATCGCCGCCCACATAATCTCCGCCGAAATTGGGTTGTTGATTGCTCATAGTTTGCTCTTGGTTGCTAATGTGTGTAGAGGGATTGTGTTGGTTGTTTTCCATGTTGAAATTAAAATTAAAGTTAAAACGCTCTTTTGGATCGTCCTCTGGATCGAGATTTTTTGTTGAATTTTGTGGTTGTGATCGCGATGCAATATCATCAATTAATCCTAGTACATCAACGTTCTCATAGCTTATTTCACATTGGACTGTAGTTACACGCTTTTCGTAGCGTCGTTTGAGGTCAGTTAGCTTATAAAAATGTGCATCTTGGCTACCTTTACAGGTAGAGCAGTTACAGGGGATGAGTTTTTGATATTTATCTTTTAAGCGTTTGTAGGAATTGTGGATTTTGTCAAGTTCGTAGGTAACAGTGGTTAACAAGTCTCTTTTGTTTTTGCCAAAGACACGGATTTTAATTTCACGTTTCCCATGATTTTCTATAACTTCGGCGCGGGTGTTAATGATGTTTTTGGAATTGATGATTACGCCGCTACGCCAGACAATTTGCTTATCCTTTTGATTTTTCTCTATATCTTCGTGCATGGTAACGATGAACTGGCGGATTATCCCTTTAGGCATAAAGTCGTAGGTATAGCGCAAAATCAAGTTTTCAGTTTCGTCCCAAATGTATTCAGGTTGAGCTTCAGTAAGAAGCTGGGGCGCAATGTAACAACCTTTAGCTTGTGGAATTTCGTAGCAAAGTTGAAATTTTTTCATCAATTCTAGCAGTTCACCGTACATTCCTTCATATTCGTCAGCGCTCCAAATCGTGGCAAGGTCTTGACGGGTAAAGCGTCCGTGATTGAGAATGACTTTTGAGTTGTCTAAAACGGCGTATGCAGCATCGGTTCCCCATTTGGGTTTGAGAATAACGGTTTTGTATAGAGATGAGGTTTCATCGTCTTGAAAGTGGAGACAGATACCCAGATCGTGAAGATAGTCGCTAAGTTGTAGTTTGTCCTTACGCTCTTTGAACCCATTGTCTTCGCAGATTTGTAGATATGTTTCAAGGGTGATGAAATTACGCGGATCGCTTTCGAGGACACGGCGAACTCTGACCCATGTTTTGGGTAGTGTTTGCCCAATGTGAGGGAGTTGGCTGAGATGATATTTACAAGCAGTTATAATAGCTTCTAGGTTGCGGTTATTAGCAAGATTTGTTTCAAGGACTTCTTTAAGATTATCAAACTCGTCGCGTAGTTGATTGACATTGATTTCCCTTTTGCGGTCTTGTTTTTCATTTTTAACAATCAGAATTGGGCTATTGTCGCTAAGCAGTTCAACAACGTTGAGCCAATAGTAAAAGTCGGTGTCTTCTTTGCGATTATCAGCAACAAGGACATAAAGAGAGCGCTTACTTAGAAAAAATTGATGAGTTGAATGGTATATTTCCTGACCTCCAAAGTCCCAAATATTGATAGTAATTTGATTTCCATCTTCGCGGCGAAATGACCAATGCAATACTTCGATTCCTTTTGTACTGTCTTCTTCACAGAGTTGATAATTTGGATTGATAATCTTATTTGCTAGTGAAGTTTTGCCTGCTCCTCCTTCACCAATAATCAGCAATTTTGCTTCATATATATATTCTCCTCCTTCAGCTTCTAATTGTTGGAAATATTCACGAATAGCATTCATGCCTTTATTAACGATCTCCATAGGCGGATTTGAGATTGGGTTTCCATATAAGGTAAATCCCATATAAATGGAAGATGAAGAAATCTTTGTTAGCTTAGTGATTGATTGAGGTAACACACTAATATTGTTACTACTTAGACCAAGGGATTGTAGATTGGTCAGATCTGAAACCGCATCAGGAATCTCACTGATGTTGTTGTTGCCCTGCGATCGCATCTGGTATCTCACTAATTTTGTTGTTATCCAGATCAAGAGATTTTAGATTGGTCAGCCCTGCGATCGCATTTGGTATCTCACTAATTTTGTTGTTATCCAGATTAAGTGTTTGTAGATTGGTCAGCCCTGCGATCGCATTTGGTATCTCACTAATATTGTTGGATTTTAAATTAAGGGATTGTAGATTGGTCAGCCCTGCGATCACGTCAGGAATCTCACTAATTCTGTTGTTATACAGATTAAGTGTTTGTAGATTAGTTAGCTTAGTAACTACATCTGGAATCTCACTAAAGTTGTTATAAGGAATTTGCAGATCTTTGAGATTGACTAAGTAAGCTAATTCAGAAGGCAATGTTTCAAGAGGATTGCCAATTTCTTCAGTTTCATATTCGTGTTCTAAAATGAAGAGAGTCCACCAAGTCTTTTTTGGTTGCGATTTTCCTAAAATTAATTTCTTCAAACTTTTGCATTGACCAATAGAAGATGGCAATTCCCTTATCCCCATACCCGCCAGATCGAGTTCTTCCCAACTTTCCCGCGCAGCTTTAGTAATTAGTTCTTCTACAGATGTAAATGGATTAGCTGAAAATAGATTCATAATTTTTCAAGGTGAAAATAAAAAGGTAAAGGGAAAAAACGTGGTTGGGATTAGGGGCGATTAATTGATTCCGCCATAACGCTCCTTCAACTTTCGCTGCAAAAGAGAATTCGTTTTAGTCTTCATTTCCATCACAAAAGCCTCATCCCTAGCGATCTGTTGCCTAATTTCTCGAAAATGATCGTGATAATAAGCCAATGCAGAATAAACATCCGACAGTGTGATAGTTGGATATTGATAGACTATTTCATCAGCAGACAAACCCATCCGTTCATGCCAGATCGCAATATCCTCAACCCTAATCCGATGTCCAGCAATCCGAGGTTTACCACCGCAGATACCTTGGGTAATCTCAATATGGTTATTAATTACTCCCGTCATATTTAACGCACCCTCAACAAGTATGCTGATTTAAAAATAACATTATTTCTCTCGTAAACCATCATGTACCTTAGTCAAAACTTTGTGATGACGTTAAAATAAAATCATGCTATCAATAATTTATGAAAGAAATTCGGTTTAGTGAACACTCTCGATTAAAAATAGATATTTTAGCCAGTCGCGGAGTAATTATCGATCTCGATTTTGTTTACGATATGGTGCGATCGCCACATAAGGTGGAAATTGGAGAAGAAGAAAAACTGATCGCCCAAAAACGTTTAGATGAAAATTTAGTGCTGCGAGTTGTTTATCCAGACTTTGGCTCATTTATTTTAATCATCACCCTTTATCCTGGTAGGAGATCTAGATATGAAAAAGATTAGCTATAGCAAAGATGTTGATGCGCTCTTAATTGAAATTTCTAATGATGCGATCGCCTATGCAGAAGAAGATGGTCAAGTAATTTTGCATTATTCACCAGACGATAAACTGGTTCTAGTTGAAATTCTAGACTTTCGCCGCTTTATGTCTAAGGAGTCCATTGCTGCTATGTTAGCAGTTTAAAAACTATAGCATAGCTATAATAAATTTGAGATAGTTTTCAGGCGCTCAAAAGTAACCTATGGCAAAGAAATAACATCATGCGTAAACAAATTATCGAATACACATCCCCGCTCGATGCGCTAATTGCTTTAGCAAAACAACTACATACCTACGAAATCAAATACCAAGTTGATTCTGCTGAATTTTTTGCCCAATATCAGCATGGCAAAACAGACGATGATGAAGATGCGATCGATTGGGCTGGCAATTACCGTCATTACATAGCTTTACAGGAAATCAGATATCGACAACTTAATATCAGGAAATGCTAGAGGAGAAATCACCTCACCATCAGATAGTACTTGGCGGGAGAGATAACCATCTGAACTTGGTAATCTAAAAACATATAGCTGACGATTGTTGATATCAAATACCCAATAGTCCTCAATACCCGCTTGAGCATAGAGCTTAGCCTTATACTCACAATCTTGTCGCAGAGTCGTATCGGATATTTCAATAATTAAATAGACCTCTGAAGGCGTGGGATGATGATCGGCATAAAAAGAAAGATTGGGAACTACGATCGCAACATCAGGCTCTGGCTCCGAATAATTGTCCAGTCTAATTGGATCTTGTGTTCTTATCAATACGCGATCGCCTAAGAGACGCTCTAAAACTTTTTCTATACGCTTATTTGTGGATGTATGCCGCGTTCCCTTCATAGATTTTTTGACAATCTGCCCCGCTAACAGTTCCACTTTCTCATCAGGATTTAGAATACCTAGCTCACCCATAGAATGATATTCTCCAACTGATATTAAGCGGATATCTAGCAACATCGTCATCACTAATAGCTATCTGTTTATTACATCAATTATCATAGCATTTCGATATTTTCGTCAAATTTCGGTAACTGCTAATCACTGATATTCTTTGGTGAGATCTGGGAAATTAGCGATCGCGAAATAACGAAGAAATTATAAGCCAAACCCTAGGTAAGTAGCTGGTTGCAATTAAATATTAAGATGTGGGACGGGCATCTTGCCCGTCAACAGTCTGGAAGCCTGTTCCACGATGAGTATATTTACTCGCGATCACCTCAAAAGAAATTACAGATCCTTATAGTCCTGTAAACCTTTGCAACTTTTTGCCCCATCTCTAGGTTTTAGTCAATATAGTAAAGACAACTAACTTATCGATCGCCATGCGATCGCCCATTTCCCCGACCATCACATGACTCAGCCCTGCAAAACTTAGGGCGGGTATAAAAACGAAACATTAGGGATTTAAGCCCCAAAGGAGAGCAAAACATGGCTCTAGAGCCTTGCACGGAAGTTCCTACTCAAACATATAGTCCCAAAGCGATCGCTGATATCCCCGTACTCAAAGAACGAGGACAGAGAGAAGTATTTTGTGGCTTGACAGGTATTGTCTGGCTGCACCGCAAAATGCAGGATGCTTTTTTTCTGGTGGTGGGATCGCGTACCTGCGCCCATTTGATCCAATCTGCGGCTGGCGTGATGATATTTGCGGAGCCAAGATTTGGTACAGCCATTCTCGGCGAACGGGATTTAGCAGGACTCGCGGATGCTAATGACGAATTAGATCGCGTTGTCGATCAGTTACTAGAGCGCCGCCCTGACATTGGCACATTATTTTTAGTGGGATCATGTCCCTCTGAAGTAATTAAGCTCGATCTTGCCAAGGCTGCGGAACGACTTAGCCAAAGATTTTTTCCTAAAGTACGGATTCTCAATTATTCGGGCAGTGGCATCGAAACCACCTTTACCCAAGGCGAAGATGCTTGTCTGGGATCAATGGTTCCCGTACTGCCCCACAGCGATGAGCCAAGCCTGATGGTGGTTGGTAGCCTCGCAGATGTGGTAGAAGATCAATTCCAAAGGCTGTTTGACAAAATGGGGATTGGTCCCGTTTATTTTTTCCCGCCGCGCCGTGCTGCGGATTTGCCCCCGATCGGCAAAGCTACGAAATTATTATTAGCCCAACCATTTTTAAGCGATACCGTGCGATCGCTTATTTCGCGTGGTGGGACATTATTACCTTCGCCCTATCCCTTTGGCATCGAAGGCACAACGGCTTGGTTAAAAACCGCCGCCGATGCTTTCAATGTTGATAACGATAAATTTGAACAGGCGATCGCCCCCGCCGCTAGTCGTGGCAAGGTCGCTTTAGAGCGTTACCGTCAAGCCCTAACAGGTCGTAAGGCTTTCTTATTCCCAGATTCGCAACTGGAGATTCCCTTAGCCCGTTTTCTATCGAGAGAATGTGGCATGGAGCTAGTCGAGGTTGGCACACCCTATATCGATCGCCTATTGATGGATAGCGAAATTAACCTGTTGCCAGTTGGTACAGCTTTATCAGAAGGTCAGGATGTGGAAAAGCAACTCGATCGCTGTCGTGAGGCTAAGCCCGATATCACGGTCTGTGGGCTTGGCTTAGCCAATCCTCTCGAAGCTGAAGGGATGGCTACGAAATGGTCAATCGAGTTGGTATTTTCACCGATTCACGGTTACGACCAAGCCGCCGATTTAGCCGAGTTGTTTGCGCGTCCGCTTGAGAGAAGAAGACGGCTGACGGTTTAGGAATTACGAATTACGAATTACGAATTAGCTTGTGGCTGTTTCCTAATCTCCAGAAGCTAACCACTAATCACTAACAAAAAACTAACCAAACAATTTATGGAACTCACCCTCTGGACTTACGAAGGTCCTCCCCATGTCGGGGCTATGCGAATCGCGACAGCTATGGAAGGAGTGCATTATGTACTTCATGCGCCACAGGGCGACACCTATGCTGACTTACTATTTACGATGATCGAAAGACGCGATCGCCGTCCGCCTGTAACCTATACGACTTTTCAGGCTCGCGATCTTGGTGGTGATACTGCTGAAATGGTTAAGACTTCGGTTCGCGACGCTTACGATCGCTTTAAGCCACAAGTGATGCTTGTTGGTGAAAGCTGCACAGCCGAACTGATTCAAGATCAACCAGGCTCATTAGCCAAGAGTATGGGATTGCCGATCCCCGTAGTGAGTTTGGAATTACCTGCTTATTCCAAGAAGGAAAATTGGGGCGCTAGTGAGACGCTATATCACTTAGTCCGCACTCTACTGTTACCTGTGGTTCCGCCACCAAATACGCCTAGACCTAAACGTGATCCCCAGATTCGTCCTAAAGCCAACATCATTGGTCCCACAGCGCTAGGCTTCCGTTGTCGTGACGATATTCGTGAAGTCGTGAAGTTACTCGCAGAGATCGGCGTAGATGTGAATGTGATCGCGCCAATGGGATCGACCCCTGATGACTTGATGCGGATTCCTGATGCCGACTTTAATATTTGCCTCTATCCTGAAATCGCCTTGACAACTTGTACTTGGCTCACCCGTAGTTTTGGACAGCCTGTGATCAAGACCGTCCCCATTGGTGTCGGTGCAACCCGTGATTTCATTGCCGAAATTGGTAAGGTCGCCGATATTGATGTGAGTGATGCTTTAGCGCGATCGCAGTCTGACACCCTTGGTAATTGGGACGCAGCGCGTATTTCTACCGCCGCTAATCCTAATGCTTCTCGACTGCCTTGGTATTCGCGATCGGTTGACTCCACTTACCTGACTGGTAAGCGCGTATTCATCTTTGGTGATGCCACCCACGCCCTCGCCGCCGCCAGAATTGCTACGGAAGAGTTAGGCTTTACCCTTGTCGGTATTGGAACCTATAGCCGTGAGTTTGCGCGGGAAGTTCGCGAAGTTGCGAAAAAACATGGACTGGAAGCCGTAATTAGTGATGATTATTTAGCCGTAGAAGCAAAAGTTGCCGAAGCCGCTCCAGAACTAGTGCTTGGCACTCAGATGGAACGACATATTGCCAAACGCTTGGGAATCCCTTGCGCGGTAATTTCTGCACCGATTCACGTTCAAGATGTACCTGCGCGTTACTCACCCCAAATGGGTTGGGAAGGTGCGAATGTGATTTTTGATAGCTGGGTACATCCTTTGATGATGGGGCTAGAGGAACATTTAATCGGAATGTTCAAGGAAGATTTCGAGTTTGCCGAAGGTCACATGAGCCATCTGCATACTGCCCCATCGCAGGAGTCACGCACCCCTGTAGAAGCAAGAGTAGAGTCCAGATCTCCCGAACAGGCGATCGCCTCTATCAGTAATCTCACCAATACTCTCTCAGATAATTCCGATCAAGTTGTTCTCACGCCCCTAGCGGAAGCACTTGAGGGAGTCTCTTGGAGTGCTGATGGTGAAGCCGAGTTAAAGAAAATCCCCTTCTTTGTACGCGGCAAAATCAAGCGCAATACGGAGAAATTTGCAAGCGATCGCGGGATCACCTCGATTACTTCAGAAACTCTCTACGAAGCAAAAGCAGCGATCGGCAAGTAAAAGAGATCCCCCTCAATCCCCCTTGTAAAGGGGGAAGAAGATAATTCTTGATTCTCCCCCCTTTTTAAGGGGCTGGGGGGATCGAAAACCTAAATGTTAGTGTCTATTCATTTATTAACAGGAGTCTATTTTGGCAGTTTTAACAGCACATCCTCCATCAGTTACCAAATGCGAAGAAGCAGAAGGTAGCGTTCAGGTATTCCAAGATCCATCAATGGTCATTGAAGGTGCTCTAGTCATCGCCGTTTATGGCAAAGGCGGCATCGGTAAATCTACCACCTCTTCCAATCTATCCGCAGCTTTCTCTCACCTCGGTAAACGGGTATTGCAAATTGGTTGCGATCCTAAGCATGACAGTACATTCACACTCACCAAGAGAATGGTTCCCACGGTGATCGATGTTCTCGAAACCGTTGACTTCCATTCCGAAGAGTTGCAAACCGATGACTTCATGTTTGAAGGCTACAACGGCGTAATGTGTATTGAAGCTGGTGGACCTCCCGCAGGTACTGGCTGTGGTGGCTATGTCACAGGGCAAACCGTAAAACTTCTCAAAGAACATCATCTTCTCGAAGACACCGATGTTGTGATTTTTGATGTGCTTGGTGACGTGGTTTGTGGTGGTTTTGCGGCTCCTTTACAACACGCTCATTATTGCTTAATTGTTACTGCCAACGATTTTGATTCCATCTTTGCCATGAATCGGATTGTTGCGGCGATTCAATCTAAAGCGAAGAATTATAAGGTTCGTCTCGGTGGCATCATCGCTAACCGTAGCGAAGGAACTGATCAAATTGACAAGTTTAACGATCGCGTTGGCTTAAAAACTCTTGCCCATTTCCGCACCGTTGACGCAATTCGTCGCAGTCGTTTGAAAAAATGCACTGTGTTTGAAATGGACCCTGATCCTGAAGTTCTCGAAGTACAGCAAGAATATCTCAAGCTGGCGAAAGGAATGCTTGATGATGCAACACCATTGTACGCGCAACCGCTTAAGGATCGTGAAATTTTTGACCTCCTAGGTTTTGATTAATCATCAACAAAGCTAGGAAAAGCCAGAAAATGCAGAGGTAATTCATGAATTGTCTCTGCATTTTTTTGTGACATTCAGACAAAATTCTTTATACTCACCACAAAAGCTAGGGATAATCGATAGCAATTTTTGATCAAACTATTAATCACTTGCTATATTAGATGTAAGTGAATTCCAATCCTAATGATTCCAGCCCAATTCCCCCCAAACGAAAGAGAAAGAGTCGCTGCCCTGCTTCAGTGCAAGCTTTTAGATACTGAGCCAGAGCAGGGCTTTGAGGATATTACCCGATTAGCCTCTTACATTTGCCAAACCCCGATCGCTTTAGTTAGTCTGATTGATAGCGATCGCCAATGGTTTAAATCGAAATTGGGATTAACAGCAACAGAAACATCAAGAAAGATCGCTTTCTGCGCCCACGCTATTCTTCAAGATGGTATTTTTATAGTTCATGATGCCCTAGAAGATAACCGATTCTCTGATAATCCATTAGTTACTGGAGCGCCAAATATTCGCTTTTATGCAGGTATTCCCCTCAAAACTGCTGAAGGATATGCATTAGGAACACTCTGTGTGATTGACTATGTACCAAGAGAATTAAGCAAGGAACAAATAGATGCTTTCCATGCACTCGCCGCTCAAACCACTTATCTAATTCAAACAAGACGAAGTTTATTAGAGGTCAATCGATTATCCATAAAAAAACCATTAAATAAATCATTTAATTACTTGTCAGAGACAATCAAAGACCGATTTTTAATAAAAATTGGTGTGGTTACTGGGTTAGCCGTCTTAATGAGCATAGCAGCAACAATTGCTTCCTACGCAAATCTCCAGAAATTGCAGCAGAAAAACATAGAATTTATTCAACAAGAAAAGGTTTCAACCAAAACTAAATATGCCGTTAATGATTCAGAAATCATCTCCCTAACTCAAAACACGATCAATATTTCCCTGATCAGGTCAGCTGCGAGTATTGGAATTTTAGGATTATTATTTTATGCCATTTATGTCGAAGATTTAAAGCGCCGTAAATTAGGAAGTAATCTTGAGCAGGAGAGAGACTTTACGGTGGCGGTGCTAGATACAGTGGGGGCGCTGGTGGTGGTCACAGATGCTCAAGGTGGAATAATTCGTTTAAATCGTGAATGCGAAAAATTAACAGGTTATCACATTGAGGAAATCAGAAATCTTAGCTTTGTTAATGTCTTTTTCGCTCCTGAAGAAGCCGAAAAATTGCAAGATTTATTCCAAAATCTATTTCAAAAATCATCTACAAGCATAGTGGTTAATCTTTCCAATGATCAGGAACTCAATACTTACGAAACCTATTGGCGCAAGAAAATAGGCGATCGCTGTCTCGTTTCATGGAAAAATACAACATTACTAAATTCGGAAAATGTGGTCGAATATCACATCATTACTGGTGTAGATATTAGCGATCGCCGAAAAGATGAAGACGAATTACGCTTCCAAAATTGGCGATCAATCCTATTTTCCCAGATCACCCTCAAAATCCGACAATCGCTGGATTTGTCTGAAATTCTAAATACGACCGTTAGCGAAATCAGGCAGTTTCTCAGCGCCGATCGGGTGATTGCCTACCGTTTTGATGGTAATTGGGAAGGAACTGTAGTTGTGGAATCGGTAATACCACCTTGGACTCCGACGATTGATGTTGATGTTCAAGATAGCTGTTTTCGCGAAGGGTTATGGGATACCTATCGTCAAGGTCGCAAGGTGGCGATCGATGATATTCCCAACTCAGATATGCCTGATTGCTACAAAGAATTGATGGCTCAGTTTGAAGTTCAGGCGAATCTAGTCGTGCCAATTCTGGAAAACGATCATCTATGGGGACTCTTAATCGTACATCAATGTAGCGCTCCGCGAATTTGGCGGAACTTTGAGATTGAACTAGTAGCTGAAATTGGCAATCAGGTTAGTATTGCTATCAATCAATCTAATCTATTAGAACAAGAAACACAGCGTCGCGAACAACTCGCACAACAAAATATCCTTCTAGCAGAAGCGCGTCTGGAAGCGGAAACTGCGACCAGAATGAAAAGCTCTTTCCTTGCGACCATGAGTCATGAAATCCGTACACCGATGAATGCTGTCTTGGGAATGACAGGATTACTTGCTGATACAGAACTTTCGGCTATGCAGCGAGATTTTGTGGAGACAGTGCGAATCAGTGGTGAAAATCTTTTGACCTTAATTAATGAAATTCTTGATTTTTCTAAACTTGAAGCTCAAGAATTGGAATTAGAAGAATTAGATTTTAATCTGACTAATGCTGTCGAAGAAGTAACTGATTTATTAGCAATGCTTGCTCAGACCAAAGGGTTGGAACTAGCTTTATTAATTTATCATGATGTACCTGTATTCTTACGTGGTGATATTGCTCGCCTTCGTCAAGTTCTGACAAATTTAGTTAGTAATGCCATTAAATTTACCAAAGATGGCGAAGTAATTATTAAAGTTTCTCTTCAGAATGAAACAGCAACAACGGCAAATATTGAATTTCGAGTATGTGATACAGGTATTGGGATTCCCATTGCTGCTCAACAAAAGCTATTCCAGCCCTTCACTCAAGTTGATGCTTCAACTACTCGCAAATATGGTGGTACTGGACTAGGTTTAGCGATCTGTAAACAAATAGTAGATTTGATGAAGGGGCAGATCGGTATAACTAGCGAAGAGGGTAAGGGATCGCAATTCTGGTTTACAGTTCCATTTGAAAAGCAATCTGCAAGTGAGATTCAAACTACGATCGCCAGTTCTCCACAACATCGTGATATCAATCTTGACGGTGTCCGTGTTTTAGTGGTGGATGATAGTGAAACCAATTGTAAAATCTTGACTTATCAACTCATCGGTTGGCAAATGCGCGTTGATTCCGTTCAACATGCGTCTGAAGCGATCGCCGTTTTACAAAAAGCAATTGAAGAAGGCGATCGCTATGAGTTAGCGATTTTGGATATGCAAATGCCTGATATGGATGGAGAAATGCTGGGTAAACAAATTAAAGAAGATCCCATTCTCAATTCTACGAAACTAATTATGCTGACTTCGCTAAATCAGCAAGGTGGTGTAAGTCGGGTCAAAGAGCTAGGCTTTGAGGCTTATCTGGTCAAACCTGTTAGACAATCTCGATTGCTTGATGCATTGATGGAAGTAGTTGCCTCTAATTATCCTGATTTATCATATGTTTCTAATAAAAGGCAATATGAACTAAAATCTCAAACTAATTTTAAAACAAAGTCTAAGTACGAACGATTTAACCTTGAAATTCCCGATCACTCTACTAATTCCAAATTGAAAATTTTAGTAGCGGAGGATAGTCTGATCAATCAAAAAGTTGCGCTCCATCAATTACGCAGTATTGGCTACGAAGCTGATGTTGCAGCCAATGGACAGGAGGTTCTAGATCTGCTCGATCGCATTAATTATGATCTAATTTTGATGGACTGTCAGATGCCGATCCTAGATGGTTATGAGACAACGGCGGCTATTCGTCAGCTAAATTCGACAAAACAAAAAATCACAATCATTGCCATGACCGCCAATGCACTCAAAGAAGATCGCGATCGCTGTCTTGATTGTGGTATGGATGATTATTTAAGTAAGCCAATTCGCAAGGAGATGCTCGCTGCTAAATTAACAGAATGGGAAGAACGTCTTATTGCCTCTAATTCAATTCTTTCAGATTTTACTGAACTACCTGAAAATTCAAATTCAGACCTAAACCCAGATATAAACATCGAAAACAAAACTATGTCTATACCATTAATTGACTTGGAATACCTTGAGACGCTCACAGGTGGTGATCAAGCATTTAAGACTGAACTTTTACAAACTTTTTTTGAAGCCATTCCTGAATACTTTGCCGCCCTTCAAAAAGCTATTGAAGATAATGATGCTTATGCGATCGAACGTGGAGCGCATTTAATCAAAGGAACTTCGGGTAGTATGGGTATTTCATCGATTCAGGCGATCGCCTCTGAGTTAGAGGAAAAGGGGCGCGACAAAAATATAGCTAGTGCGAATAAACTCTTTGAGCAAATGCAGGATATTTTAAAACAACTGCAAGAAACCTATGGATAGATTTAAAAGTGCAGCTTTAAGAAACCATTTTCTTCTTCCCCCTTTTTAAGGGGGATTGAGGGGGATCTCTTATAGCGCAAAGCGCTGTAGGATAGTAGAAAGTGAAACACTGAAATAAATTCATGGCTCCTCAACTGCGTGTATATGTCCCACCCCATCCAATTATTCGTCACTGGCTTACCATTGCGCGAGAAAAACATACCCCCGTGCCATTATTTCGCACCGCGATGATTGAGATGGGCAAATGGCTTACATACGAAGCCGTACGCGAATTTTTACCCACCCAAGAAGTTAATATTGAAACTCCATTGGCTTCAGCAACAGGACACCTGATTGATGGTTCTATTCCCTTGGCTTTTGTGCCAATTTTACGCGCTGGATTGTCGATGCTCGAAGGCTGTCAAAATCTATTGCCAACGGCAAGTGTCTATCATCTTGGCTTGGTTCGCAATGAAGAAACTCTTCAAAATACCTGCTATCTGAATCGTCTACCAGAGAGATTTGATCCACAGACACATATTTTTATTGTGGAGCCAATGATGGCAACAGGTGGTTCGATTATCACAACTCTAAAGATGTTGACTGAACGGGGAGCCGATCCGTCTTTGATTAGAATCATTAATGCTTTATGTGCGCCACCCGCATTGCAATTAATCAATCAACAGTTTCCTGCGGTACAGATCTATTCAGGCTGCATTGATGAAGTTGTCGATGAAAAAGGATGGATAACTCCTGGACTGGGAGACGCAGGCGATCGCTCTTTTGGGACTGAGTAAGCGTTGAGAAAAAAGACAGGCTATGCCTGTCTTTTTTCTATTGTAAGAATTTAACTAAAGCTTCGGCTTTATCCCATGCAGCACCACTAGCAATAATCTTTGAGGCAAGGGTGACACCTTCGCCCCAAGTATTAGCAGCACCGCCAATTCTGAGGGCTAAACCACTATTTAACGCCACACAATCAGTTTGTGCTTGAGTACCTTTACCTTGCAAAACCGATCGCAAAATCTCAGCATTTTCTTGAACATTACCACCCTTGAGATTTTCAATTTGGGAGGCGGCTAATCCTAATTCTTGAGGAGCGATCGCCTCTTCGGTGACTTGACCATTTTGCAAAAAAGAAATATCCGTGAGATCGCCTAAACCCGCTTCATCCATGCCTTCGCGGCTATGTAAAACTACTGCTTGTTGGCGATCGAGCAGTCTCAAGGCTTCAGCTAAGGTATGAGTCAACCCTTTGTTATATACACCCAAAACCTGTGCGGTCGGATGTAATGGATTAACTAAAGGTCCAATCAAATTGAAAATAGTGCGAATCCCCAAACTTCTGCGAATTGCGCCTACCGCCTTCATTGCAGGATGCCAATTGGGAGCGAACAAAAAAGTAATTCCCACCGCAGGGAGTGCTTCATAAATTTTTTCGATGGGAGCCGCGAGATGAATGCCGATCGCTTCTAATACATCTGCGGAACCAGATTTACTCGATACGGCTCGATTGCCATGCTTAGCTACAGGTATCCCCGCCGCCGCCACCACAAAAGCTACGGAAGTAGAAATATTAAAGGTGGAAGCACCATCGCCACCAGTGCCACAGGTATCGATTAGTGGTTTAGAGCGATCGACAATATTTCCGAACTGCTGATTAAATTTCTGACCTTCACTTTGAGATTGTAAGACCTGAGCCATTGCCGCTAATTCGGAAGCTTCCACACCTTTAAATTGTAAAGCCGTCAAAATTGCTCCCGATAATTCAGGGGCGATCGCGCCCTCTAGCCAACCTTGCATTAAAGCTGTCGCCTGTTCATTCGCTAGGTTTTGGCGATCGATAAGCTGTTTTAGGAGTTGAGACCAATTTTGTTCCATAACTTTCACTGTAAAATAGTTTACCCAATCTTATAAATTTAGGTTTATAGACAGACTATACAGCCTTATTGTCCTGATCAAATAGAACCCAAAACGTTTGTATGATTAGTTTGAGATCATACCAAATACTCCAATTTTTACGATATTCAATATCATAATTGACAACTTCCGCAAAATTTCTCACACTCGAACGACCATTTACCTGCCAAACACCAGTAATTCCTGGCTTTACATCAAGGCGGTTCCATTCCGTATAACGCTCGTCATGATATTCAAGTTCTAATTCATAGGAGCTAATTTCATTAAAAGTGGGGGGGCGAGTACCAACCAAACTCATGTCACCAATTAGGACATTCCAAAACTGGGGAAACTCATCCAGACTAGTTTTCCGTAAAAATCTACCAATCTTCGTAATCCGAGGATCGGTGGCATTTTTAAAGAATTTGTGATTGTGACCATTTTTTGCTGGTGAATCATCTAATTTGACAGTTGCTACAACTTGGTTCTCGACTTTAGTTTTTAATTGTTCGGCATTTTGCACCATTGATCGAAATTTCCAAATACGGAATGGCTTGCTGAGTAACCCACAGCGAATTTGTCCAAATAATATGCTTCCCTCACTCTCTGCAACAATAGCGATCGCGATCGGAATAAATAAAATAGCCGTAACACTTAATCCGATTAACGAACCAACTATATCAATTAATCTCTTAATTGGATCGCGCACAGAAGGGTGGGTAGGAACACCTGGATCAATCTCCACCCAAGGAAAGAAGAACCTAAATATGGGATAAAAAATTCTCAATACAGGAATCTTTTTGAGGAGATTCTGTGTCCGAAATAGAAATAGGCTAAAGGCGCTAATATTTTTGACTCTAGTTCTTTGAGTCAAACCAGAAAACCGAAAGGTATTTGTATGCGGCTCAATATTAAACAAATTGCTAAGGGAGGAAACTGAAATTAGAGAGCCAACAGCTTCACTTACACTCCATAAAACCAGTTCAGTTCCATTCATTGTTGCCATTTTCAGGCAATTAATTAACGCGCCTAAACCTGCTCCATCCATAAAAGTCGTATGACTCATATCGATAACCATCTTTTTATAAAAATCATCGTTATTACAAATAGACTGAAAGTCATTGACAAATTCCCTAGCGGTGGAAAATTCAAATCGTTCAGGACTATAAATAAATGCAACTTCGTTAAAGGTGACTATTGATGCTTGTTTGTAATCTCTTTGCCGCTTGTTTTCCCTTTCATGCTGGGCTTGAGTGATGCCGTCACTAACAGGAATGTAAACAGATTCAGGATAGAGATCAGCGATCGCTTGACTCCTAACGACGATGAGATCAAGTAAATTTAGTTTCATCAATATCCAAGCCGTCCAGCTGATATCTTTAAAGCGAATTTTTGATTCTATATAAACAATTTTGCTCTGACAGAACAATTTATAGACTAATAGAAATGGAATTACGAAACCTGAGCCTGAACAGACAACTAATTCGGTTTTTCGCCGAATGACTATATTTATCCCTAATATCAAGTTGCGAAAAATATTGATGGGATTCTTTTTTACATTGCCATAAGCCCAAAAACGATAGCGATCTTCTATTTCTCGAACCGTAATACTAGTTCGTAAAGTGATCCAAGTGCGATCGCTATAGTTTTCCCAAAACTTTTTTAGGCTTTGCATATATCGAAAGTATCCACCTGAATCACAAATCAACATCAATCTTTGTGGTTGATATCGGTTATTTAGATATTCACATAATTGAGTTTCATCTACGAGAGGAATTACTTCGGACGTTTGTTGTAACTTGATGAATTTGACTAAATCCCCTGGGGATCTAGCGATCGCAATCCCTCGGCGTTCAAAATCATCAGCTACTTCCATTTGATAATTATCAATATATTCATGAAATCGATGTAACCGTGGGACTAAAACATAGGTAACATCGTGATCTTCTAGTAACTGCGCCATGTCTTCATCGCAATGCCCAATGATTAAGCAGCTTTTATCTAAAAGACTTAGAAATTTTTGTTCAGGCAACCAACGATAGCATTTAGCGCCATCAGGAAAATATGTTGAGCAGCCATACTGGACAACCACTTCATCATCAATTAGTTGGTAATTTATCAGTATTTCTATCCAATGCATTAATGCATTAAATTGATATTTTTCTGTCCCAACCGTGATTAAGAACATGTCTGAAGCCTTATTAAATCTAAAAACAAGAGATCATTTCCCTAGCTTAATAACTCTACCGTAAATCTATTTTTATGGCTATATCACACATTACAATACAGCGCGGGCAATTTCCCTTTTTTCATCTGACCATACTAAATCAAAATCCTGATGTGAATTCTTATATAAGTATAGGCAGTGGGTAGTTCATGAATTGTCACTGCCCAAAGCGTGTCCTTTTGCGTAATTCCTAATATACTTGTAAATATCAAATAGATATTAGAGAGATCTTAAATTTATGCCGAAAGCTACTTGGAATGGAGTTGTGCTTGCTGAAAGCGATCGCTGTGAAGTTGTTGATGGAAATCAATATTTTCCTGCGGATTCGCTGAACATGGAATATTTCAAACCTACGGAGACACACACAACCTGTGGTTGGAAAGGGGTAGCCAGCTACTACAGTATCGAGGTTAATGGCGAAACTAACAAGGATGCGGCTTGGTACTATCCTGAACCCAAGGATGCCGCTAAGCAAATTAAAGGGCATATCGCATTTTGGCGTGGCGTAAAAGTGACCACATAAAAATAACCTAATTCGTCCGCTTCGTGGACGAATTAGCCATTGATAACTTTCATATGGGCTTGGCGTGTGGATGGAGAACTAATCCGATGCAGGGCGCTGCGGGGTAACACCCGCAAAACCTCCTCAGTTGTGGTTGTGCCATTATTGAGTTTGTCGATCGCTGCCATGCGAAAGGAATTAAAACCAATCTCATTGAGATATCGATTCATTTGGGAGATCGTGCCTTCATAGATCATTTGCCGAAAAGCATCATCAATATCAATTAATTCAATGATTGCTTCACGCCCGATATAACCTGAGAAAAAGCACCTTTCACAGCCCTTGCCTTTGCGCCAACTGTTATGTGTGTCTTCGCGATCGAGTCTCAGTGCTTGTAATTCTGAAAGAGACGGATAATGAGGAACCGAACAGTAGGGACAGTTTTTGCGGACAAGGCGCTGAGCGACTACACCCAGTAAAGCATCACTAATTAATCCCGTGTCTGGTCCCAAATCTTTGAGTCGTGGGATAGCGCTGGCGGCATCATTGGTATGCATGGTTGAGAGAACCAGATGTCCTGTTAAAGCGGCTCGGATGACCGTTTCCGCAGTTTCGGGATCACGAATTTCGCCGACCATCACAATATCGGGATCTTGACGTAAGATGGCGCGTAATCCAGCCGCAAAAGTCATACCTGCGGGTTCACAAACTTGGGTTTGGGTGATATTTGGGAGAACATATTCTACAGGATCTTCAACGGTGATCACATTGACATGTTCTTGGGCGATCGCTTGCAAGCTGGTGTAGAGCGTACTGGTTTTTCCTGAACCCGTTGGACCAGTCATGATGATTAAGCCTTGGGGCTGGTGCAACCAGCTCTCATAAATTTTTAGGGCGCGATCGCTAAAACCCAAGCTTTCCATGTGATTAGAAAACGGATTGTCACGCGGCAATAGTCGAATTACCGCCTTTTCGCCTCCGACACAGGGGAGTGTACTCACCCGCATATCCAGCTTACTATCCAGACTGTCATCGTTGGTATATTCTTTGCCGATGCGTCCATCTTGAGGGCGGCGGCTATCGGCGATATCCATGTCTGACATGACCTTGAGCGCCACAATAATTTTGCGACTAATCTCAAGGGGCAGAACTTTAATATCACGCAAAATCCCGTCAATGCGAAAACGTACCCGCAAACCTGTTGGTGTTGGCTCTAGGTGAATGTCACTGGCGCGATGTTGCAAAGCGATCGAGATAATCGCATTGATTCGCCTTGTTTGATCGACAGCCTGTGACAAATAAAGATCGGTAGTTTCGCCAATATCGGCTTGATCAATTTCTCCTGTGAGCGGATTAATTGCTTGAGATGAATGAATTAGATTAGGATTGGGAATGTTTTGACGGCGATGCCATCGGCTATAACTCTCGGAGGTAATAGGAACTATCTTGACATCAGTTGATATACGGTGTCTGATTAATTCCTTTTGAACATCGCTTACATTTATTGGACTTCCGAGAGTGAAATTGTTTTGCCATAGCAACAATGGAATTACAGGCGGCAAACTACTGCGATTTGGAAATCTATTAAAAAAGCGGTCATTCAAGCCACTATCAAGATGTTCTAACTGAACATTTCCCTTGGTATCGACTAAAAAGTCCAAAGCTTCATCAGAAGAAATATTTCCCTTTTGCAGACGTTTCCAAACTGATTCCCCGAATGAATTTTCGATTATTTGGCTCATTGTCATAGGCTCAATAATAGAACTTACGCATATATTACCGCTTTTTACAACTAATTCATTTCATTAAACTTCTTGTTGAACATTTTTTTGGCTTGGTCGTAAATCTCGATTGTAATCGGTGAAAGATTATTATCTTGAGCATACTTTTCAATTTTTTTACGGGCAAAAGGACGCACAAAAAAGGGGATGTCTTTAAGCTTGGCTTCGGCTTCAGGAGTCCATTCAATCTTTTCGCTCATGAATTTTTTATATGTAGTAATGATCTCTGACTTGATACTTAAAGAATTCTAAGCCCAATTTGCTAAAAGCTGCAATGCTTCTTCGCACCAATTGATCCAACCTTTTTCAAAGTTAATCCCTCGGCGCAGCGTCAAATAGGCAAAACGAGACTCTTTCGGGCAGTCTTGCGGCGAACTAAAAAAGTTGCGCTCGATCGCTTGATAGATTTCCAACTGCTTTTGATGTAAGTGCTGATGATCTTTGATTTTTTGGGCGATCGCCTCTTCAGGAATCAGATAACCCGCATAAATCTTAAGCAAAAATTCATCTTTAACTGTAGCAACTTCACTAGATTGCAGCAACCATGTTTTCAAGTGGGACAAACCTAAATCATTTACGGAAAATATTTTTTTATCAGGTCGCCCTTCTTGAGCGATCGCTTCGGCAACGATCCAGTTTTGCTGTTCTAGTTTGGTTAATTCACGATAAATCTGTTGGTGTGTGGCTTGCCAGAAAAATCCCACCGTCCCGTCAAATTGTTTGGCGAGGTCGTAACCACTTTTCGGTTCGCTAATTAAAGAAACCAAGATGGCATAAGTAAGAGACATAGGTTTGAAATTTATTTGAATCAGGGTTGACATATGCACTTAGTTGAGTATACATTATTCATTATATTCAACTAGTTTAATAATAGCTTGGTTGAATATAAAAAGAAGCTTAGAATAGAGCTATGAGTAAAAAAATCTTGATTGTGCAAGGGCATCCCAACCCCACTAGCTATTGTTCGGCACTTGCCGAAGCTTATAAGAAGGCGGCGATCGCTTCTGGTGGAGAAGTGCATGAGATTATCGTCAATGACTTAACATTTAATCTCAATCCGCCTGAATATCGCTCTAAGCTAATTCCCGATCTTGAAGAAGATTTATCTAGGGCGCAAGCAGAAATTCGCTGGGCAGAACACCTAGTTTTTGTCTATCCGACTTGGTGGGGAACGATGCCTACTTTGCTGAAAGGATTTATTGATCGCGTGTTCACATCAGGATTTGCCTTCAAATATCGTCAAGATTCCATTTGGTGGGATCAACTTCTCAAAGGAAAAAGTGCTAGATTAATCGTCACAATGGATACTCCGCCTTGGTATTACCGATTTGTCTATGGTCAACCAGGACATACAGCAATGAAAAATACCATTCTTGGGTTTTGCGGTGTCAAACCAGTAAAAATCACTTCCATTGGTAGTGTTAAAACTTCCAGTCTCGATCAAAGACAAAAATGGTTGAAAAATGTAGAGGATTTAGGAAGGGAATACTTATGACTATCATCGATCCCAGCCAAGTCCCCAGTCGCACAGGCTCTAACTATCCCGATCGCTTTAAACCTGTAGTCGCTGGACGGGAGAAAAAACGTCTCGGTGATGCAGCAGGACTGAAAAACTTTGGTGTAAATTTAACGACTCTTCTACCAAAATCGCGATCGGCTCTCCGTCATTGGCATACAAAACAGGATGAATTTATCTACATTCTGTCAGGTGAATTAACTCTGATTATCGATGAAGGCGAATCGATTCTGTCAGCAGGACAAGCGGCGGGATTCCCTGCGGGTGTGGCTAATGGGCATTGTCTTTATAATCACAGCGATGAAGTTGCGACTTATTTAGAAATTGGCGATCGCACTCCCAATGATTCAGGGAGTTATCCCGATGATGATCTCGTTGCTATTGCAACGGAACAAGGCTGGCAATTTACCCATAAAGACGGAACCCCTTATTCTTCTTAGAACCTGAGAATTGCTTTAGATCCCCCCCCAGCCCCCTTGTAAAGGGGGGAGAATTAAAATTATCTTCTTCCCCCTTTGTAAGGGGGATTGAGGGGGATCTTTAGAAGACTTGAACTTCAGACATTAATTTTATTAAAAAAGGAACAATCATGACTACAACTATTGACAAGCAATCACAGCAAGCATCTTGGGCAAAGGCGATCGCAAAACCAGCTAGCGAATTTCCTCTCACCCAACTCTCGATTATATCTGGGCAAATTCCCGAAAATCTTAAAGGTTCTCTCTATCGCAATGGACCTGGACGACTGGAACGCGGTGACTTTCATGTGGGACATTGGTTTGATGGTGATGGCGCTATTTTGGCGGTACATTTTGCTGAGGGACAAGCACGGGCAACCTATCGTTATGTCCAAACAGCAGGATATCTTGAAGAAGAACGGGCGGACAAATTGATTTATGGCAATTATGGCATGACTGCCACAGGTGCGTGGTGGCAGCGTTTCGGCAAGTCCTCTAAGAATGTAGCGAATACCTCAGTGATGGCTTTACCTGACAAACTTCTCGCCCTGTGGGAAGGAGGATTACCGCATTCTCTGGACTTGGAAACCCTAGAAACCTTGGGTATAGAAAATCTTGAAGGTTTAGAAAATCGACTTCCCTATTCAGCGCATCCTAAGCGCGATCCTCAGACTGGCGAGATTTTTAACATTGGAGTTTCCTATGGAAAGAATGCGACATTAAATATTTATCGTAGCGATCGCACAGGTAAGTTGCTCAAAAAGGGACAGACTAATCTCCAAGGATTATCGATGGTACATGACTTTGTAATGGCTGGGGATTTTCTGATTTTCTGTGTGCCACCATTGCGAATGAATGTATTTCCTGTATTGCTCAATCTCCAAAGCTATAGTGAATCTTTACAATGGCAGCCCCAAGAAGGAACAGAGATTTTAGTGTTTAATCGCCACAATCTTGAATTGGTCAGTCGCAATGTTGTTGAGCCTTGGTTTCAGTGGCATTTTGGGAATGGTCATAGCGATCGCGATGGTAATGTTGTGTTTGATTTGATTCGTTATCCCAATTTTGCCACTAATCAGTTTCTCAAAGAAATTGCCTTTGGGAAAACGAAAACTCACGCCAAAGGAACGCTGTGGCAAATGCGATTGAATCCCCAGACAGGTGAATTTTTGGAGATATCAGAATTATGCGATCGCGGTTCGGAATTTCCAAGCATAGCCCCTGCCCAAGTCGGGCAGAACTCTCGCCATACCTATCTTTCCATACATCGCCCTGATGCTGTGATCAATCAAGAAATATTTGGAGCGATCGCCCGTTACGATTACCAAACTAATACGCTTACCGAAGCCAATCTCGGCACAAATCGCTATCCAATGGAACCATTATTTGCGCCTGACTCATCTAATCCTGATTCTGGCTATGTGATTACCGTGGTGTTTGATGGCGATCTCGAATGTTCAGAAGTATGGGTGTTTGATAGCGATCGCTTAGACTCTGAACCTGTTTGTCGTTTAGCCTTACCCAGCATCGTGCCGATGGGTTTTCATGGTACATGGCGAAATAGCTAGAGATAGCGGCGCACGCGCAGCCTGCGCTATAACTTTTTAGGCTGTTTAAGTAAGGGCAATCCCCCCGTGGTTGCCCTGCTTGGCTAGTAGTAAGAGATATATCATCTGCGTTCCACTTAACATCAGTTATAAAGTACCAACCCGCAAATTTATGTATAACATCCTCTACTCATCCTCCGATCGCACTAGCGATCGCACTCAAGATCTGATTTATAACTTTGAAGAATTAGCTTTTCCCATTAATGGTGTAGCTTTGCCTAATTCTGAAGCGGATAAACGTCCTTACATCGCTTTTAATATGGTTTCTAGCGTTGATGGGAAGGCGACAACCCATGAAGGTAAATTAAAGGGCTTAGGTTCCCGTCCCGATCGCTTATTAATGAAGCGTTTGCGATCGCAGTTTGATGCTGTGATTGTTGGTGGTTCTACCCTGCGGCAAGATGCTTTCATCCCCACAATTCCACCTGAATTACAATCCGAACGTCAACAAAATTTCTCTGAATCCCAACCCCTCGGCATCGTGATTAGCAATTCAGGAAATCTACCAAAAGAACATCAATTTTGGGAAGGGGGAAAAGATCTACGGATGGTCTTAGTGGGTGAAGATACTTTACTTGAGTCATGGCTATATGAAAAAGCAAATATCTTACGATTTCCTATCAAAGAAAATCAAATAGATTTCACACAAGTTCTATCAATACTATTTGAGAAACTAAGCATCAAACGACTTTTGGTTGAGGGCGGACCAAGTTTAAATTATGCTCTGATTGCTCAAGGTTTTGCCGATGAATTATTCCTAACTCTATCACCACATGTTGTTGGTGGAATGGATAACATGACCGTGGTTACAGGAAAAGGTTATGGCTTGGGTGGTGGTGATTTACCGCAGTTAAAGCTGCGATCGCTCTATCATTATGAATCTGAGTTGTTTTTACGATATCAATTTTTACGCGATCTATCAGCTTGATTTAGGCAATACTACTACGCTTGCGTGACTCTTTATAAGAAGTCGTGACATTGCGTAAACCAGACTTCACCATTTGCTGTTCCAAAATCGCAAAGAAACGTCGGCGATCGCTACCTGTAACTACGGCTTGATTGTGCGCCTCGGCAAGAGCTACAGGATAGCCATACCCCTTTTGGACTTGGGCTAGGATAATTTGCAAAGCTTGCGATCGCAGTTCAGGATTTAGAGCCGTCCAAGCTGGCATTTCCACTCTGGCAATTTCCGTGCCAACATGGAGATAGCAAAAATAAATCTGATGTTCTCCATATTCTTGCAAAATTTTAGCGTGACTCTTCCAGAGAGGGCTAGATTCTCCCACCTTTAACAATCGACTCCATAAAGTGCCATCGCGCAGAGGTTGCAATTGACTACAAGGAGCAGAGTCTAGCGGCTTTTGAGAACAATGGCGATGACAATCGGGCTGCTCGAAAGGACATAATTGTAAGCGCAAAAAATTAGTGGCTTCGGCAGCACGGGGGGCGCTGATATATCCAGCCAAGGGAATATCATGCTCTTTGAGTTGTTCCCAAGCAGCTAGAATATCTGGTAAAAGATGCGATCGCGCTTCCGCAGGAATCTCATCAAATTCCCAATGGATTAAGGCTCCATCAGTGAAGGCTAACATTGGTGCTTGTTGAGAGTTGGTAAAAACTTGCGATCGCGTTTCTATGGCTAAATTTGCTAGAGCTATAGTTTCAGCTACTGTACGCTTAAAGGTCATCCATTGCTCAGTCTGAATTCCCCATTGTCTAGCTTGATAGAGATCTTCGCTTCTATAAAATACTTCAGGAATATTATCAAGCAATGGATAAACTCCTGAATTATAATAAATCGCCACTCTACCAATATTAATCAAATAGCAATAAGCGATTTCATGGCGACTGGGTGCAATTTGGGAGCCATCGGTGGCAATGACGATATGCGGTGTGGTAAATGGGGTGGTGATTGTGGCGATCACCTGAATTTGGGTTAATGATTCAATCGGCTCTGCACAGTTAAATAGAAAGCGATCGCCATACTGTTCGTGTTTTTGAGTGAGTAAATCTTGATTTACAATAGCTTCGTGAAATAGGGTTTCAGCGCGATCAAGTTTAACTGTCAATTGTTGAGATTCTTTCTGCAATTGCTCAGACATCCCCTGCATTTGTCCCATTAATTTCTGTAAATCTAGCATGGTCGAATCTCAGGGAATATATCTCAACTTTCACTCACAGTTTTTCCATTAATTATGTCATCAAGATCAGCAAATTCATCAGCCACAGGCTTAGGTTCTAGAGGCTGAATTTCCGTTATGTTTGTTTCTTCTGAATCATTTTTCTCTACTGCGCTCTTCTCAGCCTTATTAAGTTGTTCTAGTTTGGCTAAATACTTATCTACTAAAAATTCTTCAACTAAATATTTAGGAGATTGTTTAGGCTGTTGAGGAGCTTTTGGTGCTTCCTCAGGCTCGGCTACAGACTGCTTCTGCTCTGTTTCTTGTTCTGAAATTTCTAAAGTAGATAAATCCACAACAGTATCTGGAATAACTTCTTCCAAAATCTCTTCAGTAATTAAAACTTCTTCAGCGATCGCCGTGGCTGTTTGTGATGTTTCTGTAAGCTCGATGATATCAACAACACCGTCATTATTGGTATCAGCAGGATTATTTGTTGTTACATCTTCAACTTCGGGAATTATTAAAGTAAGTGCAGGAGTAATGGTTTCTGGAATACCTTCTTCCAAAATTTCTTCAGCAATTAAAACTTCTTCAGCGATCGCGGTGGCTGTTTCTGATGTTGCAGTGATCTCGGTAATATCCACAACTCCATCTTTATTTGTGTCGTCAGGATTATTAGTTGTCGGCTCTTCAAGTGAGTCTTCTTCTAGGTATTCTTGCAAAATATTTTCCACATACAGGTTAAAGGCAATCAATTCGTCTAATTCATTCTCAAAATCTGAAGACGGGCTATCTATTACCTCTGTCTCGCTAATATTAATATCTAGTTCTTCAATAACTTCTTCAACAACTTCTAATTCTTCCGTAGTTTTTAGCTCTTCTACAATTTCTTCAGAGGCTATCTCTTCAGTAACTAGATCACACAAATTGTCAGCAACATCTAACGACTCATCAACCTTAATTTCTGCGAGTACTTCTTCAACTACCAATTCCTCATCATTAATCTCTACTTCTTTTGTCTGAGTTTGCAGAATATTTTCAATTGCGGGTTGTTCTTCAGTATTCTCAATGGCTAGTTCAGTCAATGTTTCGGAGACGATATCTGGATTCTCAGCGATCACGATGTCATCGAATGACTCTTGAACTACTTCACTTTCTGCAACTTCACTAATCTCTAGTTCTTCTTGCTCCAATATTTCATCGATCGCTTCATTTTCTACAAGATCGCTAATTTCTAACTCTTGTTCTTCAACAGCCTTAGTAATTTCTTCAGTTAAAGTCTCTGGACTAATGGAAACCAACGTGGAATCAACTTGAGCATCTGATTGAGCATCTGTAAAAAACTGGGGCGATCGCCAACCAAGGTGAGTAAAACTATCATTTATCTTTTCGGGCGCAAATGGTGAAAGACTGCTCAAATCAGCTTCGTCTGCAAACTTAACCCGCAAAGCCGAAACCCCAGATTGCAGCAGAAAATTACTTAATAAAAAGAAAACCTCCGCCCATAAAACCCCCAAAAAGCGGAAATGATCAGGGAATGGAGCAATTACTTGAGACAGTGGCGAAGCGGCATAGATTTTGCAAAATACGGCACTCATGAAAATTGCCACCGCGATCGCAATCCAGCCTGTTACATACCATCCATTTCGCGGTTGACTGATTAAGGTGAGGGCGCGGCGCTCTTGTTCGGTTAATTTTTCTGATGGCTTGGCGATCAACCATAAGCTAAATGGTGAAATTGGCTGTATCCACTGGAGCCAAGTTACTAAAGCGATCGCAGGTAAACCTAGCAGTGAGATCTCAAACCAGTCAGGAAATATCGGATCACCAACAGCTAGCCCTGCCATACTTTGTATTAATAACCAAGGTATCAATGCCATCAGGACGATATTGCCCCAGACAAAAAAATTCTTGCCGAGAGATGGTTCGACCTTGGGAGCGCTGGGATTTGGTAATGTCATAGCTTTATCCTAAACCTGTGGTTAAGCGTGTCCAGAAACCTTCGTAAACCTGTAAAACTTCAGCATCGAGCTTGGCAATGCGATCGCTTTTAGCAAGCATAGCCTCTGTTGGGTCTAAAGCTTTAATTGCCTTAAGATCATCGGGGATCATTGATTTAGCATACTTATTAGTCGTACCGAAGCTATTCGCATCGCTGATTTTCGCCGCAATTTCAGGCTTCATTACATAATTTATCCATGCATGAGCGCCTTCAATATTTGCGGCTCCTTTGGGGATCGCAAGAGTATCAGTCCAAATTGATGTCCCACCATTGGGCAGAATATATTTAATATTCGGATCTTGTCTTGCTAAGCTAATCGCATCACCTGAAAAAGCCATGCACATCATCAGATCGCCTGAAGCTAAAGGGTCGCGCCATGCATCGGTAGTGAAGTTAGCGATCGCAGGCATTAGTTCGCGTAATTTCTGAAACGCTTGTTCGATTTTTTCTGGCTCCTTGGTATTGTAGGAGTTACCGAGAGTATGCAAAGCCATTCCCATCACTTCGCGAGGATCATTAACCAAAGTAATTCTCAGCTTACTTTTATGTTCCCATAGGTAACTCCAATCGGTCGGCTCCTCACCAATAATCGAGTTTACCGCCTTCACGTTATAAGCAATCCCTGTAGTCCCCAAACTTACAGGAATACTAAATACCGCACCGCGATCGTGGGGCAGATCTAAATAGTTTTGAGCAATATTTACCAGATTCGGCAATAATTTTTTGTTAAGTGGGGCAAGCAATTTTAGATCCCGCATTTGCGTCACCATATAATCACTGGGATAAATGATGCTATATCCCGATCGCCCTCCCGAAGCCTCAAGTTTAGCCAACATCACTTCATTAGAATCATAGGCATCACCCACCACCTTAATCCCTGTTTCTTTCGTGAATCCCTCTAAAACCTCATTATTATTAACGTAAGTAGCCCAACCGTAAATATATAAAGTTTGTTTATCCTGTGTGACGGGACGAGCAACCTCTTCTTTCCCCGCTTCGGGTTCTTGCGAGTTTTTATCAAAAATGCCACAGGCGGCAAGAGTGGACACTCCTGCGATCGCCGATGTCGCATAGGCTGTGTGTCTGAGAAATTTACGCCGAGAGATACTCATATTTTTAATGTGTTTATGCGTTAGCAATTGCAGTTTTTGGGAGAGCCACACAATCTTCGGGCATCCACGAAACATAAACTTGACTATCAAAGGGTGGAGTTTTTTCGCCTTGATGATTAGAACGTACTAGCATCACCCTCACAGGCGGCACATTTTCGCTAGCATGTAAATCGACCACAAACTGGGAATGATCACCTAAATAAAGCACATTATTCAGGATGCCACGATAGGTATTGTAGGGTTGGTTGGGATATTCGGTCGAGAGCTTGATTTTTTCAGGACGAACACTCACGACCGCTTCGGGGATTGGAATCCAGTTTTTCGGCTTCGCCGCCACGATCGCCAAACCAGTCGATGATCGCAATTCCACAAAAGCGCCGTCCTGCTCAATTACCCGACATTCAAATAAATTAGTCTCACCCACAAAGTCAGCCACAAAAGACGAAGCTGGGCGATCGTAGACTTCCGCAGGTGTGCCAATCTGCTCGACTCGTCCTTGGTTCATTACCGCAATGCGCGAAGATATAGCCAGCGCCTCTCCTTGATCATGAGTAACCATAATAAAAGAAATACCTAGCTCGTATTGCAAGTTAGAAAGTTCTACTTGTAGTTCTTTACGCAGCTTAAAATCAAGGGCAGCTAATGGCTCATCTAACAAAATTACTTTGGGGCGATTGACCAAAGCACGGGCGAGGGCAACACGTTGTTGCTGACCACCTGATATTTGCGTCGGATAGCGATCGCTTAAATGATCGAGACGCACTTGTTTAAGAGCCTCTGTCACCCTTTGCTGAATTTCTGGTTTAGCAACACCTTTTACGGACAGACCGAAGGCGACATTATTAAATATGGTCATGTGACCAAATAGGGCATAGCTTTGGAATACGGTATTGACTGGGCGCTGATAGGCGGGGATATAAGTCATCGGCTGTCCTTGGATCAGCACTTCACCTGCTGAAGGCTCCTCAAATCCAGCAATTAACCGCAGTAGCGTCGTTTTACCACAACCTGACGGTCCAAGAATGCTAAAAAGCTCGCCTCTCTGGACTTGCAAATCAACACCTTGGACAACCGTATTTGCCCCAAACATTTTGAATACTTTTTGAAGCTCTACATCAGGGACTACCCCTGTGGCAGTCGCATTTAGTTTAGCAGTGGTTGACTGTGGCATGTTGTATATTTCCAACGGCTACTAATTTTGTCACGAAATCTTTCGCATTTTAGCGCGTTGTAGTCGATAAATGAGTTATGAAAATTAAGAAATAGAGGTGCGGGGCTTTGTCTCCCCCCATTTTCTGAATAATAAAGAAATATCTTTGCTAAACCATAAATTATTCTTTATTAATTTATGGTGTTTTAGAATCTAAATTTTAATTTTCATATAAATCTTTAAATATATGAGTAGTTCTAACTCAAATTCTAATGAGGTAAATCCCAATAACTTACTTGTTTTAGTTGGTTCTGGGCTACTGCTAGTTGGAATTGTAAACATTTTACATGTTGTCCTACCGTCAAAATTTGGTCAAGATCCTGCGTGGGAAGTAGCCACACTAGGTCGCTTAGTTGGGATTTCTCCCATCCCAGTCATTGGGATATCCTTCATTTTCTATGGCGAGTCGCGATGGATTCACCAGAGGCTTGACAAGCAAGAAACGAGATTGTTCTTCCTAAAAAATTTATCCCGCCTGTCATTGCTATTAAGCATCGGCTATTTATCGGTATTGTTAATCGCCGCTAATGCATCGACAAGAATTACTCGGTTCACACCAAAGACAACTAGCTTGAGCTTGTCGCAAAATCCATCTCAACCCGCACAGAAAAATCTCTTCAATAGCAATGATATCAATTTGCTCAAAAATGATGATTTGACAGCAGGGCGATCGCCTAGTGTCGTCGCAGATAAACCTAATGTTCCCAATGAGATAAATCAGCCAGTCGCTGAGAGTGCCGCCCCAAAAAATGAGAGTGAAGAAAACCTGCAAGTAATCCAAGCCAAAGAGAATGAGCGACTATTTGAGCAGATAGGCAAATGGTATCTTGAAGCCATAGTTTCCACTTTAGTTTTATTTGGTATCTGGCATCAGACCGAATGGGCGCGTAATCCTGCTAAACCAAAACGCAAAAGATCGGCCCATAGCTCTACCATTACAACTAGTATTGATAATGAATCACAATCTAAGGATGATTAATCACGATCTGCGTATTGCTAAATTAAAGCCTTGCCATCATTGCGAAGGTAAAGGCTATATTGCGATTAGAGACTGTTCGGGTGAAATTCAGAGAGAAGAAAATTGTTCCTTTTGTGAAGGTGCAGGGCATATAACGAAGATTACAGAAATTCCCCCAGCAGCCAAATTTTGATAAATTGGTTTGTCACCGCGATCGCTTTTGTTCAACAAAGGCGGCTTTTTACACCGCCTCTTTTTTAGGTCTAGATTTTGCTGGTCAACTTAGTGAGCAACTGATTCGATCGCTGTAAAAAGCCCTTCATGCTGTCTGCATCAAAACTCTTTTGCGCCATCAGTGCCAAATCATAGACATGGGCGCAAATCAAATTAGCGAGATCGAGGGATTCAGATTTGCCCCCGACAAGAATTTGACTGCTTTCCAGATCGATCAGCTTTTGCATAAGTGGATGCGCCGTATTCACCAGCAACACATGATCTTCAGGGAAGCTCACCGAACTTTGTTGCATCGCTGCCATCATCTCTTGCATCCGTCTTGCTGATTCGGGTAGCAAAATGATCGCAGGAGGAGCCGAAGCCGCATCTTCAGATTTAATCGCTTCGGTGCGAATTACCAATTTAGGCTTATTCAAAGCCTCGCGGAAAATATCTTGGAGATGATCGCTCTTGGTTTTGTTGGTTTTGGGATCGACAATCTCGGTATTTGATTCCTTGTCAACAAGGCGATCGTCGATTTCGGCATCAACCCGTGCAAACTTAATATCCTTAAATTCCCGTTCGAGGAAGCTGATGAAGTGACTATCGATAAACGCATCAAAGGTCAGCACCTCTAAACCTTGGTTTTTATGCAATTCTACATAAGTACCTTGGGCGATCGGGTCGGAAGTGTAGAAAACTTGATTTTCGTGTTTTTCCTTGTTGCGCTCTAGATAGGCTTGCAGAGTTGTGTAGTTACCGCTGTCGCTCTTGACCGAATCATCTTCGCTAGTAGTGGCATAAACCAAAATATCTTTGATTTGTTGATAAAACTTGTCGCTGTTCATCGCGCCAAATTTCATGAAGATGCTGATATCTTGCCAACATTTCAGAAATTCTTCACGGGAGTCGCTGTAGAGTGAGCTAAGGCGATCGCCTACCTTCTTGGCAATAAAGTCTTGAATCTTACGAACCTTGGGATCGCCCTGTAAGAAGCTCCGCGACACATTCAGGGGAATATCGGTACTATCGATCGCTCCGCGCAATGGCATCAAAAACTTGGGGATCACATCATCGCAATTGTCGCTGACAAAAACGTGATTGCAGAACAACTTGATCTGTCCACGATTGGGATCGATATCCGCCTTCATTTTCGGGAAATATAAAATTCCCTTAATCACAAACGGATAGTCGGTATTTAGATGAATCCAGAATAGGGGATCGTCTTGGTAGGGATAGAGATAGCGATAGAATTCGAGATATTCATCATTGGTGACTGATTTGGGCGACTTGTCCCACAACGCTGTCTGCTTGTTGATGACTTCATCATTGAGCTTGATCGGTACGGGCATAAAATCGCAATAGTTGCGAATCATGCGCTTGATTTCAAACTCGTTCAGATACTCTTCGGCATCCTCTTGCAAAGTCAAGGTGATCGTTGTGCCGACAGTGGCGCGATCGCTATCATCTAGGGTAAAAGTCGTCGAACCATCGCAAGACCAATGCACCGCCTCAGCGCCTTCTTGGTAAGAGCGCGTATCAATCTCGACATTGCTCGCGACCATAAAGGAGGAGTAAAACCCTAAACCAAAGTTACCAATAATTTGCTGATCGCCCGTGCCACTGTTGGCATACTTCGTGGCAAATTCTTGGGCGCTCGAAAACGCAACTTGGTTAATATATTTCTTGACCTCATCCGCCGTCATGCCAATACCCGTATCAGCGATCGCTAGCGTCTTTTTATCTTTGTCGATCGTGAGCGTGATTTCTGGTTCGGCAGAATGTGTCGTCTCGCCAGCATAAGACACCATCTTGAGTTTGCTAATTGCATCTACCGCATTAGAAACCAATTCCCGCAAGAAGATATCGCGTTCTGAATATAAAGCCTTCTTGATAATGGGAAAGATATTCTCGGTATGAATGCTGATCGTTCCCTGCTCTTGCATATCGCGCAAAGCTCCTGAATATTACTAAATGTTACTGATACTTATCAGATCTGATTATACCGAATCCATCCCTAAGCAATACTTTTAATGGTTTCGCGTTCACCGTACCTGTCCTGTTTAACAACTAAGGGTTTGTAAAGGTTTGCGAAGCAAATCTATACATTTTCGTAACGCTAGTTGAAAAACCTGAGTGGCTCATTTATTGTGAGATCAATAACCCAAGTTAAAGATTTAAAGATATGGCGATCGCCGCAATTATCTACATATCCGTATCTGCACTCTTAGTAATAAGTGCGGGTATCTTTTTTGTTAAGGCTATCCAGTCTCTGATGAAGCAAAAACCAATATCAAAACAGCAGCCAGATCAAGTCATGTTTTTGCAACCCACCGTAAATGATCCTGCAAGTGATTCTTTTGCCATTTACAGTCAACGGGAAGAAATCATTGCTATGCTAGAGCGACAATTTGCTAGCAGCCCCTCATCTGACTCCTAGCACCCTCCTAGCAACATAAAGTAGGTAAGAGCCAAGATGACACTGGAATTTCCGATCGCCCATGGAGAGGCTGACTATGTGACTCGTCGCCAACAACTGCGAAAACAACGCCGCGTTCGCATTTTCCAACGTATTTGGCAGTTAACATTTATCACAGGGATCACAGGCGGACTGCTCTGGGTTGCGATGCTGCCCGATTGGCAGTTGCGCGGGGCAAGCCAAATCGATATTGAGGGTAATAATCTCTTATCCAAGGACAGCATCCGTAAAGCATTACCGATTCAATATCCCCAATCAATTTTTCAGATTCAACCCCAAGAGATTGCATCTCAGCTAGAAGCATCTGCCCCAGTATATAAAGTAGTAGTATCACGAACTATTTTTCCATCCAAACTTACCATCCAAGTTCAAGAACGCTTGCCGATCGCCAACTCTACACGCAATGGTCAACAAGGGTTTCTGGATGCCGAAGGGATCTGGATGCCCTCCAAAGCCTATCCATCGAACATCACTAAGCCCAATCTCATCGTATTAGAGCCAAATAATCGGGCGATCGCCCAATGGTCAACCCTATATCGTCAAGTCAGCCAAAGTCAGATCAAGATTTCACAGATAGATGGGCGAGATGAATCCAACCTAATTTTGACGACAGAGTTAGGCTTGGTATATTTCGGTACATACAAACCAGTGATGTTTAACACACAGTTAGAGACGCTGGACAGGCTCAGAAGTTTACCTGAAAAACTAAAATTAAAGAGCTACAACTACATCGATCTAACTCAACCAACTAACCCGATTTTGGAAATGAATACCCCACCTAAAGACAAATCTGGCGAAGCAAAATCATAATTTGCTCCATAATTTACCTTTAAGTTGTCTCTAAACTGTCGCTTTAAGGCTATTATTATTTCTTCCTTGTAGGTTTAAAACTTTTACCCAAGTTTCTGAATCCTAAAGGGTTCAAACTTCCTACAAATGGCATCTCGTAATGACTAGTAACATTTGGACTCAAATAGTTCGGAAAATGGAGAATTAGAAGTGCAAATGGATGAACTTTCTGAGTTTTCAAATAACTCTAGGCTACACCTAAGTCACTCTCAGAATCTGATCAAGCAGCAGTTAGGCGTTGACGCAAAAGCGGATAATATCATGTTGGGCAGTGTTGCAAAAATTAAAGTAATTGGTGTTGGCGGCGGCGGTGGCAATGCTGTAAATCGCATGATCGCGAGTGATGTGATTGGCGTAGAGTTCTGGTCATTTAACACAGATGCTCAAGCCTTACTTCAGTCCTCCGCCTCAAAACGTTTTCAAATGGGTCAAAAGCTGACCAGAGGTCTAGGTGCTGGCGGTAATCCTGCGATCGGGCAGAAATCCGCCGAGGAATCCCGCGATGATATCGCCGCCGCCGTTGAAGGTGCGGATCTGGTATTCATTACCGCAGGTATGGGAGGTGGCACTGGCACTGGAGCCGCCCCAATCATTGCTGAGGTTGCCAAGGAAGCAGGCGCTCTCACTGTTGGTATCGTCACCCGTCCTTTTACCTTTGAAGGTCGGCGACGCGGACAACAAGCCGAAGAAGGGATTGCGGGATTACAAAGTCGCGTAGATACCTTAATCGTGATCCCCAACGATAAGCTCCTCTCAGTTATTTCCGAACAAACCCCAGTCCAAGAAGCTTTTCGGGTTGCTGATGACATTCTCCGTCAAGGCGTTCAAGGCATTTCCGATATCATCATGATCCCTGGATTAGTCAATGTTGACTTTGCCGATATTCGAGCAGTAATGGCGGATGCAGGTTCGGCGATGATGGGTATTGGCATTGGCTCAGGTAAATCTAGAGCCAGAGAAGCTGCCATGACTGCCATTTCTTCACCTCTATTAGAAACATCAGTTGAAGGTGCTAGTGGCGTAGTCTTTAACATCACGGGTGGCGAAGATATGACCTTGCATGAGGTCAATGCTGCTGCTGAAACAATCTACGAAGTGGTTGATCAAAATGCCAATATTATTTTTGGTGCAGTAATCGATCCCAAGCTCGATGGCGAAATTCGGATTACCGTGATTGCTACTGGTTTTGCCCCAAAGACACACCCCGCTATTCCACCACAAATCACCAAAAAAGTTCAGCCTCAAGCTGCCCCCTCAGCACCAAGAACTACATCTGCCCCCCCTCCAAGCAATACTAATTCACAATCAGAAATTAAATTAAGTAAGCCTGGGTTAGACATCCCAGATTTTCTACAGCGTCGTCGCCCACCAAAATAAAGGCGATCGCTCAAAAGGGGTTGTGGTGCTTTGCCCTACAACCCTCTTTTTTTTGATGGGTAATTTTTAAATTTTTGCGTAATTGAAATCGGCACAAATCACAAAAATTGCAATTTAATTTGAATTAATTTGAATTAATTTGAAATATATGCTACCAAGAGCGGGTTAGGCATGACAATATTAAGTATGGCTATCTTACCTTCAGACAAATTCCAGTGACACACTTAACGACTATTAGGAATGGACTTCAGAGATTATCACCTCTAAGCGGTGGCGAAGATCGACTGAGGCTTTTTGCTGGCTCAGCAAATTTACCGCTTGCCCAAGAAATTTCTCGCTACTTGGGGATAGAACTTGGTCCCATGGTAAGGAAAAATTTTGCGGATGGGGAAGTCTATGTTCAGGTACAAGAATCAATTCGGGGTTGTGACGTTTATCTGATCCAACCAACTTGTCGCCCTGTTAACGATAATTTGACTGAGTTATTGATTATGATCGATGCTTGTCGCCGTGCCTCCGCAAGACAAATCACCGCAGTCATGCCCTATTATGGCTACGCCCGCGCCGATCGCAAAACGGCGGGACGAGAATCAATCACCGCAAAATTGGTAGCTAACCTAATTGTCCAGTCTGGAGCCGATCGCGTCATTGCGATGGATTTACACTCAGCCCAAATTCAAGGCTATTTTGATATTCCTTGCGATCATGTGTATGGTTCTCCCGTTTTGTTTGACTATCTTAATGAAAAGAAACTACCCGATTTAGTCGTTGTTTCACCAGATGTGGGAGGAGTCGCGAGGGCGAGATCCTTTGCGAAAAAACTCAATGATGCGCCGCTCGCAATCATCGATAAACGCCGCCAAGCGCATAATGTGGTCGAAGTAATGAATGTAATTGGCGATGTGTCAGGTAAAACTGCTGTCCTAGTTGACGACATGATCGATACGGCTGGGACAATCTATGAGGCTGCTAAACTTTTAAGAAAAGAAGGTGCAAGGCAAGTTTATGCCTGTGCCACCCATGCGATATTTTCGCATCCAGCGATTGATCGCTTATCCAGTGGTGTTTTTGAGGAAGTAATCGTTACTAACTCGACTCCTGTAAAACAAGAGAGTTATTTCCCTCAACTGCGTGTTCTGTCAGTAGCCGATCTGTTGGGTGAGACGATCTGGCGTGTACATGAAGACACATCGGTAAGTAGTATGTTTAGGTAGCGATCGCAAGATTTACCATCGCAAAATCTGCAATTGCACAATTATTCAGAATTGTATTTAATTAGAGAAAATGTGCATCGCGATACAAACTATAATTATCAGACTATAATTATGTAATATCTTTAAGCAAAGAGGGTGTATAAGATTGGCTGACCGTGCTCTGGTTGAAGTCTTCCGCGAAATGAATGGGGGAATGTTTCCGCCCATGACTGAAACATTTGAACGCGGCAAGACAATTTTCTTTCCTGGTGATCCTGCGGAGCGCTTTTACTTTTTGGTGAAAGGCGCTGTCAAACTTTCCAGAGTTTATGAAGCAGGTGAAGAAATTACAGTGGCGCTATTACGCGAAAATAGCGTGTTTGGCGTTTTATCGTTGATTACAGGTAATCGTTCCGATCGCTTTTATCATGCAGTAGCTTTTACGCCTGTGGAGTTACTTTCTGTGCCAATTGATCAGGTGGAGAAAGCCCTAAAGGAAGATGCTGAATTACCGATGGTGTTGTTGCGTGGTTTGTCATCGCGGATCTTGCAAACGGAGATGATGATTGAGACGCTTGCCCATCGCGATATGGGATCACGCTTGGTTAGCTTTTTGTTGATTCTCTGTCGTGATTTCGGTTCACCATCAAATGATGGTGTGACTATTGATTTGAAGTTGTCACATCAAGCGATCGCTGAGGCGATCGGGTCTACACGAGTGACGGTGACAAGGCTACTTGGTGATCTGCGTAAGCAAAAAATGATTGCTATCTCCAAAAAACGCATCACGGTTCATAATCCGATTGAATTGGGGCAGCAGTTTGCTTAAATATAAAACCGAAAGAAGCTGATTCGCACGCGAAGCGTGCGAATCAGCTTCTTTCGGTTTTGATTTTTATTTTGTAATGCAATTGTTGATCGGTTAAGCTGTTTATAGAAAATCTAACAAAGAAATATATCTGAAATGTACGGAACTTTAAAAGCAATCTGGGCTGTGGTCGCTATTTGCCTAGTGGTATTAATCCTATTACATAGTCCTAAAAGTGATGGACTAGGTGGTTTTAGTGGACAAGCTCAGCTATTTTCGAGTACTAAGAGTGCTGAAACCGCTTTGAATCGGATAACTTGGTTCTTAACTGCCACCTTTTTAGGCTTAACGGTAGTGTTGAGTGGTGGTTGGTTTACAACTACAGCTTTGACTGCACCACCTGCGTCTCAAGTAGCCCCTGCGCCTAAGTCTATTCCTGATGCCCAGCCTATTCCCTTAAACTTGCCTGCGTCTACACCAGAAATTCCTACCGAAAAATCCCCCGCAACTCCTTAAGTATGTAAGCATAATTAATTACAAACTAAAACCCATAAAGTTGCCCCCCCGCAGGGGCGCAACTTTATGGGTTAATTTATTTTAACGAGTACTTAACATGACCGCAGTTCTGGAAAAGTCTAGCGATCGCGCCAATCATCTATTACTGCCATCAATTGATGGGAGACTTATCGTGCGATCGCCGATGATTTAGAAGCGCAGCCCAACAAACGATTAACCTACGATAATGGACTGTTGGAAATTCGGAGGCAATCAGATCTGCATGAAAACTATAAAAAACTATTAGGTCGAATCGTTGAAGCTTTGACCGAAGCTCTAGAAATAGAAATCCGCAGTTTGGGTTCGATGACTTGCGATCGCCAAGACTTAGCTCGCGGTTTAGAGCCAGATCAATGCTATTACATTCAAAATGAGGCTAAGATTTGGGGCAAGCACAGGATTAATTTACAAATTGATCCGCCCCCAGATTTAGCGATCGAGATCGAAATAACCAGTAGTTCGATTAATCGGTTAGCGATTTATGCGAAATTAGCTGTACCCGAAATATGGCGTTATGACGGACAAATAATTACGATTTATCATCTTATTGGGGATCGATATGTCCTAAGCGATCGCAGTTTGGCTCTTGCTATCGTAAGTACAGTTGATCTACAAAATTTCTTAGATGTTAAACGTATTCTCAAAGAAAATGCTCTGATTCGCCGAGTCCGTGAGTGGGCTGTCAGTAAACATCCACAGCAACTTTAAAAATTTGGTTTGCAGGTTTTTAAACCTTGATCGGAGAATTAAGCAAGATACGATCAATTTGCGAAAATAGTTTTTCGTGGTTGCCAGAGTTGATAATCACGAAATCCGCAAGCTCTTTTTTTTCGGATTGGGGCATTTGACTAGCGATTCTTTCGATCGCTTCGTTTTTGGAGAGATGATTGCGCTCAATTAGTCTCTGTAACTGTTGCTGATAGTCGCAAGCCACAACCCAAGTCTCACTCACTAAATGTTCCATTTTTGCTTCAAAAAGCAGGGGGATCGCCATCACTACGGTTACAGGCGCTAATTTTTGGGCTTCAGCGATCAGACATTCTTGAACGTATGGATGAATTAACATTTCTAGCCATTGACGCTCAACTTCACTACTAAATATGATCGCACCAAGCTTACGGCGATCCAAATTACCGTGATCATCAACAATTAATTTGCCATATCGATCGCTGATTTTGGCAAGGCGTTCTTCGGTCAGAGCTTGTCTGGCATATAAATCCGCATCAAGAATTGGTAATTGAAAATTTTTGGCTAAATAGTCAGTAACGGTAGTCTTTCCTGTGGCAATGCCGCCTGTAAGACCAATGATGCGTTGTTTCATATGTTTTAATGCTAACTTGTGGGAATGTATTGCATCCCAAAATCAGCTTATTTGTGGGAACGTATGGATTTTACTAATATCCTTGGATTTATGGCAGCATCTCTGACAACTTTTGCTTTTCTGCCTCAAGTAGTTCAAGTTTGGCGATCGCGATCGACTAAGGATATATCTTTGCCAATGTTAGTGACTTTTATCGCAGGGATCACTCTCTGGCTAATTTACGGATTAAAGGTCAACGCTGCGCCGATCTATATTGCCAATGCGATTACCTTGATTTTGAACTTAGCAATTTTGCGCTTTAAACTTAAATATGGATAATACTGGAAGTGTTGCGACACAACATTCTTAATATTTATTATCCTTACTCTCAATATGTCCTCATTTAGTGCATTCTTTTCGACTTACTTCACCCATTTTGTGATGATCGGCTTGATTATGATCTTTGCGATCGCCCATAGTGGTTTAGCATCATTGCGAATGTGGGCGGAAGAAAAGATTGGGGCAAGGCTATATCGGGTAATTTTTGCATTGGTAAGTCTTCCGCTTGCGGGGTTGCAACTTATCTACTTCTTTAATCATCGTTATGATGGTGAGCAGTTGTGGAATGTGCAAGGGGTTACAGGGGTAAATGAGTTTGTATTAATTTTGTCAGCGATTTCATTTCTGTTCCTTTACCCTGCGACCTTTAATTTGACGGAAGTCGCGGCGCTGAAAAAACCAGAAGTACATTTATTTGAAACAGGAATTATTCGGATTTGTCGCCATCCTCAAATGGTTGGACAGGTTTTATGGGGATTTGCCCACGCTCTTTGGCTAGGGACATCTTTTACATTAACAACCGCGATCGCCTTGGTTGTCTATCATTTATTCGCAGTATGGCATGGCGATCGGCGTTTATTTAAGCGCTATGGCGATGCTTTTTTGGTGGTAAAGGAACGGACTTCGATTTTGCCATTTTTAGCGATCGCTCAAGGTCGGCAGCAATTAGTTTTTCAAGAATTTCTCCGTCCTGCTTATATTGGTGTAGCAATTACAATCGTTTTATTTCGATGGCTGCACCCGATCGCAATTACCGCTTCGGCTAATTTAAACTGGTAAATTTGATTAAATCTATTTTCGTATAATCATCATCTGTGCTAACGTATAAGCAAATATGACGATTAAATGAAGTGTTTATGGCAGATCAACCTAAAAATCAACCTAAAAATCAGTTATTCTACGGGGATAATCTTGATGTGTTGCGAAAACATATCAAAGATGAGTCGGTTGATCTGTGCTACATCGATCCGCCGTTTAACTCGAAGCGCAACTATAACCAAATTTATAACAATATTGGCAAGGAAGATAAAGCTCAGGCTCAAGCCTTTATTGATACATGGACATGGGATGATCGAGCCAATCAGGGTTTAGCAGAGATTCAAGAAAATTACTTAGGTCGTTTTACTTCCCAAAGTATCGATCTTATTTCTGGTTTAACCAAGGTTTTGGGCAGGGGAAGTTTGTTGGCTTATTTGGTTAGTATGACGTTGCGAATTGCTGAAATATATCGAGTCTTAAAAAACACTGGAAGTTTCTATTTACACTGCGATCCAACGGCTTCTCATTACTTAAAGATAATTATTGATGCTATTTTTTGCTCTCAAGGTGGTGATTTTTTAAACGAAGTTATTTGGTGTTATGGCGAAAGAGGAATATCAAAAACATCGTTTAACAGAAAACATGACGTGATTCTTCTCTATTCAAAATCTACTGATAAACATAAGTTTAACTATCGACAGATCACGGATGCCTATTCAGACTCAACTATCAAAAAATTTCGTCATGTTGATACAGACGGTAGACGTTTTCGTTTGCGCGGTCGTAATGTAGCTGAGGCAGGAAATCTTAGGCGGAAAACTGATATTCCACTAACAGAAGAATCGGAATATACTTATCGTCAATATCTCGATGAGTCAGAAGGAGTTTTAGCGAAAGACTGGATAGAAATTCCTTTTTTAAATCAAGTGTCTAGAGAAAGGCTGGGATATCCGACTCAAAAACCAGAGGCACTATTAGACCTTTTTATTAAAGCCAGCAGTAAAGAAGGTGATGTGGTTCTTGATGCTTATTGTGGCTGTGGTACAACTGTTGCTGTTTCTCAACGCTTAAACCGTCAATGGATTGGCATTGATATTACCTATCAAAGCGTCAGCTTAATTCTTCGTCGATTAGAAGAATCTTTTGGCAAAGGTGTATTAGACAATATCTTGCTTAACGGCATTCCCAAAGATATGAAATCTGCCGAAGCGTTAGCTAATAAAAGTGATGATCGCACTCGTAAAGAATTTGAAAAATGGGCAGTTCTTACCTATTCCAATAACCGCGCTATCATCAACCAAAAGAAAGGCGCAGACAAAGGCATTGATGGGATTGCATACTTTCGCAGTGAAAAAGACGATCCTGAAAAAATTATCTTGCAAGTTAAATCTGGCAAAGTCTCATCCAGAGATATTCGCGATCTGCAAGGCACTATGACCCGCGAGAGTTCTGTATTAGGCGTATTTATTACCCTGCAAAAGCCCACTAAAGACATGATCAAAGAATCTAAAGAAGCAGGAATTTATAAAAGTCAATACATGAGCGCTCCTGTTGATAAAATTCGGATCGTCACCGTCCAAGAAATTATCGAAGAACAAAAACGCCTCGACATTCTCCTTAGTTTAGAAGTCCTCAAATCGGCTGAAAAACAAATGGAGGTTAAGCAGGGTTTGTTAGATTTAGAATAAATAGTGATTTAGCTAAACTCTTATAAACCAAGCATTTGCTTGACATCATTTAAAGCGATCGCGGGTTGACTATATTCTTCTTGCTTAGCGGCTCTCAAATCCTGTAAGTCTTGAAAGTCCTCCAACATCTCCTTAATTGCCAAAAACTGCTCGTATGGAATTACTGCAAACATAGGCTTGCCATCTTTAGTAATCAATTCTGGATTTAAGTTAAGCATAATGGAATTTATTGGTAGGCTTTGTCTCTAGATTTAACGCGATAAATCACAATACTTTCATTTTCTATCTCAAAGAGTACGCGATAGTTGCCGACTCTTAATCGATATTCAGGTGTAAAATTGGTTAGCTTTTTGACATCGCCAGCTAAATCATTTTCCATTAACTGAATCTTTTCTAATATTTTACTTTGTATTTGTTTAGGTAAGCTCCGTAAATCCTTAACTGCTTTTGGTTTAAAGTCAATACCGTATTTCATTTTTGATGATTTTTAGTTTTTATTTTACTTCAAGCAAATATCGATTTAGCTAAAATCTTATAAACCAAACCAAGCATTTGTTTAACATCATTTAAAGCGATCGCTTTAAGCGATCGCTGGTTGAGTCTTTAGAATATTTTTATTATGGTTTAATTATGTTTCGACTTAAGTATCCAACAGAGCAAAGCGATCCGCCATTGTCTCCCAGAGAAACCCTGCCGACAATGTATGACTTACCTAGTGAAGATCCAGAGGAGCCTGGTTTGCCAGATCAATTTCATGACTATCAACCCGAACTATTGGGGTTAACTTTTCGTCCAGCCAACTGCCCTGAAGACATGGTGTTTACGGCTAGTGACTTAAATATTTACTATGATGTCCATCACCAAAATTGGTATAAGCGTCCTGACTGGTTTGCCGTATTGGGTGTCTCAAAACTTTATGATGGTCACGATTTACGTTTGAGTTATGTGATTTGGCAGGAAGGCGTAGCTCCATATATTGCGATCGAGTTGCTTTCCCCTGGCACTGAAAAAGAAGATTTAGGTGAACGGGAGCTAGCTAACTATCAAGAAGCTAATTATCAAGAAAATGGTTACAGTCGCAAAGACAAACAACCGCCATCAAAATGGAAAGTATACGAACAGATTCTAAAGATCCCTTTCTATGTGGTTTTCAGTCGCTATACCAATCAACTACGACTATTTAATTTGCGATCGCAACATTACCAAGAAGTCCAGTTAACTGAGCCGAAGGTATGGCTACCCGAAATTAAGTTGGGGTTAGGACTTTGGGAAGGTGAATATCGCGGTATTCATCGCCTATGGTTACGTTGGTACGACTCCGAAGGAAATTGGCTACTCACTGACACTGAGCGTTTAGAATTAGTCGAACAAGAAATGTCCTTGGTTGAGCAACGCGCCGAATCTGCTGAGCAACGTGCGGAATCTGCTGAGCAACGTGCGGAATCTGCTGAACAACGCGCCGCTTATCTAGCACAACGTCTTCGCGAATTAGGAATTGACGTATAGCAAGCTAATCGCACCCGTAGAGTGCAATTCTCACAACTCTAAAAAAATAGAAACATAAGCGAGCTACAAGTACATTTTGCAAAAATTTCCCTTTGACTTTAATGATTTACCAACACCTGCTTATTTAGTGGGTGGATGGGTGCGCGATCGCCTTTTGAATCGTCAAGGTAAATATCTTGATTTAGATTTTGTCTTACCTGAAAAAGCTGTCGAAACGGCTCAGGCGATCGCTCGCAAATACAAAGCAGGTTTCGTCGTACTCGATGCTGAGCGTCACATTGCGCGGGTGGTGTTTAAGGACGGTACGGCGGATTTTGCTCAACAGATGGGTGATAGTTTGCAAGAAGATTTGGGGCGACGCGATTTTTGTATGAATGCGATCGCCTTGGAATGTCATCAGCTAAACCAGAGTATGCTCCCACCAACGGTGGGAGAAAACTTTATAGATCCTTTTGATGGAATTGGCGATTTGAAGGCGAAAAGAATTCGGATGGTTGCACCTGAAAATCTTGCCGATGATCCTCTGCGAATTTTACGCGGATATCGTCAGTCCGCACAGTTGGGATTTGAGATTGAAAGTTTAACCCGACAGGTTTTAGTTAAGCTTGCACCTAGCTTAAAATCCGTAGCAGCCGAACGAGTTCGCACAGAATTAGGTTATCTATTGTCGATGGCAAATGGCAGCCACAGGATACTTGATGCGATCGCCGATCACATCCTTGACCATTGGTTGCCACCGCAATCTTTAAATTTGGATAGATTTGCCAAGATAGAAGATGCCATCTCGCGGCTAGTGGTGAAATTTCCTAGCTTACAATCATTTTTTGATAGGGAATTATCAGGCGATCGTCATGCATTGGTAATCGTGAAATTAGCAGCGTTAACAAATAGCGCCCATGCTCTCGATTCGTTAGGTTTAAGTCGTACCGAACAGCGCTGGTTGTTGGGAACTTTGCGCTATCTACCGCAGTTTCTCAATCTGATAGATGATGCGTCTTTCACGGAGCAATATAAATTGTTTCAGCCAACTTTAGAATTTTTCCCCGCGATCGCAAGTCTGGCTATGGCTAGCAATTATGATTTTGATAAAATCACGCCTTGGTTAGAACGTTGGCTCAATCCTGATGATGCGATCGCCTATCCTGTGGCGCTAATTACGGGTGATGATCTACGAAAAGATTTAGGAATCCCACCTAGTCCTAAATTTGGGGAACTGCTAGAAAGTGTCAAAATCGCTCAAGTGGAAGGTAGGATTCATTCCAAAGAACAGGCGATCGCTTTGATTAAATCAACCCTCTAGCTATTCATCGCCTATACAAAACATAAAACCCGCAAAGCGGGTTTTGTTGCCTAATAACGATTGGAGCGACGAGAATTGCTTCTTACAGGTATGGGAATCAACTCAGGCTGAGGTTGATTCTGTCCTAAAAGAGATTCCAATACACGATTCAAAATTTCGCCAATTTCTCTTAATGCTTTCTTAATCGCTTTCACTATGCTTGACTCCCTAATCATCTTCTAGGCTTATTTACCCATCATAACAAATCTTTTTATAAACAAATCTAAAGAAGAGCTTACAGTTAGCATTCTCACCCAATTTCTACCTCTAGAGGGACTAAACCGCAACTCGATCGCCTCAACCTTGCCTTCAGGATCAGCGATCCCCACATAAACTAAGCCCACGGGTTTAGAATCTGTGCCGCCAGTGGGTCCAGCGATCCCCGTGATGCTGATGCCCCAATCAGATTTGAGTTTGGCTCTGACCCCGATCGCCATTTGTTCGGCAACGATCGCACTCACTGCGCCGTTCTGCTCCAAAACTTGGCGATCAACATCTAATAAATTGATTTTGACATCATTGCTATAGCTAATCACACCGCCCAGAAAGTAACTGGAACTGCCTGATACTTCGGTGATGGCTTCACCCAGTCCACCGCCTGTGCAAGATTCAGCAACTGCCAAGGTTTGACCACTTTCTAACAAATGTTTACCTGCGACAGACGCGAGCGTTTCGTCATCAGTACCGTAGCAAAACTCGCCTGTGAGTGCGCGGATTTCAGCTTCAACTGGGGCAATTAAAGCGATCGCCTCTTCTGGAGTATCTGCCCGTGCGGTAATTCTTAACCTCGCCTGTCCATAATTAGCGTAGGGCGCAACCGTAGGATTTTTGAGATCAAATAAATGGTTGACCTTAGTGGCTAGAGCCGACTCAGCTATGCCCCAATACAGTAAAACTTTAGAATAAAAAGTACCTTGACCATAATTTCTCGCTTGTAACAAAGGTGAAGCAGTTTGCTGCCACATCGGATAAAGCTCGCTCGGCACACCTGGAAAGGTGAGAATTAACAAATTTGGCTGCGGTTCCCAGATCATGCCTGGAGCCGTGCCAATGGGATTGTGTAAAATTTCTGCGCCCTTGGGTAATAAGGCTTGTTTACGATTATTGGCGGTGAGGTTTTTTCCTGTCTCCGCCGCCATTTGTTGGATGCGTTCCCAAATTTCAGGACGTTCTTCTAAAGGTGTATGGAAAAAATCAGCGATCGCTTCTGTTGTGAGATCGTCAGGCGTTGGTCCCAGCCCTCCAGTGGTGATAATTAAATTAGAGCGACTAGCGGCAATTTCTAAAGCTTGGTGAATGCGATCGGGATTATCGCCTACTACAGTTTGATAGAAATGGGGAATACCTAATAATGCTAATTGCTGCGCCAAATACTGAGCATTACTATTCAGAATTTCGCCTAACAATAGCTCCGTACCAATGCAAAGAATTTCCGCGCCAACTTTCATATAATCAATCCCAAATACTGGTTAAAACTAAAAAGGGTGCAACGCACCCCTTTTAGTTTAGTTATTAATTTCCCGAAGCTTCGGTTTTTCAATATTGATCCGAGGACGCTCAACTTCAACTTGTTGACGCTATTGTTCTGGATACTCCAAATTACGCTCATGGCGATCGTCAGAACCCATGTTGGGGCTAGGATCGAAAACCTCAAGTCTTGCCCAATGCCCCGCTTCTTCGGCTGCTGCCATCACAATTGTCCGCACCGCGTGAATTGTCCGTCCACCTTTACCAAAAATTCGCCCCCGATCTTCTGGATCGAACGCAACTCTGATCCAGAGGCGATCGCCTTTGCTATTTGACTCAAAATCCACCCGCAGCACTTCTGGATGTAGCAATAATGGCTTCAGCAAAAAACAAATTAAGGCTTTGTAATCAGGCATTTTAGTCTGGCATTTTAGTCTGGCATTTTAGTCTGGCTCTGTGATCAAACCTAGATCTTGGTTTAGTCAGCTTTAAGCAGCAACGAGATCGAATACCTTTGCTTTTTCGAGGATGCGACGTACTGTGTCAGTGGGCTGTGCGCCTTGCTGAATGCGAAGCACGATTGCAGGGACATCAAGCTGGGTTTCTTTGGTTCGTGGGTTATAGAAACCAAGCTCAGCGAGGGGACGACCATCGCGGCGGCTAGTGCTGTTTACGGCAACGATGCGATAGCTGGCTTCAAACTTTTTGCCAAATCGCTTTAATCTCAACTTCATCATGGGTTTATAGCTCTAATTTTCTGCGTGATTCGGTTCAATATTTTAGCAGAATTATTAGCATAGCATTACTGATTAAATTGAGCTACATATTTTTGAAATGCAATTCAATATTTCAGGACAATCACCGAATTCTGCACGATTATCTCTTAAACACAGATGAAATTACGGTGATAACTGTCGCACTAGCGATTAGTCCAAATGCTAGATTGACGATCTGTCCAGATGATTTTTGATACGCATCCAGACGGATATTAGCTTCTTTGATATCAAACTCTAACTTGGTGAAGCGATCGTCAATATCTGTCTTTAGCTCTGCAATTTTCAGCAAGGCTTGCTTTTGAAATTCTTCATACTCTTCAAACTTCCTAATAACCTGTTGCTGAAAATCTTCCTGTGACATTTTATTTATCTCTGTTAACTAACCTAAAAAATTAACTTGATTTTGATACAACCGTTGTCAAGTCCGCCGATCTCTCTCTAAATCTGATATCGCCTTATCGCAAGCCCAATCAGGTGATTTATCTGGGAATAATTTCAAGTTACCCTCTATCAGTCTTCGCGCAACATCTTCTCTACCATGTACCATTTTAATCAACTTTCTGAGTTTGGAGATCGATATTTCACTCTTGGCAACTGGTTTAGAGGGATGTTGCACTTTCGGGAAACTACTTGCTTTTGCTGCCCTCATTGCAGCCACTTTGCGCTCATGATCCTCTTGCCGATCGCGCAGTGCTTCTTTTGCTGATGGATATTCAGTGACAACATTACGATCAACGGTTTCCTGTGATTTGCGACTTGGATATTTTTTTGGGATTCTGTCACGCGATACCGATTTATTCGGTTGATTTTGAAATTTGCTTGCTCTTGAAGTAAGAAAGTAAATTATATTTACCAGCAAAAACCATATTGAAGCGACTTTAGGTAGTGTTATTACTATCATTTGTGTTAGATAGCCTAGACCGTTAATAAATGCGTTGCCGCCTCGCCATAGCGCTGGCTCACATAAGAAGGCAATGAACAAACAAACTGTAGTGATCGCTAAATTAATAAATATGCTTTTCCAGCTTTTGGGGGCGATCCAATCAGGGCTGTTTCTCCAAAGAGTTTTTATTAGCAACCACCATAACCCAACTACAAAAAGGTATAAGACAGCACCGCCTGCAAGATACATAAATCCGTACCAGATACCAGATAGGCGATCTGATGGCGATACTGGATATGTCAATATGAATACAAATAAGTTGAGCGCCCATAAGTCAGTGGCATACAGACAAAAAAATGTTGGCACAAATAATGCCAATGATCTACCAAAGTTAGCTATTATCCGCATGATTCCCTCCCTACATTTGCATATTAATTTAGCGATCACCTTATTTATTTATCAAAACTTCTCCAGTTTGCGGTGGGGCTTTTTCCCAATAATCTAATCCTTCTTTTCCCGTGTGGCAACCTTTTCCAAGCTCTTTTTTATTTAAACCAAGAAAAACACATTTATTGCCATCACAAGCAACGGCTCCCGCAAGGTGCATAGAATATAGGAGGTTGTATCTATGCCCTCTACTGTCCATCCATCCCTTGACTGAATCACTCATTGTCTCTAATTTCATGGATGACACGCCTCCAACCGCAACATAAGTATTGATGTTTTCAGCGAGATAGTCGCTGGATTCAAAACCATAGCTACCCTTCATTGTGTCAGCACAAGTTTTAGTTTTGGGATTGGTGTGATCATAATAACCATACTCATTCATATCCTTGGCTCTAGCAAGGGCTAACGCATAGACTTGGGAACTGTAATTAATTGGAGTTCTACCGTAACTCTTTCTAATCTGGTTAATTTCTTGTATTGCCTTTTTGGATTCATCTTCTGAGCTTAATATAGCCACACCAACTGCCTCTGGAAGAGATTCTAGAGTTTTACGATCCAGTTTGTTGTTAGTAGCGGTGCTTAGTGCCAACGCTCCCAAGAGAATTATCAACCCTATAGTTTGCTCCTTGGAAAGTGCCAAGCTTACCTCCTTTTCACTTTTAACGTTTTTGTTTAATGTTTGTCCGAAATGCTTTCATTGCATAGCTGGTTCCTTTGGTATTAGCTAATCCTAAATATTTCGGGATAATTTCAATAATTGAGATATTTGGAAAAGTGGGACTAAAGGGCGTTCGCACATATTCGCCGTTTTGCCAGACATCAATTCTGAGTTGATTATTTTCCCATCGCCATAGTTCGGGTACTTGAAGCCCTTGATATACCGAAAGCTGAGTTTTTGAAGTGAGATCTACCTCAATCGCTAGATCAGGGGGTGGGTCGATCTCTAGGTCAATTTTGGTTTTGCCAATCATGCGAGCGGCGTTTTGAATATAAAAACAATCATCAGGCTCGATACCCTGAGCCATACTGCGGTTTTTAAACGTCGTTGATCCATAAGGCTCATAGGCGATATCTAGTTCATTGAGGAGGATTTTGACTAAATCAGCAATGATGATTTTGCTGCGCTCATGTTCTGGAAGTGGCATCCTAATCTCTAAATCCCCTTGATGATATGCAATCCGTGAAGCGCGGTGATCGCCTAATTCTTCTAAAATCTCTTCAAATTCTTGCCAACTGACATCTTTAATTAGCAATTTCTGACCAGCCACAACTTGTAGTTTTGGGAGTTTTACAGCGATCATTGTTGGCTCCTAATGTGTTTTAAAGAATAAAAAAGGCGCAAAGCGCCTCCTTTAATTAAGCGTTATTAAGCGGCAAGTATTAAGCAGCAACAGTTTGCTTGAGTGGTTGCCATGTGACAGCGCGATCGCTACCGACTTCAATCACAATTTTGACACGGGGATCGCGATCGGGAATTTGACTGAGAGTGTCTAATTCTTCTTGGGATAAATATTTGCCCTCAATCAGCCATACGACTAACCCCTTAGACTTAGGTGGCAGAGCGTTGAGACGAAACTGAATAGCGGGAGGGATGAAATATGTGCGAATCTCGGTTTTGCCAAGGTGGGAGGGGCGCACGCCATGCACACCAGTGAGATAGCTATTCACATCACCCAAACCTCGCGCTGTAATGAAAAGAATCTCATAACCCGCATTCTTAAGTCGCAGTTGGTAGCGACCTTCATACCCACCTTCAGGCGGAACGCGCATTGCTAAAGCACCTGCTTTTTCTAGGTCTTTGACAATTTTATCGGTTGCAATCAATGGCATGGTGACATCCTATGCTAAACGCTAAGTATAAATAATAAGGTGGAGCTATCAGTATTTTATACCTATAGGACTTACGCAAACAAACCAAGAGCTAAAGTTCTTGGCTTAAAGCTATTGTTTTAATCCACAACTTGAACATCAACATCGATTGTGCCAGGTGGGGTCAGCCGCACAAATTTATTTTGCTGTTCTTGTAAGGGTTCGCCACAGCTAGGACATTGAAACTGGCTCGATCGCGTAGCCGTAAATGACGAAGCGCATACGGGGCATTCTGCCGATACAATACTGCGTTTTACCCACCATTGCAAGCCAAAAAAAGCAATTACAGGCACAAAGGCAACTAAACCGATCAGTATAAAGAAAGAGTTAACAAGCCAGCCTAAACCAATGCTACTCAATGTCCAAAAGATTAATAGAGCCGTGAGCCAAAAACGTAGCCCCGACCAGCCATTCCCAGAACCATTAGGTAAATTATTGCCGAATGTGTAAAATCTCATGAGTTTCTATCCCTGTATTATTGTCGCTTTCTAGCCGATGCTTTTTAGCCGATGCTTTTTAGCCGATGCTGATGGGCTGGTATCTATGGACTAGTGTTTATGGGCTGGTGTGTATCGGCTTGCGTTTGCTTGTAGCGATCGTAACATTCTTATTTAGGATTATTCTTCTCGCTTTGGGTATGGATAACCGCAACTGCTGTACTTTGGGGTTATCGTAATATTTTTTAACCGTGCCGCTAACGACAAGGTTATGGCTTTTGGCTATATTGCCAAAAATCAAAAAACGTTATATTGGTCAGGAGTAAAAATTTCTATCGATACAACCCGATTGTAAAGTCAACCACAAACTCACTTATAAATTTCATTACTAGGGGATAATAACCTTGTGAGTCAGCCTGTCATAAATTGGGATGATAAACCACATGTCGTACTTCACGGATCTCAAGGTGCGACACAGATTCCCCTTGTCAATGCATATTCTTGGAATTTAGGAAGAGGCTCGGAGAATGATATTCCCTTGTCTGATAAATGTGCATCGCGCAATCACGCTATGTTTCAAATTGTTGGTGAGAGAAATTATTTTTTAATTGATTTGGGCAGTCGCAATGGTTCTTTTGTGAATGGGAAACGAGTGACTATCCCTGTGAATTTAAAAAATGGCGATCGCATTATTCTTGGTGAAACAAAACTAGAGTTTTATTGTCCTGAAATCACGACATCTCCCGATATTGAACCATCTGAGATTGAAGAAACTGATGCGGTAGCGACAGCCATGCTACATCGGCGACAGCTGATTACGGTCTTGGTGATTGATATTCGCGACTTTACAAAATTAACGCAACAAATGGACGAGCATATTCTCTCAGAGGCGATCGGTACTTGGTTTCGTCGGGCTGGGGAAATAATCGATCGCCACGGTAGTTGGGTCGATAAATATATTGGCGATGCGATCATGACGGTATGGATTCATGAAACCGAAAATAGTTCCGATACTGTATCGACACAGGAAATGCTTAAGGTCTATCGCGCCCTTTATGAACTCTATGAAATGAGTAATGAACTGAACCAACAGTTTAAATTTCCCTTTCAGTTGCGAGTTGGTGCGGGGGTAAATACGGGATATGCGATGGTGGGGCAGATGGGGACGAGTGAGCATCCTGACTACACCGCCCTCGGTGATACGGTCAACTCTGCATTTAGACTGGAGTCTTCGACAAAACAACTGCAATTAGACGTGGCGATCGGTTCAGCTACCTATGTCTTAACCCCCTATGCGGCAGTTTTACTGCCCCTTAAGCAATACTCAGTTGATCTTAAGGGATACAGTACGCGAACAATTACCTATGCTGGCACTTTTAATCAGCTAGGTACATACATCCAGAAATTAGATTCATAAAAATAAAAAAAGAGTCGCAACGCGACTCTTTTTTAGCTAAACACCAACAGTTTGCCACTCTAGTTTGTCAAGGGTGTGAGAACGCTCTAGCGCCCGCTCGAAGCTATCTAGTTTAGGTTCAATCAGGAATGGTTCGCCGACATAGCCTTGGATCGCTTCTTGGGTCTTCAAACCGTTGCCTGTGATGTAAACGACTGTTACTTCGTCAGGATCGATCTTGCCAGCTTCTACTAGTTTCTTGAGGACAGCGATCGTGGTTCCGCCAGCAGTTTCTGTGAAGATGCCTTCAGTTTCGGCAAGTAACTTCATCGCTTCGATGATTTCATCATCATTTACTGATTCGATATTGCCATTGGTCTTGTGCGCGATGTCGATCGCATAGATACCATCAGCAGGATTACCGATCGCCAAGCTCTTAGCGATCGTTTTAGGCTTAACAGGGGTAATGAAATCGCGACCTTCTTTATATGCTGAGGTGATCGGTGAGCAACCTTCGGCTTGTGCGCCACTGAATCGTACTGATTTGTCGTCAACTAAGCCCACCTTCACAAATTCATTGAAGCCTTTATAAATCTTGGTAAATAGAGAGCCAGAAGCCAAAGGAGCGACGATGTGATCGGGAAGTTTCCAGCCAAGTTGTTCGACTACTTCATAGGCGAGAGTCTTGGAACCTTCAGAGTAGTAAGGACGCAAGTTGATATTTACAAAGCCCCAACCATGAGTATTGGCTACTTCGGAACAGAGGCGGTTTACTTGGTCGTAGTTGCCATGTACGGAGAAAACTTTGGGATTGTAAATGGTTGTGCCGAGAACTTTGCCAGCTTCGAGATCCGACGGGATAAACACACAACACTCTAAGCCTGCATGGGCAGCGATCGCGGCGGTGGAGTTGGCTAAGTTACCAGTACTAGCACAAGCAACGGTAGTAAATCCAAGTTCACGGGCGCGACTGAGGGCTACGGAAACTACGCGATCCTTGAAGCTCAAGGTGGGCATGTTTACAGCATCATTTTTAATGTAGAGATTTTTGATGCCGAGACGCTTGGCAAGACGGTTCGCCTTGATCAAGGGAGTCATGCCTGTGGATACATCGATATAGTTTTCGGTTTTGACGGGCAGAAATTCTCGGTAACGCCAGATTGATAGAGGACCTGCTTGGATCGTGGCACGGCTGACCCTAGATGCAATCACATCGTAGTTATAGGCAACTTCTAAAGGACCAAAACACAATTCGCAAACGTGCATCGCCTTAGCTTCGTATTCTGCGCCGCACTCTTTGCATTTGAGATTACTAAATGTTTCAACGCGATCGCTGATGTAAGGAGAAACAATCGTTGCTGTCATGTTCTTGATATCCCTTCTAATCAATAAAGGTTTTTGTTTTACTTTTTGCTACTGCAATGAACCTTAACACAAGCATTTATAGTCGTCAAATATACCAGACTATTTTAGTCGGATATAGCTTGACCTGAAATTTTTGTTTGTTTATGAGTGCAAAGCGCTATAAAAAACTATATAGTTCAGTTGGTTGTTCTTTAAGGCTTCCCTATGCAATCAGCAATTACTCATTTAGATATTTTGCGCCGTTATGCTAAAGGCGATCGCGATTTTAGTGGACTCAATATCAGTGGCATTAAACTTAGTGGCGCAAATCTTAGCCGTACTGATTGGTTAGATGTCAACTTTTCTAAGGCTTATTTGCATAGCACGATCTTGACCTTTGCTTGCTTAACAAGGGCAAATATGCGCGGCGCGATCATGACTGGCGCAAATCTCTGTGGCGCAAATCTCAATCAAGCGCACTTGAGTAATGTCAATCTATCTAACGCGGATTTGCATGGGGCAAGTCTCCAAGGTGCGACACTTTTCGGCACGAATCTCAGCCTTGCTAACTTGATGGATGCCAACTTGATCGATGCAGATATGCGAACCGCTAATTTGAATGGCGCGACTCTCACTGGTGCTTGTATGCGCGGCGCGAATCTCAGACAAGAACGGGCGGTTGGCGATCAACATGAAATTGATCCAAATAAGAAGAAACGTAGCAGTGCTAGTTTAGTGGGTGCAAATTTGACTGAGGTCGATCTGCGTGGCGCAAATTTATCGGGTGCAAATCTCCATAAAGCCGATTTGCGTGGCGCGAATTTACAAGAAGCAACTCTCAATGGCGCGAATCTTAGTGAAGCAAAACTTCAGGGGGCAAATATGCAAGGGATATTTCTGACGGAGGCAAATCTGACTTCGGCGGTTCTCACTGGCGCGATCTTAAATAATGCCAAGATGGAACGAGCGATTTTGCTTGATGCTGATTTTAATGGTGTGTCGTTACGCAGTGCGGTGATGCCTGATGTGAAGGCTAGTCGCGCTCAAATGCAGGGAACTGATTTAACCGATGTGAAGTTCTCTCGTGCCGATCTCAGTCGTGCTGATCTTAGAGGTGCGATTATGGTGCGGGCAAATTTGATTGAAGCCTATCTAGCGCGAACCAATCTGGCAAGTGCTGATTTAACTGATGCTGTTCTCAATCGTGCGGAGCTAAGCAGCGCCAATCTTGTCGGTGCAATTCTCAAAGGTGCGACTCTTCCTGATGGGAAGGTTCAGAGATAGCGGAGTTGCGATCGCTAGATCTTCTTCTTTGCGGCGACTAGTTCACGGATACGAGGTGATTGGAGTCCTAGCACCATGTCGTCTTCGGGTATGCCTTTAGCAATGAGTTCGCGATCGACAAATATTTCAGTAGAGTTATGTTGTAGCCATACTTTGTTGTCAATAATATCAATCTGCATAGGACAGCCGTAAATCCGCCGAGCGCCTTGCCAACCAACATGAACTAACAAATAGCGATCGCGTTTTTCATCAAATACTAATTCAGCAGTGACGTTTTCGTTGGGTGAGACGCTTTCTTGGGCATATTCTTCTAGAAAGGTACGCACGATTTGGCGATAATGTTCTACTCGATCCATTGTTCTATTTCCTAAATTCAACGTTGTTAGATTCGTCATTGCCTTATGACCACTCGCTGTTCCGAATATTGCGTACCCATGTTGTGCTGTCGTCCATATCTTGACGCTCTTGCCACATTCCTATAAATGGATCGTTTGTCCAGTCAATTTCTGTTTTTTGTAGTTTAATTGCTGGGGCATAAGTTTGTTGCAAGAAGGTGATGAAGTTTAGGGCTTGGCGTTGGGCTTCGGTGGGTAATGACTCGAAGGCTTTGAATAGTTCTTGTTGTGTCATATTCATGGGTTAATCTTAAATTTCATCACATATACTCAGCAAAATCAGCAAGGGGAGCATCGAAATCTGGAGCCATTTTTATTTTGCCTTTCATACACTCAAAAAGATTTTTACGACTTAATGTTGGGCTTGTAGCGGTTTTATCGGTAGATATTTGATTAGACATTTCATTGAGGTGTGGTGATTGCTGCCAAATATTTATCAGATGGAAACTAGCTGTAATTGCTCTTGGGGATTAAGTTGTGTCGCATCGGCTAAGACTTTAGTTAATAAGGGACTCATAATTTACCTCCATTGCTTTATTGGCTTTCAATAGTTCTTGCTGTGTCACATTCATAGGTTAATCTCCTAAATTCTCTAACTCAATCTCTATTTTAAACTTTTTCCTTTTGCCTTTCTACTTTTTCCTTCCCCTCATCCTTCCAGTTTTCTAATTAGATCGCGAACTTCGTTGTACAATTCTGCTTTGCCTTGCTGTTGAAAGAGTTCCGCCGCCTTCCACAAATCTGCCAATGCTCCCTGTTTGTCTTTCAAGTCAAGCTTCACTAAACTGCGACTAACATAAGCATCAGCATCATTAGGATTGAGCCGGATGGCTTCGTTGTAGTCGGCGATCGCTCCCTGTTTGTCTCCTAAGTCATACTTCGCTAACCCGCGATTGTTGTAAGCATCAGCATAATTAGGATTGAGGCGGATGGTTTCGTTATAGTCGGCGATCGCTCCTTGTTTGTCTCCTAAATCTTCCTTCGCAATCCCGCGATTATGGTAAGCATCAGGACTGAGGCGTATGAATTCTTTGGAGACACTTGGCTACAATGACTCCAACGTTTTAATTCTTTCTTGTACTTGAACACATTTTGGTGAATTAGGGTAAGAAGATAAGAGATGTTTTTCAATTTTACGCAGATCCTGTAAGGCTTTTTGGTTTGCCCCTAACTCTTGATAATGATAAGCTCTCGTATCTATTGTCATATGCCACCTAGCTTTTGAATCTCTAGATTTTTTATAGTCGTCACGTGCTCCTTCTTCATCTCCTAATTGAAGCTTTGATGACGCACTATAGTAGAACAATACTGACAAATTATTGTGAACATCAAGGATTTCTTCCATGATGTCATCATCAATATTTTCTGCATTTTCTTGTAATTCAAATAAGGCTTCTGCTTTAGCAGATAGGAATAAAAGATCTTCTTCACTAGGGATACAACTAATGGCATTGTTAAAATCAGCTATGGCTCCTTGAAATTCACCTAAACCATATTTTTCACGTCCTCTTGAAATGTAGGCTTTATAATCATTCGGGTTTTTTAGAATTGTCGCTGTATAACCAGATATTATAGACCTGTTGCAATCCTCAAGAGAACCTTGCTCGTCGCCTAAATCCTCTTTTGCGCTCGAACGCATTATGTAGGCAAATTCATTGTCTTGATCCTTGCTATCGAAATTTAGATTAATAGATTCGGTAAAATCAGCGATCGCTCCCTGCTTATCTCCTAATTCATATTTTGCTAAACCGCGATACTTGTAAGGCAAATCCAATTCAGGATTCTTTAGAAACCATTTAAGAAGTCGAAGGCGCAGCTAAAAGGGTTATAAATACAGGTACGCAAAAAGTATAACAACCCAAAAAGATGCGCCAACCCTATGATACCGACTTATCAGACAAAGAATGGGAAA
>JBIKYX010000145.1:0-7738 GCA_044355035.1 Pseudanabaena sp. | reverse complement strand
TAATCCATTCAGGATCATTGCTTTTACTATTACTCCTGCACTTACTTTTTCTCTTGAGCTTCTCCCAATTCTTTCGTTTATCTGCTCTACGATTCCCAGATCGTCTATTATCCTGCGACGATTCCTAGATGGTCTAGGTTCGACACTTTTATATCTGCATTTTTGGTGTTAATATCTTTTCCTCATTGTTGGCTTTCTCTTTGCCTTTCGCTTATTATTTTACCCTTCCATTACGAGCGGAATGTGGGTTTAAGTGAGTTAGGCGATATTCGCCAGTTGCCGATCTGGGTAGCGCTGATGGTATTGACTACGATTGACGAAAACCAAGCACCAGTCGAAGCAAGGTATTTGTTACAAAAGAATGCTGCCCAATCATCAAGTCGCGCCATAATAGAGATGGTGACGACAATCATGGTTTACAGATTTGAAAATTTAACTCAACAGGAGGTAGAAGCTATGTTAGATATCACATTACAGGAAACCAGAGTTTATCGAGAAATTAAGGCTAAAGGGGTAAAGCAAGGGCGTATACAAGGGCTTATGCAAGGAATAAAGCAAGGGCGTAAGCAGGGGAGTAAACAAGGGCGTGAGCAAGGACGTGAACAAGGGCTTCTACAAGGACGCGAGCAAGAAGCCATTAATCTTGTTGTGCGAATTTTGACTAAGCGATTTGGGAATTTGTCTGAGGAGATACGGGTGACTATTTCGGGGTTGCCTTTGACTGTGCTTGAGGATTTGAGTGAGGCGCTTTTAGATTTTAGTAGTTTGACGGATTTAGAGGCTTGGTTAGTGGCGAAGTGATTAAAAGCAAGTTGATTAAAATTCTTGGCTAAAAGCTAAAACCCGTTAAATTGAATTTTAGCTTTCAGCCCGCAATTTATTTCAATGAAATTGACGCGATCGCACTTTTAAAAATCGTCAGGTGGTAGCTCGTCATCTTCAGGCTCGATCTCTTCAGGTACAACCTTAGTCGCCGAAACTGCTACACCTTCGGCAAGCTTATCGCGGATCTGTTTTTCGATATCCTGAGCAAATTCTGGCTTGTCTTCCATATATTTGATCGTGTTGTCTCGACCTTGACCGATGTTGTCACCTTGGTAGCTATACCATGCACCCTTACGAACAATGATGCTCATTTCTTCCGCAAGGTCTACGAGACAACCAACTGTAGAAATCCCTTTACCGAAAATAATATCAAATTCAGCAATCCGAAAGGGTGGGGCGACTTTGTTCTTGGCAACCTTAACTTTGGCTCTAATCCCATATTCTTCCGTGCCTTTTTTGAGGGTTTGGATACGGCGAATGTCTAGACGCACTGAGGCATAAAATTTCAGAGCTGTGCCGCCAGTAGTTACTTCAGGGCTGCCATAGGACACACCGATTTTTTGACGCAATTGATTTAAGAAAATCACGATGCAGTTCGATCGCCCGACATTAGCCGTGATTTTGCGGAGAGCTTGACTCATTAACCTTGCCTGCAAACCCACATGGGATGCACCCATTTCGCCTTCGATTTCAGCACGGGGGACAAGAGCTGCTACCGAGTCGATCGCAATGATGTCTACTGCCATTGATCGCACCAAATTATCGACAATTTCCAGTGCCATTTCACCTGAGTCAGGCTGGGAAATTAGCAGATTATTGATGTCAACGCCTACACTTGCCGCATAAGTTGGATCAAGGGCATGTTCAGCATCGACAAAGGCGGCGATACCACCACGTTTCTGGACTTCGGCGATCGCATGAAGGACTAGAGTCGTTTTACCAGAGCTTTCTGGTCCATAGACTTCAATTACTCGTCCCTTGGGCAAGCCTCCACCAAGGGCAAGATCGAGGGGCAACGCACCACTAGGGATCGTCTCTACCCGCATGTTTGTAGCATCACCCAAACGCATGATCGCGCCCTTGCCATGATCCTTCTCGATCTTTTGCATGATCGCATCAAGCGCCTTTTTTTTCTCTGGACTGATGCTAGATTTTGTCTCTTGAGCGCTAGCATTTTTAGCGATCGCCGTTGCGGAGGAATTTTTCGGAGCCATGTCAGTTCGAGGTTCGTCTAATACTTCTGCCTCATTATGACACTAAGACTCCCTGTTTGAGATATTTATTGTGTGCTGAAATTTAAGTGATTGCATTACTGGTACTTGAATTTAGATATTTGTACTAAAAACTGAGGGATATATAGACGTATATAAAAGAGCCGCTTGTATATACTTCTAATATTGCTCGCTATTTCAATAGGCTGTGAGTTTTTTGGTAATTTAAATTTGCAAATACTTTGTTCGTGGATAACTTTTGCCAAAAGAAACATAATATTTGTAAATTCTAGTGTCAGAATTGATAAGACTAATTTTTTGCAATGGTTTACTGATATGTCGGCGGAATATCCACCAGTGATGTTGGTGGACGGTTATAACGTGATTGGGCTGTGGCGACACTTGCAGGAGATGAGAGATCTGCAAGGGTTTGACGTTGCGCGATCGCATTTAACCGAGGCAATGGTGAACTTTAGCGCATATCACGGTTATAAAACGACATTGGTATTTGATGCCTATGTGCAAGCCACACCTGCAAAAGCTGAAAAAATCACCAAAAACCTGAAGTTATATTTCACCGATCATAACGAAACTGCGGATACATATATCGAACGTCAATGTGGCAAATACCGCCGCGATCCGCTTAGGCATTTAAAACGAATTATTGTGGTGACATCCGATCGCGCCCAACAACTAACTGCGATCGGCTTTGGGGCTGAATGGCTATCATCCACCGCCCTAGAACAAGAAGTAGAGGCAACTATGCGATCGGTGCAAAGTCGGCAAAGAAATCAAAAAGCTAACACCAAAAATTTACTGGGAAATCGCATTGATAGTGCGACAAAAGATCAGTTAGCCAAGTGGCGCAATAGATTGAACTGAAACCTATACTTTCCCTTTTATGAATACCAAATCTTCGGGGGTATTGCAATTAAAAAGCATTGATAAAGTTACTTCTTCTATTTCAACAACTTCTAAATTCTCTAACCATTTTTGAAACGATCGCCCTCCTTGGTTAATAAATTCCATCAGCGAATCTCGACAAGTCCAGCGATAGAATCCACATAAAGGTTCCCATTGCTTTCGCAAATTATTATTAGATTTATTATTTGAATTTTTATTGGCATAGCGCGGTAAATAGGCGATCGCACTTTCTGGCAAATCCGCTAAATGAGCAGCCCAGAGTTGGAGAATGTCACTTTGAAGATTAGGCAAATCACAGGCTAGCAGTAATATCCAATCACTCGGTTCGTGAATAGTCTGTATACCTTGCCAAAAGCCAACTAATGCACCATCAAACTGCTGATCTACAACCATGAAATAATTGGTAACAGATGGAAAATTTGCGATCGCTATCTCATATTGTAGCTGACTACGCACCACCACATAAATAGCATCAGCTACTTCTAGAGCAGTTCGACAAGTTTTAAATAATAGAGTTTCTCCATTAATTTCTAATAAAGCTTTGTCACTTCCCATGCGAGAACTTTTCCCACCAGCAAGGGCGATCGCGATGATTTTCATGTTACAAATACTGTAAAGCCAGATGAAAAGCCGTAATCGATTTGGCATCGAGGCTAGCATCCGCACTTTGCGATCGCAATAAATCCTCAACCTCTTCTCGACTCAGTAACACAACTTCTATCTCTTCATCTTCATCTTGAGCAGGAGGATGCTCTAACTTAGTGAGATCTTGAGCTAGATAAGCATGGATAATCTCATCGGAATAACCAGGACAAATATAAAACCCTCCAAGATATTGCCATTTATTAGCACTATATCCAGTTTCTTCCTCAATTTCGCGCTTAATAGTCACATCATGATTCTCGCCAACTTCCAAAGTTCCCGCAGGAAACTCTAAAAGATAGCGTTGAATTGCAAATCGATATTGCTTGACTAAAACAAATTTACCATCAGCTGTGACAGGAACCGCCAGCCCAGCCCCAGGATGTTTGATATAGGAATATTCACCGATGACCCCATTCGGTAATTTGAGGCGATCGCTATGAAAAGAAAACTTACTACCCTGATAACTAAGACGATTTTGGAGAACTTGTGAAGGAATGAGATTAGACATAAAATTTTTATTTCGATAAATTTCTAGAAAATCCTTACTTATTTTGTCACATAACTAGCGGCGTGAAGTAGTGGCAATTCATGAATTCCCACTACTTCACAATGCTACTTTACAACCAGAATCGTTTCGAGACTATCATCACTTGCCCCATTAATAATTCCACCCGATCGCAAAATGCACTGCAACATTTCCACAACTTCCAAAGTAATTTCCTCCCCAATACAAAGCAACGGAATTCCGGGGGGATAAGGACAAAGAGACTCCGCACTAACCCGCCCGATCGCCTCATAAATAGAAATGCGATCGCTTTTCGCAAAATAAGCCTCACGAGGAGTAAGTCTACCCTGATAATTCGTAATTCGTAATTCGTAATTCGTAATTCCTAATTCCCTCTTCCCCTTTTCCTTACCAAGTTGCTGAAATCCATAAATTAAACGCTCAATATCAGCCTGAGTGTTTCCTAAACTAAGAATAAAAACTAATTGGCTAAGGGTAGGCATTTCAGCCATGACATCTAACTCAGAATGTAAGCGCAAATCCGCATCAAAACCACTGATTCCCAAATCATCGACCATGACAGTTAAGCGGGTGGGATCGAGAGTGGCAACTTCCATTTGGTCAAAGGTTCGCAAATTCGGAATTTGATTTAATTGCGATCGCACTTCCTTCGATAACTGCAAAGTTTCCGTTAATAGAGTTTTACCATCGATCGCCATTTGTCGCCGCGCCACATCAAGGGAAATCAGTAACAATAAATTAGGGCTACTCGATCGCAATATTTGTAAAGCCCGATCAACTTGCTCAACTTGAATGCGATCGCCCTGCAAATGTAAAATCGAAGACTGGGTGAGGCTACCTGCAACTTTATGCGTGGACTGTACCACCAAGTCGGCTCCTGCCTGTAAAGCCGATATGGGTAAATCAGGATGAAAACCTAAATGCGCTCCGTGAGCTGCATCAATTAATAAGGGAATATTAAAAGAATGGGCGATCGCTACTAATTTCTCCAGTTCGCCACAGACTCCAAAATAGTTAGGACTAACCAGCATCACCGCTTTAGCATCTGGATGCGCTTGCAAAAATAATTCTAAAGTCGCAGGACTTACTCCCAAATCTAAATCAAATTCCGATAAATAATCTGTCGGCAAATAAATCGGGGTTGCGCCATTCAGCACTAATCCCGCGATCGCTGCCTTATGACAATTACGCCCGATCAAAATTTTGTCCCCAATTCCACAGCTTGCCAAAAGCATCGCCTGTATGCCACAGGTAGAGCCATTAGTCATAAACCAAGCGCGATCGCTGTTATACGCATCCGCCGCTAAGACTTCTGCTTCGGTAACTGCTTCTTCTAGTTCGGGTAATTCTGGCAAATCCAACCGAAAGACCGTTTCCCCTAGAAGTTCCATAAATTGGCGATCGATCCCCTGACCGCGTTTATGTCCTGGCATATAAAATGCTGCATGATCGATGTTGAGATATCTCTTTGCTGCGACAAGTAAGGGGGCTGTATCTTGATTCATTTTTTTCTAAGTTTTTAAACCTTTCTCTGGGTTTCATGTCAGCGCAAAGCGCTGTAAAGCTGTATATTAGCTAAAGTCACACTTTAACCGATCTCAAATTTAAAAAGCCTTGATAGCAACTGCCATTAAACCAACGACAAGACGACCTGTATTTCCTTTCACCGCCGTGATCGGACAGGAAGAGATGAAGCTCGCCCTGTTGCTCAACGTCATCGATCCTAAAATCGGTGGAGTGATGGTCATGGGCGATCGCGGTACGGGCAAATCCACCACCGTTCGCGCCCTTGCCGATCTCCTACCCGAAATTAAAGTTGTATCTGATGATCCCTTTAGCAGCCATCCTACCGATGGCGATCTTCAGAGTGAAGAAGTACGCCGCCGCGTAGCCAATGGCGAGACTCTGCCCGTTAGCACCAAGCAAGTGATCATGGTTGACCTGCCCCTTGGTGCGACTGAAGACCGTGTATGCGGCACGATTGACATTGAAAAAGCATTGTCTGAAGGTGTCAAAGCTTTTGAACTAGGACTCCTTGCCAAGGCAAATCGTGGCATTCTTTATATTGATGAAGTCAATCTGCTTGACGATCACCTTGTCGATGTTTTGCTTGATTCCGCCGCTTCGGGCTGGAATACTGTTGAGCGTGAAGGTATCTCGATTCGTCACCCTGCGAGATTTGTACTGGTTGGCTCTGGCAACCCCGAAGAAGGTGAATTACGTCCACAGTTGCTCGATCGCTTTGGGATGTATGCTGAAATCCGTACCGTGCGCGAACCTGAACTGCGAGTGCGTGTAGTCGAGGAGCGCACTAATTTTGATGGCAATCCTCACGGATTTTTGACGGAATATGCCGATCGCCAAGGAGAGCTTCAAGCCAAAATTGTCCGCGCCCAAAACCTTCTTGGTGAAGTAGATATTCCTCAAGATTTACGGTTGAATATTTCTAGAGTTTGCTCAGAACTGAATGTCGATGGTTTGCGCGGTGATATTGTCAGCAATCGGGCTGCCAGAGCGATCGCTGCTTTTGAGGGTCGTAAAGAAGTCGAAGTAGACGACATCAAGCGGGTAATCGGTCTATGCTTGCGTCATCGTCTCCGCAAAGATCCGCTCGAATCGATTGATACTGGTTATAAAGTTATCAAAACCTTTAATCAAGTATTTGGCATCGAAGAAGAATAAATTGAAGTAGGGACGGTCTAAGAAACTATTTAAGAATTGTCTAGATCCCCCCAGCCCCCCTTACTGAAGGGGGAGAATATGATATTTATCTTCTTCCCCCTTTTTAAGGGGGATTGAGGGGGATCTCTTAGAGCTTTCGACCGTAGAAAATAATTCTTAAATGGTTTCTAAACGTGATGCCAAGGTTAGGTAAAATTTTTCGCTATCGTATATTACCAATCTTTTTGGCGATTGCTTTATGCGGATTGATTATCAGTAACAGGCAGGTGATCGCCCAGAATACGCCCAATGTTTCCATTAAGACTAATTATTACGATATCCAAGGTTCGACAGCAAAACAACTGCGATCGCAATTGAATCAGCTTGGGGTAGTCGATCCCAAGACAGGAAAGCGCTTTGATGCTTATGTGAGTTGGCAAGTATGGTGGCAGTATCGTTATCGACCAGTTAGAAATCAATGTCAGATCACCCAAGTAACGGTTAATGTCCAAGTAATCTATACAATGCCACGCTGGAATCCCTCAGGAAACGCATCTATAGATTTAAAGAATCGCTGGAATCGCTATATTACTGCGCTTCGACAACATGAAGATGGACATAAAAATCACGGTGTGAAAGCAGGGCAAGACATTTTGAAAACCCTAAATAATCTCACTACAGATTCATGTCAACGGATCAGCGATATTGCCAATCAAAAGGGGACTGCGATTATTAAGCAATACAATCTCAAAGATATTGAGTACGATCGCCTTACACAACATGGATTGACCCAAGGGGCAGTATTTCCGTAGTAATAAATATTGGCTCAATAGGCGATGCGGGGAGGTGAGCCAAAGGAAGAAATTGGTAATATTGTATCGAAATCTATAAGCGATGATCGCTATGCTGAGCCTAAACTTAACCCATCTAATCGATGACGGAAAAT
>JBIKYX010000144.1:0-7793 GCA_044355035.1 Pseudanabaena sp. | reverse complement strand
GACGAATTGGAGCAGTATAGCCAGCAGTACGAATCATGATTTCTGCACCTTTATAGGCACATTCTCGCGCCATTTCAGGAAACATACCATCATGACAAATAATCAGGGCGATCGTACTGCCATTAGGACCTTCACAAACTGGGATTCCGATATCTCCAGGTTCCCAAGGTTCGACAGGAACCCAAGGATGTAGTTTGCGATAGTAAAGTTTCAACTCTCCTTGATTGTCAATGATAATTCCACTGTTATAGGGATTACCTTGAGGATTATATTCCATCAATGAGAAGCAACCCCAAATGTTATTGTCAATGCAAGCTTGCTTAAAAGCTGCCACTTCTGCCCCATCTAAGCTACACATGATTTCTGGATTGGTATCCATCGATAGACCATGCAAGGAGTATTCTGGGAATACGACTAGATCCATGGTTGCCATGTTTCGCCTTGCTTTGGCGACCATCTCACAAATTCGTTGAGTTTGGGCAGCTAAGTCTTGTTTGGTGACAACTGTGGGCAATTGAAGTTGCACCATCCCTATCACTACACCGTTAGGGGTTTTATTTAATCCGCCAAGTCCACTCATGATTGTACAAAGTTTCTAATTTTATATTTAATTGCGTCTAGCCACTTAGGACTCACTTAGGACTTACGTATCTAACCGATGCATAAGTTCTAGCGATGTATTATTAAGGGTATATTTCCCATAGATAGTATTATTTGATAGATAATCAGTGTTTTGTTGCCGTTTTTTTAAGGTTTCAGGGCTTTGCTTGGCGCGTTGCGTTATATTGATGGGTATCTCTGACCGATAGTTAGTTGTTGTTATGCAAAAATGGTTTAATACTGCGGGTCCCTGTCAGTCTGATATTCACTACATGTTGCCCTCTACAGTGCGGTTGCCTGAAATAGTGAATTTGATCGCCCAGCGTAACTATTTCGTGATCCATGCGCCAAGGCAGGTGGGCAAGACTACAGCAATGCTGGCACTTGCTCAAGAACTAACGGGTAGCGGTCAATATACGGCAGTGATGTTGTCTCTGGAAGTGGGGGCGGCTTTTTCTGATGATTTGGGAGCAGCCGAGCTGGCTATTTTAGGGGAGTGGAAGCAATCGATAAGGTTTCGTTTGCCAAAAGATCTGCAACCTAATGAGTGGTTAGATGCCGAAGCAGGAGCGAGAATTGGTACAAACTTGAGCAATTGGGCTGAACAATCATCCCGTCCTTTAATTGTCTTTTTGGATGAAATTGATGCCTTGAGCAACGAAACATTAATTTCCGTGTTAAGACAAATCCGATCTGGTTTTCCCAATCGTCCACATGGATTTCCACAGTCAGTCGCTCTGGTGGGGATGCGCGATGTGCGGGATTATAAGTATGCTTCTGGGGGGAGCGATCGCCTGAATACTTCTAGTCCGTTTAACATCAAGGTGCGCTCTTTTACTCTGAGTAATTTCACCCTTGAGGATGTAAGAAATCTCTACCAGCAGCATACGGAAGCCACAGGACAGATATTTACATCAGAAGCTGTTGATTTAGCCTTTCATTTGACGCAGGGTCAGCCTTGGTTGGTTAATGCGATCGCCAAGGAAATTGTTGAATACATAGCTAAAGATCCAGCTACTCCTATTACTGCTGAATTAGTGAATCAAGCTAAGGAAATCCTAATTAAGAGACAGGATACCCATTTAGATAGCCTTGCGGAGAGACTAAGAGAAGATAGAGTTAGAGCGATAGTTCAACCAATTTTATCTGGATTAGAGTTAGGAGATACGCCAGATGATGATCGGCGCTATTTGTTGGACTTGGGCTTAGTGGTGCGGAGTCAGGAAGGTGGCTTAAAGATTGCGAATCCAATTTATCAAGAAGTGATTCCTAGAGTTTTATCTCAAGGTGTGCAGGATAGTCTGCCGATGATTCAACCTAGCTGGCTCAATGCCGATGGAAGTCTCAATGCTCAAGTTTTACTGGATGCATTTCTAGTTTTCTGGCGACAACATGGTGAGCCATTATTTAAGAGTGCTAACTATCCAGAAATTGCGCCCCATCTGGTGATGATGGCATTTTTGCATCGAGTGGTTAATGGTAATGGCACATTGGAACGGGAATATGCGATCGGTTCGGGCAAGATGGATATTTGTTTGCGCTATGGCAATCAAACTTTGGCAATGGAGTTGAAGGTATGGGCTGATAAAAGACCAGATCCGCTTAAGGAAGGGTTGCCACAGTTGGATAAATATTTATCGGGGTTGAGTTTGGATACGGGTTGGTTAGTGATATTTGATCGCCGTTCTGGGTTGCCAACCCTAAGCGATCGCACGATTACTGAAAATGTCATCAGCCCCGCAGGGCGAGAAATCATTGTAATTCGAGGCTAAAGATTGCTTACTATGTCCGTTTCAGCGCCAATTTTAGTTGCTTTTTTGACGAAGTAGTTCGATTTCCTGTTTGGTTAAAGACCAACCTAATGCTCCAGCGTTTTGTTTCGCTTGATTTGCATTCTTTGCCCCAGGGATCGGAATGACATTTCCTTGAGATATTAACCAATTCAAAGAAATTTGGGCAGGGGTTTTGTCGTAATTTTCTGAAAGCTCTTTTAAAGTTGAGAATAGAGGCTCAAGCTTTTGTAAACCTTGGGGACTAAATCGAGGATCAATACGACGCGCACCTTGCAAGTTTTTCAAGTTCTCTGGCGTATATTTACCAGTGAGTAAACCTTGAGCAAGGGGACTATAGGCGAGAATCGTTATACCCAATTGTTGCGACTTTTCGAGAACTCCATTTTGTTCAATTTGTTTGTTTAACAGAGAATAGGGAACTTGATTTACTGCGAGAGGAATTCCCTTTTCAGAAAGATACTGATGGGCAAGAGTCATCTGTGCTGCGGAGTAGTTACTTACACCTACTGACTGAATGCGTCCTTTTTTGACTTCATCAGCTAAGACTTCCATAAAGTCTTTGGTCTTGAGGATAAATTCTAAGGGCCAGTGGATTTGATAAAGACTAATTTGTGAAGTTTGTAAGCGCTCTAGGCTAGAGGTCAGAGCATCAACTATTGAAGACCGACTCCAGCGCCAAGGCAGTGGGAAATATTTAGTCGCGATTTGGAGCGGTTGTGAAGTTTGCTTACTAAACTTGCCAATCAAACGTTCTGATTCCCCTAAGCCATAAACTTCAGCAGTATCAAAAAAAGTGACCCCTGCATCTACCGAAGCTTGAAAAGCTTCCTCTACATCCTTTGCGCCAAAGTCTTTGCCATAAGCCCAAAAGAGGGTATCTCCCCATGCCCATGTTCCCACGCCCAGCGCAGTTACAGTTAGTCCATTGGAACCTAGTTTAGTGGTTTGCATTTTTTTGCTAAATCTTTTTTGTTCATTATAGCTATACCCGATCGCGATTGGGTACAACCTTCCCACTCAAAACTCCACACTGCTGAGTTTTGGAGTAAGATTTTGCTTCTATGGTATAAACTAACTGGTTTAGAGCGCAAAGCGCTCTAAAGTTAGCCCTGTGAAATTTGATCCGACTAATGCAAAACCTTGAACAACTAATCGCCCAAGAACTTTCGCTACGCCCTGAGCAGATTAAAAATGCGCTAGAGCTATTTGCCGAAGGTGCAACCATTCCCTTTGTCGCTCGCTATCGCAAAGAACGCACAGGTGAAATGAACGAGATTCAATTAAGGGATTTGCAAGATCGTTATGCCTATCTCACAGAACTTCGCGATCGCCAAGGTGTAATTTTGCAAGCAATCGCCGATCAAGGCAAACTAACCGATGTCCTCAAAGCTAAAATTGAAGCCAGCACTCAGAAAACAGAATTAGAAGATCTATATCTGCCCTATCGTCCTAAGCGGAGAACGAGAGCGGCGATCGCTAGGGAGAAAGGGCTAGAACCACTTGCTGAAGTCATAAAATCTTTTAATCAACCAACTATTCATACCGCATCCTTGCCAGAGGCAGCCAGCACATATTTATCAGAACAGGTAAAAACAGTTGAAGAAGCGATCAAAGGCGCGTCAGATATTCTGGCGGAAGAAGTTGGTGACAATGCCGAATATCGTGCTTATATTCGTGATTATTTGATGCATTCGGGAGCCTTTGGATCACAAATTAAAGCGACCCATCCTATTGGTACAACTAAGTTTGAGATGTATCGCGACTATCAAGCCAAAGTGAAGGCGATCGCCCCTCATAATCTGCTGGCTCTGTTGCGGGGGGAAACCGAAGATGTTCTCGTCTTAACCCTCCATTTTGATGAAACCCATGTGTTAAGTTACTTAGAAGCGCAGCAAATTCGGGCAAAAGACTTAACTATTAAGCAATTTTACCAAAATATGCTCAAGGATGCCTTTAGCCGTTTGATCAAAGCCTCTGCGATCGCCTCGGTAATTGCGGACAAGAAAGCTTGGGCAGATGCCGAGTCGATCAAAACCTTTGAGACTAACTTACGCGACTTATTGCTATCGGCTCCCGCAGGGATGAAGCCAACCCTTGCCATCGACCCTGGTTTTCGTACAGGTTGTAAAACGGCGGTAATTAGTGAGACGGGCAAGTTTCTGGAATATCAAACTATTTTTCCGCATCAGGCGATCGCCCAAAGGGAACTGGCGGCGGTTACGGTGAGACATTTGATTAAAAAGTATCAGATTCAATTAATTGCGATCGGCAATGGCACAGCAGGAAGAGAAACCGATGCTTTTGTGATGGAAGTAATCCAAGGGCTAGATAAACCACCGATTAAAGTGATGGTTAATGAGTCGGGCGCTTCCATTTATTCGGCGAGTGAAGTTGCCATCAGCGAGTTTCCCGAATTAGACTTAACTGTGCGTGGGGCGATCAGCATTGGTAGACGACTGCAAGATCCTCTAGCGGAACTGGTCAAAATCGATCCTAAGTCCATCGGTGTGGGACAGTATCAACATGATGTCGATCAGAAATTGCTGAAAAAGAAATTAGAAGAAACCGTGGAGAGTTGCGTTAATTTTGTCGGTGTTGATTTGAACACGGCTTCCAAAGAACTGTTGACTTTTGTGTCAGGGCTGAGTGCCACTGTCGCCAATAATATCATTACCTATCGCAATCAAAATGGTGCTTTTCGCGATCGCCGCCATTTGCTGAAAGTACCCAAATTAGGGGCAAAAGCCTTTGAGCAAGCAGCAGGATTTTTACGGATTCGGGGTGGGGAACAGCCCTTAGATAATACTGCCGTGCATCCTGAAAGCTATAAAGTGGTCGAAGCGATCGCCCGTGATTTAGATGTGCCACTATCAGAAATCTCGCAAGCGGCGGATAAGCTGAAAACAGTTAATCTCAAGCAATATGTAACCAGTGAGATCGGTGAGCCAACCCTGCGTGATATCCTGCGCGAACTCGAAAAAGCAGGACGCGATCCTCGTGCAGAATTCAAATATGCTACCTTCAGCGATGCGATTCAAAAGATATCCGATCTAGAAGTTGGTATGGAGATAGAAGGAATTATCACTAATGTGGCTAACTTTGGGGCGTTTGTCGATATTGGTGTGCATCAAGATGGGTTAATCCATATTTCCCAATTAGCCGATCGCTTTGTCAGTGATCCGAAGCAAATCGTTAAAGTTGGGCAGGTGGTAAAGGTGCGTGTTTTGGAAGTAAATGCATCTCTAAAACGGATTGGTCTATCCCTAAAAGGGTTTCAGAGGTTTTGAAGCTTCAATCTCCGAAAACTTGAATACTGGATTCTTATGAATCTAGATTTAGATATATCATTATATAGTAATGTGATATAGTTAAACTATTATAAATAAAAATTGTAAAAATTTACTTCTACCATTATGACCTTTAACCCTTCTGCTCTGACTCAAGTCGCCGATTACTTTAAGGTATTATCCGAACTTAGTCGATTGCAAGTACTATGTTCTTTGAAGTCAGGTTCAAAGAATGTTACCGAAATTATGGAAGAGACAGGGTTAGGTCAAGCAAATGTCTCGAAACACCTGAAGATTTTGGCTCAATCAGGGATTGTTTCTAGGACTCCTCAAGGTGTCAGCGTATATTATGAAATTGTCGAACCATTTATTTTTGATTTATGTGAACTGGTGGGCGATCGCCTTTCTATTCGGTTACAAGAGCAGTCACAACAGCTAAAACAACTCGAAGGAATGCGGCGTAATGAACCCATTAAGGCTAGTCAAAAGAACTCTAAAGCCAAAGTAAAAAGTTACACTTGAAAACTTGGACAAGGTTAGACCATTAGAATGAGTTATGGATAAAAAGCAGCCTAACGCTCAACAAATTTGGCAAGTTCAAGATCGTTTCCTAGAGATTAATTCACGCTGGTTAACCCTAATTGGTGAACACCTGCAAGACGATCGCGGCGAAATTTTGGAATATTGGCGGATTGAAAAAGCGGATTCGGTAATTGTTTTACCCATTCAAAGCGATCGCATTTTAATGCCTAAGCCAAGTTATCGTGCTGGTATTGGACAGATAACTTTAGACTTTTCTGGTGGACGTGTACCCACAGGAGAGAGTCCTCAAATAGCAGCGATCGCTACGCTAAAGCGCGAGTTAGGAATTGAAGCCTCAGCGATCGCGCAATTAATTCCTTTAAATCACGAGGGTTGGGCGGTAAATAGTTCTTTTTCCAATCAAAAGCTTTATGGATTTGTTGCTCATAGCGAACCCAACGCAAAATTAGATCCTGAATTAGTTGCAGTTACTTATCCTTCAACTTTAGATGGAATCCAGAACTTACTTGAAGCTATTACTTGTCTTCAATGCCGAGCAGTTTTATTGGAATGGTTATTGTTAATATGACACACGATCATCATCATGCCCCGAAAACCTATAACCGCGCTTTTCTAATTGGTACGGGTTTAAATATTGGCTTTGTGATTGTAGAAGCATCCTTTGGATTGATTACTAACTCCTTAGCTTTACTTGCTGATGCAGGACACAATCTTAGTGATGTGTTAGGGCTGTTACTGGCGTGGGGGGCTAGTTATCTAGTCAGGGTTCCACCTAATCAGCGCTATACCTATGGATTGCGGCGATCTTCTATTGTGGCAGCGTTGATCAATGCAGTGCTGTTATTGCTAACAATGGGTGGCATTACTTGGGAAGCGCTGCGCCGATTGCAAGAGCCGATTGCAGTTGCTGGCGATACGGTAATTTTAGTCGCGGCGATCGGTGTGGTGATTAATACAATTACAGCGCTGCTGTTTATGTCAGATGGCAACAAAGATATGAACATTCGCGGTGCATTTCTGCATATGGCAGCCGATGCGCTGGTGTCAGTGGGTGTAGTGATGGCGGGAGTGGCGATTTTGTGGACGGGTTGGCTCTGGTTCGATCCAGTAATTAGCTTAATTATTGTGGCGGTGATTGTAGTTGGCACATGGAATCTATTCAAAGATGCGGTGAAGTTAATTCTTGATGGGGTTCCTGAACAAATAGAACTACTTGCAGTTAAGACATTCCTCCAAAATTTACAGGGCGTAACCCAAGTTCATGATCTGCATATCTGGGCAATGAGTACCACGGAAACGGCGCTGACGGCTCATTTAGTCATCCCTGAAGGATACATTGGCGATCGCTTTTTGGCAGATACTAGCGAAGAGTTACATCATCACTTTGATATTGATCACGTCACCCTCCAGATCGAAACAGGCGATCGCACCTATCCATGTCATTTGGGTGCGACCTTGACTTAATACGAAGATAGCAGGATAATGAGAGAATAAAGAAGGAGGCAAGAAAGAAAATGTCGGCAAAGGTAATAAGTGTAGAAGGCACAAAAATAAAAATCGAACTGACAAT
>JBIKYX010000011.1:0-71258 GCA_044355035.1 Pseudanabaena sp. | reverse complement strand
TAGACTGCTAAGCATGAGGACTATGTACTTTAGGATAAGTCCTGATATTTTCACTCTTTTAGCTACTTTTAATTCTTAAAAAGTCACTTTCAACCGACTCCCTACCTAATTTGCAAGAGGTCTATTATAATTGAGATTAGTAGTTACAGAACTGCCTGTAGCTGTAAAGTTGTCGGTCAAGAGATAGGTTCTAGGAATAGCATCATTACCCGTAGTCTGGGCGATCTTGAATCCCTCATTAACGATCGCGCCTGTGACGGCGGCTATGGTGCTAACTGTATAACCCGTACCGCTTCCTAAGGTTAAAGAAATAGTTTCATTGCCCTCAATCACGCGATCTGCGATCGGATTAATCGTAATTGTGGCAGTATCTACGCCAGTCGCAAAGTTAATGGTTCCTGTAGATCCAGAAAAAGTAGCCGCTCCACTTTGAGTATAGTCAGTATTAAAAGTAGCTGTTCCACCAATGGTGAAATTAACGGTGAGAGGAGTAAGGGTATTGGTTCTGGTGAAGGTATAAACGAGATTGATCGCTTCATCTTCATTCACTCTTGATGGCGATATGCTCAGTGAGAGAGAACTATCATCATTGGTAATAATTCCCCTTGCAGGATTAAAAAGATTTGCTCCTATCCCCGTGGGAATATAATAGGCTGGGCTTACCCCGACAACCAGATCAACGGTTTCATCGCCTTCAACTAGATTATCGCCTATGGGGACAATCGTAAGAGTGGTGGTGGTAGCACCAGGTGCGAACGTGACTGCTCCTGATGTGGTGTAGTCCGTGCCAAGGGTAGCGGTTCCCCCCAAGGTATAGGCTAAGGTCAATGAATTGCTGTAATCTGGTATGGCAACAGCAAAATATCGGGTAAATGTATAAACGATATTGGTTGAGCCATTTTCTAGCACACTTGGAGATACAGCGACAGAGATCGTAGGGAGTACGGTAAAGGTTTCTACGGTTACAGATTTGCCATCAACGAGGATTGTTGCCGAATCATTAGTCGATTTTAAGGTTTGTAAATCTGATGCACTCAGGTTGATACCCCGCACCAAAGCGGAAAAAATCTTGCCTTCATCGCCAGCACTGTCACTGAGATTAATTTTGTTGTCAATGCTATGCCCAATTTCTTCGAGAATTACCGCGACAATCTGGGAAGTGGGTGCAGTATCAAGCAGGGTTTGGGATAGATAGATAGTATCGGTACTGCTGGCATAGGCTCCTAAAATGTTACCCATTCCGCTATCCAGAACTCTGATTGCTGGAATTTGACTAAAATCACGGTTAGCCCATCGGAGACGGATCGTTTCTACTAGACTGCGATCGTAATTTGTTCCAAAAGCAGTATTGAAAATATTCCAGAAATTATTTTGGTTTGCGAAATCTGCAAGTTGCTCATAAACTGCAGTTAAGGCGATCGCTTGGTTATTCATTGATGTGATGTGTAGCTAGAAATTAGGGAGAATAGCGGGCTAGATAAAATTCCATGAGAAGCAATATAACATGCTCATGTTTTTTAGGCGTAGTGACTGCATTAGGTTGCACCACCTCAAAAAGTTAATGAATAAATGATAACAATCGCTACAGCGATCGCTGGTCAAATTAACTTATTGTGAGCAAATGCTAAAATCAGCTACCAAAAGCTAGCAAAGCTTTGTTTTGTAGGTTTTATGTGAGGATCAGGTTTGTGAATGCAGCCGAACAAGCTAGAAATATCGATGTCGCGACCAAAATCGCTACCGTTGTTAATTTGTTTAAAAACATATATCCTGCGGCAAGCTCTGATTTGAAACCTTGGCTAAATAACTCAGCCACACGCCGCTTACTTGATCCTGACTCGATTGATGTCAGCTTTCATTTTCCTGGAGTAAGTTGGCGACTCAAGGTTCGCAGTATCCTCTTCCAAATTCGACTATATGAAGATCCTGTTGATGGTGATTTGCGGGCGATCGGCATTGAAGCAAGCGGACATGACTTTAAGGGCGAACAATGGCGATTTTCCACAATTGATAATTGGCAATTTTCAGGTGAGAAGCTGCCGATGGATGATGGTTCCGCAAATCTGCGTGAGTTCTGTCGCCAAACCTTAGAAATTTTCAATCGGCTCAGTACATAAAAAAAAGCTCGCTAAGCGAGCTTTTTTTATGCTTACTATTAAAGAACTACATTCTTCGGAGCAGGAATAGAGGGCTGTAAATACATCGTTAGGAACTGGACACCATTGTTAACAAGGTAAGGCAGTTTCTGGATTTTCTTCAACCATTCAGGCGATTTCGACTCATCGATCGCCACCAATTTATCGTTGTTCTCTTCGCACTTCTTGAGGCAATTCCAGAACTTAGGATTTTCCATATCGATGATTACAGGGAAAGCTTTTGCGGCATCACGATTGGTTTCGCGCAAAACTTCATCGACATACTTTCTGGTATTCATGCCGATGGATTCATAGAACTCATTGCGGACACAGATATCATTGAGATACATCGTGGCAAATACTGATAGCAAGAAGAACTTGCTCCAAAGATTCGCTTGTAAGCCGTTGATATTTTTGCGATCGCTACGCAGCAATAAACTACAAAAATCACCATGACGGCTCTCATCTTGACACCAATTTTCAAAGAAATTGAAGATGGGATAAATCCGATATTCAGGATGAGCAAGGAAATGCTGATGGATTTTAATGTAGCGCCAATAGCCAATCTTTTCCGATAGGTAGGTGGCGTAGAAAATAAACTTGGGTGCGAAATAGGTGTATTTCTTAGTTTTAGATAAAGTCGAAAGATCGAGTTGGAGATCGAAGTCGGGCATCGCCTTATTCAAGAAGCCCGCGTGACGCGCTTCATCACGACTCATTAAGCTAAAAATTTCTGCCATCAAAGGATTCTTATCTTTGATTTTGACGGCGATTTCTTTGTAAAGCAGAAAACCCGAAAATTCTGAGGTACAAGATCCTTCAAGAAAGACGCGGAAATGCTCTTTGACTTTGGGATCGATATGATCCCAAGACTGATTGAAATCAGCAGTTCTGACAAAGTGACGACGGTTATAGTCAAATTTAAATTCTTCGAGAATCGCTTCGTAATCTGGTTTCAGATCGAAGATATCCATATTTGCCATCGCTTCAAAATCAGTTGTGTAGAAGCGTGGGGTCAAAATACTATCGCGTCGGCCAGTCCCGTTAACCTTTTGTTGGGTTGACTGGCTTACATCGGGTTTAGAAGGAGTAGCTACCATAGTCTTCGACTTATTTTTAAATGCTGCTAAAGGGGATTGTGAATAAATTGCTTAAGATAGCAGTGTATATACCTACTTATATGCTCATTCTACGACTAGTCTCGATTTATGGGTAGTTATAACTAGAAATTACGATCGCTTGTTAAGAAAAATTAACTTACGCGGTGAGAGTACGCGCTTTACGCGAAATTTCGTATTTAGATTAATCACCTTCAAATTAATCAAATTAAATAAGCACACCAATCGCTCCAACTACCAGCGTATAGCTTACCCGTCTCGATTCCCGCTAGTTTCAGCGCCAATAAATCTACGCAAGCCGTCACACCCGAACCACAATACACAATTACTTCTTCAGCATTTTTGACCTGCGCCCAGCGATCGCTTTGCTCGGCAATGACAAAACCCTGTGCATTAGTTAACTCCAGCCAAGGATAATTAACTGCACCTTCGATGTGACCTGAGATCGGATCGATCGGTTCGCGCTCACCCCGATAGCGATCGCCTTCTCGCGCATCAACAAGCATTACCTCTGGTAAATCTTTACGAGCTTTTACCGTTTCAATATCAACCACCCAGTCAGTTTGTAATTTTGGGATAAATTTACCAGATTTAGCTGTAGGTAGGTCTGAGTTAATCGCATAATTTTGCGCCTGCCATCCCGCAAAACCACCATCTAAAACCGCAACTTGCTGATGTCCCATATAGCGCAATAGCCACCACAGTCTTGAGGCAAAAGCAAATCGCGAATCGTCATAGGCAATCACCGTTTTTTTCTCTGAAGTTGTTTCCCCTGAAGTGACACCCATCGCTGAGAGTTTGGTGGCAAGCTGCTCAAAATCGGGCAGAGGATGACGACCACCATATTTTTGAACTGGGCTAGACAAGTCGAGATTGAGATCTAAATAATACGCACCCTCAATATGACTTTCTTGGTATTGCTTCCGTCCTAGATCGCGATCCATCAATGCAAAGCGGCAGTCTACAATGATTACCTGTGGATCATGGAGATGGGAGTCCAGCCAATCAGCAGAAACAACTTGTTGAATATTCATGGCGTTATTTCATAGCGCTGTAAAGTGAATAATTAGTATTTTAGAAGCCTATGCCCCGTATCCCTCTATTAACTTACGATCGCGGAACCTTGATTCTCCATCCACCACCCAAGGGCAAAGCATGGATCGAATTTGCGACATGGGACGATCGCATTGAAAAGTTTCGGATTCCTGCCAATCGCTATCGGGAGTTAATTTTGACATTGAGATCGGAGGAGATTGCGATCGAAGATAAATCGCGGGGTTACAGTGAAATTAAACTAACTTCCCATTCACAAATGCAGCCCTATCCCCATCAAAGCGAAGCCCTCGCTGCATGGCAGAAGGTAGGAAAACAAGGAGTTGTGGTCTTGCCCACCGCCGCAGGTAAGACTTATCTAGCCCAGTTAGCAATGCAAGTCACCAATCGTAGTACCTTGATCGTTGTGCCGACTTTGGACTTGATGCATCAATGGTACGCCCATTTACTGGCAGCTTTTCCTGATGTCGAGATTGGACTATTGGGAGGCGGCTCTCGCGATCGCGCCACGATTTTAGTGGCAACTTACGATAGCGCCGCGATTCAGGCTGAAGCCTTGGGCAATTTGTACGGATTAATAGTCTTTGATGAATGCCATCATTTACCGACCGACTTTTTTCGCGTGATTGCCGAATATGCGATCGCGCCATACCGTTTAGGCTTAACTGCGACCCCTGAACGAAGCGATGGTAAACATACGGATTTAGAGATACTGATCGGTGAAGAAGTCTATCGCAAATCGGCAGAAGAACTAGCGGGAAAAGCCCTTGCTGACCATACAATTGTCCAGATTAAGGTTTCTCTTTCTCAACAAGAGCGCGATCGCTATGATGCTCTGATTCAAAGTCGCAATCATTTCTTGAAGGAAGCAAAAATCTCGCTGGGTAGTTTGGAAGGATGGCAAAGATTTGTGCAAGCCAGTGCGCGATCGCAAGCGGGACGGAGAGCAATGCTAGCCCATCGCGAATCGAAGGAATTGTCGTTAGGGACAGAATCGAAATTACGAGTTTTAGCAGACTTACTAGCCCAACATTTTCCCGAACGCATTCTAATTTTTACCAATGACAACGCTACGGTTTATCGCATTTCTCAAGATTTGTTAATTCCTGCGTTAACTCACCAAACGCCTGTAAAGGAACGTCACGAAATATTAACTTTCTTTCGCGAAGGCAAATATAAAACTTTGGTGACATCGCACGTATTGAATGAAGGCGTGGATGTGCCTGATGCAAGGATTGCCATATTGCTATCGGGGACAGGTTCGGCGCGTGAATATATCCAACGTTTGGGGCGGGTGCTACGGCGCGGTACAGAAGCAAATAAACAGGCAATTTTATATGAAGTCGTGACCGAGGCTACTAGCGAAGAGCGCACTTCCGAGCGACGGCGGGGGATTGAGCGATCGCGTCCTGAACCACAGCAGGACAAAGTGGTGCAGATAGGAATTAAGTATGACCGAGATATTCCTAAAAAACGTCCAATCGCGGCTGACAGTCCCAATGACTATGTACCTTAAAAAGAATGTACATTTTTTGTCACCAAAAGCCAGAAAAAATCGTTTAAAATAAGTTAGGTAGCAATCATTTGGTGGCAAGTATGGAATTTGCAGCCTATCTCTACGATGCTTGGGCGTATGAACAAGCCCATGAATTAGCACCAGATCTATTTCTGGATGTTTTTGCTGAGTTTTATTTTGATAAATCTCAGGTAGATCAACTCGCCTATACGCTAGCCCCGATCGCCCCGATCAAAAAATTACCTTATTTAGCCACTGTCCTATCCGCGATTGCCGTTATTGGTCTCAACACTTGGGATGGAAATCCCGAACCCGCGATCGCTGCGAACCGACTTGAGACAGCCGTAAATGTTGCACCTTGGTGTGAAGACGTATATCTTTGCAAGACTAGCTATGTCCTAGAAGTGCAAACCCTGTTAAAGCAGAAAGGCTTTGACGTTGGCGAATTAGATGGGGTCTATGGACGCTATACCAAACAAGCCGTAATCAATTTTCAGAAATCCCAGAAGAATCTGGTTGTCGATGGTATTCCTGGGGAAAAGACTTTAGCCTTGCTGAGAAATTCTGCAAATATTTCTCCCTCGGTGAAGTCAACAGAACAAAACACGTCAAATAACAGTCAAGTTAATAGTCCAACTAGTAGCCAGAATAATAGTCCAATCAATAATCAGGATATCCGTAGACAACCGATAATTGTTACAAATAGTAATCCTCAAATCACCGAATCAGGGGATATGGGAAACTTACAAATGTTGCTAAAAAAGAGGGGATTTTATCAAGGTGAAATCGATGGACAAAAAGGACAATCAACCACAGATGCAATTTCCAAAGCGCAACGCGCCTATGGATTAACCGCCGATGGATTTGCAGGACCTCTGACGATTAGGGCGTTACTCGCGGGTGGTAATGATGTGGCGCTTACTCAACCCCTGTTTCCGCGATCGCCTAAGACTCAGGATATATTGGAAATCCAGAAACTACTGCAAGAACGCGGTTTCTATGATGAAGCCCTCAACGGTTTATACAGTCTTCAGACAAAAGCAAGCATCTTTCAAGCCCAACTTGCCTATTCCCAGCCCGCAACGGGAGAGCCAAGTCCCGAATTAATTACGGCGCTAAAGGCTCAAAATCTCGACCAAGAGGTTGCCCAAAATCCTTCGTCAAATACCCTACCAAATACCTCCACGAATAATGGACAAACCAATGTTCCAAACAACCAAAACAGTCAGGATATTCGCCCTAGCCTCAATCGTTCTCAGGCTCCTAGCTCTGGACAGAATGCACCAGTACCGCCTCAAAAAAGTTCTAACTCTTCATAACTAAGCACCTTTCTTTAGAGATTCCCCTCAATCCCCCTTGTCCAATCCCCTTTGATAAAGAGGGAAGAAGATAATTCTCGTACTTAACCCTTGTTAAAAAATTCCAATTCAAATAATCCCCTCAAGGTCTAATCATGGAACTCTTTGCATATATTCAAGAAGAATTTATTCCCACCGAAGACGCGATCGCTAATAGCAGCGATCGATCTACTAACCTCGATTCAGCTTTCTACGGTTGGTTGAAAAAATTAACCACTAAATCGGCAAAACTTAGCCTGAATGTGATTCTGGCGGGTACGACCGTTTTGATTGGTTTAGGCTCGACTCTTAATGGTTTAGCTGAAGTTGCGACCGCGCAATCAACCACGCAATCAACAGAGAAATCAACAGCCGCCGCCGTTGTGCCATCGGCTGAGGTGAAATATTTGCAATCACTCTTATCCAAGAATGGTTTCGATCCTGGAGCGATCGATGGTGTCGCAGGAGCATCTACCAAAAACGCGATTATTCGCGCTCAGCAAGCTTTTGGATTAACTGTTGATGGCGTTGCAGGCAGTCAGACCATCTCGGCTTTAGAAAATGGTGGTACGAACCTTAGTAGCAAGACTGAGGCTGCTCCAACCCAGTCACCAACCTCACCCATTAGTTCATCAACAGTGATGAACCTTCAGAAATTACTCGCCGATCGCGGTTTTTATAATGGTGCTGTTGATGGGGTGATGGGTAATCAAACCCGTGCAGCAATTGTCGCTGCCCAACGAGCTTACAACCTCACCGTCGATGGTGTGGCGGGGAGCCAGACTCTCGTGGCATTAGAATCGGACGGTAATAAAGGTGTCGTCTCTAGCAGCAGTACCACTAGTAGCAGTACCACTAGTAATAGTAGTACTAGCACCGCTACCAGTACTGTAAGAAGTACTGAAGTTGCCAATTTGCAAGAGTTGCTCAAAAAACGTGGTTTTTATACTGGCAGTGCCGATGGGCTGATGGGACCCAGAACTCGTTTGGCGATCTCGGAAGCTCAGAAAAACTATGGCTTAGCGATCGATGGGATTGCTGGTCCTCAGACGATCGCCGCCTTGGAATCGGGAAGTAGTTCGGGAACCAGTAAGGTCAATATTGCTGACAATAAGACTGAAAATCAGACTGGGGATGTATCTACCAAGTCCGATCCAACTGATAAATCCTTGCTTGCCCTGCAAGAGTTGTTAGCCAAGCGTGGTTTTTATAATGGTGCGATCGATGGCATTAAAGGGGCAAGAACCAGCGCGGCAATCGTAGCGGCTCAAAGAGCCTATGGCTTAACACCTGATGGGATTGCAGGTTCTCAAACCTTGGCAGCATTAGAAAAAGATGCCGTAAAAGTCGCGATCGCCAAACCCAGCAATAATTCAACCAATAGCCCATCTAATAATCCATCCGCTAATCAAGCACCTCAACCTGCATCATCAGCCAATGCAGATGGAGTTGCTAATTTACAAAACCTGCTTGCCGATCGCGGATTTTACAAAGGACCGATTACAGGCGTTCTTGGAGCAAGAACTAAAGAAGCAATTATCGCCGCCCAGAAAGCTTATGGCTTAGCTGCGGATGGAGTGGCTGGGGCAAGAACGATCGCCGCCTTGGAATCAGGTTCACCACGTCAACAGATCGCACTCAGTAATCCTGTTCCTGCGGTGACACCAACTATTCGGGTCATACCAGCGCCACAAGCGGCTCAAACTCCACAGCCAGCTCCACAGCTACAGCCACAAATTCGAGTCCAGCCTCAAGCGGTTGTTACTCCTCAACCGACTGTCAGCGCTCAACCGACTCCACAGGTTCAAGTTAAGCCCGTAGAAACTCCTAAGCCCCAAGTTCAAGCACCTACCCCTGCCGCCATCACTCCGAAACCTGCCGCAACCTCGGTAGCTGTAGCCACGCCTCAAGCGCAAGCAAATCCTCAAGCCACGGTGAGTGATGCTCAAGTTTTGGAGTTGCAAAACCTTTTGGCGAAGAGAGGCTTTTACAATGGCAAGATTGATGGTGCATTGACTGGAGAAACCCGTAACGCGATTATCAGAGCGCAAAACTTCTATACGATTAGTCCTGCGGATGGCTCTCCTAGTAATAAACTGGCTGATAGTCTGAGCAAAGATACATTTATTTCTGAAGGCAACTAGTTTAAATGTGGTTCCGTACTTTAACTATTCATCTTGGGGCGATCGCTATTTTTGGAGCGATCGCTCTATCCTTGCAGTTACCTAAACTAAATCAGCGTTTGAGCGGACAGACCCTAGAAGAAACCCGCAAAGCCGTCAGAGACGAAGAATCAAGGCTAAAGTTAATAAGGCAATTACCACCAAGGGGACTGGGCTTCAATAACATGATTGCCAATTTTACCTTTTTGCAATTTTTGCAATACTTTGGTGATGATGATTCGCGTAATACCCTCAAAACAGGATATAGCCTCAGTCCCCGCTACTTTGAAAACATTATTGAGCGTGATCCTCGATTTATCAGTAGCTATATCTATCTATCAACTAGCGTATCGTTGTTTGCGGGTGCGCCTCGTGAGGCTAATTCTATATATGCCAAAGGTCTGCAATCGCTCGACCCTCAAAAACAATCGAGAGCCTATACGGTATGGCGTTATAAAGCAACCGATCAACTATTGTTTATGGGTGATGCAAAAGGAGCGCGGGAGTCTTATCTCAAAGGAGCCGAATGGGCTGACCAGAGTCAGTACATAGATAAATCTACTACAGATCCCAAAGCAGCAGCCGAATTATTCCGTCAGTCCGCAAAAGCATTAGAGAAAGATCGAGATCTCACCCAAGCCCAAATATCCGCTTGGGCAGTTGTTTTACAAAATGCTGTGGATAAGAAAACAATGCAGGTTGTCGTGCAAGAGTTGAATAAACTGGGCATGAAAATTGAAATCAAAGATGATCGACCAGTTATTATTCCAAAACAATCAGCATTTCCCTAATGAATCGAGAACATTGCCGATCGCTAGAAATTGCCAATTATCCAGTTGCGGGTGTTGATGAAGTGGGGCGGGGTTGTCTATTTGGTGATGTGGTGGCGGCGGCAGTAATTTTGCCAAGCGATCGCTTAACGGAATTGGAACAGCTTGGTGTCACTGACAGCAAAAAACTATCACCAAAACGCCGTGAACAGCTTGATCTAATCATTCGTGAGGTGGCGATCGCCTATGCAATTGGGACTGCTTCGGCTAGAGAAATTGATGAGATGAATATTCTCGCGGCAAGTTTACTGGCGATGGAGAGGGCGATCGCGCAGTTACAGCCCCAACCAAATCATTGTTTGATCGATGGTAATCAACTCCTACGATTTAAATTAATTGCACCGATTCCACAAACGACGGTGGTTAAGGGGGATTCTCTATCTGTTTCGATCGCGGCGGCGAGTATTGTGGCAAAGGTATGGCGCGATCGGCAGATGGTAGAACTTGCGGAAGTATACAAGGGATATGATCTAGCCATAAATAAGGGCTATGGCACGGCTAAACATCGAGAGGCGATCGCCAAACTGGGCTACAGCGATTTACATCGAAAATCCTTTAAAATTACAGCCAAGGTTTAAAAGTGCAAAGCGCTGTATTCTGAATTTAATAGATTATCAATTGAAAAAATGAAAATTTTAGTAATGGGCGGCACAAGATTTATCGGTGTGTCCCTAGTTAAATTGTTAGTATCCCAAGGGCATGAAGTAACCCTATTTAATCGCGGCAAAAAACCTTCACCTGTAGCTGGATTGCGGACAATTATTGGCGATCGCACCGATGCACAGCAATTACAGGACAAACTTAGTGGCGAAAGCTTTGATGCAGTTTTTGACAATAACGGTCGTGAACTTAGCGATACGCAGCCCCTAGTCGAAATCTTCCGCGATCGCCTCCAGCATTTTGTCTATATGAGTTCCGCAGGCGTTTATCTGGACAGCGAGATTCTGCCCTATTACGAATCTGATGCCACCGACCCCAAGAGCCGTCATAAGGGCAAGCTTGACACTGAGGCATATTTGCAACAAGTTCGCGCTGAAAATGGATTTCCCTTTACTTCCATTCGTCCAACCTATATTTATGGTCCACAAAACTATAATGATGTAGAAGCTTGGTTTTTTGATCGGATTGTTCGCGATCGCCCAATTCCCATTCCTGCCAATGGCAAATTTATCACGCAACTCGGTCATGTCGAAGATTTAGCCAACGCGATGGCAGCAGTTTTAGGAAATGAGCAGGCGATCGGTCAAATTTATAATATTTCTGATTCGCGTTATGTCACTTTTATTGGACTTGCTAAACAATGCGCGATCGCCGCAGGTAAAGATCCAGCTACACTCAACTTTGTCTATTACAATCCCAAGGATTTTGACTTTGGCAAAAAGAAAGCGTTCCCATTCCGTTTGCAACACTTTTTTGCATCTGTCACTAAAGCGGAGCAAGATCTTAACTGGCAGGTCAAGTACGATTTATTATCTGGTTTAAAAACTTCCTTTGATTTGGACTATATCCCAAGCGATCGCGCCCAAGCCAATATTGATTTCTCAACCGATGATCAAATTTTGCAGAAAAGCCCTGTTTAGACTTTCAAGATTTTTCCGCAACTTTGCTAGCTTTTAATATCGGTTTTCAAGTTATCAATGACATCTGGGAAACCTTAGCGATCGCGGTAAGCCAAGATAAAAGGGTGCTTTGCACCTTTTTATCTTTTATTGGTATTTTTTAAATACCAAAGTAACATTATGACCACCGAAGCCGAAGGAGTTAGAAGTCGCTACATCGATCGCCATTGGGCGTGATTTATTAGCCACATAATCGAGATCGCATTCTTCGTCAGGGTTTTCTAAATTCATGGTCGGAGGTGCGATGTTATTTTGGATAGCAAGCACTGTTGCTACCGCCTCAATACCACCCGAACCGCCGAGTAGATGTCCTGTCATCGACTTAGTGGAACTAACTGCAACCTTGTAAGCATGATCACCTAAAACCTTCTTGATTGCCTTAGTCTCAGTAGTATCATTCGCTGATGTACTTGTCCCATGAGCATTGATGTAGTCCACCATTTCAGGTGTTATATCGGCATTTTTTAAAGCTAAAGACATCGCTCTAACTGCACCTTCACCACTGGGAGAAGGACTGGTCATGTGGTAAGCATCACAAGTAGAGCCGTAGCCAACGATTTCTGCATAAATTTTTGCTCCCCGCGCTAGAGCATGATCAAGATTTTCAAGGATTAAGATCCCCGCACCTTCACCCATCACAAAGCCATCGCGATCGCGATCAAAGGGACGGGAAGCATGGGCTGGATCATCATTACGGCGCGACATTGCCCTTGCGGACGCGAAACCAGCAAAACCAAGAGGGGTAATTGCTGCTTCTGTGCCACCACAGATCATTGCTTGAGCAAAACCACTTTGAACCAAACGAAATGCATCGCCGATCGCATTCGATCCCGCCGCACAAGCCGTCACCGTACAAGAATTTGGACCCTGTGCGCCCGTATGAATTGCCGTCAAACCCGCCGCCATATTACCGATCATCATCGGAATCATAAATGGACTACAACGAGAAGGTCCTTTAGTACGAATAATTTCATGTTGATCTTCGAGTACCTGTAAGCCACCGATGCCAGTACCAAGCAGCACACCAATCTGGGGCGCATTAATCGGCGTAATTTCTAGCTTAGCGTCTCGCAATGCTTGCAGGCTAGCACTCACACCAAACTGAGCGAAACGATCCATCCGTCGCGCTTCTTTTACTGGTACATAGTCAAGAGGATCGAATCCTTTAACTTCGCCGCCAACACGACATTCATGATCAGTCGTATCAAAGCGAGTAATTTCGGTAATTCCGTTTCTACCTTCCACTAGACCTTGCCAATATTCTTCGACCGTGTTACCGATCGGTGTGATTGCACCTAGTCCAGTGACAACGACGCGAGAGAGGGGCTGAGGGTTTTGCATTTCGTTTGGAATCAGTATGTCAAAAATTTCGAGAATAGGGGGAACAGAGATCGAAAAAACTTTCAAATGCGAACATCTTAATTAAACCAACTAAAAATTCACACAAGAAAAACCTGCAAACTTTTTTGAGTTAAATTTTAGCAAAAAAATCAAAGCCTTGTTACAGCGCAACAAAGCTTTGATTCAGTGTGAATGCTTATTTTGCTTGGCTGTTAATGAAATCAAGAGCATTCTGAACAGTGACAATTTTTTCTGCTTCTTCATCTGGGATCTCAACGCCGAATTTTTCTTCTAGCGCCATTACTAGTTCGACAGTATCGAGAGAGTCAGCGCCAAGATCATTTGCGAAGCTAGCTTCAGGCTTAACTTCGGCTTCGTCAACGCCTAACTGTTCGGCAACGATTTTTTTAACTTCATCAAAAGTGGTCATTATACTTATTCTCTGTTTATAACCGAAAAACTTTTTAGCGTTTTTTATTTTATCGGATAAAGGTAGCTGTATATACATGATCGCAAATATCGTTTAAAAAAATTTAAGCCAAAATCATAAATTTACTGGATCATGGCTCACCCAACTGGCTTTAACAAGAATTCTACATGAATATTTTACCGCCTTGGTTTGATATAGCCCTGTACTATGGGCTGCGGTACACACAAGTGGACAGAACCAAGAACTAAAGTTTTGGGCTGCGAAGCTAAAGCCAGTTAAATTAAAGCCAGTTAAATTAGTGTGGCTATTCCGATCGCAACTTTTCTTGAAAATAACTATCGCAACTGGTGACGACCTGATTCCAGATCGCAAAATGTAGCTCTTTATTACGTTTGCGATCGCTTCTTATCTCTAAGACTTGAGTTCCTTTAGTATCGAGAGAACTAAGCAAAGCTGTATGAAAATGTTGCCAATCCTGAATGAGAATATGTTCGCAGTCATAGGCGCTGATGATCGGTGCGAAATCTAATCCGTGGGCTGTGCCGAAGAATTCTTCAAAGGTATTTTCAAACTTGGAAATAGGCAATAAATCAAAAATACCACCACCGTCATTATTTAGGAGAATTACAGTTAGAGAAATATTGTATTTTTTCGCAGCTAATAATCCATTCAAATCGTGATAGAAAGCTAAATCACCACAAATGAGAACCATTGATTGTTTACCTGCGCGATCGCATCCCCAAGATGCACCCAAAGCACTGGAGAGTGTGCCATCAATGCCATTTGCGCCGCGATTGGCTAATACAGTAATTGGGCGATCGCTATGAAAGAAAGTGTCTAAATCCCTTATGGGTGTGCTGCTGGCTATATAAATGTAGGTATGCTCAGGCAGAATTTGGGAAAGTTCGGCATAAACCTTGCCATCGAATAATTCTTCGATTTTGGCGAGAGAATTGGCAATCTCATTTTCGGCAATACTTTCGGCAATTTCAAAATCGGAGCGCCATTGTTTATTGTGCAGATTATTTTGCCAAAGCGGTTGAGCATAGTTCTCTAAGTAATTGGCTAATTGTTCACAAAAAACGACGGGATAGACATTAAGAGCCTGTGTAATACCGTGGGTGGGGTCGCTATTAGTACTACCAACGATGATTTGTTGACAGCCGATATGTCGCTCTAGCCATAGCAGATAGCTTTTGGAAGTCGGCATTGCACCAAAGCGAATCACGATATCAGGAGCATGGGTTTTGCAGAAGTTGGGCGATCGCAGAAAACTATCGTAATAGCCAATTTCTTCGTGACGATTTGCTCCTGTGGCTTCGATCAGTAATGGATAGCCTGTCGCCCTTGCCAAATGTCGGACTGCTTCTAAAAATCCCATTGGTGCATCATAAACACCCACAACGATCACGCCCTTGGGATAGCTAATAATTTGATTTGCCATAGTGGCGATCGCCTCTGTGTCTAGCGATCGCATTCCTGCAATCATTTGACTATAGGCTGCTCCCGATGGATTACCAAACATAGCTTCGGGACTGATGATCGCTAAGTCTTCTGGTACATCATTGAGAACTGGAATCGGCGGCATCGGATCGGCAAAAGGGAAGTTCAGATGGACTGCACCTGCGGGTGTTTCACCTTTACCAACGGCAATGCTGACACTGCGACTGACGAGCGATCGCAAATAACGTAATCGAAAGCCGATAATTTCTGGGGTTCCCACTTCAAAAAAATAGCGAACATATTTCCCATAGATGTTAATTTGATCAATAGTCTGTCCAGAGCCGCAGTCACGCATTTCGGGAGGGCGATCGGCGGTCAATACTACTAAGGGAATCCGACTATGATAAGCCTCAATAATTGCAGGGAAATAATTAGCGGCAGCGGTTCCCGATGTACATAGCAGAGCGACGGGAGCCATTTGGACTTTCGCAACTCCTAAAGCAAAAAAGCTACTCGATCGCTCATCAACATGTACCAAAATCTGAAAATCGGGATAGCGATCGCGTAATTCGGCAAAAGCTATCACCAATGGCGTAGATCGGGAGCCTGGAGAAATGCAAACTGTTTTTACACCTGAGCGATAGAGTTCTTCGGCGACAATGCTTGCCCAGACTGTATTCCGATTGGCGGTATTCATTGGATTATGGTTCCATTGGCTGTGAATTTAAAGCTATAGCCAAGTTCCGTTAACATTTGACGCAAGATTGGCAAACTCAATCCCAACACATTCGTATGACAGCCTTCGATTTTCTCAATTAATAATCCCCCCAGTTTCTCTAAGGTAAAGCATCCTGCACAGCACAATGGCTCTCCTGACTCAGCATAACTAGCTATTTCGGCATCACTAGCATTAGCAAAATAGACCTTAGTAACTCCATAACGCATCACGCTGCGCTCGGTCTTTGCATCAATCAAACAATGTCCTGTATAGAGTTCGCAATAGTTACCACGCATTTTTTGCCATGTAGCGATCGCTATTTCTTTGCTATCAGGTTTGCCATAAATCATTCCATTAAGATACATAATCGAGTCACAACCCATGATCAAAGCTTTTTGCCCCGTAAATTCATGGGCGATCGCTTTAGCTTTACATTGGGCTAAGGTCAGCACTAAGGATGTCGGATCGCTGACCTGAATTGCGTCTTCGTCAAAGTAACTAACTTTAACAATCGGTTTAATTCCCGCGTTTTCTAGAATATTTTTGCGCGTGGGGGAAGCGGAAGCGAGGACAAAAATGGGCTGAGAATTCATGTTAAACAGTCTGGTTCTTTTGGGGATTGAGCTTTGAGTGAGCTTTCGGGAAACTAGTATTTAACTTCATAGTATACTCCCTTATGAGTCTAGAAGCTCAGAGATTGCTTGACGGATAAATTCAGCATCTTCAGGATTTTGATAGGGATTGCCAGCGCGATGTCCCCAGATCGAAGGAATTGGCAGATATTTTGAATTAGGAATTAGCGCCGCTTCGCGATCGCAATCTTCGGGCGTAAAATACAAATCTGTAGTGCTAGGCATGACTAGGGTTTTCGCTTGAATTGCTCGCATCGCCAGTTCATAATCTTTTTGATAAACAGGATTATCGCTAACATCGCACCTGAGCCAAGTATCAAGCATCGCCATCAAATTTCGCGGATCGCGCTTGCGATAGCCAGCCTCCCAACCACGCAAGAGATAATCTTCGAGAGATTCATAACCAAACTGGTAATACAAACCCTCACGATAAAAGGCTTGGGATGCAGCCCAACTAGCGTATATCCTGGCAAAGGTGCGAAAACCGCGATCGGGAATACCATCAAAACTAGTTCCATTCCAAGTTGGATCGCCAGTGAGGGAATAGCGCAAACTTTCTAAGAAAATGCGATTATGCTCTGTAGTTTTCGCCGTGCCGCAAATTGCGGCGATACGTTCTACGCGATCGCTATATAATGCGCCCCAATGATAGGCTTGCTGAGCGCCCATTGACCAACCGTAAACTAGGGCTAATCGTTCAATCCCGAAGACTTCGCGTAGCAATTGCTCTTGAGCCGTGACATTATCTAGATGCGTAAACCAGAAACCCTGCTCAGCTAAACCACATTCCGCACAATTGCTAGGCGAACTCGATAGCCCATTCCCAAACATATTGATGATGATTACGAACCATTTTGTCGGATCGAGAATGCCATCAGGTCGCACTAGCCATTCAATATCGGTGTGTTGCGCTCCGTAGGAGGTGGGATAGAGAATCACATTGGAGCGATCGCCATTTAGTTCGCCGTAGGTCTGATAAATCAGTTGTGCTTTTGGTAGAGTTGCACCACACTGAAGTTCAAAGTTCTCAATTTCAAAAATATTCATGCTGCGAAGTTCCCAGTGTTGCTGAAATTAGCAATGATTTGACGATGGACATTGATATAGCCTTTTTCCACACATTCAAAATGGGAATTTAGTTTTGCATGGGCTGCGCCTAATTGATGGAAGGGAATGGAAGCATAGAGATGATGTTCGGCATGGTAGGAGATATTCCAAATCAGGAATCGCAAGGGTGCAAGGGTGAGGGTGGTGCGGGTATTGGCGAGCATATTGTCGGTATTGGGGCGATCGGTATGCTCGGCTAGGAGTAAAAATCTTAAAATCGGCTGACCGATGGCGAGGGGGAGCATCCAATAGGTAATAAACCAAGGTTGTTGAAAATAGATAGAAAAGGCGATCGCCACCACATAAACCAATATCTGTAAACGATTAGAGCGAATCACTTCAGCATAGGAACTTTCGGGAATGAAGGGACAATTCTCGAAGTTGCCGATCGCCGTAAGGAAATGTCTCCGAAACTTGCTAATCCACCAAGTAATTCCACTAATTTCGATGATATATTCCTTGAGATTTGTTGGCTTGCGATCGCTAAGTTCAGGATCTTTATCCAAAATTTGCGTATAGCGATGATGCCACTTGTGATAGAGCCGATAGAATGTGCTGTTATAAAAAGATAAAAGTCCTGCGAACCAGCAAAGCACATCATTGGCTTGATTATTCGTAAAAACGGTGCGATGGGATGCTTCATGTAATGGCGCAAACATAATCGCAAAGCTAAATCCGTAAAGGACTAATGCAGGTATAGCGATAAACCAGCGATCGCTAAGATGCGTCATGTTTGCACCCCAGAGATAGCCACTCCCAGCCATCACAGCAAGATGTCCTACTAATTGCAAAGTTCCTTTCAAGTTCGACTTAGTATTTAAAACACTTAATTCTTGCGGAGACAAAATTTGTGATGATTTCTGAATCGGTTTCGCGGGTTTATCAGGCGAGAACAAACTTAAATCGATTTCATTAACAATTGGAATATTACTTGAAGACATGATTTAAAATCCACTATTTGCATCAATATTTTACTGAATTTATCTTAAGTACAGGACAAAAAGTTGTAAAAGTAAGCAGGAAGGGAATTTATAAAAGATAACTACATCGAAATAAAACTCCCATGAAAGAGATTAACCTATTGCGAGAAATATGGATAGGCGATCGCTGGTTGTGGGGAATAGACAAGAAATAAAGTTAGATTATACGAAAATCAGCGATCACTCTCCTGCAATTACTTCGCCAATGCGATTAGTGGTAAACTCATAATCTAGCCAGAATTCTGACTCAGGTTTTCTAACTGTGTAATCCATCGATCAAAATGAGGACATTTTTCCCTGATCAGTTGCAACCCGATTTTTTCCACTATTAATGGAGCCACTGAGACTTTTAATCTGTCATAGCTGGGAATAAACTGAATAATTCGTTTAGAAGGAGCCGTAAGCGATCCCTGATTAATTAATTCAGGTGATGAAAAACTACAACAAATAGTTGATAGCATCCTGATTTGCTGATCATATTCAGGAAATCTTTCAGACAACTTTTCTGGCTGAGAAAGAATTAAAGCTTCAAATTCATGTAACTGAATATAGGGAAGAAATCGTCTATCATTAATGTCATTATAAAACGCATTTTCTAGATATTCAACTTTTTGATAAGGGTCAGACTTACTATTAGCTTCAATAAATGACGGAAATTCATTTGGTAACGCATATAAATCCAACATCGTTGTAAATCTTACATCTTGCTTTTTTTCTTCTTTTAACCAAAGATTAATATCTTTTTTAACGTGTTCATAGCTAAGAAGTCCTCCTCGATATACTTTATTTTTAGTCCGTTTAGTTGTAATGCAGTGAACATCGGTAGAGATATCATATTGTCCTAAATGTTCAGCTAAAGTTGTATTTACAAATTCTTCTTCTGTTTGACCTTCCGCAATAATATGTAAACGAATCATCGGCTTGGTCTCCCACCTATCACGTTCTTGTTCCACAACTCAGATAATGAATATTCTTCTAACCAGTCTTCAAGAATTAAAGGATCTAGTCTATTAAAAGTAGATTGGCGATTTTCTCTCTCTACAACAATAGTGTCTTGGGCTTCAAAACAATCAATTAATAATGTTGACTGAGTAGCTAAAATCACTTGACAATGATTAGAAACACCATTTATTAAACCACCAATAATATTAATAGCATAGGGATGTAATCCTAACTCTGGCTCATCCAAAATTAAGACATCTGGCAAATTATCAGTAGGTTGCAGTAGAAGCGATACTAGAGCCATTGCTCTTAATGTTCCATCTGATGCCTGATGGGGACTAAAAACTAAGTCACTACCTCTTTCTCTCCACTGTAAAAGTACAGTATTTCCTATGGGAGATAAGACAAAATCAGCAAAAAATGGAGCGATTTGCGAGAGGGTTTCTACTATTCTTTGATAATAAAGAGGTGCATTTTCTTTAAGTTTTAGAAGAAAAGGAGCTATATTTGCTGCATCTTCCTTGAGATATTGATTATCATCCACATTCCATCTTTGCTTAAACCGTGCAGTTTGTGATGTGTCATGAAACTGATGAACAACACAAATTTGGATCAGACGTGAGATAGTTCTTGCCGTTGAATCACCTAAGTTTGATACATCAATTAATTTAGATTCCTTATGACCAGCATCTAATGAGATCCAATTTGCTGAACTACTAAAAATATTTCGAGAAAATCGATATTTTTCTTCGGCAAATATGAAAGTGTCTGATGCTGCATGAAAAAGTCTAAAAAAATAGTCGTTTTTGCCAGAGCCAGTTTCAAAATTAAGTTCGGCTTCAATTTGAGGAGTAACCGATGCACCATCAAATAAGAAAGTACTCGCTCCTCCTGATTGACCCACAAAAAATTGTAATTGCCCAGGTGATTGCATCATCCAACGTAATAACTTAAAAAAAGAAATAAAGTTAGACTTACCTGAACCATTAGCGCCAATTAAAACGTTGATGGGAGATAAATTTAGGTTTAATTCTCGAATTGATTTGTAGCCCTTAATTTTAATAGTTTTTAGCATAGGTATATGACTATACGAAAATAAGCGATCGCTCTCCTGTGATTACTTCACCAATGCGATTAGTGGTAAACCCTTGAGATTGAAAATAAGCGATCGCCTCATCGACTTTTTCGGGAGCGACTACTACTGCCATGCCAATTCCCATATTAAAAGTATTGAACATATCTAGTTCGGGAACTTCTCCTTCCGACTGTAACCATTGGAAGATTGCGGGAATATCCCAACTATCACGGACGATCTGTACGGCTTGACCATTGCCTAAACAACGGGGCAGGTTTTCGGGTAAGCCGCCACCTGTGATGTGGGCTAGTCCATGAATACCTAAATCAGCTTTCAATGCTGCCAAAACTGGCTTGACATAGATTTGAGTGGGTGTTAGAAAAACTTCAGCTAAAGTCAAATCTTTAGTTTCAGGCGAAATTTCTAGCTTGCCGCCCCAGTTGTATCCCTTAGTTTCAATAATCTTGCGGACAAGGCTATAACCATTGCTATGAATACCTGAACTCGCTAAACCGATGACCACATCACCGATATTCACCTGAGTACCATTCAACATTTCCGACTTTTCAGCGATCGCCACGCAAAATCCCGCCGCATCATATTCACCGACACCATAAAACCCTGGCATTTCCGCCGTCTCACCGCCGAGCAGCGCACAACCCGCCATCTGACAACCATCGGCGATCCCCTTAACTACTTCCGCCAGTTGATCGGGTTCTAGTTTACCTGTGGCTAAATAATCTAAGAAGAATAACGGCTCTGCGCCAGAGGTCAGCACATCATTGACACACATCGCGACCAGATCAATGCCGATGCTGTCATGTTTATTCGCGGCTTGAGCAATTTTTAGCTTTGTACCAACACCGTCTGTCCCTGAAACGAGAACGGGTTGTCGATAGCCTGTGGGTAATTCAAAACATCCGCCAAAACCGCCAAGATCTCCCAATACACCTAATCGGTGGGTTCTTGCAACGGAATCGCGAATTTTTTCAACGAAGGTACGACCTGCTTCGATGTCTACACCCGCTTGACGATAATCCAAAACTTCTTACTCCCAATCTGCTCAACTACATACTCAAGGGCGTGCGAAGCAAGCCCCTAAGCAAAAAACTAACTACTTGCCCAATTCATCAGCCCGACGGGTTGCCGCAAGCACAGCTTCTATCATAGCGGAACGTAAGCCAGCTTTTTCTAACTGGGCGATCGCCGCGATTGTTGTTCCCGCAGGACTGGTGACTTGATCCTTTAACTGGGCAGGATGAATTTTGGTTTTAGTGAGTAATTGCGCTGTGCCTAAAACGGTTTGGGTGGCTAATTGCATGGCGATCGCCCTTGGTAAACCCGCAGCTACGCCACCATCCGCCATTGCTTCCACCATAAGTGCAACATAGGCGGGACCAGAACCAGATAAACCTGTCACTGCATTCATCAGCGACTCGGCAACTTCGACAACCGTACCGATCGCACTAAAAATTTTTCGCACTGCATCTAGCTGTGCTGGATTTACTAACGCATTAGGGGCGATCGCGGTCACTCCTGCACCAACTTGCGCGGGTGTATTTGGCATAGCGCGGACAATCGGTTTAGAGGGAAACATTACCTCTAGTTGCGCCAAAGTGACACCAGCCAGAATCGATATAATACAATCAGCAGGAGGATTTTCAAGAGCGATCGCTGCTGCATTTAGTGATTGAGGTTTGACTGCGAGCAGCATAATTTCTGCGTTTGCAGCCACCAAGTTATTCGGCGTAACCTGTACGCCATATTTTTTTGCGAGAAGATCGCGACGTTCTGGCATCGGATCACTTACGCAGACATCGGATGGCAGATAAATCTGACTATTAATGAGGCAAGACAAAATCGCCTCACCCATTACACCGCCACCGATAATACTGAGTTGAGCTTTCAAGAATTTACCAATAATTAACTAAACTATCTCGCGAAATACTATCCGCGAAATACTATTGCGCGAAACGGCTAATAGGTGCTTCGGCAGCCCAAGCAGGAGCAGGTGCGGCGGTTGGACGTACTACGCGAGGCTGAGTCATGGGTGCATCGCTCAATACGGAAGACTGGGATGTGACCTGAACACAGGAAGGTGCAAACAAGAAGATGCTGTCGCCAATACGTTCTTGATGTCCGTCAAGGGCATAAGTACCACCCGCAACGAAATCAACTGCACGCTGAGCTTGTTCTGGGTCCATCATGGTGAGGTTAAGCACAACTGATTTGCGCTCACGCAATGCTTGGATGGCTTGGGGCATTTCTTCAAAGCTGCGAGGCTCAATTACCAATACTTGCGATAAACCGTTTGCCGCGTTGGGCATACCGATGACATTGCTCATACCTTCAGGAGTTGCTCTCAGTGCTGTAGGACGCTCACGGGTGCGACGAGCTGGTGCTTCTTCAGGTTCTGGTGCAGCGATCGCGCCATTTTCTTCCTGATAAATATCTTGATATTCACGGCTAGAAGCTTCGTCGTACTCATATTCGTACTCTTGTGCTTCAGACAAACCAACAAAATCTTTGAGCTTGGTAAAAATTCCCATTGTAATTAACTCCTAGTGTTTGCTCACGGCTTAGGTTTCTGATTCTTCCCATAACTGGGGTTTTGCAACTGCCTTAACTCTCAAAGAGCTTATGGTCTTACTTTTGCTCCACAGACTTTCGGCTTAAGCCTTCCCGCAAGCCCTGCGGTATTCAAAGGATATTCATTGCTGAGAACATCGACAAAATGTTCACCCGCAAACTTTAACCGATAAGTGCAAAAAAAGATAGATATATCTATTAATTTTTTTTAATACGACAAAATACGACTTTTGTTACGACAGAATACGACTTTTGTTCAGTTGCTTTTACATAAAAAAAGATTTAGCCATGACGTTTTGTGTCATTTTTAAATCTTTTTTTTGTTTTTAGTCAAAAATTTGCGCTAGGGCGGAATCAATATCAGGGTAACTGAACTCGAACTTGTTAATCTTGGCTTTTTGGGGCAGAACGCACTGACCATCTAACAACACGTTCGCACTTTCACCAAACAATAAGATGAGCGCCGCCGCAGGGACGGGTAAAAAAGCAGGGCGTTTAATGGCTTTGGCAAAGGCAGTTGTGAAATCATCGTTGGTGACAGGCTGTGGTGCTGTGGCATTTATCACCCCGACAATTTGCGAATTAGTCAGAGCAAATAAAATTAAGCTCACCAGATCATCGCGATGTATCCACGAGAACCATTGCTTGCCACTGCCAATTTTGCCGCCGCCACCAACTTGGAAAATCGGTAACATTTTAGCGATCGCCCCACCCATACCCAACACAATTCCTGTGCGGAGCTTGACCAGACGTACACCCAAATCGGTCACTCTGTCTGCTGCTGCTTCCCAGTCTTTACAAACATTTGCTAGAAAGTCCTGACCACCATCACTATATTCATCAAAACTTTTATCAAGACTAGTACCGTAAAACCCGATCGCTGATCCACTGATTAAAACTTCTGGCTTCACATCAGCTTTAGCGATCGCCTCTACCAAGATTTTTGTAGTGAGGATGCGACTATCACGGATTTCCTGTTTGCGCTTGTCTGTCCAACGTACACCTGCTAAAGGTTCCCCTGCGAGGTTAATCACGGCGTTACTGCCAGCGATCGCTTCCGCCCAATCACCTAATTTGAGGGGATTATAGCCAATTATTTCCAAATTCGGGAAAAATTCTTTGGGAAATTGGCGGGTTGCTTTTTGGGGATCACGCGCTAGAACCACAATCTGGTGGTCAAGCGCCTGTAATCGTTCTACTAATTTCACACCAACAAAGCCCGTAGCACCCGTTAATACAATTTTCATAATCTGTTTTTGGTTAAATTAATATTGGAGTAATAGAAATGTTGCATATTAAACGATATTGGATACGCTAAGTTTGCTAGTTTTGGGATTGATCGCGTCTAGCAGCCTGTCGGAAAAGCCAAAAATCCTTTCTTTGTGTAGCTCAGCGTAACGCACTATCAAAGTTTAGGTAGTGCGTTACGCTATGTCTAACGCACCCTACTGTAATGATATTAAGTATTTTAAAACCTAACCCAATTTATCCGACATAATCATGAATAGCTCTTTAAAAACTAAGTTATTGGTTGTTGATGATGAAGTCGATAACTTAGATCTACTTCAGCGAATTTTTCATAAAGGATATCGCGTTTTCAAAGCTGAAAATGGATTTGAAGGGTTGTCAATATTAGAACGGGAACCAGATATTGGCATCATCATTTCCGATCAACGAATGCCGATGATGTCGGGGACAGAATTTTTAAGTCAAGTTGCGGAAACCTATCCTGACACGATACGGATTATCCTCACCGCCCACACCGATGTTCACGCTCTGGTTGATGCAATTAATCAATCGAAAGTATTCAAATACCTCACGAAACCGTTTCGGGTGGACGAACTAACTGAGGTGGTAAAACAGGCGACTGAGATCCATAAATTATTAAAATTGCGGACATCTAAATTACGCAATGATTTGGAAAGTGCGGAGGCGAAATATCAGAGTATTTTTGAAAATGCGATCGAGGGAATTTTTCAAACCACGATCGACGGGCGATATTTGATCGCCAACCCGATGTTGGCAAAAATCTATGGCTACCCTTCCGCCGCATCCCTGATCGCCAGTGTGACGAATATTGCTAATCAACTCTATGTGAATCCCTATCGCCGTCAGGATTTTATTAATATTCTGCTTTCCCATGAAACCGTATCCAATTTTGAGTCTGAGGTTTATCGGCAAGATGGTACAAAAATTTGGATTTCCGAAAATGTTCGTGCTGTTCGTGATGTAAATAATGTATTAATCGGATTTGAAGGGACTGTTCAAGATATTTCCCAGAGGAAGCGTGCAGAAGCAGAATCGCAATTACTGCAAAACCTCACACTAGACATTAGTGCTGCTCATGATTTCCAATCAGCCTTAGAAATTACCCTCAAGAAAATTTGTGAATTTACAGGATGGGTCTATGGCGAAGCTTGGATTCCTGAGTTAGAACATCGTCAGGTTTTAGTATGCAGCCCTGCATGGTATGCGAGTGTTGGAGGCTTAGAAGAGTTTCGAGAATGTAGCGAAAAGATGGCTTTTCCTTCGGGAATCGGATTTCCAGGGAGGGTTTGGGGACATCAACATCCAGAGTGGATTTGGGATATTTCCTTAGAAACTGAACTACATTTCATTCGTAAATATCCTGCGCTGCAATGCGGTTTGCAATCGGGGTTGGCTATTCCCGTCAGCGCTGATTCTAAAGTTGTGGCGATTATGGCGTTTTTCATGATGTCGCCCAATGATAAGGATCAGCAATTGGTCGGCTTGATTGGCGCGATCGCGATGCAGTTGGGGGCATTGATGCGACGTAAACGGGATGAAGAAGCGCTAAGGATGATGAATGACGAGCTTGCTCTTGCCCGCGATCGCGCCTTAGAAGCCAATCGCACTAAAAGTTCTTTTGTGGCGAATATGAGTCATGAGCTTCGCACGCCTCTGAATGCAATTATTGGCTATAGCGAAATGCTACAAGAAGATGTCGCGTTGTTAGGGCTAGAGGATTTTGAAGGCGATCTCAAGAAAATTTATAAGGCTGGTCGTCATCTTTTGGATTTGATCAATGACATTTTGGATATGACCAAAATCGAAGCGGGTAAATTAAAAATCCATTTTGATGATTTCAACTTACCGATGCTGGTATGGGATACCTGTGCCACGGTCAAATCGCTTTTGACAAAAAATAATAATAATTTAGAAATAGATTGCGATCAAGATCTTGGCGATATGCGATCGGATATGACCCGCTTACGTCAGATTTTGCTCAATCTTTTGAGTAATGCAGGTAAATTTACCAAATCTGGCGAGATCAAAGTCAAAGTCACTCGCCAAAGCCTTGATCCGCAATCTCCAGATCAAATGGAATATTTCTGCTTCGAGGTAAGCGATACAGGCATTGGCATTAGCCCTGAAAATATCCAAAATCTCTTTCAAGCCTTTAATCAAGTTGATAATTCTACAACTAGACAATATGGTGGTACGGGGCTAGGACTGGCGATTAGTCAACGCCTTTGTCAAATGATGGGCGGCGATATTAAGTTGGAAAGCGCGTTGGGCAAGGGTTCTACCTTTACGGTGCGGTTGCCAGTCAATTATGAATTGGCAAAAAAGAATCTTCAAAATATATATCCTAAGCGATCAAAAATCTCAAAAAATTCACACAAACGTTCAGATAAATTTCGCGGTCGCCAACCATCGATTTTAGTAATTGACGACGATTTGACTGTCCATCAATACACGCAGTCGTACCTTGGTGAGCTTGGTGTTGCCATTTATTCAGCATTTAGTGGTGAAGAGGGCATTAATTTAGCTCAAGATATTCTGCCCGATGCGATTATCTTAGATATTCAAATGCCGACTATGAGTGGTTGGGAGGTGCTGAAGGAGCTAAAGTGTCAGCCTTTAACATCAGGAATTCCGATTATTTTGCTAACAATTAATGATGAGCAGCAAGAAAGCTATGAAGTCGGGGCAAATGATTATTTATTTAAACCAATTGATCGCGATCGCCTAATTTCAACCGTTGATAAATATCGTGCTGATTCACAGTCTCGCTTATCGGTGCTGGTTGTGGAAGATGACATCAATGTGCGATCGATGCTGAAGCGGATGTTGGAAAAAGAAAACTGTATTGTTGCTGAGGCTCAAGATGGACATGAAGCTTTAGAAATTATGCTGCATCAAGTTCCCCAACTAATTTTGCTCGATTTAATGATGCCTAATGTGGATGGCTTTGAGTTTATTCATTTACTCCGTTTGCAACAGCATATGGATATGACGACAACGCCAATTGTCATTCTCACAGCCAAGGATTTGAACAATGATGATTACATTCGCCTGAGTGGATCGGTGCAGAAAATTTTGCAAAAGTCAAATACGACTTCGACGGAAATACTCGCCGAAATTGTGCAACGACTTTATAAATTCGGGATCTTGACAGCCAATTAAGGTAGACTGTTGCTTGTTTTCAGTCAGAATGCCCTGCAATAAATTGCGGGCTGAAAGCTAAAACCCGTTGAAACGGGTTCAATCTTAGGAATCAGTCAGTTGTAACTGACTTTAGCTTTCAGCCAAGAACTTTAGTTCTTGGTTCTCCAGTAGCTGAAATTAAAAACGATCCATTATTCCTATGCCACTTACATCCACTGATATCAATCCAAATATGACAATTCATCCCCGCGCCATCGTCCATCCTGACGCAAAAATTGGTAAAGGTACGACCATTGGGGCTGATGCGATTGTCGATGAATTTGTGGAGATTGGCGATCGCTGCGAGATTAGGGCGAGGGCGATCATTACGGGGCATACAAAAATTGGCAATGATAACCAGATTGGCTATGGGGCGATCGTTGGCTCGGAGCCGCAGGATACCTCCTACAAGGGCGCAATTAGTTTTGTGGAAATCGGCGATCGCAATGTATTGCGGGAATATGTGACCGTCAATCGCGGTACAAAAGAAGGCTCGGCGACAAAAATCGGTAACGATAATTTATTTTTTACGGGCGCACATATTGCCCATAACTGCACGATCAGCGATCGGGTGATTTTGGTCAATAACGTATTGCTGGCGGGTTATGTGGAAGTTCAGAATAATGCTTTTATGGGCGGTGATTCGGTCGTGCATCAGTTCACTCGCATCGGCGCGTATTCGATGATTCGCGGACAAACTCGCCTTGGCATGGATGTGCCGCCCTATTGCATGGCGGTAGACACAAATATGGTATTTGGACTAAATCGCCTTGGGTTGCGTCGTAATGGATTTGGACATGAGCGCCGCCGCGCAATTCTCGCCGCCTATGAAGTACTTTATAAATCCGATCGCAATCGTACTCAAGCGATCGAGTTTCTAGAATCTTGTCCTGATTTTGCCGATAATCCTGATATCAAATTGTTTTGCGATTTTATTAGAGCCAGTCGGCGCGGTATTTGTAAGCTATACGAAAAAGGTGCAAGCCGCATCGAAGAAGATCGTGATTAATTATGAAAATCAGTTATGAAAATCATCAATCAAACAAGTACAGAGATTCTAATTGGTTCACCTAAAAAATCTTTGGTGGGCAGCATATTGATGGCTGGTTTCAGCTTGTTTTTTGTCAATGCTTTTATTTTTGCCCCTCTTTACATGTTAGATATTGGCTCTGCTATCTCAGCATTAAGAGTCTCTACTAAAGTTAGTTGCGATCACGTGAATCCAATCCAAGTTAATTGCGAAGTTATTCAATCCGATTTCTTGAATTTTGGTCAACAGAAAAAGTCAAATTACCAGTTTGTTCAAGGCGTTAAATTTAATACTATGAATAGGTCTACGGTTATTTTTTCATTTTTGACCAACACTGGAGAAAAGGAGCCGCTTACTACTAGTAGAGCAACCGCCTACGCTATTGTCGATCCTGTAAATTTATTCTTAAAATCTAAACAAAAGTCGTTTAGCTATATATCAGATAATAGCTTTAATTCTAGTAATGCTTTTAGTTACATTAGTATAGGCACTGTCGCTTTTTCCGCCCTCTTTGGACTGTCACTTTTATGGAGTGCTTTGTCATCTCCCTTTAAACATGATGAAATATTATTAGACAAATTTGAGAGTAAATTTCAACATACCCACAAATCAATTTTCGGCTCCAAAATCAATCAATATCAATTTACAGATATCGCCAAGATTGACGTTGTATATTCAACGGATAGCTATCAGAATGTATTTTTTGATCCCAGAATAACCATGCGTTCTGGTCAGAAATATATGCTCGAAACAATGCGCGATCGCCAAGCCGCCATAGATTTAGCCAATGGTCTGAATCGGTTTGTATACCTGCCCGAAGAATCAGATCCAGTGGTTAAAAAATAGGCGGTTAATTCAAATCTCTGCAAGGTCGAACAAGATCTAATTTAGTTTTTAGATTTGTCTTCATCAATCTCGACATCGATCGCTGAAGACGAAACCAAACGCTTGCGCTCCTCAATCTCAACACTCAAATTCTGCACGGTTTCTTGTAAGTTTTGGATCTGCACATTTTTATTTCGCATATCAATCGACTTTTGCAAACTTGACCAGACGCTAAATATCCAAGCTAAAACCGCACCTAGTCCCATTGCCAAAATTAGTTCAACAGCGATCGGCGCAGAAACCTTGAGTTCTGGAACAATTTGAATAGACGCGGGAGTCGTATTTTGCAAAGAAAATAAGACTAAGGCAAGAGCAACGATAAAGATGACAACAAAATTAAGCTGACGCATAGCGTTTAAAACCCATATACAAATCTTAGCTAATGGTTTATCAGACATTGCGAGCAATGTCTACTGCTTACATAAAAGCAATGTAAGCGTCATAATAATAAGTAAGAAGAGTAAGCGTGCGGTTGCGAAACTTAGATCAAAATAAAATTTGAGCATAAGTTTTGAGGAAAGTCCGGGCTTCCATGAAGATCAGGCTGCTGGGTAACGCCCAGTGCGAGCGATCGTGAGGATAGTGCCACAGAAAAATACCGCCCGATTTCAAGGAAAAAGGCAAAAGTAAAAAGTAAAAAGTAAAAACCATAATCAATTTTTCCTTTTACCTTTTTAATTTTTCCTTGAATCGGGTAAGGGTGCAAAGGTGTGTTAAGAGCGCACCAGCAGAGTCGTGAGGCTCTGGCTCGGTAAACCCCAGTTGGAAGCAAGGCGAGAGGGTGCAAGTGCTGAGATCTTCGTTGGATCTTGTATCCGTTGCCGAATGTGGTCGTCTAGTGAAATCTTCGGGTGAAAATCTGTAGATAAAACATGGGCGATCGCTGTTAGGTGTGTGCCGCATGAGGTATTTGGCAACAAATATCCCAGATAGATAACCGCTAAGGTTGTTGATAAAACACCTGAAACAGAACCCGGCTTATGTCTTGCTCTTCCTATTATTTTTCTATTTTTGTAAAGTTTTTTGTAAAGTTTTCTGCAAACTTTTGGTAACTTTCGGGATTTGCCCTGTCATCAAAAAAACAAAAAGCAGATTTTTAGTTTTTTTGAGAAAAATCTGGTAAATCTAGATCTGTACGTTTTTAGCGATCGCTTGCATCGCCAACTCAAATACAGCGCGTTGCCCCTTGTGTGGTTTTAGCGCAAAGCGCTGTATTGCCAATTAGCTATATTGCCAATTAAATATTGCAAGCCTTTTAACGAGATTAATTAAAACTAGAGTAATTAAACTATGGGAATTGCTCCCACCCATGCGTCATCGCTCCCTGAAACGACCCATCGATCATCTCGAAAGTGGTCTGGGAGCGCGATTATCGGAATTACCTTTGTCTGCCTGATTTCAACGCTAAGTATTCGCTTTTACGCTGAGCCACGTCTGACAACTGGCACTTTCATTGATCAAGACCTGCGATCGCCTAAGACCTTAGAAGTTACGGACATTGAAGCGACTAAACAAGCGCAAGAGTTAGCCAAACAGCAAGTGGTTCCAGTTTATCGCACTAACCCTGAAAATGACACAAAATCAGGCGCACATCTAGAAGAGCTATTGCGCGTAGGTGATCAATTACGCATATCTTCAGGAAATTTGCCATATGTCGATCGCAAAATCCTCAGTGATGAGACGCAGCGCTATTTAAGGCGAATTTCTGACCTAGAGTGGCAGCAGTTAAAAGAAAAAGCAAATAGCCTAACCAGTTTTAGTAACAAGGATTTGAATAAAGAGCAGGAAGTTGCATCCCTTGCATTAGCAGAGCTAGCTTTATATAAAAATATTGCTAGTCCTGATAATTATCAAAAACTGCTCAATAAAATTACTGAAGTTCGCAGCGCCTATGCCCAGACTCAAGTAAAAGCCGCCACTGGTCCAGAGATGTATCGCGATCGCCTCTTAGAAATGACCAATGAGGAATGGGAAACGAATAAGAACCTCATTCGTCAAGCCTTAAACAATCTTCAAGCATCAGGAATCGTGGTCGGACTGCCAGCAAATATGTTGCAGAAAAGGATCACCAATCTCAAGAACTTACCAACTAACGAAGACCATCGAACGATGGCGATCGCTTTACTCGTCGCCACTGTCCAGCCAAATTTGACCGTTGATTATCTTGGTACTACCGAAAGAGTGATTAAAGCGTCGGAATCAGTGCAGAAGCAGACGATTTCGATCAAGACAGGAGAATTGATCGTTAAAGGGGGCGAGAAAATTACGGAACGCCAGTTTGTCATTTTGGACGAACTAAAAATGACTCAGAGGCAATTTAACTTTAACGGTTTGCTGTTGATGGTGGGTACAACCGCGATCGCCTTTGGTATTTTTGGCTATGCCAATCGTCGATGGCAATATTTACTCAAAGTTAAATTGCATAACAAAGATTTGTTGTCACTGGGAATTATTTGTACAGGTAATGTCCTTGCCTCAGTCCTGATGGTTCCGAATATGCTCGTATTTGTACCATTGGCAAGTATGGGGCTAATTATCGGTAGTTTTTACAGTTCACGGTTAGCGGTGCTAATTACTTGCCTCACATCGAGCTTATTAGCGATCGCCATTAGCGCTGATTTATTAGCCCTCAGCCCTGTACTAATTGGGGCAATTGTCGCAGCCGCAATTACCAATCGCCCCTTGACGCGATCGCATCTGGCGGCGACAGGTTTATTAGTAGCGCTAGTGCAAGCGCTGATATATGCAGCGATCGCCATCATTGTTGGTACAACACCACCTGTTTTAATTCTGATTACGGCTTTGCAATATGCATCAGGCGGACTAATTTCGGCGATCGTGGCGCTGGGCGCAATCCCTTACCTAGAGCATATTTCCTACGCCCTGACCCCTTTCCGTTTAGCAGAGCTTGCCAATCTTGATCGCCCACTCTTACGGCGCTTAGTTACCGAAACCCCTGGCACTTTTCAACATACTTTATTTGTCGCCAATCTCGCTGAAGCGGCTGCGCGTGAAATCGGAGCCGACACCACCTTAGTCAGAACAGGAACGCTCTATCACGACATTGGCAAGACGCTCCGCCCTGAATATTTTATTGAAAATCAAACAGGACAGCCCAACCCCCATGACATTCTCAATGATCCTTGGCGCAGCGCCCAAATTATCAAAGAACATGTTTCGGGCGGGATCAAATTAGCTCAAAAATATCATTTGCCCGAAATGCTCCAAGCATTCATTCCAGAGCATCAGGGGACAATCTCGATTTCTTATTTTTATTGCCAAGCCCAAAAGCGATCGCAACATGTTGTCGATGCCGACTTTCGCTATATCGGACCGATTCCGCAGTCGCGTGAAACAGGGGTAGTCATGTTAGCGGATGCCTGTGAAGCCGCTTTGCGATCGCTAGGGACTGACACCACCATCGAAGAAGGCAAAAGTCTGCTGATGCGAATTTTTCAAGCTCGATGGGATGATGGTCAACTCAAGGACTGCTCTTTGACTTGGGAAGATCTAGATCGGATTGCGCCAGTGTTTATCCAAGTCTGGAAAGAACGCAATCATGGACGGATCAAATATCCCCACCTAGCCGCCAAACTCGACCCCTCAGGCTCGGCTATGCCCGATCATCTCTGCACAACCATTGGCGCAGCCAAATCGATTGAACCAGAATCGGCAAAAATAGCTGTGAAATAATACTAAATTAAAAAATGGTTGTAACACTTTCGTGGAACGGGCATGTTGCCCGTCAACAGGCTAGAATCCTGTTCCACTATCTACAGCCTACCTACTTATAACTAGGGGGACGAAGCTGTATACCCTTAAATTATTGACAGAAAAAACGACAGAAAAAGCCACATTAATCAAGTGAATTAACAATTGAATCAACATGTGAATTAACATGTGTAATTTGGCTATTTTTATGAGTAGAAATACTTAATGCGATCGCCAATAATCAATATCTTTATATTGTCTTAATTATTAAAACAAGCAACTTAAACCTCAAAAAATCTCAAAAAGATTGTCATCAAAGCATTACAGCAATCAGTTAAGAGTTTATTAAGTTAATATTTTCTTTGGGATCGTTAAAACCTTATCCTCACAAAGACTTAAGGCTAATTTACCTCAAAAATACACCTGACATAATTGAGCTAATTAATAAAACAGCTTTAAAAATCTTGGCTCAGCCAAATAAAATCATGGACGATTTAGGTAAATCAGTCGAAACCTGTAGATTGTGCAAGCACTACAACCCTGAAGGTCGCAGAGGCGGGATTTGTGAAAAATTAGATGTTCATGTTAGATCTACATGGAATGCTTGCAGCCTAGTTTCCCATCCCTTTGAATCTTCTTGGCAACCAATAGACGATCTCACGTCTTTGTTACATCAACAAATTCATGAAAAGATTCACGAAAGAACTCACGAGAAGATTCACGAAAGAAATTACGCCTCATCAGAGGCGATCGCTTAGTTAATTCCTAGATTAATTCCTTTAATTCCTAGTTAATTAAGATCATAACGTTCAGGGGCTTTCATGGGGATCATCTCCGAAAACCGTGAATACTTAACCATATCCGTTGGTGGATAATCCGCCGACACCGCCAGCAATCCAACTTTTATATCCTCGAAAAAAATCACGCCACCAGTCCGTTTTTTAACTTGAAAAGCGCCATGAAATAGCCGATATTTGGCAATGTGAATTAGCAAGGAGTCCGTAATCTTTGTTTCCTTACCAAACATTTGCTGGCAAGTTCTGCGGATGACAGTATCTAAGTATTTATTCTCGGCACGCTCCCCCACGTCAAGAAATTCTGGCTTATCCGCAAAATGATCCATATAAAATAACCAGATCTTCGACAAATCTGATTCATTGGTAAGTTTTTGCTTGAGTTCGTGCAGTCGATTGATTCTCATATTTCACATACTCCCAAAGGTTTTGGGCTTATTAAGTTATTGGCAAAGTATCATATAGCGCTTTGCACTATGACCAACCCCAGATAAAAGTTTTATATAAAGCCAAAAACTAGATGTGATATTCTTGGAAAATAACATTTTATAAGGCGTAATATAAAAGTGCTAGCAAGGGTTTGGAGCGCAGCAATTTTAGGTATTGATGCTATCCAAGTGGGGGTAGAAGTTGACGTGTCAGGAGGCTTGCCTGGAATTACCCTCGTTGGCTTACCCGACACCGCCGTACAGGAAAGCCGTGAACGGGTAAAGGCTGCCATCAAAAATGCGGGTTATGCCTTTCCCATGCGAAAAATCGTGATTAACCTCACACCTGCTGATCTGCGTAAAGAAGGACCAATTTTTGACTTACCGATTAGTATTGGCATTCTCGCAGCTTCAGAACAGGTTGATCCCCAACTACTCGGCGATCACTTATTTTTAGGTGAAGTTTCCCTTGATGGCTCTCTGCGTCCTGTTTCGGGGGTATTACCGATCGCTGCCGCCGCTCAAAAACTAGGCATGGTGGGAATTGTCGTCCCCAAGGAAAATGCTCAAGAAGCGGCTCTCGTTAAAGGCTTAGCCGTTTATGGCTTACAAAGTATTACTCAGGTCGGTGATTTTCTAGCGCATCCCGATAAGTATCAACCAGAAGCGATCGATCCTGAAATTAAATGGAATGAAAGCGAATTTAAACTTGATCTTAAGGACGTTAAAGGACAACAACAAGCCCGCCGCGCTCTAGAAATTGCCGCCGCAGGTGGACATAACCTAATTTTTGTTGGTCCCCCAGGGTCAGGAAAAACTCTTCTGGCAAGACGCTTACCCAGTATTTTGCCGAACATGAATTTTGATGAAGCCCTCGAAGTCACTCGCATTCACTCAGTAGCAGGTTTACTCAAAGGCAAAGGATTAATTAGCGATCGCCCTTTTCGCAGTCCCCACCATTCCGCCTCTGGTCCCTCACTGGTCGGCGGCGGCAGTTTTCCCCGCCCTGGAGAGATCACTCTTGCCACGAACGGTATTTTATTTCTTGACGAGTTAACGGAATTTAAACGAGATGTACTAGAATTTTTACGGCAGCCATTAGAAGATGGATTTGTCAGTATTTCCCGTACCCGCCAGTCTGTAACCTTCCCAGCCCAATTTACGTTGATTGCGAGTACAAATCCTTGTCAATGTGGCTATTATGGCGATTCAGTGCAGCCTTGTACCTGTACCCCACGACAGCGCGAGCAGTATTGGGCAAAACTTTCGGGACCATTAATGGATCGGATTGATTTACAGGTAACGGTTTCTAGATTAAAGCCAGAGGAGATGACGCGATCGCCTGAGGGTGAAAACTCTAATGCGGTTAAAGAACGAGTGCAGCGATCGCGCAAAATCCAACAAAATCGCTTTCAAGCCGAAGTCAAAGTAAATTGTAATGCTCAGATGCAATCAAGGCATTTGCGTCAATGGTGCAAATTAGATGATCCATCGCGTGATTTATTAGAGGCGGCGATTAAGCGTTTGGGATTATCGGCACGAGCGACTGATCGCATTCTCAAAGTGTCCCGCACGATCGCCGATCTGGCTGATCTCGAAGATATCCAAGTAGTCCATGTAGCAGAGGCGGTGCAGTATCGCACCCTTGATCGAGTTATTTGAAACCTATGACAAACAAAGCCAACTATAATCCAACCATAAGATATTAGATGTTTATTTGTAGGTGAAAGCACTATATATGCTATTTTGTGTCTTGACTTTTGGCTTTTTCTCAACCCTCTTTCTTAAAGAAGATTAAAATATGAACAGTTTGATCAAGCATTAAGCGTTAACTTATTTTGCATATCTTCGCTATAGTTTGTGGTGTTGAGTGAGTAGCTAATGGAAGAATCCTATCGGGGCATTCAGGTATGAGTACAGTTCTGGTGGTAGAAGACAGTGTCACACAGAGAGAAATGATTGAGGACTTACTTAAAGGTAGCGGTTTAACCGTTCAAACAGCAAGTGATGGTGTAGAAGCCCTAGAGCAAATTCTCGGTAACTGCCCAGATATTGTCGTCATGGACATTGTCATGCCCCGCATGAACGGCTATGAGCTATGCCGCCGCATCAAGACTGATCCCAAAACTGAGCGTGTTCCCGTGGTGATGTGTTCATCTAAAGGTGAAGAATTTGATCGCTACTGGGGAATGAAGCAAGGGGCTGATGCTTATATAGCCAAGCCCTTTCAGCCTCAAGAACTAGTTGGCACGGTCAGACAGTTACTACGAAAAGCTTAGGGTTTTTAGTAATAAAGTATAAGTAATGACAAAAACCAAGTTGCAATTTTACAAAGCAGAGCTTCCAAAATTATGGTAGGAAACCAAGACTTCTTCCCTGGCCTCGGACAAGATCAGGCTACTGACTTTGAGCAAGGACTCGAAGCCCCAGAAGGTGAGCTACACCTAAGATTTTTTGTGGCTTCTGGAATTGAATTTGCTTTGCCTGCAATTGGGGTCAGTCAAGTATTAGAATATGCCCCAGATCGGATTAACCCCATGCCGAATGTTTCGCCGCTATTGTTAGGCACTGTTAATATAAGAGGCAGAGTAGTTTGGGTTGGCGATCTCGGTCAGTTCTTGGGAGAAATTCCTCCTGTTAATACGGATCGTTCTGAAATTTCAATCATTGCGATCGAAGATCAGGGCATGATGCTAGGGCTGGCGGTAGAACAAATTAGTGTCATGGCTTGGCTTGATTCGACACAGCTATCTGTGTCTAGAAATAGCACTGACGGCATGGCTCCATTTATTAAAGGTGAGTGGAAAATGGAGGGTGCTGAACCATTGAAGCTGTTGGATCAAGTTAATATCTTGCGATCGGCTCGATGGGCTTCTTAACGATTTTTAGATGGTTTCAGGACGATTTTAAGCAGACAGTAGAGATTCTAGGGATTTTAGGAGAAAGGACATGACATCAGGCACACAATACCAAAAGGAATATGAACGAGCCTCCTCAGCCTATATGCAAGGAGACTATCAGCAAGCTGCTAAATTAACCAAAGAACTGGTTAATGGTTGTCCTAATGAGCCGATGTATCGGTTACTTCATGCCCATACTAATCTTGCCCTAGAGCGATATCAAGATTCAATCAATGAATACGAAAATGTTCTAAGATTGACGGACGAAAGTTCTATTGTTGAATATGCTCATAGCGGCATTGCGGCAGCCAAGGAGCGGCTGGATCTAGACGATGATATGGGCAGTGACAATAATTTTAACAATCCATCGGCATCCTCCTACACCCAAGAACAAGGGGATTGGACTTTAGGATCGTCTGCTGCTCAAACTGGTGGACAAGTGCGTACGATGAGTGAAGAGTTTGATTTTGAAGATTTTAGTTCTGGCTCTACAATGAATGGGACTAGTCAGTACAACTATAGTCCTGAAGCCCAAAGTCCGTCTCCAAGTTATAACTCTAACTACCCAAGCGCTAGCTCTGATAGCTCAAGTAATAGTGATGTTGTCTTTATGGATGAGTTTGACGATTTTGATGATATGAGTGAATCATCTTTTTCGACCTCATTCCGTGATCCTGACACTACCCAAATGGTCGCCGATCAATCGCTGTCAGATTTTGGCGGTCAAGATTTTTCTACCTCACTGCGTCCCAACAACACAACTTTAATCGGGAAGGACAATCCAACCACAAGATTTAGCCAAGCCAATTTTAGTCAAACTGGCAATGAAGCTGAGTTATTTGGATTAGGGTCGATCGGCTCAACCACAAGTGGAAATCGTGGCGGCGTTGAGGTGGTTGCTGAAGCCTCGGAACAAGGAGGGTTATTTTCTCCCTTTGACAATATGCCTCTGAAAACGAAGAGCCTGATCACCGCGATCGCTGCTGGAGTTTTGGCGATGGTGGCGGCTGGGGTGGTCACAAATATGGCTACAGGGGCAATCACCAACAAAGATCAGCGTGAAAATTTACGCAATACGGGTTGGATGATGGCTGGGGCTTCAGCTTTGGCGAGTGGCGCGATCGCTTGGGGACTAGGAAGGCGATCGGCGAACCTGATTGATAAATCCACCGAAAATCTCCAAGCTCAATTTGAGTCGGTGATTAATGGGGACATGACCCCAAGGGCGGTGGTTTATAGTGAAGATGAATTTGGAAAGCTCGCCACCAGCTTTAATCAGATGCTGCAATCCCTAGCAGCCAACGCGGCAGAATCCCAGAAAAAAGCCGCCGATCTCGAACAAGCCAAAGAAGATTTACAGCGTCAGGTTATTCGCTTACTCGATGACGTAGAAGGCGCGGCGCGTGGTGACTTGACGGTACAAGCTGAGGTGACTGCCGACGTACTCGGTGCAGTTGCTGACTCCTTTAACCTCACGATTCAAAACCTGCGCGAGATTGTTAACCAAGTAAAAATTGCGGCGCGTCAGGTAAACGAAAGCTCACGTGAAAATGAGGCTTTTGCTCGCAGTTTGTCATCGGATGCATTACGCCAAGCCGAAGAGTTAAGTGTCACCTTAAACTCTGTACAGATGATGACCGAATCGATTCAACGGGTAGCCGAAAGTGCGCGTGAGGCGGAGCAGGTTGCCAAGCTTGCGTCCGAGACCGCGATCAAGGGTGGGGACGCGGTGGAACGTACCGTAGCTGGCATTTTAGACATTCGAGAAACTGTTGCCGAAACTACTCGCAAGGTAAAACGACTGGGCGAATCTTCGCAAGAAATTTCTAAGATCGTGGGTTTGATTTCTCAGATTGCTTCGCGTACTAACTTACTGGCGCTTAATGCCAGTATTGAAGCAGCGAGAGCGGGTGATGCAGGACGTGGTTTTGCGATCGTTGCGGACGAAGTACGACAACTAGCCGATCGCGCAGCCAAAGCATCGAAAGAAATTGAACAAATCGTATTGCAAATTCAAAGTGAAACTAGTAACGTACAACAGGCGATGGAAGTGGGTACACAACAGGTTATCGATGGTACAAAACGTGCTGAACAAGCCCGTCAATCCTTGACCGACATTATCCAAGTTTCCCATCGCATTGAAACCTTGGTGCTATCAATTACCGAAGATACGGTCAAACAAACTGAGACTTCGCGCACAGTGTCACAGGTTATGCAATCGGTTGAATTATCGGCTCAAGAAACTTCGCAAGAATCACAACGGGTGTCAGCGTCACTGCAAAACTTGGTGGGCGTTGCGCGTAGTTTACAGGATTCTGTGGAACGTTTCCGTGTCGATGCGGGTGATAAGACAACGGGAGGTCGTTAAAATTATTCACCTCTAGCTAGTTACTTATACCCAAATCTTTGAGAGGATTCTGTCATGAACTCGGAACAACAACAACAGCGAATCATGGGTTACTTCATTGAGGAAGCCCGCGAACACCTTCAGATAATTGAGCAAGGCGTATTAAACTTGCAAGATGTTCTGCATGATTCAGAATCAGTTAATGAGCTTTTTCGAGCAGCCCACTCAATTAAGGGCGGTTCCGCCATGTTAGGAGTGGTCAGCATTCAACATGTTTCTCATCGATTAGAGGACTTCTTTAAAATCCTCAAAGAAAATCCCAACATCAATGTTGATGAGCGCTTAAAAAGTCTCCTCTTGGCTGGGTTTGATCCATTGTCAGAGTTGTTAGATGAGTTACAAGGTACTTTTAAGATTTCGGATGAGCTAACAACTGAAACCACTAATCGGGTGAAGCCGATTTTTATAGAACTGGAGTCCTATTTAAACCAGTTGGTTGCCGATATTGATCCAAGTTTATCCACTCATGGTGGTAATCAGGGAGCCGCGAACCTACAGCCAGATATGGATGCAGACATGGATGCTCCAGATAGGGATGCGCTAGACATGGATGCGATCGACGAGCAACCAGAGCCATCAGTTTCTTCGTTAGAGTTGATATTTCAACAAGAAGTCACGACAAAAATGCGGGATATGCTGCAACTATTCCGTGGTGAAGACTCTGCCGAGAGCCGAGCAGAGTTACAGAATATTTGTACTTACTTCCAAGAAATAGGCAATAACTTCAGCTTGCCCCATTGGACGCGGTTTATTACCCAAATTAAAAATGCGATCGCGCAGTCTAACAATTCCTATCGGACACTTGCACCAATTTTGATTCGGGAGCTAAAAGAAGCTCAAGATTTAGTGCTAGCAGAGCGAGAGTCTCAAATTACAGTATCGGCAAAAATCCAAGATTTACTGCCCTATCGTTTTACTGATACATTTACCGATAGTTTTGCTGATAGTTACTCCGCCAATGAAGATGATGAAATTAGCACAATTTTCACTGCCGTTTCTGACGAGCCTACGGCGATCGCGGTTAGCCCAGAAATTTCTGCCCCAGATCTAGTGACGATACCAGATCAAGCGATCGCTCCATCAATTTCAAAAGCAGATCCAGACGAAAGCCTAGATTTATTTGTAGGTCAGGATGATGATGAAGCATTTGATTTATCGACTGTTCCCGTTGATCAAATGGATTGGATGGAAAGTGAATATGAAGTCAATGAAAATCAACATATTGATGGACCAAAAGTTGGTGCTTCTGAGTTGAAATCCTTAGCGATTCTATTTGAGAATGACGATATTGATTTTGATGCTGCTTGGGAAGATATTGAATCCAATGAAGCGCAAATGTCGGCGCATGGAAATGAGTTACAGCCCTTAGATAGTAACGATGATTTTGCGGATTTACTGAGTGATAGTTCTCACGATCGCGAAGGCGCTAATATTAGCAATCCCAGCAACGAAGAATCTAGCATGGATCAACTTTTTGGTGAGTTTTCCACTGATTTTGAAACGGATGATGCTTCGACGAATGCTTCGGCGATCGCTAAAGCGAATAATGTCGAGGAGGATTCTTTATTCCCAGAAGATCTTGAAGCTAGTTGGGCGCAGGAATCTGATCTTAGTTTCGATGTGAATCCTGAAATCGAATCTGAAATCGAATCTGGGCTAAAATCTGGAATCGAGTCTATGGATATTTCTGATTTTGATGTTGCAAACATTGCATCAAGTTTCGATGAAATGATTGCTAGCAGTGATAATCCCGAACAATCTTCCCAGTCTTTTGATGATAATTTAGAATCAAATTTTGGAAATGATTTGGGGCTTGATTTCGGATTTGATAGTAGTGATCAAGTCAGTGATGATCTGACTACTGATAACCAGTTCGGTGAAGTGCAAGCCAATCAGCAAGCCAATCAGGAAATCGTTCAAGCTAACGAACTAGATGCGATTGATTTTGGTGAAATCGATGAACCCAACTTTGATGAGCCCAACTTTGATGATATTGACTTTGGTGATGCTGATGTAGCAACAATAAGTGGAGGCTTGGCTGAGATTAAAGAAGATATTCAAGAAGACATCAATACACTCTCTAGCGAAGACTATTTTGATCAACTTGCGAGACAAGAAAATGCGATCGCTGATTCTATATCCACTGACACCCAACTTGAAGATAGTCAATTTGATGATAGCCAATTTGGTGACAATTTATTTAGTGAAGAAGTTGCCACTAACGAACCATTTGCGCTAACTTTTTCCGAAGAAGGATTAGGGTTATTGGAAGAGCCTTTTGCGTTTGATGAGGGACTAGATGCTGTTCTCTTAGAGTCAGAAGCGATCGCGGCTAATGATCAGTCAGTTGTCACTCAGATTGATGCTATTGATGATGATATTGATATTTTTGCGGACAACGAAGACAACAACAGATTGGAGGCATTAGTCACTGTTGCTGACGGTTTGAATGATGCTCTCAATGACGCTCCATTGACAGTAAGTGAAACTAATATTGAGCCTGAAGATGAGCCTGAAGAAAATTCAGATTTTAGTATATTCGACGAACTTGGATTTGATAACGATGAACCTGAGCAAGAATTAGTATCTGCGCCAATGGACTTCAAGAGTAATCTAGAAGAGATGGAACAGACTACTTCAATTAAGAATGAATTAACTATTCCTGTTGAAGAAGATATAGATAGCCTATTTACGGATCAAATTAATGCTCCTGATGATTTATCAGATCATTCACCATCTGTTCCTACTGAATTGGCAAACTTTTTTGCAAATGATAACGAGAGTGTTGATGAGGATGTTGATGATTCAGAGCTAACGACAATACAATCTATTGCGATTAATGAAAGTGAACCTGAACCAAACTTAGATATCTTTGCGGATGAAATCAATGCTGAAGTTAGCGCTGATGAAGTCAACAATATTGATAGCCTAAATGATTTCTTTTCGGATTCATCCGAGCCAGAAACTGATTCTAGTCAGTTTGGTGAAGTTGCAGATGACTTAGATATGTTTGCCGAGGACGTGCAGCATGATATTGATAGTCTAGATACTTTCTTTGATGGTTCTGATGTATCTGAAACAACCCCTGATGAACCTCAAAATGAATTCGATAGTTTTACTAATCGAGTGGATAATGTTGATGATTTGGGCGGATTCTTTACTGATGCTTCTGAAAACTTGGAAGAAGGTTTGGGTGAATTTTTTGCTCATGAATCTAGCGAGGAAGCCAGCGATGAAGCATCTTTAGACAGCTTATTTACTGACGATAGTTCCAGTATTGATGATTTTAGTGCTGATACAGAAGCTGTTCTCAGTATCGAAGATGATCTAACCACATTGGAAAATATGATCGCAGATTCAACATCTACATCTTCAAATAGTTTTGAATTTGATGAACAGCGATCGCTGACTCAAGATGATGACAGTAGTATTGATAGTCTATTGGGTATTGATGATATGCCAGAGTCTGATCCTGATACGGATTTAGCAGACATGGATTTGGCAGATATGGATTTCGCAAATATGCTAAATGATTTATCGTCAATGGATAGCCCAATGGAAGCAGAGCTATCAACAAACTCACTGGCAGAAAACTCACTGACAGATTTAGAGGCAAATGAGTTAGAAGATGATGCTCTGACGATTGAAGAGGAGTTAACATTCATTCAGGAGAATTCAAATTTTGATGACGAATCGATCTCGGAAAGCATCACAGCAAGTAATACCATCGATAATCTGGTAGATTTTTTCCAAGGTGAAGATGATTCGGAAATTAGCGTACTGCAAATTTCCCAAGACTCAGTCAATGATAATATCGCTGTAGAGTCAAATTTAATGGTAGAGACAGACAGTGAGCCAGTAGAAACAGAAAGTGAATCTATCGATTTCAGTGAATTTGATGGATTTAGGGAGTTTATTAATTCCGATGAAGATGATTCAGATCTTACAAGTTTGCAATCCTTAGATGATGAATTACAAAATAATTCCCTTGATTCACAGGATGATCTACTGAATACACTAGAAGATTTGGCTATTCAAGATGATATACAAGGATTTCTCTCTGAAACCCAATCAGCGATCGGAGATTCACCAGTAGAAGAACTGAATGGCATTGATGACAATTTTGACTTTGATGATTTAGAAGCAATGATTGGTAGTTCTATCTCTAGCCAAAATAAATCACCCAATCACGCGCCAAATCAGTTGATCGGTTCCCCCGATCGCAACGAAAAAACTGTTAACAGTCAATCTGAGAAGAAATTAGCAGACAATCAGCAACTCATTGATTCTGATGACATGAATTTTGATGAATTGGAAGCATTATTGGGTGATTCTACTAGTTTTGATATCGCCGCAACCGCATCTGCAACCGCAACATCACCTAATTCTTTTGCAAATAGATCTGCCACCAACAGCTTTGCCGTTGATAAGCCTGCTGTTAAGCCTGTTGATGACTTTGATGATTTAGAAGGTTTGTTGCGCGATTCCTTTTCTAAAGATGTTGGACCGATAAAAACAAAAGCTCCTACCCGTCCCCAGACCACCACCCGTAAGCCAAGACTAACTGATTCAACCATGCGGGTTGATGTTAAGTACCTCGATAGTTTAAATAACCTCGTTGGGGAACTAGTCGTCAATCGGAATCTCTTGGAAGAAGATCAAGAAAGATTGCAGCAGTTTATTACCAATTTATTGCATCAGGTACAGTTGCTAAGCGATGTGTCTCAAAGAATGCGCGATCAATACGATCGCTCATTACTAGAAGCATCTCTAAGCGCAGGACGCGGACGTTCTTATAGTAATTTTGATGCATCCTATAACGATGGCTCCAACTCGAATAGTTCTGCTAGCAACGACTTTGAGGGTATTGAGTTCGATCGCTATAATACTTTCCACGTTCTATCGCAGGAGATTATTGAGTTAATCGTCCGAGTACGCGAATCAGCTTCCGACATTGAGTTTGTGGTTGGTGAGACAGATCAAGTAACTCGTCAGTTGGGAACAATTACCACTCAAGTCCAAGATGATTTGAAACAATCGCGCATGGTTCCCTTTGCTCAGATTGGCGATCGCCTGCCAAGAGGAATTCGCGATCGCGCTCTCAAGAGCGGTAAACAAGCTGAACTAGAAATCTATGGACGAGAAACCTTGATTGACAAGGCGATTTTGGAACAACTTACCGATCCACTTACGCACCTAGTCAATAATGCGATCGATCATGGACTAGAAGATCCCACAACTCGCCAAAAAGCGGGTAAATCTACTTCGGGTAAATTAACAGTACGCGCCTTTCACCAAGGCAACCAAACCGTTATTTCCATTAGTGATGATGGCGCAGGGATTAGTACTGATAAAGTTAAACAAAGTGCTGTATCTAAGGGACTTCGGACTCAAGACCAAGTTAATCGCCTGAATGATACGGAAGTATATGCCTTGTTATTTGAACCAGGATTTAGTACGGCAGCGAAGGCTGACGAATTTAAAGGACGCGGTGTTGGTTTGGATGTGGTGAAAACCTGTCTGGATGAAATTCGTGGTGTGATTATTGTCGAGTCGGTAATTGGGAAAGGGACAACTTTTACCATTCGCCTACCCCTTACCCTGAGTATTTCCAAAGCGATGTTCTGTATTAGCGATCGCGCCCGTGTTGCTTTCCCTGTCGATGGTTTCGAGGATATGGTGGAAGTACCGCAAAGTCAGATTGTCCTCAATGAGAAAGGACAGCCATGTTTACCTTGGCGCGATACAATTTTACCGTTCCAACATCTATCGAATCTGCTCTCCTATAGTCGCCACCTCAGTCGTAGTAGCATTTATGGCAAGCAAGAGAATGATGAACTATGCATCATTATTCTTCGCAACGATACCAGCTACCTCGCTTTGCAAGTCGATCAATTCCTTGGTGAGTATGAAATCGTCATCAAGCAACTAGAGGGACCAATTCCTCAACCTGCGGGGATTGCGGGCGCGACTGTGCTGGGGGATGGACGAGTTATGGCGATCGCCAACGTCTTGGAACTCTTTGACATCGCTAGTGGTCGCTTACGTCCGACTGCCTCTGGCATGACGATCCAACCAATCATCGAAGAAGATGTTGCTGCCGATCCGACGGTACTGATTGTCGATGACTCGATTACGGTACGCGAGTTGCTGTCACTGACCTTTGCGAAGGTTGGTTATCGTGTGGAACAGGCGAAAGATGGACAGGATGCGTGGGAAAAACTTCGTGCTGGGTTGCCTTGCGATATGATCTTCTGTGATATTGAGATGCCACGGATGGATGGATTAGACTTGCTATCCAGATTGCAAAAAGATTCGCGTCTCAATCAGATTCCTGTGGCGATGTTAACTTCCCGTGGAGCCGATCGCCATCGTCAGTCAGCAATTCAATTGGGAGCTAAGGGATATTTCACGAAGCCTTATCTCGAAGAAGAGTTATTGAGTGCCTCAAAACGTCTTTTAGCGGGAGAGACTTTGCCGATCTAAGAAAAAGGCGATCGCTGTCCATCAATCATAATAGACAGGTTATACTATAACTTAGCTGATATTTTGCTTATTGAGTTTTTATATGAATAACATCCAAGAACTTGTGATTGACAAGGTAAAAGCTTTATCAATCAATCAACAAAAAAGTGTTTTGAATTTTATCGATTGCATTTTGTCGCCTAATGTTATCAATTCTGATCAAAAACTGGAAGAGCTATTAATAGAAGGAGTTGATAGCTTGGAACGGGGTGAAGGAATTGTCGCAACTGATGATTGGTGGGAACAGGAACGCGATCGCCGTTTAGTTTTTTAGAGCTTGTAGAAATAAGGCAATCGCTGTCAGCATCATTAATCCTAATCCTGTCCGCCAAAGGATTTGCCAGATAAAGGGGAGGTAAGAGAAAAGGAGGGCGATCGCGCCACACATTGCTGATATGGGGAATGCGAGGAATAGTCCGACAATAAAGAATGCGAAACCTTTCAAGAGAGCGATCGTAAGTTTATTAAGTTTATACATAACGATGTGACCGTAGTTAGTTTGCAATAATGCTTTGTTATCCGTATTTTGAGTAGGAGCAAGGACTTTAGCGCTCAGTCTTGCTCCCGTGCAATGTTCTAATCTGGGAGTTTGCGATGGACTTGATGCAGTCGAATATTAACGCTCAAAACCAACCAAGCCCGATCTTGAGAAATTCTGGAAGCGCAATATATATCGTCAGTACTCGAAGAAGTAGATACAGCCGTTACAGCAACAAGAATGCTGAACAGATTAGCGATAAATCTGTATTTCATAATTTCTTCTCTCCTGAATTACTCATTCATAGCGACAAATTTATATTAGGTTAGGTACTTCGGATTACTGACAAATATGCAAAAATGCACCGTTATGAGGTGATGTGCAAAGATACACATGAGTTGTCTAGTGCAATGCAGCTTAACCTTGGGCGGGACTGAGTGGGAAGATGGAGATATTGATTGAGGCTTATGACTGCGCTATTTGCTTTCTTCTTTCCAATTCTCAAAATTTAGATTTTCCAAAACATAGTACTCAAAATCAAGTCAATATCGTGTTCTAATTGTTATTTCCCATCCTCTAAATTCATTAGGCATACCGACATAACAACGCTTGAGAAGATGCTCAATGAGAGTTTTAAGACGACTGGCAACCTCTAGATTATCTCTACCTGCCAAACCCTCTAACTCCTCTATCAAATTTTCAATATCAACATTCTGTAAATCCCCCGATCGCAATTGGGCGATGACTGTCTCTAATCACAGATTAAGATCGGTGTCATAAAGTATTTACTTTACCATTGCTTGAGTCATTGAAAACTTCCTGTAGAAGATGTCCAAAATTCTTGATTCAAAATTGAGTCAATATCGCGCCCAAACTGCCATGTATCAGGGAATCGATATTGTGGATAATCATCTCTAACCGTTTCAAGGGCAAATTCAAAAGCCTCTAATACAGACTCATCCCATACGGTTTTGAGGCTAGGAGTCTTTTGCAATCTACGCTTTAGCCGTCTGCGTTGCTCTCTGATGGTGCGTTCCCATCCGTTAAATTCTTGAGGCATATCCACACAAAGACGCTTTAGGCAATGCTCTATCAAGGTTTCTAAACGACTCTCTAGCTCGTCACGGTACGAATTCCCCAAAGCCTCGATCTCCTCTAATAAGTGGTCTATGTCCACATGGTCAAAATCTTTAGTCTTCAGTTTGGCGATGGTGTCTTGAGTCCATAGCAAAAAATCGGACTCATATAAGGATTTACTAGTGATTACTTGAGTCATTTGTTTGTTGTTCTATCTTTCCAGTAGGGAGAGGAGTAGCTAAAAAATTTTGGACTAGCTTGGTTAACTTTCCCTTGTATTCATAGTATCATAGGCATTGTCAGCTATAAGGGCTTAGTGACAGAGCAAAATGGAAAAACAGCAGTTTTTAAATAAATTTGAAGAACTGAAAAGCCCTGCTAATGCTGAACGATGGGCGGTGTTGCAATTGTGGTTAGTTGAGGCAAAGTCTGATGGGGAGATAGGCAATGCTTTAGATAAGGATCGCTCAACGGCTACGCGCAAAATTGGTGAGATTTGTAAACATTTTGGTACGGATGCAAAGGGCAAAAAAGAGCAACGTCGTCAGCATCTTGTACTTTTGTTTCGTAGGTACTGCAAGGATGTTGAGGTGCATCCTAGTATTTATCCAGACTGGGTAGATGGTGATTCGAGCGATCGCCCCCAGCCCCCAACTAATCCCCAAGATATCCCTACTCCCGAACCAAGCCCAGAATTAACAACCCTTGAGTTCATTGGACGCGATCGCCCACAACTCTCAATTAATCAAACCACTTCTGAAGACATAAAAGAGTCAAGATCACTTGATTTTGCTCAGTCAAAGGTAAAAATAAACCGAGAGACTAAATCTAATCTTTCTATCCCAAAAGTTTTTAACGCGCCTCTACGCAATCAGCTTTTTACGGGGCGAGACAGACAAATTCAGACAATACATACTGACTTTATCTCAACAAATCCACTGAGACGAATACAAGTTTTGACTGCTGCTGGAGGTTACGGTAAGACACAAATCGCTGTTGAGTACACCTACCGCTATAAGGAAGAATACAGAATCGTTTGGTGGATACGCTCTGAGACGTTTTCTAGTCTAGCTTTAGACTATGCAAATCTTGCGGATCAACTCGATCTACCTGAACAAAAAGCTGACGATCAACAAATCAAAATCAATGCGGTTAAACGATTTTTAGATAATAATTGTTGCTGGCTCTTGATTTTTGATAATGCTGAAGACCCGAATAGTTTAAAAGATTTCATCCCTTGCAACGAATCTGGACACATCTTGATTACTTCACAAAAACGTAGTATGTGGCTTGGTATGGCTCAAATCCAAGAAGTGCCAACGTTTTTAGTGGATGAGTCCGTAAATCTTTTGTTGAGTAATAACAAGCATGAGAACCAAGAGATCGTTGAGCAATTAGCCGAAGAATTGGGAAATCTTCCTCTAGCTGTTGCACAAGCATCTGCTTATATTTTTAAAACAGGATGTTCCATTAAATCTTATCTAGATTTGTTCAAAAAATATAGTAAGGCTCTATTGTCAAAGCCCGTAGACCATTCAGCATATCCACATACTGTTGCGACAACTTGGCAGATATCCTTTCAAACAATCGAGTCTATTTCTCCACTAGCGATAACTTTACTCAATATGTGTGCTTTCCTCTCGCCTGAAAACATCCCAATTGATTTATTCCTAGTCAAGGATGATGATAAGTTAAGTGAGGGGAATACTGAGATTTTCTCTTGTCCAGTTGAACTTGAAGATGCGATCGCGACCTTAAAAGACTTTTCCCTGATTGAAAGGGAAGAAGATTTGCTATCTCTGCATAGGTTAGTGCAGATGGTAACGATCAACCGAATTAGTGAACCAACTCAAATAAAACTTGTTGAAGACTTGTTACATCAATTAAAAAAACATCTGCTATTTGACTATTACGATAAAAATATTTGGTCAACTTTCCAAAAATACTTGCCTCACGGGATTGTAGCTATTTATCATGCAAACAATCTTGAAATATCAAATAGTAATTTAATCGTCCTTCAAAGTAACATCGGTCGATATTTTGTATATTGTGGACGGATGAACGAAGCGGAATTATATTTAACATCTTCTATTGAAAACACAGAAAAACTAATTCAAACTCAGCATTTTTTATGTAATGAGCTAGATTATTTACTCGTTGAGTCTTATCATAACCTTAGCTCTGTATATCAAGAGAAGAATCAATTTGAAAGAATGATTGATTGCCACATTAAAGAGGTTGATTTATGTGTAAAGCTCTATGGAGAAAATCATTTCAAAACAATTTCGGCTCGACGCTGTTTGGGTTGCTCCTACATACACAAGGGAGACTTAGAAGTAGGTGAAAAGATGATCTCTCAAGTACTTGACCTTTCAAAAAGCAAAGATCAGAATGCATCTAAAGAAAAAGCTTTTAGTAACACGTTGCTTGGAGTAATAATGAGTAAGAGGCAAGAGTGGCCTCAGGCAATATTTTTCTACAAACTAGCGGAAAGTCAATTCTCCAATGCTGGTCTTATTGAAACTCATCATGCGCCTGGTGTTCTTTTCTATCGCATGATGCAAGCCTATGAAGCTTTAGGAGATTTAATAAAAAGAGACGAATATTTTAGTAAAGCAAGAATAGCTCTAAAGGATTCGCAACTCAATCACCAATGTAATCTTGACTTTAAAGAACTCCGCCAGAAGCTCGGATTGCCAGAATTACCCTAGCAGCTAAATTGGAGTTACTGATTTAGTTGTCATGTAAATTCCACGAGTAGAATTTTAGCCTAAATTTTATTGCAGGAATAATCACATCTCACTTTTTGACATTTTCAACTTGGGCTAACATATCAGGCAATGGGAGAACACAACCAAGCAGAAGAATATAAAGCAAAAGCACTAGAACTTTTCGCGCAAATGGAAGCGCCGAAACAAATCGAGAGAGTTAACAAAGCCTTTGAGCAAGGAGCGGTGCAATGAATACCCATTTAGTCAAAAACATTAACCTCCCCATGCCACAGATCCGCGAATTCTGTCAGCGTTGGCAGATTATCGAATTTGCCCTTTTTGGCTCTGTCCTGCGCGATGACTTTCGCCCCGATAGTGACATCGATTGCTTGGTCGTATTTGCTCCCAACTCACAAAATAGCCTTTTGGACTTAGTGACAATGGAATGGCAACTAGAAGATATATTTCATCGCAAAGTTGACCTAGTTACCAAACAAGCAGTTATAGACAGCCCAAACTGGATTCGACGCAAAGCAATTTTAAATACTGCACAGGTGATTTATGAAACGAGATCCAGCCTATCTGCTTGATATTGCCACAGTCTGTTGTAATATTGCTGAACTGATGGAAGGAGCTTCCAAGCAACAATTTTTAGCAGAAAAACGCATTCACTTTTCGGTTGTATACGAAATTGCAATTTTGGGAGAAATTGTCAAACGCCTATCGCCAGAATTTCGAGAGACCCACCCAGAAATACCGTGGAAGCAAATCGCAGGAATGCGCGATAAACTAATACACGATTATAATCAAATTGACTTGAACCTAACTTGGCAAGTCGCAAACTCACAAATCCCCAATCTTTTAGAATTTATACTACCACTTTTACCAACAGAAGATAGTGAAGAACTTTTATGATTTATCCGTAATTGGTCTAAATAGAAACAACCAAACAAATCGAGATATTTGATAAAACCTTTGAGCAAGGAGCGATAAAATGAGTATAACTTTAAACAGTATCCAGCCAACATTGCACGAATTAAAACTAGGCTTAAAGGAACTATATGGCGATCGCCTTATTAAGTTAATCCTATTTGGTTCCCATGCCAGAGGCGAAGCCAATCTCGACTCAGATATTGACTTACTAGCCGTACTCAAAAGCCCAGTATCTCAAGTGCAAGAAATATCCTATATGTCCAACCTGCGTGTCAAAATATTACTAGAACGTAATGAAATCGTCTCTATTATCCCTATCACTGAAGAAGACTACAGCAAAAGGAATGCTGGTTTTTTAATAAATATTAGAAAAGAAGGAATCGAATTATGAATGAATACAAAAAACTATTTTCTTTATCATTAGAAGAACTAGAAATAGCAGCACTCTTGCTAGAGCGAGAACGTTATCGCACTTGCGTCTCCCGTTCCTACTATTCCATATATTACGCAACTCAATCTTTATTGCTATCGCAAAACCTAGACGCTTCCACTCATAAAGGTACAATTCGTTTATTCGGGCAGCATTTTGTAAAGACAGGACAATTTTCTGCCGAATGGGCAAAAATATTAAGCGATGCTTATGAGGTACGACAGTTAAGCGACTATGATGCAGACTTTACTGGCACATTAGCAGAAGCAGAAAAGATCTTAGAACAAGCAAAGGCTTTTGTGGCTGAAGTAGAGAAAGTGTTGCAAGAGCTTTTTGGCGATCGCCCCTAACTAAAGGTATAGAATAGGAGGTGTCAAATACTACTGTCTGTCTATCTACGATCATGACTATAGCAAGTATCCCAGTCATCACCTTAGAACCTCAAAATCTCAAGCGTTGGACAGTACAGGACTACCACCGCATCAGCGAGTTAGGTTTTCTCATTGGCGATCGCACTGAACTCATTGACGGACAAATAACGATAATGGCAGCCAAAGGAACGCCTCACGTCACCTCATTACATTTGCTAGCTAATGCTCTACGCGATCGCCTTGGCGATTTGGCATTAGTTCGTACACAAGACCCCATTCATTTAGATGACTTCTCAGAACCAGAGCCAGATTTAGCGATCGCGCAGGGAACAATCTTAGATTATGTCGAACAACATCCATGTCCTGAGCAAATTTATCTCGTAGTAGAAGTTGCTGACTCCACACTAAAACAGGATTGTCAAATCAAAGATAAACTCTATGCCAAAGCTGGTATTGCTGACTATTGGGTACTAGCTCCTCAAAAACGTCAACTGCATATTTTTCGTAAACCAACATCTACAGGTTACACCGAACATCTAATCCTGTCTGAACCCAGCCAAGCTTCGCTTCTATCATTTCCTGATTTTGCGATCGCTCTAACTTCTATACTCCCTCCCATTTCATGAGGTAAATTATGATTGCCACACCAAAGTTTGATTACATAACTCCAGACGAATATCTCGAAATGGAGGAACAAAGCGAGAATAAACATGAATATATCGATGGATATGTTTATGCAATGGCTGGCGCAAACGATCCGCATGTGACGATTGCTAGCAATGCTTTTACGATGATTCGTAATCATTTGCGAGGTTCAGGCTGCCGAGTCTACATCTCTGACATGAAAGCGAGAATAGACTCATTAAATCGCTTTTATTACCCAGATGTCATGGTGACTTGCGATCCTAGAGACACCAAAACTCCAAATCAAAAGAGATTCCCAAAACTAATTATCGAAGTTCTATCAAAATCCACTGAAGGATTCGATCTCGGTGATAAGTTTGCCGATTATCGGCAACTAGAAAGCCTTGAAGAGTACGTTCTAGTTAACACCAAACGTCAACATCTTGACTGCTTTCGCCGTAATGAAGAAGGACTCTGGGTGTTAAAGTCATACTCTGGAGAGCAAGATAAATTCCAATTATCGAGCATCAACTTTGAAGGAAAATTTGACGATCTTTATGAAGATGTCAGTTTTTAGAAATTGCGATCGCCTATAATAAAGCCCAAATAGCAGAGAGCATACTATGCATCCCTTCTGTGTTTTTTGGTTACAAGAAAATCTATGCTCCTGAGTCTCAAAATTGAAAATTTTGCCCTAATCGATCGCCTAGAGATTGAGCTATATGCTGGACTCAACATTCTCACAGGTGAAACTGGTGCAGGTAAATCGATTGTATTAGATGCCCTTGATGCATCTCTTGGCGGTAAAGTTTCGGCGCGAATGTTGCGGACTGGGACAGATCGCGCCATGATTGAAGCGACTTTTTCGATTAATGAGGTGATCGCTAAATGGCTAGAGATGCAAGAAATTGATAACCTTGATGCGGAAACTCTAATTTGCAGCCGCGAAATTACGGCTCGGAGTAATCGCACCCGCATTAATGGCGTGGTTGTCAATAAACAGCAGATTCAAGAATTACGCGATCGCCTTGTGGAAATTACGGCGCAGGGGCAGACGATTTTGTTAAGTCAGGCTGCACAACAGCGAGAATGGCTGGATAATTTTGGTGATCAGGTTCTCAATCAAGGGATATCATTGCAACGCCAAAAAGTAGCCAAACTGTTTGAGGCAAAAGAGCGATCTCGCAAAGCATTTTTTGACCGCCAACAAAATGAACGGAATCGATTACAACATTTAGATATGCTGCGCTATCAGTTGAAAGAACTCGAAGCGGCGAATTTAGGTGATCCCGATGAGTTAGAAAATCTCGAAAGCGATCGCAATCGATTAGCCCATAGTGTGGAATTACAGAAGCAGGGCTATGCTGTGTATGAAGCACTGTATCAGAATGATAGCGGTGATGCTTGTGCGGATTTACTCGGACAGGCGGAAGTGATTCTCACCGAAATGGTCGAGTTAGATCGCGAAGCAGAAGGAATTCTAGAACTAGTCGCCAGCGCTCTGGCTCAAGTGGAAGAAGCAGGACGGCAAATCAATAATTATACCAATCGCCTTGAGACTGATCCTGAGCAGTTGGAAGCAATTGAACAACGTATTAATCAAATCAAACAGATCTGTCGCAAATACGGTACTCTTCCCGAAGCGATCGCCTATACGGAAAAGCTCCAAAATGAACTTGCCGAATTAACTGATCAAAGTATCTCAATTGAAGACCTCGAACGTAAAGCTGAACATGATTTACAGGCTTTGCTCAAAGCTTGCAAAAAACTAACCGAATTACGTCGTCAAGCAGCAATCGCACTTGAACAAGTGCAAATTAATGCTCTCAAAATGCTTGCAATGGAAAAAGTGCGCTTTCAAGTGGGGATTTATGCGACCGAGCCAAATGCATTAGGTGGCGATCGCATTGTTTTTGAGTTTAGTCCTAATCTTGGTGAACCGTTGCAACCATTAGCAGAAACTGCTTCAGGTGGGGAAATGAGTCGATTTTTACTAGCTTTAAAAACTTGTTTTGTGAATCAGAAAACCCAAGAACTTTCTGAATCTACTTCCATCGACTTTAATTATGCGAATGTTGGCACGATGGTATTTGATGAAATTGATGCGGGTGTCTCAGGACGGGTTGCCCAAGCGATCGCCACCCAACTTTGGCAAATTAGCCGTAGTTCTCAAGTTCTCTGTGTCACGCATCAACCTTTGATTGCAGCGATCGCTGATCGTCATTTTCATGTCAGTAAACAAGTAATTGGCGATCGGACTCAAGTGCAAATTCGCCTATTGGAGCTAGAAGAACGGAAAAAAGAATTAGCGCAAATTGCGTCTGGGAAAAGCTTTGAACAAGAAAAAAATCAAGGCAAAAATCAAGGAAAAGGGAAAAAGGAAAAAGGGAAAAGTGGGGATAATGCGAATAGTGATGCTGTGGGGGGTGATGGTGTGGGAGGACAGGCGATCGCTTTTGCGGAGTCTTTGCTAGAGCAGGCGGCAGCGATTAAAGCGCACCCCCTTAAAGGGTCTATTTAGTTTGCGAGGCGAACGCATTAGACTATTTATGATTTAAGTTCTATTTGATTAATACAACACACAAAACTAGAATTACAGTCAGATTATCATGTCCATTCACCTTATTCCCTAACTCTATAAGATTATCTACACCAGTTTGTATATCAATTTGTCTATTTAAGATCGGTAATAAATGTGTCTCCCAATTCTGCTCAATCGCATCGTTGTCACATAATCCATCAGAACATAATAAAAAGAGCGTAGATTCGGTGAGTGAAAACGACTTAATGTCAGGGTCTAAAATATCACTGGGATGGGGACCCATTGCTTGAGTTAATTGATGAGCATCAGGTCTAGATTGAGCCGATTCTAGATCAAGCCCAAGATCTAATAGTTGATTGAGAACTTCATGATCGCGAGTGATTTGTTCTAGTTTTGCTGTTTCTGAAAGATATTCAGGATTGGTGGGAGGGAACTTCTGTTGATTGGATTTAATCGGATTGTTAGTCACTTTATAAATGCGGCTATCACCGACATGGGCGATCATCACATCGAGATCGTGAATTGCCAACATCACCATCGTTGTTCCCATTCTGCCGAGAGATAATCTTTGTTCGCTTTCGTTCTTGGTGAAAATAGCTTGATTGGCATTAGAGATAATTTCAGTAAGCGTTCTTTCCCCAGGCAAAGTATCAATCCAAAATGGTCGAAACTGCTCAGAAATAGAATTGACCGCGATCGCACTAGCAATTTCTCCCCCTTCATGTCCGCCCATACCATCACACAACACAAATAGCCCGCGATCGCTACGATCGCTAATTTGACTTTTGCCATCAATATTCCGAGTTTGAAAAATCGTGATAAAGTCATCCTCATTGCGATCGCGTTGTTTACCCACATCAGTTTTTCCCGCATAGGCGATACTTTGCAAATAAATTTCAGGTGGAATCACTACTTCGGCAAGAGTAAAGATGTTTGGTTCTATTACTGGTTCTCTAATTATGGTGGGCAGTTCAGCGATCGGTTGATTACTCAATGGTGAATTAGAATTGGGAATCATTACGTCCTCAATCACCTCATTTGCAATCATCTCAGCCTCATCGATTTCTAAATCAGCAATTTTAAAATCTTGACGGGGAATACTATTGCTAGACAATTCCATTGGATCGGTAAAATTATGTATAGATAAATCTATATCTGATAAATTTTCTTCCAATGGATTTTTTATATCTAATGTCTGCTCAACAGGATTTAGCTCCTGAGCTAATAGTTGATCGTTTAACTGATTAGGGGACTGTTCTGGGGCGCGATCTTTTTCAAGGCTAACTTCTTCGATAGCGATCGCTAAAATTCTGTTGCCGCAATATTGACAAAATTGATAATCACTAGGATTTTGAGCTTGGCAATTAATACAGGTATTCATCATCAGAAGTTAACCAAAAAAAAGGTCGCATATAAGTTTTTGGACAGATAATATAGCTTGAGAGTTATAACGCGAAACGTGGCAACTCTCTTACATCGCTTTTCGATTAAACCAAAACCAAGGTACTTGCATCTATGAACGATTCTACCAGACTCAATCCTGCCGAAGAAATTGTCCTTGGACATGATTTTATGACACTTTCGCAACATGTTCTTTCGCAGATCGGCACATTTTCGCCAGAAGCCTATGATTTAAGCGCATTGATGGGACGAATTGGCTTAGCAGGCAAAACGATCGCCCGCCATCTAAGTCGAGCAGGTTTAGTCGAAAATGTTCTCGGTGTCACAGGTGAAGTGAATGTGCAAGGGGAGGCGGTCAAAAATATGGATCGGTATGCTAACCGCGTTTTTTTGCGTGCTTTTGAGCAAAGTGGCTTAGTTTGTCGCCTTGCTTCGGAAGAAATGGAAAATCCTTATTACATTCCTGAAAACTGCCCTATTGGTCGCTACACCTTACTTTATGATCCGATCGATGGGTCTAGCAATATTGATGTCAATTTAGCGATCGGGTCAATCTTCTCAATTCGCCAACAGGAAGGAAATGATGAATCGGGAGAAGCTTTAGATTTACTACAATCTGGACGTAAGCAAATTGGCGCAGGCTATATTCTCTATGGTACAAGCACAATGTTTGTTTACTCTCTCGGCAAAGGAGTTCATGCCTTTACTCTTGATCCTAGTATTGGCGAATTTATTTTATCTCAAGAGAACATTCGCATTCCCGAAAAAGGGTCTATTTACAGTATTAATGAAGGAAACTTTTGGCAATGGGAAGAGCCAATGCGTGAATATGTGAGATATATGCATCAGCAAGCAGGGAATACGGCAAGGTATTCAGGGGCGTTGGTTGCGGACATTCATCGCATTCTCTTTCAAGGTGGTGTGTTCCTTTATCCTGGTACGGTTGGACATGCCGATGGCAAATTGCGATTGCTTTACGAGTCGGCTCCTTTAGCTTTTTTAATCGAGCAAGCTGGTGGCCGCGCAACGACAGGAACTCAAGAGATTCTGGATGTGATTCCGTCAAGGTTACATAGTCGTACACCATTGATTATTGGCAGTACTGAAAACGTTAAAGTTGTAGAGTCATTTTTACAATAAAAACCAAAACCCAAAGAAGCTGATCCCTACGCTAAGCGATCGCATCAGCCTCTTGGGGTTGCATGAAATTTAACTTGTTAAGTTTGCAGTTACAATAATAGAAATTAAAAGTAGTGATTGAAGCTATGAGTCAAACTTTAGTCAAAACCGAAAATCAATATTTGATTAAACAAGCTGTGACTTGGGAGCAGTTTAAGGCTTTGCAATCTGCTTTTGGTGATATTGGTGGTGTGAGATTAAATTATTGTGAAGGAGTTTTAGAGATTGTGGGTATTGGGCGACTGCATGAAAAAATTGTCACGATGCTCGTATTGCTGATTGGTGTGTATTGCGGATTAAAACAAATACGTTGTATTTCGACGGGAGCTTATACTCAACAATTATCTGGCAGTACTGAATTTCAAGCCGATCTTTCCTATAATTTTGAAACTGAAAAGGAAATTTCTGATCTCTGTGTGGAAGTTGTAGTCACAAGTGGCAGTACGAAAAAGCTCAGGAAATATCAAGTTCTTGGTGTGCCAGAGGTTTGGTTTTGGCAAGATGGTAAAATCAGCATTTTTTTGATGAAAGATGGGCAGTACGAGCAGAGTCTATCAAGTTTTTGGTTGCCAGATCTTGATATTAAACATTTAGAGGAATGTCTACTGATGGATTCAAATTTGGAACCATTTTTAGCTTTTCAGGAAAAGTATCAAGACAGGTAAATTCAATAAAAGTGTATGGTTTTACTCCATCAGCCCGTAAGGATTAAATTTATCTCCACTAATGCTGATATGAGCCGTGAATTAAGCTAATGTAGATACAATATAGATACATTAACGGGTGTTTCAGTTGGGAATGAAGCATGGTAAGGCTATATATCGCGAACTAAATTATCCAATTTGGCTAAAAAGCGGAAAACATTCTGGATTACGAATTGATTCAACAGATATATCAATGTCTAACTCTGACCAGTAAAGATGGTTTGGGGATGGAAGTTCTACATTAAATATTTTGGAGATATTTGCATCTCGAAACCAAGGGAATTCAGAAAATGGTAGAAAAAGTTCTTGATTGTGTAAAAGTAGCCAAAGACCATGCGGCGATATGTTAGTTACTTCAACTTGGGAAATGTCTGTTCCAAGCAATACGGATTTCTTGTTCATTGTCTTTTACAAGTTTAAGTGCTGCATTGATTTCACGTTGAGAGACACCTGTATGTTGAGCAAGTTCGATCGTTGGTTCTAGCCAGAATTTAGCTTCACCATGTTGAGATTGAACATGGACGTGCATCCTTGATTCTTCTCTAGAGAAAAATAAAAACGGTAGCCGTCCTTACGAAAAACAGTTGGACTAATTGACTCAGGAGTTGTGATACACCAATATGTCAAATTTTAACTTAGTAAGGTAATCCGCGATCGCTCTATAACATCATCACAAATTAGCAAGGCGATCGCCTTAAAGCAAGCCAGTAATCCACCCATTTTGTCTGTCGATGCGATTGGTAATGCTGCATTTGGTTTATTTCATTAGCAAATTGTGCTAATTTAATTTTCAGTCGAGTTAGGCGGACTACCGAGATATTTTATGGCTGACGCATTTATTTCGTATTCGCGCAAAGATAAGGATTTTGTCAGTACTCTATATGCCGCCTTTGAGCGTAGCCAAAAAAATATTTGGGTGGATTGGAAGGACATCCCGCATACGTCTGATTGGTGGGCGGAGATTGAGAAGGGAATTGAGGGTGCGGATACATTTGTATTTGTGATTAGTCCTGATTCCATTGCCTCTGAGGTTTGCGGGAAGGAAATACTCCATGCAGTGCGAAATAATAAGCGGTTGTTTCCGATCGTGCGGCGGGATGCGACTAACTTTGAGAAAGGGAATCTCGCCCATGACAAGATCTCAGAGCTTAATTGGTTGTGGTTTCGAGAGCAGGATGATTTTGAAAAATCATTTAGGACGCTGACAGATTCGCTTTTGCTGGATTTGGAGCATTTGCATCGGCACACGCGGCTTGTGGTGAGAGCGAACGAGTGGGATAAGAGGCGCTCGGATAGTTTGTTGTTACGGGGTGAAGATCTGGCGAATGCAGAACTGTGGTTGGGTGAGTGTGAGGGTAAAGATCCGCAGCCAACGGAGCTTCAGGAAACCTATATCAAAAAAAGTCGCGATGTGGAGGCTGCAAGCGATCGCGCGGCGGCAATCCTTGAGCAGTCGGTGGAGGATGCGAATAAACGGGCTGCTGAAGCGGAGGTTATTTTTCAGGAGGCGGTGAAAAAGGGGGCGTTACGAACAAAGATTGGCTCGGCAATTTTGGCGGGGACGATTTTGGTGGCGGCGGGTGCGGGGGTATGGGCTACTAAGTTGGTGAAGGATGCCAGCGATGATATAAAAATTGCAGATATAAGGCTAAAAAGTCTTGATGCTAAGGGTGACTTTCAGGGAGGGCAATTATTTGACGCTTTGTTGGGAGCGATTAGGGCGGGTCAGAAAGTCAAAGCATTAGATTCTGCAATCTGGGAAAGAGACAAGACAAATACGCAAATATTAGTGATAGCAAACTTATCTCAGTATGTGTATAGAGTCAAAGAAAAAAATCGTTTTCCCCATAGCGATAGTGTCAGGAGCGTTGCCTTTAGTCCCGATGGCAAGACCATTGCCACTGGAAGTGATGACAAAACCGTCAAATTGTGGAGCGTTGATGGTAGGGAACTCAAAACCTTCACAGGGCATAGCAATGCTGTCTATAGCGTTGCCTTTAGTCCCGATGGCAAGACCATTGCCACTGGAAGTGATGACAAAACCGTCAAATTGTGGAGCGTTGATGGTACGGAACTCAAAACCTTCACAGGGCATAGCGGTACTGTCAGGAGCGTTGCCTTTAGTCCCGATGGCAAGACCATTGCCACTGGAAGTTGGGACAAAACCGTCAAATTGTGGAGCGTTGATGGTAGGGAACTCAAAACCTTCACAGGGCATAGTGATCGTGTCTTGAGCGTTGCCTTTAGTCCCGATGGCAAGACCATTGCCACTGGAAATGGGGACAAAACCGTCAAATTGTGGAGCGTTGATGGTTGGGAACTCAAAACCTTCACAGGGCATAGCGATAGTGTCAGGAGCGTTGCCTTTAGTCCCGATGGCAAGACCATTGCCACTGGAAGTGTGGACAAAACCGTCAAATTGTGGAGCGTTGATGGTAGGGAACTCCAAACCTTCACTGGGCATAGCGGTAGTGTCAGGAGCGTTGCCTTTAGTCCCGATGGCAAGACCATTGCTACTGGAAGTGAAGACAAAACCGTCAAATTGTGGAGCGTTGATGGTAGGGAACTCCAAACCTTGACTGGGCATAGCGATTATGTCTTGAGCGTTGCCTTTAGTCTCGATGGCAAGACCATTGCCACTGGAAGTGGGGACAAAACCGTCAAATTGTGGAGCGTTGATGGTAGGGAACTCAAAACCTTCACTGGGCATAGCAATAGTGTCTTGAGCGTTGCCTTTAGTCCCGATGGCAAGACCATTGCCACTGGAAGTTGGGACAACACCGTCAAATTGTGGAGCGTTGATGGTAGGGAACTCCAAACCTTCACAGGGCATAGCAATGGTGTCTGGAAAGTTGCCTTTAGTCCCGATGGCAAGACCATTGCCTCTGGAAGTCAGGACAACACCGTCAAATTGTGGAGCGTTGATGGTAGGGAACTCCAAACCTTCACAGGGCATAGCTTTAGTGTCTGTAGCGTTGCCTTTAGTCCCGATGGCGAGACCATTGCCTCTGGAAGTGCGGACAACACCGTCAAATTGTGGACTTTAAATTTAAATTTTGATGACCTGATGGCGAAGGGTTGCGCTTGGCTCCACGACTATCTCGTTAATAATCCCAATGCTACCGATGAAGATAGACAAGCTTGTCAAGTAAAAAGGTAAAAGTAAAAAGGAAAAAAATTGAGTTAAGTTTGACCTTTTTAGTTAAAAGACTTCGCGATCGCTATTATCCGCGAACGGCAAGTTGACGACCTAGATTAGAGAGGCGATCGCACCTTCAATGTGATTGGCAATCTCCCTTAACGAAAAAATTAAGCTATGATCTAGCTGATAGTTATATCAAGGAGTATAAACATGGATGCAATGACAACCCAGCAAGCAAGTCATGACTTAGATAGACTCATTGATCGCGTGATTGCCAATGTACAGCCAACCATTCTTTGTAACGATAAAGGCAACAAGGCTATTTTGATTTCACTAGACGAATTTTCGGCATGGCAAGAAACTTTATATTTACTATCCAATCCTTTTAATGCAAAACATCTACTCAACTCAATTCAATCCGCAAAAGCAGGTATAATTATTAAGAGAGATTTAATCGAAGAATAAAAAAATGCCAAGCCTAACACTAAGCAACGAGCAAGTTGTAGAACTTGTTAAACAATTACCACAAGAGCAAAAAATAGAGATTTTTAGATTTTTATTGCTTTCTCAATGGCAGCAATGGAAAGATTTATCTAGCTATGGCTCGGATAAAATTAAACTTGCAGCAAAAGAGCGTGGCTATGACTGGGAAAAGATGTCAGAAGAAGAAAGAGAAGAATTTATTGATTTAGTAGTCCACGAAAAATAGTGAAATACATCGTTGTTTTTGACACAAACATTTTGATTTCTGCATTGTTTTCAGAAACTGGCAGCCCATTTCGAGCCTTAGCCCTAGCTAAAATCGGACAAATAGAATCTGTTACCTGCCAAGAAATCATGGACGAATTTTTAGAAAAGCTATTGCTAAAATTTAAGTTCTCTGAAGACAAAGCCCAGTCTGCTATAGATGAGATTTTGAGCTTTTCTCGTATCGTCGAGATTTCTGGAACTCTCAAAGCAGTACCTAACGATCCAGATGATGACATGGTTATCGAATGCGCTGTAGTAGGTAACGCAAGCCATATAGTCACAGGAGACAAACATCTTTTATCGCTTGTCAAATATCAGGACATTGCGATCGCTAAAGCTGCCGATTTTGTTAATTTATTTTCTTAGCGGATTTAAAGTAATGTCACTACGGATTTTCGTAGACGGATTTTGGTAAACTAGGATAACCTGAATATTTCTTAACACCCTTTTCCTATAAATCTCCAATGCGTATCTCCTTGAATTGGCTTCGCGAACTCGTTGACTGCGATCTCTCGCCTCAAGAGCTTGAAGAAAAACTAACGATGGCAGGCTTTGAAGTCGAGTCGATTGAAGACCGCAGAACATGGGCTGAGGGAGTCGTGGTTGGACATATCCTCACCGCCGATCGCCACCCCAATGCCGACAAATTACAGGTATGTAAAGTTGATATTGGCGCACCTGAACCACTGCAAATTGTCTGTGGCGCGGCAAATGCTAGACAGGGTTTATTTGTACCCGTCGCCACGATTGGCACTTATTTGCCTACAGTTGATTTGAAATTGCGCCCGACAAAATTGCGGGGTGAGCGCTCTGAGGGGATGATCTGCTCCCTTGCTGAGATTGGCTTAGCCAAAGAATCAAGCGGTATCCATGAATTTCCTGAAGGCGTGACCGTTGGTAGCGATGTGCGTCCGCTATTAGGTTTAGATGACGCGATCCTTGATGTAACTTCGACCGCCAATCGTGCTGATGCCCTGAGCATGGTGGGGATCGCCCGTGAAGTCGCGGCGCTACTTGGTAAAGAGGTGCGTTTACCGTTAGCAACTACAGATTTTCAGCCCAAATCCGCACATTGGGTTACGGTAGAAGATGCGAAATCTTGCCCCGCCTACATTGGGACATTGATTAAAGGCGTTAAGGTGGCTGCTTCTCCTGAATGGCTGAAGCGACGGGTGGAAGCGGCGGGGATGCGATCGATTAATAATATTGTCGATATTACTAATTACATTTTGTTGGAATGGGGGCAGCCACTCCATGCCTTTGATGCTGACACTTTGCAAGATGGGTTTAACATCAAAGTCCGATTTGCCGAGCCGAATGAAAAAATCAAAACCCTTGATGATGTGGAACGGAGTCTCACTAGTCATAACTTTTTGATTACATCAGGTGACAAGCCGATCGCGATCGCTGGGGTAATGGGTGGCGCTGAAACGGAAGTTTCTGAAAAAACGGTAAATATTGTTTTAGAAGCAGCCCTATTTACACAGGTGACAACAAGACGATCAGCTCGCGCTCAGGGTTTACGCACTGAGGCTTCGGCAAGGTATGAGCGCGGTGTTAATCAGGCGGCGATCGAGTCGGCTTCAGCAAAGGCGATCCAACTGATTGTGGAACTGGCTGGCGGTGAAGTCGTTGAACAAAGCGTTGCTGATAGTCGCTCTAAGGAAGTGCGGGTGATTGACCTCCGCTTAACTAAGGTTTGGCAAATTCTGGGTGAAGTCGATCGCGAAGATGAAAGTGTTTTACCTTTGCTATCGGAACTGGAAGTTGAGCAAACTCTAAAGGTCTTATCCTTTGAATTGGAACGTCAGCCCATCGAAGAAGGTGGCTATCCGATCTGGAAAGTGACCGTGCCGCCCTATCGCTATGCGGACATTGAGCGCGAAATTGATCTGGTGGAAGAGATTGCGCGGATCTATGGCTACGATAAGTTTGTGGAAACTCTACCCGCGAGAACTGAGTTTGGTTTCCTATCGGCTGATCAAGAGGGCGGTCGATTAATTCGCGCAGCTTTCCGTGCAGTGGGTTTAACCGAAGTTATGCATATGTCCCTATGCAGTCCCACTGTTTCTAATCAAGTCAAGATCAATAATCCTGTAGCGATCGAATATGGAGCGCTCAGAGACGATTTGCTGTCGAGTCTGATTGATTCCTGCGCTTTTAATATTAATCAAGGGAATGGAATTCTCAATGGATTTGAGATTGGGCGCGTGTTCTGGCTCGATGAAGCAGGAAGTGATGAAACCGATCGCATTGCAGGTATTTTTGGTGGCGATCCGACGGTTGGCACTTGGCAACATAATTCTAAACCGATGAATTTCTATGAAGCCAAAGGTTTATTGGATTCTGTATTTCATAATTTGAATGTGGTCGTGGAATATCAACCCGATCAAAAGGATTCCCGTCTGCATCCTGGGCGCACAGCTTCTCTATGGATTTCAGGAGAGCGTCTCGGTACATTCGGGCAACTCCATCCCCAATTACGCGCTGAGAAGGAACTGCCTGATGAAATCTATGTGTTCGAGCTAGATTTCTACACCTTGCTAGATGCGATGATGAAAAAGTCGATTATTACTTTTCAGTCATTCTCCACCTATCCCACCAGCGATCGCGATATTGCCTTCTTTGCACCACTCAAGTTCACGGTTGCCGATATTCAGCGATCGATTACCCATGTGGGCGGCGAGTTGTTAGATTCCGTCACACTCTTTGATCAATATATTGGCAAAGGTGTCCCTGAAGGTTCACGCAGTCTTGCCTTTAGGTTAGTTTATCGAGCCAGCGATCGCACTTTGACTGATGCGGATATTAATCCCGTTCATCAGAAAGTGCGTGATTTATTGGAAGAGAAGTTTCAAGCTGCATTGAGAAGTTAAATCTTCTTTCCCCTAAGCTATGGTGTACACAAATTTTCTGCTATAGCGTTAGTTGCTAATGATCCCCCTCAATCCCCCTTAAAAAGGGGGAAGAAGAAAATTAATGAATTAATTCTCCCCCCTTTACAAGGGGGGCTGGGGGGGATCTACATCCTGAAACGAAGACAGAGAGAAAGTAATTCTTAAATGGTTTCTAATATCAGAATTGTGTTAGTGGAAACGGCGGGGGCGCGAAATCTCGGCTCGGTGGCGCGAGTGATGAAAAATTTTGGACTGACGCAATTGTGGCTAGTTAACCCCAAATGCGATCGCCTTGGTGATGAAGCTATGCAAATGGCAGTTCACGCCCCTGAAATTTTAGAGAATGCCCAAACAGTTAATACTCTGCCCCAAGCCCTGATCGGATGCCAAAGAGCGATCGCCACCGCAGGTCGGATTGACAAAGGCGAAATGAAAGTGACTGATCCCCGCCAAGGTTTGCATTGGTTGTCGCAGGTTAAAACTAATGCGATCGTCTTTGGTGCAGAGGATCGTGGCTTAAGCAACGCCGAAATTCAACATTGCCAACAAGTGATGCGAATCCCTGTAAATCCCGACTATCCCTCCCTGAATTTGGCGCAAGCAGTTGGTATTTGCTGTTATGAATTGCAACTGTTATGGGAGAATTCCCTACATCCTCAAAATTGTCATGAAAATTTGACTAGCCAAATCGCACAAGATTTGGTAATGTCTTCACCCATAGACCTTGCGCCCCGTGAAGATATCGAAGCTTGTTATCAGCAACTAGAGGCAGTATTGCTCAAGATCGGCTATGTTTATCCACATACCGCCGTTCATCGGTTGCGAAAGTTTCGGCAAATCTTCGATCGCGCTAACCTGAGTCCATCAGAAGTTGCGATGCTGCGGGGGATTTTGCGTCAAGTCAATTGGGCTACGGCTCACCTTGATTAATTTACCTGATTGATTTACTTAATTCGGATTCGTTACCGTGCGGATCTAGGTTAGTTGGCTACTAGAGACATTCTTGATATCGGAGTTATTAATAGCAGTGGAACCAAAGAACTTTTCATCGCCTGACGCTACCGAAAAAAGCCGAGAAGCGCGTTTAAACAAGTTGCGCGAGCGTCGCACTAAGGCTGTGACAAGTGCAAATGCCAGTACGAATGCCAGTACGAATGCGGGTATAAATTCAGGTACGAATGCCAGTATGAATACAGCGAACACACCCGCGAATGTGAATATAAATGCGAATACATCCTTGCGTCCCATTGCTGCTGATTCCAAACCTCGTCTAGTCCGTTCAGAATCGTCGCGATCGCCAGAACCCATTATTGATAACCGATTTGATAGTCGATTTGATAACCGATTAGGCAATCGTTTTGATAGCCGTGCATCTGACAACAAAGTACGCTCTCTGCCCAATCGCCAAGGTCGTCCCGAACCGCGTCCCGAACCTAGACTAGATCCACGATTAGATAATCGTCCAACCGAACTAAAAACTCGTAGAAAACAAAACAGTTCTAGTAAACGCCCGATCGCCCCGAAGTCATCGGCAAAATCCTTAGGCTGGCAAATGCTACGTCTGGCGATCGCGGGGATCGGACTCAGTGTAATCGCAGGGACAGCGATTTCCTTTTGGCAAAATCAACAATCTAGTCGAGCTAAAGCGATCGCTACTGAAGTAGTTGCTAAAGAAGAGGCAAGCAAAACCAACCAAGATATTACGCCGCTAAGCCTGAAGACCGAAGCCACGTCTCTATTAACCAAGATCAAAGAATTAGCCGCTACTGAGAAAGATCTTGGTATGCAGATGATGGTAGTGGAACTTGATTCTGGCGCTTTTGTGCAGATTGGTGGCAGCCAAGTGATCGCCGCCGCTAGTACCATTAAGACTCCGATTTTAGTTGCTTTTCTCCAAGATGTTGATGCTGGCAAAATCAAACTGGATGAACAGCTAGAAATGACCGCCGATGTCAAAGTGGGAGAGGCAGGAGATTTGCAATATTTGCCCACAGGCACAAAGATTTCCGCTTTAGAAACCGCTACAAAAATGATCGTAATTAGTGATAACACCGCCACTAACATGATCATTAAGCGGCTCGGTGGCAATGTTGCCCTCAATCAACGCTTTAAATCTTGGGGCATGACTGCCACGGTGATTAATAATCAACTTCCTGATCTCGAAGGTACAAATACGATTACTACTCAAGATTTGGTGACGCTATTATCGATGATTGATCTTGGCAAATTGGTGGAGCCACGCAGTCGCGATCGCTTTATGGATATCATGCGTCGTCCCGTCACCAATACCCTTTTGCCACGCGGTATTTCCGAAGAAGCAAGAATCATTCATAAAACGGGAGATATCGCCTCTACGGTCGGTGATGCAGGGATTGTTGATATGCCAAATGGTAAGCGTTATGCGATCGCGGTAATGGTCAAGCGTCCTGACAACGATCAACGCGCTAATGAGTTAATTCGCCAAATCTCACGCGCTACTTACGAATATTTCCGTGCAGGCGGCACTTTACCCGCTAATAATAATTCGACTAATCCTGTAAATTCCCCAACTCCCACAAATTCTCCTGATCCAACAAATTCTCCAAATGTTAACAACCGAGGCACTAGCACGATTGAAAACATCCCTTTGCCATTACCAAATGTGTCGCCAAATGCATCACCTAGCGTATCTCCATCAGCTTCGCCAACAACATCACCAACCGCCCCAGAAGTAACGCGCCAAAATCCATAAATAATGTCGAAACCTAATTTTTCTCAATTGACTCGTAAGGAACTTAAAGCTTATATTCGTCAACATCCCACTGATGATGAGGCGATTAGGGAACTATTTGTGAGTCGCCGCCATCCTGATGCCAAAATTGTTCGATATGATATTCTGAAGGCTGACTTGGATGAAGTCTTTCTTTCTAAGAGTTCTAATGGTTAAATAGGCGATCGCCCCTGCGAACTATTGCCATATTGTTTGCACTGGATACAAAGAAAATAAACTGTCCACACTAATAATAGGAATGTCTTCGACAATTGCTTGAGCAATTAGTAAACGATCAAATGGATCTCGATGATGAAGTGGTAAATCAGCGAAAACCTTTAAATGCTCAAGTTGAATATTCAATATTTGAATTCCATTAGGAATTATTTGTTGGTCAATAAAATCATTGAATGGTAAACCAAGATTTAATTTGCCGATCCCATATTTAATTGCTATTTCCCAAATACTAACAATACTAAGGAAATTATCATTGTTTTCGATCTGTAATCTCAGTTCTCCTGAAATTTTTTGGCTACCCATTACAAACCATAGAAAAGTATGGGTATCGAGTAATTGCCTCACTCCATGTACTCCTTCATTTCTTCTAAGGGTTCATCGAAGTCGTCAGACATCCAGACCAATCCTTTGGCACTGCCAAATTTTGGACGAGGTTTAGACTGATCGCTAATAATGAGCTTAATTGCCGAGCGATCGCCCATCAAAATAATCACTTCTTCGCCGCGCAAAACTGCTTCAACTAGTGATGGGAGTTGTTGGGACGCTTTTTCGAGAGTAACTTGCTGCATATTTTGAGACTATCTTAATTTACAGAGTCTTACTGCAATATTCTAAGCTTTATTGTCTTAGGCGATCGCACTTTAAGACGAGTTTGATGTCACCCTAGATCCCTATATTTTTGCTTTATAATCTGTTCAATTTCTTGGAAAATTTCTTCTATAAATGGTGCATCTGACGCAATAATATCGTTCTCTTGTTGTTGATGTTTGTGATGTGGGAATGTTGATATATTTAGCTTTTGGTGATGGGGTGCATTGTCATAACGAAAGATTAGCCGATCATCTTGATCCATATATTGATAGGAATATTTACCTCTATCAATTGATAGCTCTATATCCACAAACTCTCGGATGTGCAGAATAGTTCCATCTTGAAAATATACGATACCTCTAATAAATCCAATGTAATCTGCTCTTGCTTCTGTTTCAAGCTCGAATTTCTGCACGATCGCTAAACTGTTCAGAAAATTTCTAATTCTGGCAAAATATTCTTCAATCAACAAATTCAATCTCCTTCACAATTGCGATTTTCTGTTGCAATTTTGTTAACATCCATGCTTCTCCTAGCCATTCATCAAAGTCAAAGCTATGCTGTAGCTGATCGCTGGTAAAGAGATTGATAAATGTTTCTGTTGACCATTGATATTTTGTCTCAAACTGTTCTAGTCGTGTTTGAGTCTTTTGTAGCCCTAATTCGAGACTTTGTAATCTTTTCGCAAAGTCACTTTGAATCATCTCTTTGATCGATGCTGGATGATTCGATCGCAGTTTGATAATATTTTTAACTTTGGTGTTTATAGGCTGTGCTGTCATTTGTATTCCTCCTTTAGTCAATAGAATTCACCTTTTTACCACAGCTATTATTATACAGCGATCGCCTAAATCATCAGTGTCTAATCGCTCTACAAAACTTGGAGGCGATCGCCAAACCGCAACGAAATCCTAATGTATATCCAGATCCCCGATTTTTGTTAATGTCATTATTTATTCGCGCCCATAGAGTAGAACTGTAGGGGCAGTGCATTCCCGCAGGAATTTATAATTTTTTAGATGATCTTCTTTTGGGAATGCTCGGCACGAAACTTCGCAACGCAGGGACAAATTGTCTGTAAAAGCAGAGAGGGTATAGCGTTTACGGATTGAGATTTCTGTGATGAGTTTTAAAATTGTGGCATAAATGCTAAACCCCTACTTATTGCGCCTTCTCAATCGCCTGACGCAGCATCTCAACCACAGTATCAATGCCCTCAAGTTTAGTAGGAAATCGCGCTATAAGTTCTGCATCTTTAAGAACATCTGACAGAATACCCAATGGCGGTTTCTCTGTTTCTAAAATCTCTCGTAAGCAGTTTGTACCGCGCTCGATTTCACCAATGCCAACTTCATGTAATGTCCGAAAGATTCGCTCGTGTTGAGAATTACCAGTAAGAAGTTCTAAGCCTTGTTTCCATAAGGTAATTGCTTCTTCTTGGTTATCTTGTAATCCACTAACAATTCCAAGATTCATAACACATACCCAATCTTCTGAGTCTAAATTAATTGCTTCAATGAACTCAAGCTTTGCTTTTTCGAGATCTCCTTGAGACAAATATAAGTATCCTAAAGAGCCGTGGGGATAGACAGCTTTTGGGTCGAGGTCGATCGCCTGTTGATAGGATGCGATCGCTAATTCGTATTCTCCTTGTGCTTGGTAGACAATGCCCAAATTGTAGTGTGGAGTAGCATATTTTGGGTCGAGGTTGATCGCTTGTTGATAGGATGCGATCGCTAATTCGTATTCTCCTTGTGCATTGTAGACATTGCCAAAACCGTTGTGGGGATTGACATCTTTTGGGTCGAGGTTGATCGCCTGTTGATAGGATGCGATCGCTAATTTGTATTCTCCTTGTGCTTGGTAGACACCGCCCAAACCGTTGTGGGGATTGGCATCTTTGGGATCGAGGTTAATCGCCTGTTGATAGGATGCGATCGCTAATTCGTATTTCCTTTGATCGGAGTAGACATTGCCCAGCCAATTGAGGGAGTATGCCTGCTCGCCCTCAAACAAAATACCTGCCTTAATATTTTCTACCGCTTTCTCGTTATTAGCTAGTCCATGCTGAGCAACTCCAAGCCCAATAAAGCTCTTGCCGTCTTTATCGTTTAATTTAGTAGCTCTAAAAAAAGAATCTTCACCTTCTAAAGAATTTGGCTCAATAGGCGATGCGGGGAGGTGAGCCAAAGGAAGAAATTGGTAATATTGTATCGAAATCTATAAGCGATGATCGCTATGCTGAGCCTAAACTTAACCCATCTAATCGATGACGGAAAATGC
>JBIKYX010000143.1:0-7894 GCA_044355035.1 Pseudanabaena sp. | reverse complement strand
GCATTTTCCGTCATCGATTAGATGGGTTAAGTTTAGGCTCAGCATAGCGATCATCGCTTATAGATTTCGATACAATATTACCAATTTCTTCCTTTGGCTCACCTCCCCGCATCGCCTATTGAGCCTTGGTGTTAATTATGACCTTGACATGGTAGTAGCTGTAAAAGTATTATCTGCAACATTTACTAAACTATATAGTTAGTACAAGGTATAAGACTATGGCTTTAGATCTGACCATTTTGAATGGCATCGGTGATGGTGCTGCGGATGGTAATGCTTCTTTTCAAGGCGATCTATCTGGAAATGCAGGTCAGATTTTAGCTGGCGACAATGCCCCAACTAGTATCTTTCAATCGGAGTTGGAGGGGTTAGGGGCAAATACGACTATAGTTTTACAGGCAAATGGCAGCATTAGTTTAGATCCTAGTCTCATTGCTATAAATTTTGCTAATTTAACGGGTGGTGGTGGCGGTAATATTAGTTTTATTGCTGATTTTGATAATAATGGGGTTGGCAGTTATTCGGGCGGTAGTGCTGCGCTTAATGCCTCTGGTCGAAATCTGAGTATTTCGGGGGCAGAGGTAAGTGCTAATGGGATTAATACTTTAAATAGCAGTAGTGAGAATTCTGGAAATGGTGGTGCGATCGCTCTCAATAGTTATGCCAATATCTCCACATCTAGTCTAGCATCATACTCTGTCGTTTATGTAAATGGCACGGCAGGGAATGGCGGTGCGATCCCCCTCAATAGTTCTAGTGATATCTCCACATCTTAAGGAATAAAAAATAAATAACATATGCAAATAAGGATAGAATAAATAAAAATAAGTGTTAATTATGTACTATTGCGAAGAGATTGAATCGGAGATGTTGAAGTTTTACACATCACTAAGTGAGAAAGACAAACGAAGATATGCAGCTATTGAAGCGAAGAAAATAGGGCATGGAGGCATAAAGTAAGTATTCCCTCAATCCGTTTGGATTCTTCTTTGGCACTCAGACCTTCTTGTTCTTGTTTCTCTAGCTCTCCTTGCGCCTCCGACCATCGTTTTCGCCATACCCACACTTGGCTACGGCTCAACTCAATCTTCTCGCTTATTTCTTTGCCACTTACCTGCTCTGAACCAAGCAAAATGATTTTTGCCCGTTCTACCAGTCTAGCGGCTTTCGTCCGACTCTTACTTATCTCTTCAAGAATTGCTTTCTGCTGTTCGCTGACTTTAATTTCTATTGTTTTCGGGGCTGACATCTCTTTTTCCTCCTACTCACTCTCTTTATATTATCACTTGTTTTGCCTTGTTGTTCTCATAATCTTCACGTTCTGTTACTTTAGCCAGCGTGTACTAGTCAAATCCCTGATTGAAAAAACTTCTACTAAAACTGGTTTGAGGGTAATCGTTAATCTTATCGATAAAGTTTATGACAAGGGTAGACAGGTTATGGATGGATTCAAGGAAAATCTACCGATTATTTTTGATGAATATCTTCCTAAATGGAACTATAGAGCCATTCCTCAAAACGCATAAGTTATTTATTTTTTATTCCTTAAAGATAAAATAGAGTTCGTTTTTGCTTCTGAAATTGATAAGTATGCTCGAATAACTTATGAAAATAATTTTGGGCATTGTCCTCATGGCGATATAACTAAAATTGATCCTCAAGATATACCAGCCTTCAATTTTTTGGTAGCTGGATTTCCTTGTCAGCCTTTTTCTCATGCAGGATTAAAGAAAGGGTTTGATGATACGAGAGGGACATTATTTTTTGATATTGCAAAAATTATAGAATTTCACAGACCAGAGGTTATTTTTCTTGAAAATGTCAAAGGATTTAAGAACCATGACAAGGGAAATACATTTGCTGTTGTTAAAAGAACTCTCAATGATTTAGGTTACAAAGTATTTGCAGAAATTCTAAACGCTAAGAATTTTGGAGTACCTCAAAACAGAGAAAGAATTTATATAATTGCTTTTCTAAATCAAGCTATTGATTTTAAATTTCCCATTGGAGATCATCAAGGAATCAAGTTGGGCAATATTTTAGATACAAATATTGACAGCAAATACACTATTTCAGATAAATTATGGGAAGGTCATCAACGAAGAAAAATAGAACATCAAGCTAAAGGTAATGGTTTTGGATATTCTTTGTTTAATACTGAATCAACATATACCAGCACAATTAGTGCTAGATACTATAAGGATGGTTCTGAGATTTTAATAGAACAAGAAAACCAAAATCCAAGGAAACTAACACCAAGAGAAGCTGCACGTCTCCAAGGTTTTCCAGATGAATTTAATATCATTGTTAGTGACGTACAAGCCTATAAACAGTTTGGAAATAGTGTTGCTGTATCTGTCATTGAGCAATTAGCAAAAAGCATATTGAATCATTTAAATTCGCTTAATACGTCTCTATTAAGTGCTAGCTTTGAGTCGTCATCCAAGAAATAAAGCTAAAACAATGCAGACAAAACAACAACGGACAATTCGTCTCATTTTGAACCCACAACAGTATGAATAAGGTTAACCTTAGGTGAAAAAGCGACTTCAGAAAAGCAAAAAAAATAGGTTTGATAAGTCAAGCTCATCAAACCTGTTTTTTATTTAGAGAATTTTTTTATTCTTCAGTTTCTGTTACCTCGTCAGCCACTTCAGCTATAACTTCAGGAGCAGCGATCGCTACATCACCATTTTGGATTTCGACTTCTTCAATCTCTTCCTCCAAAGCAGGAGGAACTAAAGTCGCACCGACGATCGCATCGGAAGAATCGAGCTTTTGGAGTCTGACACCACGAGCCGTCCGTGATTGACGAGCGATCGCATCCGTACTTTGACGCATGACAATACCGCGACTGGTGACAATCATTAACTCATTGCCCTCATCAACTAAACAGAGAGAAGCGAGTTGATCCTGTCCAGATTTGAACTTGGTTACGCGCAAGCCTTTACCCGCCCGTTTTTGAATACGGAACTGATTGACTGGAACACGCTTACCGTAGCCGCCTTTGGTTACTACTAAAACCCAAGGTCCTTGAGCTTTCTCATTTTCCGCTTCAGCAGTCTCATTTTCTAGATTCTCATCCTCGTTGACTGTCACAGTCAAATCCAGATCCTCTTCCGAACCTTCAACTTCCTCAACTTCTGCAAGCCCTGCGGGAATAATATCCATACTAACGATCAAATCATCGCCTGTGAGACGCATCGATCGCACACCGCGAGTATCACGACCCATTGGGCGCAACTGTTCATGATCGGTACGGAAACGGATCGACATCCCTTGACGCGAACCAACAATAATCGTGTTATCGGCTTTAGCGCGGCGTACCCACCGCAATAAATCACCTTCTTCAAGGGCGATCGCAATTAGTCCATTGGAACGGATATTGGCAAAGGCAGGGAGCTTAGTTTTTTTGATGTAACCACCAGCCGTGAGCATCACCAGATACTCATCTTCACAGAACTCGCTGATCGGTAAAACGGTGGTAATTTTTTCTCCCGAAGCGATCGGTAATAACTGCACTACGGCTGTACCACGAGCGGCTCGACCTGATTCGGGAATCTCGTAACCCTTAACTCCATAGACCTTACCGCGATCGGTAAAGAAGAGAACTTTATCGTGACTGCGACAGGCAAAGAAATGGGCGATCGCATCATCATCCTTGACGTTAGCACTAGCCTTACCGCGTGTCGCGCGATGTTGAGCCGTGAACGTATCCACAGGCATCCGCTTCACATAGCCCTGTTCTGTTACCATCACAATCGTCTCGCGATTGGCAATCAGATCGGCAGTATCGATATCACCTTCATTGGGCAGAATCCTTGTACGGCGAGGTGTGGCAAATTCTAATTTGATCGCTTCTAGTTCTTCACGGGTAATGGTGAGAATGCGATCGCGATTGGCAAGAATATGTTGTAAATCGGCAATCTTTTCGACTAACTGATTATGCTCATCATGGATTTTGTCCGCATCTTGAGCAGTCAAACGGCGCAACTGCATTGCCAAAATTGCATCAGCTTGCGCTTCTGACAATCCATAATTCTCAATCAATCCCGCTTTTGCCGCCGCACTATCATCGGCTCCCCGAATCAAAGCAATCACAGCATCCAGATGATTGAGCGCAATCAACAAACCTTGTAATAGGTGATCGCGTTCTTCGGCTTTACGAAGTTCGTATTGAGTACGGCGGGTAATCACTTCATAACGGAAGTCTAGAAATACTTGCAAAGCGTGGCGCAATGTCAGCGTAATCGGTTCGCCATCAACTAGAGCCAACATATTGCAACTAAAGTTCGATTGCAATGGTGTGGATTTGTAGAGATTATTCAGCACCACCTTGGGATAAGCATCTCGCTTGAGTTCGATTACCAAACGCATCCCATCGCGATCGCTTTCATCACGAATATCAGAAATACCGTCTAGTTTCTTCTCATTAACCATCTCCGCCATTCTTTCGATTAACGAAGCCTTATTAGTTTGATAAGGCATTTCGGTAATGATAATTGCCTCACGATCCTGCCGCCCTGGAGCCGTAATCGTCTCAAAACTTGCCACCGATCGCATTGTCACCGAGCCGCGCCCAGTCGTATAGGTTTCCCGAATGCCTTCTGTACCCAATACCAAAGCCCCTGTCGGGAAGTCAGGACCGGGAATATATTGCATCAAATCGATATCGCTCAAACTCGGATTGGCAATCAGAGCAATCAAGCCATCAACCAATTCACCCAAGTTATGGGGCGGAATATTGGTCGCCATCCCCACGGCAATACCAGATGAGCCATTCAGTAAAAGTTGCGGAATCCGCGCTGGCATCACCAAGGGTTCTTGCTGCGAACCGTCATAGTTATCGCCAAAGTTGACCGTATCGCGCTCAATGTCCTGAATGATCCCGACCTGAGAAATGCGGGTCAGACGACATTCGGTATATCGCATCGCGGCGGGTGGATCGTTATCGACTGAACCAAAGTTACCGTGACCATCGACCATGCGATCGCGCATCGAAAAGTCCTGCGCCATCCGCACCAATGCTTCATATACCGCCGTATCGCCGTGGGGGTGATATTTACCAATCACGTCACCGACCACACGGGCGCATTTCCGAAAGGGGCGCTCGGCACTCAAGCCCAATTCGTGCATGGCATAGAGAATCCGACGGTGTACAGGTTTGAGTCCATCACGGGCATCGGGAAGGGCGCGACCAACGATCACGCTCATGGCATATTCCAGATACGATCGCGACATTTCGCCGCGCAGGTCTGTGGGAATAATCCGATCTTCTAAGATTTCAGTCATAGGGCTACTAAATTTTTCCTTACATGGCTTGGTAATGATTGCCCCGAATGCGATCGGCAATTATTACTAAGTTGTCTTACTATTATAAGGCTTTGCGGGTTTGGTGAGGATGACAAGGCTTGATTTGTCGCGGTATATTAGAATGCACGAGTTTAAACCATATTGAGGTTTATAAATTTATGCCACAGGTAATCGAGCCGATCGCGGTATCTTCAAAGTCATCGGTGGATACAGAGCAGCAAGTCGTGCTAAATCTTTCTCTGTCTTTACATTCGCTTGTCGAAATTATTACTAAGCTAGGGCTGAAGGAGTTAATCCAGTTAAGGCGAGCGCTAGATTGGCAAATTGATCATGCTCTGGAAAGCTATACAGGCAATGATGAGTTGATTTTAGATGAAATAGAGCGTCAGCATCCCGCCTATAATGCCACGATGAAGCAAGCAGTGCAGTCTGCGATGGATGAATCTCAAAATCAAAAATTTACTAATGGGAGTGATTTCCGTGACTGGCTTGTTTCCGTTTCAGATTGAAGTTTCAACTAAATTTCAGCGCAGTTATAAACTTTTGCTCAAGCGTCATTGTAAGGGCGATCGCCAGAAACAAGAGATGATTGAGGAGATCGCTGAACTTGTAAACCGCTTGTCATCAAATCTTTCTTTGCCTGATGCTAATCCCGAACCATTGCCAAAAGGATTAGCTGTGTCTGATGATTGGAAGTTTTACAAGCTCAGATTTAGGATGCCAAATTTAGCTGGTGCATCGGGGCAACATAGAGAACAACTAGAATTAGAAATTGCCAGCAAGTTCTATGCTAAACAAACTGACGATGACGCGGCAGCAAAATATCATATTCCCTACTTTTTCAAAATGTTGCGTAAATTTGCTTGATAGGTAGGCGATCTCTAATTAATCGAGATGCAGTAAGTGTACAATTCATCATCTTTTGCATTTATTCATCTCACCTATTTTCTTGATAAATTTAGTGCTATTCCATGACTCAATCTGATAGGAATCTGTGGCAATATCGAGGTAAAACTGTCTTTCATTCTGAATTAGTTGTTTGAGAATAGCTTCGAGTTTGTGGCGATTGTTTTCTATGTAGTTAGGTAGGGGCATTTTTGTTTGGGATTGAATAGAATTTATCAAGCAAATAGTTAAAGTATTTTTGAATAAATTCTATGTATACAATTAATCTTGATAATCATTAATTACTTTCAAGAGATCTTGATAATCTTTTGTTTTAGTGTATTGTTGCACATACAACTTAAGTGGTTGATTAGGACTGAGTAAAAAATGTCTAATTCCATTTAAGAAATTTCGTTGATCCACTTTTACTATAAATCCGTAGTTTCCCATTCTAAATCTATAGTAATTAACATGATTATGTCTTTGCCGTCTTGGAGGAAGAATAGATTGTGCTTCTATTCCAGTATATATAAAAATAGATACCGAGAATGTATCTTTATCACTAGGATCTTCTTTAAGAAGTAGATTCTTTAGTTCATTTTCCCAAGTTTCCCCTAAATTAACTCCACTAAAAAACTTAGATGAGCCAATTACTTTATCTCTAGATATATGGCTTCTCCAAAGAACTGACATACAGAAGAGCTTAAGTTGTTTATAGTCGAAACAGTCTACTTGTTCTACAGTAGCCTCCTTATATCCAAATGGGTTAATATTGACTTCTTTTAGTAGAAAATTTTGAGCATAATTATCCCACCGACCCAAGAAGTTTTCACAATCTTTACATAGGACATCAGGAACATATAATCCACTCTGAGTTTGCATTGGTTTATAAGCTGTCGAAAAGACTTTGGGTACACTTTCGCCTTGTGAAGCATCATTAAAATAACTTTTTATTTCTTTCGTAGTCTTATGATAAAAATGCCTTGGAATAATATGAGATTTCCTGATAAGCTCTTTTTCCTGATCGCACAACTTACAAGTACCAAAATTAAGCATAATAATTACCTTCCTCTAACAATCTTCACTTCATCAGACATTAGCGCGTACAAATTAGCTACGCTTTGACCTTTTGCATCAATGCATTTTTGAACTAGAGCTATAATTTGACAAGAATATAGCATTTCGTAGTGATTACCGTAAAAGCTCTTGTATTTGTTCAGCGTATGGTTGACTACCTTGATTGTAAATTAATGGAAAACGATCAAGTATTAGCACAATAGTATCTTTCAAATTTGGGTTGAGCCAATTAATAGCATCTATTAAATCTGCGTGTTGCTGTTGTAGATGATTGTTATTCCATATAGGCTCGTGATGAAATGCGCGATTTCTAAGCTTGCGTATCTCGCCAAATCTTCTTGAAAGAGTAGGACGATTACGAATTCTATTTGGCATACTAGGAAATGCAATTGTAATAAGATTACTTCGATTCCAAAAAATTTGGTCGTATCTTCTATCAAATAAACTTGTCCAAAATCCAAATGTTAACTCAGCTATGATTCGTCCTGTAGTTAAGGGGTGCGACCTTGACTTAATACGAAGATAGCAGGATAATGAGAGAATAAAGAAGGAGGCAAGAAAGAAAATGTCGGCAAAGGTAATAAGTGTAGAAGGCACAAAAATAAAAATCGAACTGACA
>JBIKYX010000063.1:0-24474 GCA_044355035.1 Pseudanabaena sp. | reverse complement strand
TGCTCTTTGCCGCTATGGTTCATCTGATGGTTCGTCGTTTAAGCCCTAAATCCATCCCTATTTAACCTACTCTAAAACTTTTCAAACACTCTCTAAGTAATCACTTTTTAAAATTAAGGATTTATTATGGCAGCCACGGGCGGCGCTTTGCGCCGCGCATCTCCGACTATCTATTTTAATCACTTCAAATGGGAGCAAACTCTTGCAAAATTGCCCGAACTTGCTCTCGAAACTCTTTGATGTCATCGGATGTACGCGGTTTGCTGAGAAAGCGACAATTTGCCCATTTAGCGCGAAAGTTATTTGTAATACTATTCTCGGATGTTACCAAAACTAAAGGGATATTGGTTAATGATGATTGTCGGCGAATTTGTTTAATTAGTTCAAACCCGTTTAAATTAGGCATATTAATATCCATAAATACAATATCTGGCTTTTCCGCCATGATCTGTTGGGTTGCTTTTGCCGAGTCATTGACCAGCGTCATCTGATAACCCCAACTTGCCAGTAAGTTGCCAAATTGTTTGAGTAAAACGGGGGAATCATCCACGATCATCACTTTGGGCTGAGCTTTCTCATTCTCTTCATTCAAATTTTCATCGATCGCGGGGGCGCTATCATCAAGCGATCGCTTAGTTAATGGCAAAATCGCTACAGTCCGATTTTCGGCGAGTTTATCTAGCTTGAGGGCGGTACGAGAGATATGTTGTTGAAAGCGATCGGCTATTTCACTAATTCGATATTTACCATTTGTGACTTGGGTAAACAATGGTACTTGGGCGATCCCACATTCTGTATCAAGTAGTTGGACGGTCTGATAGGGATGACGAACATGGGCAAAACCACGCCATTGCTCTGATACTTTAGCGATCGCTTTTTCGAGATCGGGTAGTTGCCAAATCGGCAGGACGATTTTGGTGTCTGGCGGTAATGTTTTCCAAAGTAAAGAAAACTTCTTTTCTAGTGAAATTGCTAAAAGATTTTCAAACAGAATCTCTTTAAATACTGAGAGACAGTTTTCAGGGTCAATGGCATAAATTTCGCTTAGCAAGCGATAGCGATCGATACTTTTGGTGGTTTTTAGCGAAATTGGTTGAATAAGTTTGGGTGGGATTTGTATTTTCTGAGCTTTGAGCTTGCGAGCTAAAGTTGGGAAAAATTCTTGTTGATCCTCGATAAAACAAACCCCCCCACTATGAATAAATATTTTCCAGCTTGAGTAGGCGGTTTCGACTTTGGCTACTCCTGTTTGAGTCATAAGTAGTCGCATCATCACCAGCAGACTAGAATAAGTCAGGTCTGGGATCACTTCACCGATAGGGACGACATGAAGATTTGGTTTTTGTTCGCTTTTATCGATCAATCGATCGGAAGCGTCAGTATCGGATAAAGTCTGAGTCATTGCCGAGTTAGGGTAGTTAAGACTTGATTAATTACTAAATCTATTTGTGAGCTATTTAGGATCTATTAGCGAGGTATTAATAAATTGCCGATGATGATTAGCGATCGCCAGTTAAAAGTTCTGTGTCTGCATGGGCATCCTGGAAATAGCGAAGCGATGCAGATATTTGTGCAACATTTTCAGTCACGTGGTACAAGTACGATCGCTCCTGATTTGCGTGGGTATGGAAATTGTAAAGCAGATTCCGCTTTTACAATGTTAGATCACATACAGGATCTTGAGAATTTATTGATAAATGATCTGGCTAACGATCGCAGATCCCAACTAGATAATACTGAATATTTAATTCTAGGATGGTCACTGGGTGGTATTTTGGCGATTGAATTAGCACTTCGGGCGATTGACAAACAATGGGGATCTAGCTCCAATTTAGCGCAAAATTCAGCAATTAAGCCTAGAATTGCTGGTTTGATTTTGATCGCCACGGCTGCTAAGCCGCGCAGTAATTTACCCAAAATTGCTTGGTGGGAATATGTAAATTTGGCGATCTCTGTAGTTTTCCAGTTGCTTATCCCTAGACAGCGTTGGTTGATTGAATGGTTTGGCAAGCGATCGCTAATCAAGTATTTGATTCAACAACATAGTCAAGTCGCCTACGAGCAGATCGCTACTACTGGGGCAGAAGCTTATTTACAGACCTCGCGCTATGCTCATAGCGCTTTAGCACAAGCACTCAAGCAGGGCTATGATCGCACTCCCGATCTAACCAAAATTCAAATTCCCTGTTTAGCGATCGCGGCGGCGCAGGATCGACATATCACCGCTACATCAACTGCTGAAACTGCCAAGTTGTTACCAAATTGTGAATTTATTTGTTATCCCGATACCGCGCATTTGTTGCCTTGGGAGATCGGCGATCGCTTATTGGCTGATATTGATGCATGGGTGCAACGATTAGATGATTCATGAATTGCCCTCATCTAATATCTGTCTTAATCTGTAAAATAAGTTAGTAATGGGCGGCAATTTGCGCCGACTCTAAGATTTGCTTGTGTGTAAAAGCTTATGTTTTCTGAAAAATTTCTAGCGCGGATGGCGCAAACCCATCAGCTTTCGGCTGAACAGGAAAAAGTGTTTTTATTGAGATTTGGAGGCGATCGCGAGGATCGTGATGTTTCTAGCTTGTTAGAAATTTCTGAAGAAGCCTATCGCAAACGCATGGGAGAGATTTATCGTAAGTTTGATATAAGCGGTAAGGGTCCTGGCAAAAACAATCGACTTTTGCATATTTTGCAAAATTATTTGGAAGCCGAAACTAATTCCGAAACTAATTCACAAACTAACTCACAAATCAATTCCCAATCTGCTCAAAATCCTTCGATTTCCGACAAACTCTCGACTGAAACTACAGCTATCTCTACTAATGTTGATATCGAAGAACTAGTTATCCAATTGCGCGATCGCAGTCAACAAGTGATTGAAGAACGATGCGCTACGATGCGTGTCTTGGATATGTCACATCCGATGCGATTAGAAGATATTTATACGGGAACTGATGTGTTAGAAAAAATTTCTAGCCGTCGTCGTTTGGGAATAGCCGATCTTTTGGATACTTATCGCAGTAGCAATCGCCCAGATGAGCGTTTTGATATGGGAACCACTAATGAACATCGTGTATCTGGTATTGATGCGTTAAATCGCGTTAGCAAACTCATGCTCCTTGGCAAACCAGGCGCGGGGAAAACCACGTTATTGAAATATACGGCTCTCAAATGTTCTGAAGGAGAAATTTTTAGCCAATTAGTACCGATTTTTGTGACTTTGCGTCAATACGCAGGCTCAGAAGCTTCATTATTAGATTACATTATTCAAGATTTTCATGCTTGCAACATAAGTGATGCATCAAGCGTTAACCAAGTTTTGCAGCAGGGTCGAGCCATTCTCTTTCTAGACGGATTGGATGAAGTGCGTGAAGATGATTTGCATCGAGTTCTTGAGGATTTACGCAGTTTTTCAGAACAGTACTATCACAATCGTTTTGTGATTACCAGTCGTTTAGGGGCGCAGGAATATGTATTTGAGAAGTTTACAGAAGTAGAGGTTGCTAACTTTCAGCCATTACATATTTCACGGTTTGCTCAACGTTGGTTTGCGAATAATCCGCGTCATATCGAATTGTTTTTAAGAAAAGTAGAAGACAATAAATCAATTCAAGAACTGGCGACTAATCCTTTATTACTAACGCTTCTATGCTTGGTTTTTGATGAATATGGAGATTTTCCTACTAATCGTTCCGAATTGTATCGAGAAGGATTGGATGTACTGCTCAAAAAGTGGGATGTTAAGCGCAATATTGAACGGCATCAGCTTTATAAAAATTTATCCATGCAACGTAAAGAAGATTTACTAGGTCAGGTTGCCTGTGAGACTTTTAAGCGTGGCGATTACTTTTTTCGACAGATTGATCTGGAAAACTATATCACTGAGTACATTCGCAATTTACCAAAAGCACATAATAGTGAAGATGCGTTACAAATTGATAGTGAAGCCATCATTAAGGCGATTGAATCGCAGCATGGTTTATTTGTGGAGCGGGCTAAGGGAATTTATTCTTTTTCGCATTTAACTTTTCAGGAATATTTAGCTGCACGCGAGTTTGTTTATAATGGCAATTCGGAAACATTAAACTTATTAGCCTCTAAAATTACCGACCATCGGTGGCAGGATATTCTCCGTCTCTCGGTGGGAATGATGCGATCAGCTGACGAATTATTAACATCAATGAAGGAACAATGCGATCGCCTGTTAGCGGGTGATCGGCAATTACAGAGCCTCTTGCAATGGGTGAATCAAAAAGCCGAATCTGCTCAAGTTAGCGATCGCCTTCAGTCAGTGCGAGCATTCTATCTGACCCTCGGTCGAGCGATCGCTCAAAGTGATCCTTTCAATCTTGCCAATGTTCTAGCCAGAACCCTCGTACTAGATCTGGATCTCTGCCAAAATCGCAATCTTAATGTTGATCTTGCCTTTGATCTGGCGCGAGCCTTGGAAACCAAAGAGGGCGAAGATTTGGGGCTGGATCTAGAGCTAGATCTTAGTCTTGCCTTGGAATATGCTCAAGAAATGCCTGACCCCCGCCTAGCCGATGCTTTATCCGAACTGATTAATAACTGTCCCGAAGATGCCGATAATGATATCAAGTGGCAACATTGGGCGAATGATCTGCGGAAACAAGCGATCGCTCATCGCAATATTGGACAAATCTGGGATTTTACGCCCGATCAACTTCAGCAGCTAAGTAGTTATTGCAAGGCAAATCGTCTGTTAGTGGAATGTCTCGATAGTGATTGTTATGTGCGTCAACCTGTCAGACAAGCGATCGAGCAAAGTTTGCTTTTACCGATTACATAAAATCTGAAGCTTAGTCAGTTCGCGATCGCCATGTATCAAGAAAATCATTAATTTCTTCTAACAACCATTCTTTTTCCACACGATTTAATCCTTCTCCAAATTTATGGGGATAAATGCCTTCATTCAGAGCCAGACACATCACTGGTTTGTCATTGACTTCATAGGAACTCTTCATCTCAACCCTTCTCAAATTCTCCGTGCGACCCTGTGCATGACGCTTCACGCCTAAGACATCCCAATCAATTCTAAAAATGCGATCGCCAATCACTATCCTTGTCCTCCCAAATACTGACGACAAACCAGCATAAGCTATACCAATTCCGATGATCCAAAATGGTATTGAGAACAATGCAAAAACTCCTGCTCTTAAGGCTAAAGATGTCCAAAAAAAGAGAAATCCATTCCAGAAAATTGCAAAAAATAGAATGCTCACGCCTGCACTACGCCATCCTATAGGCGGAATACAGACTTCCAGCGCATTGTAAGTTCGCTTCAGTTCAATCTGGCTGCCCAATGGTTTTGGTAGTCGTTTAGAACTTTGGCGATCGCTTTCAATCCCTCTAATGCGACTTTCAATCGATGACAATACTTCCGACTGCAAAAAGTTTTGCAAAACCTTAAGCGCGATTCTGGCACTACTAAAACGATCCTCGATCGCAGGTTCAATCATTTTGTCGAGCCAATCCGCAAACTGAGGCGAAACATTCACTGCATTACGGAAATTGATTTTAAACTTGATTTCAGGTAAATCTGAAGGCGATCGCCCTGTCAGCAAAAACAATATCGTTGCCCCAAGCGCGTACAAATCCGTAGCTGCTACCGATTTACCCCGAAACTGCTCAGGCGGCATATATCCATAAGTCCCTACCACCGTACTACCGCCGACTTGCGTATTGCGATAGGTATCTTGGACTGCGCCAAAATCGACCAGAGCAATCTTTTTATTCGGTTGCAGAATAATATTTTGGGGCTTGATATCACGATGAATTACGGGTGGCTTTAATTCATGGAGATAAATCAAGACTTCGAGAACCTGTTCGGTAATTTTTTTGATTTCCGCCTCGTTGCCATGCCAGCCATCATCAACGCTTTGAGCAAGCGATCGCCCTTCTACTAATTCCTGCACAATATAAAAATCGCGATCATCATCATGGTCGATTTGAAAATAGTCCAAATAACGGGGAATCGCAGGATGATCGAGATGGGCTAAAACATTAGCCTCACGTTCAAATAACTCCAATACTTTCCAGTCTTTCATCCGCCGAAAAGATAGCGCTTTGATGGCTACGCGATCGCCTGTCTGCAAATCTGTTGCTGCATAGGTGATTCCCATCCCACCTTCGCCAAGAATACTGTCAAGACGATAGCGCGATCGGATAACTTCGCCAATTTGATGTAGTTCCGCCACAATTTTTTCACCTCAAGGCTATATGGCACTACTTCTATTGTCTCAGATAAGTGCCTCGCCATGATAAGCCAAGAGCCTGATCTACATTTTCATAGTTCAAAAAATTGCCCCTCAAGTCTTAAACTCAAGAGGCAAGTGCCACTCCCTTACCAGCCAAGGATTAGGCGTTACGGCACGAATCGCGGTTAATCCTTGGGTTTGAAGGTCTAGTTTTATAGTGAGAAGGGAATATCTAATTAGGTTTTACACAGAAATGACTTAAAATCGATATTGCACTACAAAGCAAATTCATGAATTGCCCTTATGAGGCGTTCAAAATTGAGTTACGTCGATAGAAAGAACTTTTATTTCAGAACCCGTAGATACTGCTGATACAGGAATAGTCAATAGGCAATCTTTTGTTTTAAGCAAAACTTGCTTAGTAGATGATGAGCCTTCAGGACGATAGCGTTGAGAAGGGATGCATCTACTGCCGAGATTTTTAGGGGAAGATGTGTCCACAGATTTTGGGTTTGCTCCCGAACTGTAGCGATCGCCAGAGTTTAGAGCATCTTCGTCACGACTGGAAATCATCGCAGAATTACCTACTTGTAGATTGTATTCGGAAAATATCCAATTGGGAAGGTAATAGTTATTGGATTCTCCTGATGCACTTTTGAAAGTGACCATACGACCAGCAACCTTATCGAATGCTTGAGTCCCAGCAATCTTTTCGATTACTTGAGGAGAACTGCTGTCCCAAAATCCATCTTTAGATTGTGCTTCAACGGATGTTCCGGCTGCGGTTGTGGCGATCGCCATTGAGCAAACAGCGATGGAACAACTGAGAATAAGTTTCTTCATGAGTTAAAATTTCCAGAGTTATGTTAGATAGTCTGATTAGAGGAGCTTTTCCTCTTACTTCTCTACTATCACAGCCTCATGTTCGTTCTCCTGCGTGAATTGATTGACTACATTGCAAAATTTCTTAATGGCAGAATTTAGGGCTTAGCTGCGCTCCTAATTCTTCTGTTTTGTGTGGCTGAAAATTGCTGCACAGTAGCCATATCAACCATTACCGTAGTATATTTATAAGTGAAATTCAACTTCTATTTAAAATCCATGAGCCGCATAATGTCTGCTTTAATGAGTGAATTGATTGATTACATTGCTAAACGGGTAGTCCTCAAATGGAAAGAATTTATTAAGATAAGAATGGGCAGCACTTCGCGCCGTTCATCCTTACCTATTTAGGAATACTTGCAAAATCGGTCTGCTTTGTGTGGCTGAAAATTGCTATAGAATAGCCATATAACTATTACCGTAATATATTCATGAGTGGAATCCAACTCTACGAAGGCAAAGCCAAAATCCTGTTTACAACCGATGATCCGCATATTTTGTTGTCGCGCTTCAAAGATGACGCAACCGCCTTTAATGCCCTAAAAAAAGGCACGATCGCTAACAAAGGGGAAATAAACTGCGCGATCGCCTCTCATATTTTTGAGTATCTGGAAACCAAAGGAATTGCCACCCACTTTGTCAAACAGGTCTCCGCCCATGAAATGCAGGTTGCAGCAGTTAAGATTTTAGCGATCGAGGTGGTGGTGAGAAATATTGCCGCAGGTAGTATTTGCAAACGACTAGGGCTAGAGCAGGGACAATTACTAAAACAGCCGTTGGTGGAATTTTTCTATAAAAATGATGCTTTGGGCGATCCTTTGATCACCGATGATCATATTGCCATGCTGGAACTTGCAACAACTGCTCAGGTTGCTCAACTTAAGCAAATGGCTTTGGATATTAATCAACATTTGCAAATATTTTTTGATCGCTGCAACTTAACTCTGGTTGATTTTAAAGTCGAGATGGGGCTGGATGCTAATGGCAAGCTGTTACTAGCGGACGAGATTAGCCCTGATACCTGTCGTCTCTGGGATAAGGCGATCGCTGATCCGACTGCTCGTATTTTAGACAAAGATCGGTTTCGTCAGGATCTTGGTAATGTTGCCGAGGCCTATCAAGAAGTCTTGAAGCGGGTCTTAGCGGCGATCGCGATCATTTAGCCACTAAATTAGTAACTAACTCCTTAGTATTATGGCGAGATTGACAGTTATAGTACTTTTAGGACTTACGCAAAAAAAAGAGACCTACGGGCAATTCATGAATTGCCCCTACGGTGAAATAATGATTTTAGTTTTTTGAGTAAGTTCTAACCTTATTAATACTATTCAGAAACTTTCTGATTGAATTTATTCGTCTTGCATTTGTTGATCAATTGTCTTGATCAGTTATTTCCCTTTTAAAAAACTCTGTAGGTGTTTGGAAGACTCTATGCGTATAAACTTGCTCGTATTCTCAGCCATTGCCGCATCCAGCACATTATTCATGGCTCCCCTGCTGGCAAAGGCTGCCCCTGCAAAGCAAGAGATTGCTCAAGCACCGACCTCGCAGCAGCCCCAAAAGGCTCAAGCGATATCACAACAATCAACGCCACAACTAACGCTACCTGTCCTAGCCCCATCCTCTGAGCAGTCGTCTGATCATCCGTCTGACAAGCTAAACATTGTCCAACCTCAAGCGACAATCCCCCAGACTGGCAATCCTCAGGCTGGCAATTCTCCTGTGATCGCACAAGTACCTTCAACCCCAACCCAACCAAGTGGTTTGCCAAGCTTTAGTTTGCCATCTCCTGCGCCATCGTCGGCAACTGAACCACAGGTTTTAGTCGGAGAAATTGCGATCAAAACTCCTGAAGGTCAACCGCCACTATCCCCTGAACTAGAGCAGAAGGTATATGCGGCGATCTCCACAAAACCAGGGCGCACCGTCACCCGTACCCAACTGCAATCGGATATCAATGCCATATTTGCCACTGGCTTTTTTGCAAATGTGCAAGCGGAACCCGAAGATACTGATATCGGCGTGCGGGTGAATTTCTTTGTCCTGCCTAACCCTGTGCTTAAATCGGTGACTACTGAAGGTACGCAGGTACTGGAAAAAGAAGTAGTCGATCGCATTTTTGGTCCGCAGATTGGCAAAATCACTAACCTTAAAGATGTACAGGCTGGTGTCAAAGAACTGGAAAAGTACTATCAAGACAAGGGATATGTGCTAGCTCAGATTGTCGATATCAAGGCTTCTCCTGAAGGTAATATCAATCTTTTGGTTTCTGAGGGTGTAATTGAAGGCATTAAGGTCGCTTTTATCAATGAAGAGGGTAAAACCGTAGACAAGGATGGTAAGCCTGTAACAGGGACTACCCGTGACTTCATCATTACTCGTGAATTGACGGTTAAAGAAGGTGAAATTTTTAATAAAAATGCAATTCAGGGTGATTTGCAGAAAGTATTTGCCCTAGGGCTGTTTGATGATCTTAATATCGGATTGGCTCCTGGAAGTGATCCGAAAAAAGTGATTGTCACCGTCAATGTCAAAGAGAAAAATACAGGCTCGATCGCCGCAGGTGCAGGGCTTAGCTCTTCCACAGGTTTGTTCGGTACGATTAGTTTCCAACAACAAAATCTGGGTGGTAATAACCAGAAAATCGGCTTAGATATTCAAGTCGGTGAGCGCGAGTTACTATTCGACCTCAACTTCACCGATCCTTGGTTGGCTGGTGATCCCAATCGCACTTCCTTCACAGCGAATATCTTTAACCGCCGCTTGTTTAGCTACGTCCTCGACAGCCCTGTTGGTGTTGCAGGTAGCAACGATACTCCCAGAATCAACCGACTGGGGACTGGGTTTAGTTTCTCGCGTCCCTTGAGCGCGGGAACCACCGCTTCACTGGGGCTGCGTTATGAGCGCGTTAGTATCACCGATGCCAATAATGCGATCGCCACTACGGACTTCAATGGTAATCCGCTCTCAGCTAGTGGTTCAGGGCAGGATGATCTATTACTGCTGCAATTTGCCTATGCCAGTGATCAACGCGATAACCCGATCAAGCCATCGTCAGGAAATGTATTTCGGATCGCCACTGAGCAATCAATTCCCGTGGGACTTGGCTCGATCTTCCTCAATCGCATCAGGGCAAGCTACAGCTACTTTATGCCTGTAAGTTTCTTGAATTTCTCGGAAGGTACACAGGCTTTAGCTTTTAATCTTCAAGCAGGCACAGTCATCGGTACTTTACCTCCTTACGAGGCTTTTCAATTGGGGGGTAGTAACTCAGTACGCGGCTGGGATGAGGGCAAGGTTGGTAGCGGTCGTAGTTTTGGCATCTTCTCTGCCGAATATCGCTTCCCTGTGTTTAATATCGTTGGTGGAGTCCTATTCTTTGACTATGGTACGGACTTAGGCTCCGCCTCTGCTGTACCTGGTAATCCTGCGGGAGCCAGAAATAAACCGGGTAGTGGTGCTGGTTATGGGATCGGCGTGCGGGTACAGTCGCCTCTCGGTTCGATCAGGGTTGACTATGGCTTGGCTTCCAATGGTGGAACCCAGTTTAGTTTCGGTCTAGGAGAAAAATTCTAACCATGCTTTACCAACAGACGATCGCTAGCCCCTTTTCTTTATCGGGAATTGGGTTACATAGTGGTGAGCAAGTCTCTGTAACTGTCAGTCCTGCACCAATTGACTCAGGGCGATATTTCATCTATGACCAAGCCCGAATTCCCGCCAATACCTCCGTAGTCTCGGCTTCACAGCTATCAACGGAGCTACGGCAAAATGGCACGGGAGTTCGTACAGTCGAGCATTTGCTGTCGGCTTTGTTTGGCATGGGTGTACATAATGCCTGTATCACCCTCGATCGCCCCGAATTACCAATACTTGATGGTTCGGCTTTGCCTTGGGTAGAGGCGATCGCTAAAGTTGGTATCGAGTCGCAAGTTGAAGGCGATCGCCTAATTCCCCTCACCGAAACTATCACTGTCCAAAAAGGAGATAGCTTTGTCACGGCTATTCCTGCGGACACCTTGCGATTTACCTACGGGATTGCGTTTCCGACTAAGGCGATCGGTGAGCAGTGGTTTAGTTGGTCGCCTGCGATCACTGACTTTAGTGAAAGATTTGCCTTAGATATTGCTCCTGCGAGAACTTTTACCCTTGCCGCTTATATCGAGCAAGCCCGTGCAGCAGGGCTGATCAAGGGTGGCAGTCTGGAAAATGCGATCGTTTGCGATGGCGATCGCTGGGTCAATCCGCCCCTCCGTTTTGACAATGAACCATGTCGTCATAAACTTTTAGATCTCATTGGTGACATAAGCTTGCTAGGATTTTTACCGAGAGCGCATATTCTTGCTTACAAAGCTAGTCACAATCTCCATGCTGAATTTGCGATCGCTCTAGCAAAAAAAACTAAACTCTAATACTTAAATATGTATGTCCACATTGACCGAAGAAAATCCTACTAATAGCGCCGATCTGAAGATTAATCTTGATGCTGATGTTAATGCCGATCCTAATGGTGAAGACGTGAATGGCAGTCCCAGCAAAATTTTTATGATCGAAGAAATTCAGAAATTGCTGCCCCATCGTTATCCATTTTTGCTAGTTGATCGGATCATTGATTTTGTCCCCAATAAATCCGCCACAGGCATTAAAAACGTTACTTTCAATGAGCCATTCTTTCAAGGGCATTTTCCCCAACATCCGATCATGCCAGGGGTGCTGATTGTCGAAGCAATGGCTCAAGTTGGCGGTATTGTGTTAAGACACTTACCCGGCATGGAAAATCAACTGTCTTTGTTTGCGGGTATTGATAAAGTCCGATTCCGTCGTCCTGTTGTGCCTGGCGATCGCCTAACCATCACCACTGAGTTGCTGGTTTCGCGCAAACGCTTTGGTAAGATGCGTGGACGTGCCGAAGTTGATGGTCAACTAGCCTGTGAAGGTGAGTTAATGTTTTCGTTAGTCGATATTTAGTTTATAGAGAAAGCAAAGCTTTCTCTATAAATGTAATCTTTTATCTGGCGATCCCAGCGATCGCAAACCAAGCGGTCTATCCTAGTATCAAGCGAGCCAAACTTTTTATGCCTGTGTCTCATGCGCCTGTGTCTGAATTTATTCACCCGACAGCCATAGTGCATCCTGATGCCCAACTACATCCGACTGTCAAGGTTGGAGCTTATGCTGTCATCGGTGAGCAGGTGAAAATTGGCGCTCATACTGTCATTGGACATCATGCCATTGTCGAAGGGCGAACTGAAATCGGCGATCGCAACCAAATTTATCCAGGGGCGGCGATCGGTTTAGATTCTCAGGACTTGAAATATTTTGGAGCTGAGAGCCTAGTCAAAATTGGTAATGACAACCGTATTCGTGAGTATGTCACCGTTAATCGCGCTAATGAGGCTGATGAAGTCACTTGTATTGGTAACGGTAATCTGCTGATGGCTTATGTCCATGTCGGACACAATTGCGAGATCGAAGATCGGGTAATTATAGCCAATGGGGTAGCTTTGGCAGGACATGTTCATATCGAGTCCTCGGCGAGACTCAGTGGGGTATTAGGTGTCCATCAATTTGTCCGCATTGGTCGCCTGTCAATGATCGGTGGCATGAGTCGAATCGAGCGCGATGTGCCTCCCTATATCTTGGTTGAAGGTAATCCATCGCGTGTCCGAACCCTTAATCGTGTGGGGATTGAGAGGGCTGGTTTGGATGCAACTACGCAGCAATTGTTGAAAGATGCATTTCGGCTGCTTTATCGCCAAGATTTGCCTCTAGTTGAAGCACTTGAAAAGCTTGTCACCTTTAGCGACAATCCCCATGTGCAGCATTTACGGCAGTTTCTTCAAGATTCCATATCCAAGTCAGGGCGGCGTGGTCCTATTCCCAGACGTATCTAGCATGAAAAATCAAACACAAGTCAGTATTATCATGGGCAGCGATTCCGACCTGCCCACTATGCAAGGCGCGATCGCTATTTGCCAACAATTTACGATTCCCTACGAAGTCGCGATTATTTCTGCTCACAGAACCCCTGATCGGATGGTGGAATTTGCGAAGACGGCTCATACTCGTGGCATTAAAGTGATCATTGCAGGAGCAGGGGGAGCCGCGCATTTACCAGGCATGGTTGCCGCCCTCTCTCCCCTTCCTGTGATTGGTGTCCCCGTCGCTACTCGACAACTGAGCGGCGTTGATTCGCTTTATTCAATTGTGCAGATGCCCAAAGGAATTCCTGTGGCGACAGTGGCGATCGGGAATGCGGACAATGCGGGACTATTAGCTGTGCAGATTTTAGCTACTCACGATCCTGAGCTTTTAGAAAAGGTGATCGCTTATCGGCGATCGCTAGCGGATATGGTGATCGAAAAGCAGGAAAAACTCGAAGAATTAGGCAGTGAAAAATATTTACAACAAATGTCTTGAGCTAAATTAGCAATTTGGGAGGAATCAGCAAAAAGAGAACGCCATTATTAGTCCAAGGCTGAGTCTCTGGTAATGACAATCCGATTATTCCAGCTTTTTTTAAAACCAAACCACCCTTGGCTTCACCCCAAATTAACATCTCCGCCCAACTAGTCAGATCAGGCTCATGCCCGATAATTCCCAACGAAGCCTTTGCGGGTTGGGGGTGGTCACTTAGCCATTGCGTAACCCAACTTAGCCATGTTTCAAAGATACCTTCGGGCGCAAGTTCTAATGACTGCTGGACAGGGGTGGCAAATAGTTCTGTAAAAATATCAGCCGTTTGTTGAGCGCGAACTAATGGACTAGTTTGCAACAGATCAAACCGCAGCCCCAGATCGTAAAGACGTTTAGCAACTTGCTTTGTTTTTTTACGACCTTCATCGGTGAGAGGACGTTGGGTATCATCTTCATAATTCCCGCGTTCTTCAGCAATGCCATGACGAATCAAGTAAAGACTAGGCATGGACTAACATTGCCTCAAGCGCAGCCGCAATTAACCCGTTAAATAATGGTTTGCCATCAGTACCACCCAAAATGCTTTCCGCCGCTCGTTCAGGATGGGGCATCATGCCAAGCACATTGCCTTGTTTGTTGCAAATTCCTGCGATATTTGCCAAGGAGCCGTTAGGATTTGCTTCTTGGTTAACATTACCGATCGCATCGCAGTAACGAAACACAATTTGTTGATGATCTTCCAATGATTTAAGGGTGTCCGCATCGGCAAAATAACAGCCTTCACCATGAGCGATCGGTAGAGAGATAACCTGATTTTTCTGATAATTCTGGGTGAATGCTAAATCATTGCGCTCAACCCGTAAAGGCACGCGATCGCACACAAAATGTAAATCGCGATTTCTTACCAATGCTCCCTCTAATAATCCTGACTCGGTGAGAATCTGGAAACCATTGCAAATGCCGAGTACATATTTGCCTTGATTAACGTGATCCTGTAGCGATCTCATGACTGGTGCAAACCGAGCGATCGCACCACAGCGCAAATAATCACCGTAGCTAAATCCCCCAGGCACAACAATTACATCACAATCACTCAGATCTGTATCTGTATGCCAAATCAATCTGGTTGGCTGCTGCAATACGCCGCTCGTCACCGTGGCAACATCGCGATCGCAGTTGGAACCAGGGAAAACTAAAATACCAAATTTCATGCTCTTTCTTGATAATTGGATTACTGGTTGAACGATTAGGCGATCGCGGTTAATTCAAAGCGATAATTTTCGATGACTGGATTGGCAAGGAGCTTGTCGGCAACTTCATTCAGTTTTTGAGATGCTTCGGTTTCATTTTCGGCATCGAGAACAATCTCTACATATTTACCAATGCGAACTGAGTCAACGTGATAGTCCCATTGTTTGAGAGCAGACTGTACGGCAGTACCTGCGGGATCGAGAACCGATGGACGGAGGGTAACAAATATACTGGCTTGATACTTCATTCTTGGTAATAAACGATGGGCGGCGATCGCTTTTGATAGCGGAACCATGTAAGCGATCATATAGCAAATTGCGATCGGCTAAACAGGTAAGCGATCGCCCATTTTCAACATCATCTCCACTAATTGCGATATGCCACTACAACAAGGGTTTGCATATTCAGGTAGTTTGTTTTGCTTGGCTAGGTCATCAAGTTTATTTGCTCTAGCGATCGCGTCTTGAGTAAGTCCCTTTAGCTTTTCTGGATAATAGCATCTTGCCTTGTCGTAATTGGGAATATGCTGTTTTAAGCGATCTTTTGCTTTGTCTCGTGCAATAATCGCTGAGTGATCTTGAAAATGGATGAGATACCAAAACTCAATACTGGGATTGGTAATCGCAAGATTAATTTTTTGACTTTTAGCTTTTTGAATGGCTTGACACCAATTGGGGCGATTATTCGCGATATGTTCATCCCCATCAAAGACCGCCCAAGCAGAATCTTGATCGTCAAACCAAGTCTTTTCACGTTTTTTCTCTTTTCTGGCATCTAATACTGCGTTGACAACGCTAAGCGGATCGGTTCCATCGTGGGGAAGTATCAAAACTTGTACGGTGGTAAGGCGTAAATCTTGACGAATTGCGCTGAAATATTTTGGTTCTGTCTGCTTTCCTTCACAGGCTATCAAAATCTTTTTGCCAACTGTTTTCGTGGGAGCATTTCTTTTGAGAGAAGATTTAGCCATTGTCTTTATCCTTCTCCTCTGAATTTGTTGGCTCCTCATCTTCATCAGAAATAAATGGAACTGCTCCAAACCTTCCATCTAGATATGCTTTGTCAATTGCTAAGTCATTACGCACTTTAAAATCGCTGAGTGGATATAGCTCTGTGCTTTGGTCAGGACGCTTCTGCGTAAACCAAATTTGATCCCGCCGCAATAAATTATTTCTCTGTAAAGTATTATCGTGACTAGTAAAAATTAGTTGTGTTCTATGTGGATTAGTTTTAGGATTTTGAAAGATTTTTATGATCTCACGAATTATATTGGGATGGATATTTGCGCCTAGCTCATCTACTACTGAAAGACCTTCACTCCTGAGCATAAGGTATATATTGCAGGCTAAATTGAGTAATTCTTGAGTTCCTGTAGATTCCTCCTTAAACTTCCAAGCAATAATTTCTTCTTGGCTTGTCTTATGAAAAGCTTGAATATCTAATTTATCATTTTCATTTTTTTTGATTTGAATATCATACAAACCTGTATCAAATTTAAACAAAAGCTTTTTTGCATTTTCTAGTACAGATAAAAGTCTTGGATGCTCTGTATTACTTAGTGTCCACACTACATCAATAAGATGTTCACTAGGAATCCAACTATTACTCACAGCTATCGTCTCTAACCAATAAGCGAAACGTTTAACTACTTTAATTTCTAATTTTGAGAAAAGACTGGTAAAAGGCTCACGTTCATGGATGTTTTTCTCAAGTTGAATATGTGAACCAGCAAAATCTGAACCATTTTTCCAATCAAACTTTTGATTTTGACTATTCCAAGTTCGAGAGTACAAGAGACGATCTCGTTTTGTAGATACTAGAGCATATTCCAGCTTTTCCGAAAGTATCTGATTACTATTCAAGACTAAAGAATAAATGTATATAGTTTCATCAAATATAGTACGAAGTTTAAAATAAGTTGGACTTTCTCTACTTTCTTTGTCAAGCTTAAAAGGAGTTAGTTTTGCTCCATGATCATAATTTCCGTCAAACATAAATCTGAGCAAATAATTAAAAGCTTTTAAGATATTACTTTTACCTGAAGCGTTAGCCCCAAAAATTGCGATTACTGGCAAAACATCAATATCCCAACCCTCAACATGAAAAGGTTGAGCAATTTCATCATCAGACTTGACTCGACGACTGCTTTCGCTATTACTGGGTTTAGCCTTGCTTTTACTTGCAGCCACAGCACTAAGCGTTTCTGCACCCTTAATCGAGCGAAAGTTTTCTACAGTAAAGTCTAAAAGCATAATTTTTTACTCAAAAGGCGAAAATGCGTGATTAATTCACGCAAATACTATTGTAGCAATCTTAAAGCAACTAATTATGCTAAGTCATCATCTTCCCAAATTGTATATTTTTGCTCAAAAACCTCATCCCAACTTAGCGCCGTAATTTCGGCTTTTTTGCCCATCTCATCCCTAGCATCCTGTTTCGCCGCCGCAAAACACTTATCCCAAATCGAATTTAAAAAATCTCTATTCAAACTTGGCATCTCTTGCTGACTTTCTGCAATCTCACGCCGCGCCGAACGAATTGAAATTACCCAACTCGAACTGCGTTTTTCAGGTTGACATTTCCACTTGATAACATGCAACATCAGACGAGTTAGCTGACTGCTTACGCCTCTTTTTTCCGATCGCCCCATTGACTCCTCTAAACTCTCCAAAAGGCTGTAGGCTTCAGTCATCTGTCCCTCTTGCAACAATTGCTTTGCTGTCACTACTGCTAAATATGGCGACTCAAACACCAGATTATCCCATGTTGTTTTTGCCATGACTGCTCATTCTATAGCGGAACCATGTGATCGATCATATCGCAAATTGCGAGTTAGAGTTCATTACAAAGGATAGATTTTGATCGGGAGAAGTCGCATCAGAGATTGTCCTAGTCTATAGGCTTGAGTGTCATACATCGGAAGCTCGATCGCCGCAGGGAGACTTTCCATAAATCGCCGCGCTAGTTCGAGATCGCAACCTGAAATGTTTTTGAGCTTATTGCCAGCATCTAGTAATACACTGGAATTGAGTGGTGGCTTGGCTCGTAGTTGCCAACGTTTCGGCGCGTGGAGATTACCTAACTCGATTCGCCGTAAGCCTGAAATCGAAGCCAAAACCGTTAAGCGATCGCCTACCTTCATTACTTCATCATCGGAAGGAATAAAAAATTCATGCAATCCATTCGCTTTGGGTTGGGCAGTTTTTAAAAAAATTGGTACAACTGTATAACCATAGGCAATTTGCGAGAGATTTTTGCCCACCAAAGTATCGTTCTCGGCAATCCGATATTCGGCAACCAGCACTGTGCGATTATTTAGTCGAAATAAACTCAACATACTTTCTCCAAAAGCCGCTCCTGCAAAAGCTTCAGCCGAAAGTGCGTAGGCGCAAAAAGATTGGGAATTTGGTAACAATTCGGCTAGATTCTCACTAAAGTAGCGATCGTAAGTACGGATTGCGAGATTCATTTGGCGATTGATTTTTTTTGCCGCATCCCTAGCCAGTAGTGCCGCTTCGAGATTGAGCATTTGATCATCGGTCATAGAGAGGATGCTCTTAGCTTTAGCGAGATTGGTTTTGGCTAATTCCTCAATGATATTGCCTGTAAACCAAGGCACTTTGTCAGCAAGATCGCAATCATGGGGATTTTCACTGACGATGACGATCGGAATTTGCAACTTAAACAAAAGGTCTGCAACTCGTTGTCCTAATCGTCCAAATCCAATCAGGATAATATGTTCGCCAGTGGGTAGAGGCAACGCTTTTTTAAAAAATTCAAATTTGGAACTGAGAATACTGTCGGCAATCAATCCCACTACGCCCAATACGAATAGTAAGCTAATCAAGGTAATCGATATACAAAAAATCATTAGCCAAAGAGGTACTTGATCTTCACCCAGTCCTCCAAATACATCGCCATAGCCTCCTAGAAGTAAAATTACGCCCGTGGAGATTGCCTTTTGCCATGAGATATTTGGCACATTAAAAAATATAATTGCGGAACTAACCGCCAATAAACCGATCGCAATAACAATTCCCCAAGCAACTAATCGGCGAGTGCGATCGCTATGAATCCACCGAAAAAATTGTTTCCATTTAGCTTTTATTTTGGAAGTCAAAAAGTTAAAACTGACAAATTTTCGTAAAGAGGGCAGTAGTTCGTGGATCGAGAATTTACTCGGTGCGTCAAGTTCCATTTGATGCTTACGCATGTTAGTCGCAAAGTCATTCTCCACATGCTCAATAAAGGCGATTTGGTCGCCAACAGCCAGTGTTGTATCGGGCTGCCATTGAAAGAATAGGCGATCAATATTGGTTCCCGTGATACTCAGTAATCGAGAATGCTTTTTGTGTAGTTGATAGGCGGGTGTTCTTAAAAAACGATAGTTATCAGGTGTTAAAGTCATTTCGACTATGCGTAATTTGCGATCGCTAATTTGAAATAGTCCTAATGTGCCTTCTCCTAATCCAGCCACCGCAAAAGTTGCCGCAGGTAGATCGACGGGATCGAGAGCGACAAAGTTACCGAGTTGATCTTTTAGTAACTGATTGAGATTTTGACGAGAGGATCGCACGACTATATGTACATTAGGATTGAGGCGACGGGCAGCGATCGCGGCTTCAATGTTGATGTTCTCATTACTGGTGACAAGCAGCACAGCGCGACAGTCATGGATACCCGCTTTGATCAAAATTTCGGAACGGCGACAGTCACCTAAAATTATCTCTTGATCGAGCAGGTCAGAGAAGTTATCAAATTCCATGATTTCTGGTTGAGACTTATCGATCGCACAGATTTTTACTTCATATTCTCGGTAGGCAAATTTCTTTAAGTTAAATACGGAATGCTGTCCTAAGCTGCCTAATCCACAGACAATAAAGCGATCGGATATACCTGTGGCATTGTTTTTGCCCGAACTTAAGTCGAAATTTTCATCAATAATTTCAGCTTTAGAGAATTTTTCACTACTATCTATTTGATTATTATTGATGTCATTATTCGTGTAATTATTAGCGCTTCTGTCATTCTGATAACCAATCTCAATCTTTTCAATCCATTCGGGTAATGGTTGCCCAAAGGAAAATCCATAAATCTTTGCTGCTTCAATTCTGCGCGGATCAACTTCACTCAAGCATTTAGTCAAATTTTCCAATAGCAATTCGCGATCGCCAAAGTAAGTAGATTCAAGCAAAATATGTAGTTCCCTACGCTTTTGCCTGACCATGACATTGACTTTAATATTTAATTCGAGTAATGAATCTTTAATGAGTGGAGTAAGCGATCGCATTCTTGATTTTGGGTGGTTTATGCTAGTTTAAGCAGCTACGCATAACTACTTGTCAACTGGCTAAAGCATAAACCATAAACATTAATAGAAGATTATCTTTACAGCATATTCAAAACAGGCTATACAAACAATATGAACTGGGTTACGCATCTAGCAAATAACATCACCAACTCGCTTTGGCAAGCAAACTGTCCATTGTGTAAGCGTCCTGCTGATCGCATTTTATGCAAAGACTGCGATCGCCAAATAGTCGCTTATGAAGCACCAGAATTTTTTCAGAAAAATCAGCCAATTTCGCCAGAAATTCCACTCTATAGCTGGGGCATTTACGATGGCGCATTAAAACGGGCGATCGCCGCTTGCAAATATGACAATCATCCTGAAATTATGGAAGCGATCGGTGAAAAAATTGGTGATACTTGGCAGCGATCGGTAAAAAGCAAGCAAAACTTAAAGAAAATATCAATAGTTCCCATTCCCCTCCATGCCAACAAATTAAAATCGCGGGGATTTAATCAAGCGGAGATTTTAGCGCGTCGTTTTTGTGAATCGACCCAATTGCGATGTAGCCCCAAGTTATTGCAGCGCGTCAAAGATACTAAAGCCCAAATGCAAACCAAAACCGTCAAGGAGCGTGAAGACAATTTATCTCAAGCTTTTACGGTTCAGCCACACTCTAATCACCGCGATGTAATTTTATTTGATGATATTTATACGACTGGCGCGACAATTCGCGAGGCGATCGCTACCCTTGCCAACAGCAACATTGCCGTGCGTGGTGTGATCGTCCTAGCACGTCCGCAATTCGATAAAAATTAACCCGTTTCAACGGGTTTTAGCTTTCAGACCTCAATTTATTGCAGGGTATACTTAAACGTGATTTTCTAACTCAGATTTCATTTTTTCAAGAGCCATGTTCATGTGAGCGAACATTTGCTGTGGTGTCACCCCGAAATTGCCCAACTGACTTTCCAACTGCTTTAGGGTCATCTGCGCCATGAAATCATCGGACAACTCAAATCGTTTCATGAAAATCTTATAACGATCCATCATCTCTTCCATCTTCTCGATAAAGAGAATTTTGCCCTCGCGATCGAACTTGCCATAACTACCACCCAATTGAGTTAGAGCTTGATAATCCTGAAATAGATTACGAGCTTCATTTTGAACAATCTCAGACTCAAAAAATGCCATGACTAATGCCCTGTTTCACTTAACATTTACTGTTTTTTATATCTACTCTAATTTTACAGGTTAGCTCAACTTTACAGAAATTAACCAAAGTGGGGATATCACCCAAAAAAAGTCGCGCAAAGCGCAACTTTTTTTGATCTATGTCATTATCGGCACGGCGCGATCGCGTTTTCGGGGCAGAAATCTTACGGAAACACGTTTTAGAGCAAACTTATCTTCAAGTTCATGCACATAGTCTACCGCCTCACCCTCATGTTCACGGTTGTCGAGAGTTTCTAGCAAAGTGAGAATTTCCGAGTCTAATCCAGGCTTCCCGATAAATAAGTGCATTAAGGTTTCGCAGTTATCATCATCAGGATAGATGGGAATGTAGTAAATGTAAGGGGTTTCCATAATCTTTGTTTAGTTTTCCGTGGTTTTTTGTAAATGTTTGTAACTATTGATGATTTTATGGCTTAGGCAAAGCGGTTAGGTCATGTTGTTCAACTGCAACAAAGATACAACATTTCTACAAAGGGTAAACTGAGAAACTACAATAGAAATACAAAAATTCGCACAAGAATATGCACAAGCGATCGCTTTGGCGATTAAATATTCTGCAAAGTGCGGTTCAAAAGTCCGATTCATTTAATCATGCTCAACCCAGATCCAAATACAATTCAACTCACCCCAGATGACTACGAGCGCTACTCGCGTCACCTGATCTTGCCCGAAGTGGGGGTAGAAGGACAAAAGCGACTCAAAGCAGCCAGCGTACTGTGCATCGGTACTGGTGGATTAGGTTCGCCGTTGTTGTTATATCTCGCCGCCGCAGGTGTCGGACGCATTGGTATCGTTGACTTTGATGTCGTAGACACCTCCAATCTTCAGCGTCAAGTCATTCACAGCACTAGCTCGGTCGGTAAACCGAAGATCGAATCGGCAAAGGCGCGAATCTTAGAAATTAATCCCTATTGTCAGATTGACCTCTACAATACGCATTTATCTTCGGTCAACGCCCTAGAGATCATGGCTCCATACGACATTGTGGTCGATGGTACGGATAACTTTCCCACCCGCTATCTCGTCAATGATGCTTGTGTATTGCTAAATAAGCCCAATGTCTACGGCTCGATTTTCCGATTTGAAGGGCAAGCCACCGTCTTTAATTATCAAGATGGTCCCAACTATCGCGATCTCTATCCCGAACCACCACCACCAGGACTAGTTCCCTCCTGCGCTGAAGGCGGCGTTCTAGGAATTCTACCTGGGATCATTGGTGTGATCCAAGCCACGGAAACCGTCAAGATTATTCTTGGGCAAGGAAATACTCTGAGCGGGCGGTTGTTACTTTATGATGCCTTGAAGATGACCTTCCGCGAGTTAAAACTTCGTCCCAATCCAGTCCGTCCTGTGATTGAAGAATTAATCGATTATCAGATGTTTTGTGGTATACCTCAACAAAAGGAAACTGAAATGGAAGCACAACAGGCGATCGCCGAAATTAGCGTTACTGAACTCAAAGCCATCATTGATGCTGGTGCTGAAGACTATGTGATCATTGATGTTCGTAATCCCAACGAATGGGAAATTGGTCGAATTCCTAACACTGTCTTAGTGCCTTTACCAGAAATCGAAAATGGTAATGGTGTGGAGAAAGTGAGAGCCTTGCTCAATGGACATAAGCTGATTGCTCATTGCAAGATGGGTGGGCGATCGATGAAGGCTTTGGGAATTCTCAAGCAAGCTGGTATTGATGGCATCAATGTCGTGGGCGGCATTAATGCATGGAGCGATCAAATCGACTCCTCGATTCCTAAATATTAATCTTGTGTTAAAGAGAAGTTCCCAAGCCCTTTCTCCAAGATTTTCTTCTTTAGGCTATACCGTACCTACCAGTTATCACCTATACCATTAGTTGCTAATGATCCCCCTCAATCCCCCTTGTAAAGGGGGAAGAAGAAAATTCAATTAATTCTCCCCCCTTTATAAGGGGGGCTGGGGGGGATCTACATCTTGAAACGTAGACAGATAATCTGTCTACTTCGCCACTACAAACCGCCATAACAATTCAAAAAGCTCCAAAATTTGGCTATGAAAATTAAAGTAGGTACGCGCAAAAGTATTTCTGTGACTGCAACAACTAGTAAGACCAACAAGACACATTTCTGTAATTATCGAAACATCTTTACGGTTTTCTCAACTTTTTGTCTATCAGTTGTGGGAATGCCTAATCACCTACTTCCATCCGAAATAAATAGTCAGAGCTTTCTATTAGCGCAGTCTAATCGACAAAGTTATGGCTTAGGCTTTCCTAAAACAGCAAGTACTGGCGGTGGCACAAGGCTGGTTAATCCAGATGAGGGAGGTTTACGCGGAGGAAGATCTTATAGTCGTCCAAGGAATCCGATTCCATCTCCGCCTGGAGGTGTGAGTGATGAAGCTGAAGTTCCACCAGCCGCACCAGCACTACCAATGCCAGCAAAGAAGAGAAGGCAATTACCGTTACTGACATTAATCACGCCTGAAGATGGCGGTAGAACAGCAAGCTCACAACCAGTTCTGTATTGGTATCTGCATGATCCGTCTATTCCAGTTTCCACCTCTCCATCAAAATCTGGCAGGCTCTTTAATAGCGCGTCCAAAGTGGATTCTACCAATGCTAAAGAGACTCTTATAGGGAAGCTTAGTATCACCGCAGGAGCATCTGATGCTGAGGCGATCGCTATTTTTCAAACTGATTTAAAAATCCATCATGGCTTGTCTAGATTTAAGTTACCGTCTACTGCTGCCTTAAAACCTTCTCAGCCCTACCGTTGGCAAATAAAATTGCAAGATAGACAAGGAGAAGATGTGACAGCCAGTGGATGGATTGTTTATACTCCACCTGAAGAGAGTCTCAGTAAAACATTACAAAGAGCTTTGACATCTCGCGATCGCGCTAGGATTTATGCTCAAGCAGGATATTGGTTTGAGGCGATCGATGGTTACACGCAATGGTTAAACTTTAAACCCAGTGATTTAGATGCGAGATCGGCTAGAAATGAAATCTTAAATTTAGGCTTTGCCACTAATACAAATTTTGATTTTGAGACTTTTAAGAAGGTATTGAATGCTAAGAGAGTGTTTGAAAAGTTTTAGAGTAGGTTAAATAGGGATGGATTTAGGGCTTAAACGACGAACCATCAGATGAACCATAGCGGCAAAGAGCATCATTTCGCTAGTGGTAGACAAAAATTC
>JBIKYX010000062.1:0-25253 GCA_044355035.1 Pseudanabaena sp. | reverse complement strand
CTACCACTAGCGAAATGATGCTCTTTGCCGCTATGGTTCATCTGATGGTTCGTCGTTTAAGCCCTAAATCCATCCCTATTTAACCTACTCTAAAACTTTTCAAACACTCTCTTAAAAGGAAAGCTCACTGTGAGATCCTAATCTGATTAGGGTCAAATCATCATCTGAGATCTGGTAAATCAATACCAAGTCTGTCTTGAGGTGGCAATCTCGGCAATAAGCCCAGTTACCACTTAATGCATGATCTTTGTAGTGATGTGGTAGCGGTGTATCGGACATCAGATACGTGATTACATCTGATAACAGTTCGTCTAGTATTGTGCGATATTGACCACGAGATTCCCTTTTGTAATCTCGCTTGAATTGGTTTGTTCGGTTAATCTTCCGCATGGAGATCGCCCATTAAGTCTTGCAAATTGGTGAAGGATTTAACTTGTCCTTGCTTAGCCGCATTAATCGCCTCAATTGTCTTTTTATTGGGTTTGAGTAAATCAAATGGAAGTGAGTGATCTTGAGCTATCCTAGTCATCAATAGCCGAAAAGCATCGGAAGGAGTTAACCCGATTTCGGCAAGGACTGCGCTCGCTTCTTCCCTGATTTTTCCGTTAATTCGAGCGCGGACGGTAGGATTGTCAGTCATACTTTTTTTCGTGCAATTCAAGCCATATTGTATCTCAAATTCGTTTCAAGTGGCAGCTATAACAACCCATTGCCGATGATGATAAATGGCGACCAAAAGTATGGATGGTTGAAACTTTGAGAATTATCGGTGCTTTTCTGATTGATCATCGATCGCTGGGCTTTAGCCAAAACTTCGGACTTGGTTAACTGCGGATCTTGCAGCACATTATAAAAAGCTTCCATTAAAGTTTGTGTACCACCATCTGAAACTTGCCAGAGAGAAGCGATCGCCGCTTTTGCACCTGCATATTCCATCTGATAACCAAACCCCATAATCTCCGTACCGTTACCGAGCTTACCGCCTAGCCCTGTTTCGCAAGCGCTGAGAATTACCAGATCGACATTTTTTAAAGACCATGTGGACACATCACGCAGGGAAGCACGACTACCATCACCAAACATGATAAAGGAATCTTCGGGCTTGCCTGTGACAAAAGCGGCATGGGTAGCCAGATGGATAATGTTGTATTGCTTGAATTTAGCAACCGTGGAATTAACACTAAAAGCGCTATCAATAAACTTAACGGAATTAGGTAACTTCGCCACCAGACTCTCAACTTCTTTGCCAGCGAAAGGTAAACCAGAAAAATCAAAGGTTTTTCCATTCACATCGAAGACATATTTGCCAGTGGTAAAAGCTCCTGCCAGAACACGCGGTAGAGATTTGCCAAGAGAAGTATTTGGGTGATCGCCTAAATTAGTAAGACTTGCGGCGGTAATCGTGTTAATGGCGTAGCGTTCCACTAACCATTGCTTGCCATCATAGAGGGCGGCGATCGGTAAATAGCGTAATTGTCCATCGGGAGCATAGATAAGCGTCTGCACACCCGCCTTTTGTAAATCATCCGCGATCGGTTGAATCAGCCATGTATGCAGTTGTTGTGCAGAAGTTAAAACATCAAAGGAACCTGAATCTTGCACATTCGTCCGAAAATCAACGATCGCTTGATTAAGCTGTTCTTTTTTTACCGACACCGTGCGCCTGATTGGATTGCCATTTGCGGTGACTACAATTAATTCTAAGCGATCGTCAAGAACTAAGGGGTAGAAAATCGCGGTTTTCTGAGAGAACTGTTGGAGATTCTTTTGGAGAACTGTAAATTGCTGAAGGTTAGCCAAATTCGATACGCGATCGCCTGATTGACCAATTTGTTTTAAAATTGAGGATACGGCGGGGCTTTGAACATAGTTACTTAGCTGTCTTGAGGCGCTTTCTTGTAGCGACACCAATTCACGCAGGCGTTGTTTCTGTTCTAAAGACCGATTTGATGGAGTGAATTTATAGATATCTAAAGAATCCTTACCAGCTTGAATATACCGATTTTGGATAGCGCTATAATCCACAAAAAATCTCTGTTCAGATTCTAAAAGTTCAATTCCCTTGGCGGTTTCACTATTACCACGCACATTTTTGAGATAATCATCAAGCTCCTGGACTTTCAGCAAATCCAGTACTTGTTGTGCTTCTAAAACTCGATTTTGTTTCAACAGCAGATTTGCGAGATCGCGATAGGTTCCTTCAACTGTACTTGTATAGGTTTTCTGCTCACCGATGGATAGCGATCGCACTTCTTGGCGAAGAAATTCTCGAAGATTAACCGATCGCTTGTAAAAGAGAATTGCTAATTCAGGTTGTTGTTTATCGGCAAATAAATCTCCTAAATTACTAAGCACAATCGATTTACCGCGCCGTTCTCCCAATTGTTGATGGATTGCTGCGGCTTGTTGATAATTATTAAGGGCTTCAAAATAGCGTTTGGTTGAGGCATACACCCGTCCCAGATTGCTTAATGTGACGGCGGATGCGGAGAGATCGCCAATTTCGCGCAAAATCTCTAATGACTGTTGGTAACTGGCGATCGCTTTATCATCTAGTCCTACTACTCGATAGACTTCGCCAATATTGTTGAGGGTAATCCCTTGAGCGGGCAGATCCTTCAATTCTTGATGAATTTGCAATGCTCTTGTGTAGTAATCCAAAGCTTGTTTTCGCTTGCCTTTATTATCGTAAATCAAACCGATATTGCTCAAAAAGACACTTTCTGATTGGCGATCACCGATTTTTTGAATTTGAGATAGAGCTTGCTGGAAATATTGCAGTGCATTATCCAACTGCCCTAACTCGTTATACACAGCACCAATATTGCTTAGAGTAATCGCGGCTTGACGCGGTAAATTGAGGTTTTGAGATAATTCTAATGAAGCTTTGTATTGGGTTAATGCTTGAGAATATTTACCGAGACTGCGATATATACCCGCAATATTGTTGAGTATGCTCGTCTCAACTTTGCGATCGCCAGATTTATTAACCACGGTTAACGCTTGCTGATAGAAATCCAGCGCTTTCTCAAACTGTCCGAGTCGGCGATAGGCAAATCCGATATTCAGTAAAACTCCGCCTGTATTTTTGAAATCATTATTCGATTGCCGAACCGCTAAGGCACTTTGCAAGACTTCAATCCCACGGCTAAATTTGCCGATCGCCACATAAATCTGACCGATATTATTTAGAATTGTCGCTTCACGATCTTGGTTTTTAATTATTCGCGATTTTTCTAGAGCTAGTTCATAAGTTTCAATCGATTTTTGCCAATTATTAGCCTGATTAAACGCAAATCCCAAATTTTGTAAGATTAAAGCTTCATCTGAGCGTACTTGCAAATTAGTCTGAGATTCCTTTGGTTGAATCGTACTAATAATCTTAAAAGCTTCCTGATAACTAGCGATCGCTTTGTTGGATTCTTTTAGTTCTAGATAAACATTCCCGACAAAATTGTAAGTTCTGGCTTCTGCATAAACATCGCCTTCCTTTTGGAAAATCGCGATCGCCTGTTCAAATAATTGCAAAGATTGAGAAAATTCTCCCCGTTTCTGCGACTCTCTCGCATCAATTACCAGATTAAAACCGCGATCGAGATTGGTAACTTGACTATTGATTGGTGGGGTTGGGACAGGATTATTTTGAGAAATTACTTCTGCACTTACCTCAGGGGCAATACTTACCGCAGGAGCGATCGCCATGATGAGAGTTATCAAAACAGAACGGTAAAGCATAACTTAATTCTTAAATTTAATAGTTGTCAGAATTGCGGTGCGACCCTCACAACTCATTTTGGATTGTTATAATTGTATTTCGCATTGGCTAAAAATGTCATTCAGCAATACCGCTAATTTCCCAAGCAACTTGATCACCATTCATGTCAAACATCCACACATTACCCCTTGAAGTTGTTCACCTGATTGCCGCAGGTGAAGTGATCGACTCCTTGGCAGCCGTGGTGCGTGAACTTGCTGAAAATGCGATCGATGCAGGGGCGAAGAGAATTGTAATTTCGATTTGGACAGATACGCTCTCGATGCAAGTCAGTGATAATGGCTGTGGTATGGCGATCGCCGATTTATCACAGGCGGCAACACCCCACACCACCAGCAAAATTAATAATGCTGAAGACTTACAACAAATTAACAGTTTAGGATTTCGTGGTGAAGCGCTCTATAGTCTGGCTCAACTTGCGGATTTGAGTATTTGTAGTCGCCCAATCCTAGAACCAGTCGGTTATCAAGCCAATTATGACGAGCATGGTAATCTACTATCACCTCCCAAAGTCACGGCGATCGCTACAGGCACGATTGTCAGCGTTCGCAATCTTTTTTCTCGCTATCCCAATCGCTTGAAGTCTTTACCCAGTAATTCTCAACAAGTTCGCAAAGTTCAATTACAAGTGCAGCTTATGGCGATCGCCAATCCCCATGTTAATTGGCAAGTCAATTTAGATAATCGAGAATGGATGACAATTTGGGCAGGAGAGAATAACAGTGAAATTTTGCCGCAAATTATTAGTTCAATACAGCCTTATGATTTGGTTTATAAAGAATTTGCCCTCACCCCCAGCCTCTTTCTATCAGGAGAAGGGAGCAAGAATATTTCTATTACCCCCAGCCTCTTTCTATCAGGAGAAGGGAGTAAGAATATTTCTATTACCCTTGGATTACCCGATCGCCTATCGCGCCGCCGTCCTGATTGGGTAAAAGTTATTCTCAATGGGCGGGTGATTAATTTCCCTGAATTGGAACAAACGATTCTCTCTAGTTTAGAGCGAACCTTACCGCGCAATCGGTTTCCTGTTTGCATAGTACGTTTAGATTTGCCTTGCGATCGCATCGATTGGAATCGTCATCCTGCTAAGGCTGAAGCTTATATTCAAAATCTCGCAGAAGTTCAATCTCAATTAAAAGATCTTATTACAGAAGCTCTAAAAATCCCTGAATCAAGTTCCAAAACCACCTATACCAGTGCTACTAACGATTTGCTCCGTGCTGCTGAACGTAAAACTTCCTATTTGATTCCTGCTAAAAAAGAAAACTTTAATCAGCCCCATAATTCTTTAAAAGCGATCGCTCAAGTACTTGATACCTATATTCTTGCGGAACATTCAGGCGGACTTTGGCTAGTGGAACAGCATGTCGCCCATGAGCGAGTTCTCTTTGAGCGCATCGAACTGCAATGGCAAATTGTCGCGATCGAGCAACCAATTTTGTTAAAACAACTTAGTTCTGATGCAGTAGAACGCTTGCAGTTATTGGGTTTAGAAATCGAGATGTTTGGGAATGGTCTATGGGCAGTGCGATCGCTACCTGAGATTTTAAGCGGACATACAGACTGCGCCCAAATTTTATTAGAAATGAGTCAACAGGATGATCCGACAATGGCGAGAGCTACCGCCGCCTGTCGCAGCGCCATCCGCAATGGTACAAAATTAGATTTAACGACTATTCGCGATTTACTTTCGCAATGGCAACAAACCCGCAATCCTCACACCTGTCCTCATGGTCGCCCCATCTGTCTAGCGATCGATGAGTCAGATTTAGCCAAGTTTTTTCGCCGTAACTGGATTATCTCAAAATAGTGGTGCGGGGCGACGCGCCGCCCCACAAATACTGGGGTGGAAAGGTTAAATCTTTATCCCCCCTACCCTTAATCCACCACCCTGGCGGGCCCGCCCCCCCCCCCCCCACCACTATTCCTTGGGTGGAAAGGTTAAACCATTAAAATTTGAGAGATTGCCAAGGGATTTTGGAACTTTGGGCGAGCATCTGCCCGATCGCGATCGCCCCTTTTCTATTTAAGTGACTAGGATCGGAAAAAAGTTCGGATTTATAAGGGATAGATTGACTGAGATCGAGATAGGTGAAACCTTCGCGAGTCGCTAGCTCTTGCATTCGACCATTAAAAGTGGCTTCGTATTGAGTCCGAATTGGATCGAGATAAGTAGTATGCAATGGCATATTCACCACTACAAGTTGAATGTTATTACGACGGCAAAAATCGACTACATTGGCAAAAGCATCAAATTGGGAACCACTGGTATCGAAATTACGATAGTCGAGATCGTAGTCCCCAGGAACTTGAGGATATTTTTGGAAATAAGTGTTGGGATCAAAGACGACATCAAAGGCAACAAAACCTTGCTGGTCGAGCGATGCTGTTGTCGTTGGTGTTGTTGCCGCGATAATCGCTTCACTATTGCTTAGCATATGTGTATTGCGATCAAAGCTTTTTACCAGAGAGCTTCTCACATCCTGACGGTTATTGGTGGTGGCAAAAATATTAGTAAAGGCTTGCGCGATCGGGCTAGATAGATTGTTCGTGATTTCTCTATTAATTTGGAGTGGATCAGGGTTAATCCCTTTATCTTTCAGGGTTTGTTGTATTTGCCTGTAACCAGTTGAGGCAGTAATTTCGTCGTAGGTGATATCATTCCGACTGCTATTAAAGGCTCTCAATCCATCAGCCCAAATAATCATGCGTGGAAGTTGAGGACGCGGCAAAATTTGGGTGATTTGAAGATTAACCACTTTCGCGGTCGCTCCATCTAACCCTAAATTAAACACACTGAGATCTTTGAATCCTTTATTGAGAAGTTCTTTCTCTAAACTACTTGGTTCTACACCGCGTAATGCACGGGAACTACCAACAATGATGATGTCAGGCGATCGCTTTCGGGTAGTAGTCTTCCAATCGAGCAGGGCTAATTTTTCGTTAAATCTGGCAATATTAAAATTAAGAGGAGTTTTATTACTAACTTCTTTCTGGTTAGCAGAATTATCTAAACCAACCTGTGGATTTTCGGTCACTTCCACAACCCGAACTTTAGGTGGGAGAATGGTCTGAGCATACTCATTGAGAGTGCGATCAATTACTACAGTTGCGCCTAAGCCAAGCGTTAAACCAATCAGACAAGCGGGCAATGATAGCGATTGCAATGGGATAGAATTAACACCAGAAAGACCAGAGATATTTGGAGTGGACTGCCCTAGCCATTGAAATTGCAAGCAATTCTTCCCAGTCGAGAACACGCGATCACCAATGGTTCCGAACAGATCTCCAACTAAATTTTTGCCGCCATGTTGGGAAGGATTTACCTCCAACTCATTTTCTTCACCAAATATTACATCAGAATTATGGTCATTCTCTAAGGGGAGTACTTCAGTTGTATCGCTTTCAATTCCGATCGCCAATAAATCAATTTCAAAAGACCAGCTCGGTTTTTTGATGCCAATTAACCGATGTGATACGGTCACTGACTGAAAATATTCTGACGAACGCAAGCTTCGTAAAGTCTCTAACATCGGTAGAGCAATCTGGGCTTGCAAAATAGGATTACCCGTTTCACACAACAAATTGAGGCAATTATTTTGGAGAAGTAATTTTAGTTGTAATTTAGGCTGCGAAAGCATGAGATCTTGACGAAAACTTGTCAACAGAGCGGTAATAATCTCCGCCGAAGCCACTGCGGACTGCGCGATCGGTAATTCTACGCCCAAAGCCCATGCGTCCCCATGCAATTTTAGGCGGCGAATCCCGTCCATAAATAAAACTGAATTTTCGAGATCCTGTGTACTTAAAGCGATCGCTTCTAAAATCTCCTTAGCACAGTTCACTTGCGGATCTTGCGTATAGAGATAGAGGCAGTCTCCTTTTTGTTTGGTATGTGATAGTTTCAGTCCCGCTAATTCCTCAGATAAGGCGCTAGGCGGCTCTAACTCCAGATTCGTAGTTGCTTCAGGAATTGTCTCAGGAGCTAGATCTGAGGATGGTAGATTTACATCTCCTGTGGTTTCTGTAGGGGCTAAAGTTCTTATTTCCATTGGTTGTTAAGCGATCGCTAAAATGAAAATTTCGTTACAAAAATAACATGATAAGTAACTATGTGCAATTAAATATAAAATTCCTATGGATAAGCCCCTATGGATAAGCTTTATCTACATTAGATTCCATATCAGACGAGATATTAGAGGCGATCGCGATCGCATAGTTAGTAGAAATTAATTCCTCAATATCTTGTTTAACTGTGTTACAAATAGTATCGAGGGGTAAATCATTTGCATCATAGCCAAAGGGATTTTCTATCTCGACCCCAATTCCTTCAATCCCCAATAAAGTAAAACTAATTAAAGCAACAAATAAGCCAGTCCACCATCCTAAATCTCTAACTAGCTGAAATGGTAACAATATGCAATAAATTAATACCAGTTGTTTGAGATGAATCACATAGGCTAGGGGTAAAGGTGTTCTTAAAATTCTTTCGCACCCTCCTATGGCATCGATAATACTCTTCAAGTTAGATTGCAGAAGTTGTACATGACTGTAATGCAGATAATCATTACCTCTTTGATACTGTTGTTGAATATAGTCCGCAATCCATTTAATGATTTGCAGAGGCTTATTATTGATCGTTTTTAATTGGACGCATTGAGATTCAGACTGAGAAATAGACATCAGTTCTTCTAATTCTCTATTGTTAGTCTCTGAGCGAAGATGAGCTTTAATCGCTACCAGTAAAATAGGTATGAGCCTCATAGCGATTTGTTTTTTGAGTCGATCTTCTGTTTCAACATCATTAATTATCACCCCAATTTGCCAAGCTAAGGTTCGAGAATCATTGACTAAACTCCCCCATAATCTGCGACCTTCCCAAAAGCGATCGTAGGCGGTATTAGTACGAAAAACCAATAATAAACCTAAGACAATACTAGGGATAATAGTTCCTAAAATAGGCTGAGAAACGGGAACTTTGAGATAGTCCAGTAAAGAAATAAACAGTCCAAATAGACCAAGTACGATTACATGTTTATATACAGCAAAAATTACCGACCCTTTTAGTTGCAAAGCAAATTGAAACCAACTTTTATTTTTTGTTTTTTGGTGTCTTATTTTTGGCATATATTTTTCGTGATATCAGTAGTATCCATTTCATATTATTCTGACTGCTGATTATTTATCCTAGCCAACAAAACGCCAGTTTTGATACCGATCATGCCCGCGATCGCACTTCCAACAAAATAAACGAATAGCATCGTGATATCACCCTTATCTAAAAATTCACTTGATTCCAGTCCGTAGCTAGAAAAGGTCGTATATGAGCCGCAAAAACCCGTTGTCGTCATTAGTCGTAGTTCGGGTGAAATGATGCGAATATTTTCGGTGGCAAGGGTGAGAATATAAGCGATTAACAAACATCCAGATACGTTGATGAAAAATGTACCGTAAAATCCAAAGTCTTTGCCAAAAATAGCCTTTGCTCCTTCAGTCACATAAAAACGACTCAAGGCTCCAAAAATTGCGCCGATCGCTATGGATAGGGGGTAACGTTCTTTCAATAATTTCATTGTTTTGTTGGGAAAATTACGAATTACGAATTACGAATTACGAATTGGGGTTTGGGTTATTTGATAACAATAAGAAGCTTGGCGATCGCTATGCCTAAAAGGATGGCAATCAAACCAAGAATCGCACTTCCAGCCCAATAGAAAGCTGTTGCTGCTGTCTGTTTTCTCCTCCATAGTGTCAGAGTGTCAAAGCTATAGGTGGAAAATGTGGTGTAGGAACCTAGAAATCCTGTTCTAATTAGTACATCTAATTCGGTCGGATAGCCTGTAAGTCTTTGAGAAATCGTAAAAAAAAAGCCCATAGCTAGGCATCCAGTCAGATTAATCGCAAAGGTTGCATAAGGGAATTTTGTGCCAAATTTAGCTTTTGACCATTCTGTAAGGTAAAAACGCGATAAGGCTCCAAAAACTGCACCTGTGGCGATCGCTAGAGGAATAGTTATGTCTGACATTAAGTTGGCAAAAATAATATTTTTCATAAAAAAAGAGGACGCAAAGCGTCCTCTTTTTTTTGCATGATTTTTAAATTTGAGGAACAAAGCGTTCTTTTACGGGAACGGAAGTATATTCAGAAATAATGCGACGGAACTCGTCGCCATCGAGGGTTTCATTTTCAACTAAGAGATCGACAACGCGATCGATCGCTGCGCGATTTTCATACACAATCTGCAAGGCAGTTTGATAACACTTCTGCACAATTTCACGAACCTGTTGATCGATCTTTGCCGAAATATCTTCCGAATATTGAGAGCCACCGCCCATGCTGCGTCCGAGAAATACTTCTGAACTTTGACCTTCGAGGGCTAGTTGTCCAATGTTTGACATACCAAAACGAGTTACCATCTGACGCGCCATGCCGCCTACTTGCTGCAAGTCTCCACCTGCTCCAGTAGTTACTTCTGCCGCACCAAATACCGCTTCTTCGGCAGCACGACCACCGAGGGCGGCGGTGATACGGGCGAGGATTTGACCGCGTGAAACTAGGGTTTGTTCTTCGTCGGGGGTGAACCATGTCAATCCAGCTGCTTGTCCTCTAGGAATAAGCGTAACTTTCTGTACAGGATCATGTTCTTTCATCAATGTACCGACGATCGCATGACCAACTTCGTGATATGCAATCAACCGCTTGTTACGGCTATCTACGAGAGCCTTACCCTCAAGTCCTGCAATGATGCGATCAACAGCATCATCGATTTCTGCCATTGTCATCGCATCCTTACGACGACGAGCGGTGAGAATTGCAGCTTCATTCAGCAGGTTAGCAAGATCCGCACCTGCGAATCCTGGGGTACGACGGGCGATCGCTTCTAAAGAAACTTCAGGGCTAATCTTTTTGTCACGGGCATGAACATTCAAAACTTGTAAACGACCTTTGATGTCAGGTGGATCAACACCGATTTGGCGATCGAAGCGACCGGGACGCAACAGAGCCGAGTCAAGGACATCAGCGCGGTTAGTTGCAGCAATGACAATCACACCAGAGTTACCTTCAAAGCCATCCATTTCCGTGAGGATTTGGTTGAGGGTTTGCTCGCGTTCATCGTTACCGCCACCGATACCAGCGCCACGTTGACGACCGACGGCATCAATTTCATCAATAAAGATGATGCAAGGAGCGTTTTCTTTAGCTTTCTTAAACAAGTCGCGCACGCGAGATGCACCGACACCGACAAACATTTCCACGAACTCAGAACCAGATACTGAGAAGAAAGGTACACCCGCTTCACCAGCGATCGCTTTTGCTAGCAAAGTTTTACCAGTTCCGGGAGGTCCAATTAACAAAACACCCTTAGGAATCTTTGCGCCAACTGCGGTAAACCGTTCGGGTTTTTTCAAGAAAGTTACAACCTCTTGCAACTCTTCCTTGGCTTCTTCAATACCCGCAACATCATCAAACATTACGCCCGTCTGAGCGTCCATCGCAAAACGTGCCTTAGACTTACCAAAGTCCATTGCTTGTCCTGGTCCACCCATCTGATTGGAGCGGCGGAATAAGAAAAATAAGCCCCCAAGCAGAGCCACTGGAAAAATTAAATTACTAACAAAACTCCAAATTGCGCCATTGTTGCTAGGTGGATAAATGGCAAGATCCACACCGCCTTCATTGAGTTTGTCCATCAACTCAGGTGCATACAGTGGCAAGTCAACTCTAGCGCGTTGCTCTTTACCCTCAATTTGGGGATCGGTTGCTACGATTACCGCCGTGCGTCCGCCATCAAAAATATCGACCTTGCGTACCCGATTTTCATCAAGGTATTCAAGAAATCTGCCATAGGCAATGCGGGTATTTGCGGCATTTACGGTGGGACGACTAGGGGCGGGACGGGCGACTAATGTCTGCCAGCCAAAAAAGCCAATGATCGCTATGGGCAGTAACCACAGCAGCGCTGTTCTCCAAGAGGTTTTCATATAGCAAAGAGCCTGATGTTCAAAATAATTTCTTAACTAAACTTAACTTACCATGATCCTTAATTAATGCGATAAGGCGATCGCAAATATCTACCCAAAGGAAAGTTTGAAATCAAAATTTATTAAGTACGCAATTATTAAGCGCCTAGTCTCCAGCTATCATTTCTCGCGCAGAACAATCGTTATGCCTACCTAGCAGGAAACTCATATTTCGCAGTTACGAAGCGATATTTACGAGAACCTTCAGTCGGTTTAAATTCATAACCTTTAGCCGCTTGAGCTACAATCTCCACCAAATCTCTATCACCTTCTAGGGTATATCCTTGAAATTCTATTTTCCCAGTAGGATCAACAAGCCAGAGAAAAGTTACTATTCCTTTCTTACCAGCAACATTGCCTCTCGCGGGAATCCATTCTATATCTTCAATTCCAGCTGATATATGTGAGACATTCGCTTCTTTCCGATTCGGGACGATTTTTTTCTGCTCCAATAGATCTTGGGTCAACAAATCGGTGATTCGAGCATTGGTATAGATCGAACGGATACTATCAACCTGTTTTATATTTGAGGGAATAGAAGATTGAATGGGCTGCTGATTAATTGGTGGAGTGGGAGGTTGATTAGTTGGTGGAGTGGGAGGTTGATTAGTTGGTGGATTCTGAGATACAGGAGGTTGTGGTGATTTGGGTGACGTGTCAGCATTCTTAGTATTTCTCGAATCACTTGGCGGCACAGTTGGAGTATCCCTTAAACCATTGTTATTTTGAAACTCTGGTCTAAGATTGCTGTTACTTGTCGGCTTAATGGGATTACTATTATCTATTTGTCCAAGCGCATTGGTTCGAGATTGTTGTAAAGGCAGCGCAGTCGAAGTTCTTGGCTTGACGAATTCTCGTGAAGGGTCGATCTCAAAATTAGTTGATGGTAGCGGCACATCGGGAAGTTCCATTAAAGGCGGAAAACCGTCCATGCGTTCAATACTATTTAACTCAAAAGGTGAAGGTACAGAATTTGGGAATGAGTTAGGGAATGAATTTGGAAACGAATTGGGAGGAACATTCGATGGAGGGATTAGCTTATTGGTCGAAGATTGCACAAATAAACTGTCAAAAATCGATTTACTAACATTGGATATATTAGGTGTATTTCTGGGAAGCCTGTTGGTTAAATCACTATTCAGATTTCTGTTGGATTGCGGTGGGAGTTTAACAACGGGTAGAGTGGCTGTTTTTACCTCGATCAGAGGTGGCGGCTCCACTGCTTTTTTGGCAGGAGCGACAGGAATCATCACAAAGATGGCATGAATTCCCACTGAGCCAATCACAAGCGCCCAAAATGGATTCTTGGCAACTAGAGTACCTGCTTTATTAGCAAATTGACGCATGGAATTGTTTGACATCGCTTTACCTCCAGAGTTCTGCATAGGTTTGTTATCTTGACTTATAGTGATATTTTTTGATATTTTTTAAGATCGAGATGTGGCGATCGCCACGCGATTTCCTGCAATTACCCTCAGTTCGGCGAGACGATTAATTACGACTTGGTAAGAGACATTGGCATTATCGGCACTGAGTACCACTATACCTTGAGCGGAGCTTGCTAAAAACTTACGAACATCCTGCTCTAACTGTTGGGGCGCGATCAATTTTCCCTCGGATAGCATTTGTCCCGCAGGATCTAAGGTAATCACAAACATATCTTCGGGTTTTACTTCTCCCGAAACAGCATTACCATTAGTACTGCTGCCAATTGGCAAATCAACACCTATTCCTTTTGGTACAGTGAGTGCGGCTGATATCAGAATAAAAAATGCCAAGATCGAAAAAACCACATCCAACAATGCAGTGAGATTTATTTCGGCGTTAGCGGAGCCTTGATATTTTTTGCGGATCTTCATAAATCAACGGCACTCAGATATAGGGTAGCAGTGATGCCTATAGGCAAAATAAAGGCAAAAGACTAGATAGTTACTTGAGGCTTAACGTAATTTACCTCTACGACTGTATGCACATTACCACGAGGAGTAAAGTCGCCTTTAACATTAATTCTTAAAGGATCACCTGCTTTTACAAAATCATCCAAAATTTGATTGACGGATTCTTCGTGCGAGATAAAGCGATCGCGGTAGCTATTGATGTAAAGCTTAATCGCCTTGAGTTCAACTAGCACTTGGTTTGGTGTGTAGGTGATATGAATTGTACCAAAGTCGGGATAGCCTGAAAATGGACATTTGCAAGTGTACTCAGGCAATGTGATGTGAATGCTGTAGTCTCGACCGATTCTGGGGTTGGGAAAGGTGGTGAGAGTGGCTTCTGCGATCGCTTGTTCGCCGTATTTAAGAGTCATGTCTGGTCTGATGTAAAAAAATGAATATTTGTCTAGTGTTCTAGCCTAGCAAATACCAACAAAAAAAGGGCAAATAACTTTTGCCTTACATCAAAAAAGGTAGTAGCAATTCATGAATTACCACTACCTTTTTTGTGCATTAGCGCGGAGCGCTAATTTTGCCTGATAGATTAATGTTTTTTGACTTCATGGGGCTGGATTACACCATAGCCACCATGATTTCGCTCATACACAACGTTGATTTCCCCAGTATCGCCATTGCGAAAAACATAAAAGTCATGATCGATCATCTCCAAACGTTCCAGAGCTTCATCGACTGACATGGCAGGCATCGCAAAATATTTATTTCGCAAAACTTGATTGGGCAATTCGACCACTCGATTGTCGTTAGGCAAAGGTAGCGGAGGCTGCTCAACCACAGCCACGCTGGTTTTTGCCGCCGCATGGTCATTCTTGCGTTCCTTGAATTTCCGCAACTTGCGGGTAATTTTGTCGGCGACTAGATCAATGCTAGCGTACAAATTTTCGGTCTTCTCCTCAGCGCGAATCACTGATCCATTCGCGTACACTGTCACCTCAGCCGATTGACTTGATGCGATACGAGGATTACGAGCCACCGATAGATGCACATCGACTTCTGTCGTCAATGCTTGGAAATGGCTCACCGCTTTGTCGATTTTCTGCTCGACATATTCACGGATTGCTTCAGTGACTTCAATATTCTTGCCTTGAATTACAAGTTTCATGTCTAAGACCTCGCTTCTGAATTCCAAACCAGCTAATAAAAATTTGAATACGCAATCTTGATTTAATGACCCCGTTGCGCTGAATAGCTGATTTGGCTATGTATTAAAGATAACACTTTGCTAGGATCACCAACTAAACTTTGCTGCACTTCTTAACGTAGCTTTACAGCGATCGCTATTTCTTAAACAAGATACTGCTATTTTTCAATATAATGCTATTTTTCTTTATATTATGAGTAGCTAGCAAGATATAGGAATTCTAAATATGGCTTTTGAGCAAATCGAAGCATTTTTAAAGAAAATGCAGTCTGAACCTGAGCTTAAAAATGAGGTGGTCGCAGCATCAACCGCAGATGATGTTGCGCGAATAGCACTCAAGCTTGGGTTTGAATTTTCAGGTGATGAGTTATTGAGAATGTCAGGTCAGAAGGTTGACAGGGTTACTGTTAGAAAAACTGATATTCCTGGAGAGTACAACTAAAGGCTTTTTGGATATCTGATTGGACAAGAATTTTTCAGCACCACTTTTTTCACCACCATTTTTTTCTGCATCACTTAAGGACATACGCCAACTATCATCTGGCAACATATAGCCATAGGCAGTTTGCACGCAATCCCGAACCAAAAAACTTTGCAAAAAATTTGCAAATCAGCACTTTAATAAAATTTTTTATAATTCGTTTTATCTAAAAGTGCGGTAATAGCAAACTTGTTTGCTATTTATCGCTTACGATTGGCATTGTCTGTCATCTGTTTTTAATTTGTTGAGACAAAGCAAAGTGAGGTTCCTATGAGTTCGGCTGTGACACTATGGCAACGTTACCAAGACTGGCTGTATTACCATTCAGAGCTAGGTATATACGTCGATATCAGTCGGATTAGGTTTTCGCCAGACTTTGTAACCGAAATGCAACCTAAGTTTGTCAAGGCTTTTGACGATATGAAGGCGCTGGAGTTGGGCGCGATCGCCAATCCTGATGAGCAGCGCATGGTGGGGCATTATTGGTTGCGATCGCCTGAATTAGCGCCTACGCCAGAGTTGCGTCAAGACATCACGGAAACCATTGATCGCATCGAAGATTTTACGAAAAAAGTTCATTCAGGTATTGTTCATCCTCCTGCGGCATCTCAATTTACTGATATTTTGTCGATTGGTATTGGCGGCTCGGCTCTCGGTCCTCAATTTGTCGCTCAAGCCCTTGCTAAGGCTGATGTACCATTAAAAATCAGTTTTATCGATAATTCCGATCCCGATGGCATTGATTTAGTGTTGGATTTGTTAGGCGATCGCCTTAGCACGACTTTAGTGTTAGTAATTTCTAAGTCGGGTGGCACACCTGAACCCACCAATGCGATGAAGGAGGTGGAGTTTGCTTTTAAAAATGCAGGTTTGGACTTTGCAAAACAGGCGATCGCGATTACAGGTGTTGGTAGTGCATTGGAAAAATATGCGATCGCTAATGGTTGGTTGGATCAGTTTCCGATGTATGACTGGATTGGTGGACGCACTTCCGAACTATCGGCAGTCGGACTAGTCCCTGCCGCTTTGCAAGGCGTTGACATTCGCGCTATGCTCCGTGGTGCAAGTTTAATGGATGCTGCCACGCGCATCGAAGATATTCGTCAAAATCCCGCCGCCTTACTAGCTATGGCTTGGTATTACACAGGTAATGGCAAAGGCGAAAAAGATATGGTGGTCTTACCCTATAAGGATCGTTTGTTACTATTTAGCCGCTACTTGCAACAACTGGTGATGGAATCCCTCGGCAAAGAACAGGATCTTGATGGCAACACTGTTTATCAGGGAATCGCGGTATATGGCAACAAGGGTTCCACCGATCAACACGCCTATGTGCAGCAATTGCGCGAAGGTGTCCCCAACTTTTTTGCTACCTTTATCGAAGTTTTGCAAGATTCAGCAAAAATGCACCCCGAAGTTGAAGAAGGTGTGGTTACAGGCGATTATTTGCTAGGTTTCTTGCAGGGTACTCGTAGCGCCCTTTATGAAAATGGCAGAGACTCAATTACAGTTACAATTCCTGTAGTTTCTGAACTTACGATTGGCGCTTTAATTGCTTTGTATGAGCGTGCCGTGAGTTTCTATGCTTCGCTCGTAAATATCAATGCTTATCACCAACCAGGTGTGGAAGCTGGCAAAAAAGCTGGCGCTAAGGTATTAGCCTTGCAAAAGAAACTGGTTGCGGTGTTGAAGGCTTCAACTATTTCTTTGTCATTGACAGAAATTGCGACACAGATTGACGCTCCTGATGAAGTTGAGTCGTTGTATCACATTGCTAGACATCTTCATGCTAATTGCAAAATTTTGTTTGAGGGCGATTTAGCTAAACCCGCAACTTTAAAGTTGATGTTGATTAAGTAATTGATAATCTATCTACGTTTTAAAGTGTAGATTCCCCAGCCCCCCTTATCAAGGGGGTTGTCAGTTCTCACCGAAATTCACAACCGTGGAGTCAAAGATATTTTGATTGCTTGTGTCGATGGTTTAACTGGATTTCCTAATGCCATTGAGACTGTATTTCCCAAGACACAGGTGCAGTTATGCATTGTCCACATGGTCAGAAACTCGGTTGCTTTATTGCCTTGGCAGCAACGTAAGCAAGTTTGCGCTGACCTCAAGACAATTTATGCTGCGGCAACGGAATCGGAGGCGGAGTTTAACCTTGAACTCTTTGCTGAGAAATGGGACAAGCAATATCCATCGATCAAGTATTTGTCCTCGACTTTGCCAATGATACTCAAGAAATCCAATCTGCTTTTCAACCTTACTATCAAGCCGCGATTCTCTCAGAAGCCACCAATCCCAATAAACTCTATGACTTGAAACGTCTTCTCGAAGAGTTTCACCTATTTACTAGCAGTGATGTCGAAACCTTTGCCCGTGCTTACTTTACTACTCAGAAAAACCCTAAACCCAATCGCTGCACCCGATTCTCAACCCTATTGTTGAGAGCTATCAAGTACTTACTCCAGAAGAAAAAGCTGACTTTCGCACCCGTTTAGGCGATTACGTCAGAACCTATGCCTTTTTAGTACAGATTCTTACTTTTCCAGATGCCGATCTCGAAAAGTTTTATCAGTTTGCACGATTTTTACTCAAGAAACTACCGATTGATCGCGTCTGATGACATAGAACTCGGTAATATTCTCCGTCAAGCCATGTTTAATAATTTCCAAAAATATCTAAGCGATCGGCGCGATCAAAATGTTGGATAACTCAATTTGGGAATGGGTTTTTGGGGCAGGGATAACGAAAAACTGCTATATTACAGAGGCGATCGCCATCAATCACTCTATGATCTCAGATTTTTCAGATATTGTCTCTAGCATTGTGTCTAAGTTATTTGCATTGGTAATTGATAATCATTGGCAGATTTTATTAGCCATCAGCTCTGTGCTTATTGCGGAAGTGTTGCGTGACTGTTATCACATCGCAGGACATTATTGGCGACCACTGATGCCTTGGCATAATCTGCATCACAAAGCTTTTCGGGCGGATCTCAGTAAAGTCAGCATGGACATCTATCGTCAGTCTGAACTCTTTAACGATGTGCCAGAAGCGACATTTATGGTCTTAGCCACAGGTGCGATCGCATGGCTAGCGCACCTTTATGGTTATGGCTGGGGGATGGTGCTAGGTTCGATCTATTCCTTTGCCTTCCTCACTACAGCTTTTGCGCGATCGCAGGGTTTATTATTAAAAACCGATCTCACCCATGAACCAGGAGATTTGGTGCAGTTGCCCTCACATTGGACAGTAAATCGTACTTATCATTGGCGACATCACTTTGATCGCGGTGAGGCTTACTTTTGTAGTACGTTTACATTTGTCGATAGATTTTTGGGTACAGCTTTGGCACTTAAGGGTAAAACTATTGCGATTACAGGCGCGTCAGGTACATTGGGACGAGCTTTGGTGACTGAACTTGCCAAGCGCGGTGCAAAAGTGATCGCCTTAACCACTTCCCCTGACGCTTGTAATTTTGAGATTGCTCAGGACAATAAGAATAAAGTGGAAGTATTGACTTGGCAATTAGGTAACGAGTCTGCATTGGTCGATCGCCTTCAAAAAATCGATATTCTCATTCTCAATCATGGCGTAAATGTGATGGGCGCTAGGGATTCGGAATCGATTTATAAATCCTATGAAGTGAATACTTTTTCAGTTTTTCGATGGATGGATTTGTTTTTAGAAACTGTAACCGAATCGAAACATATTGCCACCAAAGAGATTTGGGTAAATACATCGGAAGCGGAAGTAAATCCAGCCCTCAGTCCTCTCTATGAACTCTCAAAACGAGCGATTGGTGATTTGGTAACGTTACGCCGTCTGGATAAACCTTGCACTATTCGTAAATTGATTTTGGGACCTTTCAAAAGTGATCTCAATCCCTATGGTGTGATGTCAGCCAGCTTTGTTGCTTGGGCGATCGCCGCTTTAGCTCAACGGGATTTTCGAGATATCATCGTCACTGTCAATCCGATTACCTTTATCGCCTATCCAGTTAAAGAATTTTGCCGATCGCTCTACTTTCGGATATTTTCTCGTCGTAAGTCATCATGAATCCAGAAACTCTAACCAAAATTTATCAGTGCATTCGTGAGGCTGGACAGAAAGCGATCGCTCTCAGAGCGTCAGGTTTTCAAGTTGATGAAAAAGGCTTTGATGATTATGTCACTGATGTTGATCGCGCTCTGGATCGGTTGTTGAGTGATCAATTTCAAGCTTGGTTTCCCGATGACATTGTGATTAGTGAAGAGAATTCGCGGTCGCAGGAAATCTGGAGAGAACAAGATCGAAGCAATAAACATAATAATAAAAAATTCTGGTTCATCGATCCCATTGATGGCACTGATGATTTTATCCATGATCGGGACTTCTATTCGGTTATGGTTGGTATTTTAGAAGGATTTCAACCCGTGCTGGGTTGGGTATATGCTCCTAAAAGCGATCGCCTTTACTTTGGTGGCTGCGCGATCAATGGCTTGTATACGGTCACTAATGGCAATGTTCCTGAAGTTCTCTATCCCCACCAGCCTCTGGGCAGAAATTGCGATCGCATAATCGTTAGTAAAAAAGACGATCTTGCCTATGGTGATGCAATTCGCACCGCCGTTCCCAATGTCGAGTTTTATAGCCTCGGCAGCTTTGGCTTAAAAGTAATGGAAGTTGTCGAAGGTCGAGCAAGCGCTTACATCTATCTCAATCGTCGCGTCAAACTTTGGGATACCGTTGGTCCTTTGGCGATCGCGAAAGCGGCGGGTTTAGTGTGTTGCGATCTCCAAGGTCGTGAAATTGGCTTTGGTTATGATGATATTAATCCAAAAAACTTAACTCACAAGCAACTAATAATTATTGGTTGGCAAAATTTTATTGATGAATATCTCGAAGCGATCGCTCTAAATCTCAGCCAAATATAACTGATGCTGCGTAACAGTGAGATGACCGCAATTATCATGTCAATTCCATTAAAATGAAATTATTAATTTAATCGAATCAAATCAATAATTAATTATGAATAGCCAGAATATCAAAAAATCACGAAAATTTGTCTCTTTTATTATTCTATTTAGTTTATTTTTATTAGTAACAATATCTTCTGGTTATACCCAAACTAATCCGAAAATAGAAAGCGTAAATCCTGTCATTTTAACCGATAAAATAACAGAATATCCTTTAGGTTTAAATTTAGAAATATTTGAAGATAAAACTAGACAATTAACGATTGAAGATGTAATTAATCAAAAATTTATCCCTAGTCAGCAAAAAGTCCCCAACTTAGGAATAAGAAATTCAGCGATTTGGGTACGTTTTCGGGTAAAAAATGAAGCAAATTTAACTAAAAATTGGCTCTTAATTTTAAGTGATACTCGTACTGGCACAATAGATTTTTATTTGCCTAAACCAGATCAAAATAAATTTAATATTATTAAAACTGGTAGAAATTTTCCCTTTTATACCAGAGAATTTAACCACCGTTATTTTATTGTTGATTTACATTTGGATCATCAAAACGAACAAATTATTTATTTACGTTTAACTTCACAAGTTGGTTTCACAATTCCTTTAAATATTTACTCCTTAGAAACATTTTGGCAACAGGATCAAGGTAATATTTTATTCTTAGGAATATCCTACGGAATTATTTTAGTGATGATTGGGTATAATTTATTTCTATTTATATCCTTAAGAGACAAAAGTTATTTATATTATATTTTATTAATTACGGGTTATTTATTGTTTCAACTTAGCCGTGAAGGAATAGGACATCAATATTTATGGAATGAGTTCCCTAATCATCCTGAAATTTCAGTTTTAATAATCTTATTTACTTTAATTGGGTGGATTAAATTTACTCAATCTTTCTTACAAACCCCAAAATATATTCCTGAAATAGATAAATTTTTCTTTTTTACAAGTATATTTCTCATTGTTTTTAATCTTAGTGTGATCTTATTTGGATTTATTAGTTTTTTCAAAAATTATCAATATACATTTATCATAACCTTTAATAGTTTAGTTATCTCGATCACGATCTTAATCATCGCTATAGTTAGATGGAAACAAAAATATAAACCAGCTAAATATTTTTTGTTAGCAATGTTATTTCCAATTTTGGGTACAATTATTTACGCTTTAAGTATATTTTCCTTGATACCCTATAATTTTTATACTGAAAAAGGTTTAGTATTAGGTTTTACATTATCGGTATTACTATTTTCTATTGCTTTAGCAGATCGAATCAATCTAATTAAAGAAGAAAGATTAATAGCTCAAGCTGAATCTTTAAAAAATGCTGAACTTCATCAACAATTAATTAAAGAACAAAATATTGTTTTAGAACAAAAAGTTAAACAAAGAACAATAGAATTAGGGATTGCTAAGGAAAAAGCCGAAGTAGCAAATAAAGTAAAAAGTACATTTATTGCAAATATGAGCCATGAGTTGCGGAGTCCGTTAAATGCAATTATTGGTTTTTCTCAATTAATGTTACGTACAAAACATCTACCGTCGGAACAATATGAAAATGCGGGAATTATTCAGCGCAGTGGCGAATATTTATTGACATTAATTAATGATGTGCTTGATTTCTCTAAAATTGAAGCTGGTAAAACTACTCTTAATCAAAAGGATTTTAATCTAAATCAATTACTAAATGATTTAGAAGATATGCTGCATTTAAAGGCGATTAATTCTGGGTTAGAGTTGATCTTTGTTCAAGGTGAAAACTTACCCTATTATATTTATACTGATGGCATCAAATTACGTCAAGTTTTACTTAATTTATTGGGGAATGCCATTAAATTTACCAATGAAGGAGAAGTGATTTTAAGCATTGACTCAACGGAAAATAAGGAAACTCAAAATCATACTTTAAATTTCAGCATTAGTGATACAGGAATGGGAATTTCTGAAGCAGAACTAAACAAATTATTTGAGGCTTTTTCACAAACAGAGTCAGGAAAAGAATCTCAAGAAGGAACAGGTTTAGGTTTAGTGATTAGCCGTCAATTTGTGCAGTTAATGGGAGGCGATATTACCGTAGAAAGCGAATTAGGTAAAGGGACAACTTTTAAGTTTTCGATTGAGGTGAAATTAGGTCAGGAACCTGCTATTGATTCTCGTATCTCACAGCATAAAATATTAGGGTTAGCACCAGATCAATCCATTTACAAGATTCTGACTGTAGATGATAAAAGCGTTAATAGACAGTTATTAGTTAAGTTGCTTAGTCCTTTCGGTTTTGAAGTCAAAGAAGCCCGTAATGGACAGGAAGCGATCGCTATTTGGGACGAGTGGGAACCCCATTTAATATTCATGGATATGCGAATGCCCGTAATGGATGGTTATGAGGCAACAAAATATATTAAATCAACCACCAAAGGCAATGCAACGGCGATAATTGCTCTAACAGCAAGCGTCTTAGAAGAAGAAAAAGTGATCGTCCTGTCCGCAGGTTGCGATGACTTTTTGCGAAAACCTTTTAAAGAGCAGATCATCTTCGATGCTTTGAATAAGCATTTAGGCGTACAATTTGTTTATGAAGATTTAGAGGCAAATGTCGATCATCACCTCAAAACAAATTCAACACCAATAAATTTAGCAATCATGGGAGAAGAATGGCGATCGCAATTGCATGTAGCCGCAGTCGAGGCTGATGGTAATTACATTATGGAACTACTGCAAAAGATTCCCCCCACACAATCCCATACAGCAAAATTTCTAGAAGACCTTGCCCGTCAATTTGACTTTGACGAAATTATAGAATTAATATCAAGAAATAATTCAAACAGGCAAGCGGCTTAAGCCCCTTGTTAAAGCTACTAAAACCTTCCAAAGTAACTGAGTCGCGATCGCTCAAGATTAACAAGATCAATATGTATAACTTAATCAACCAATCTTTAACAAATATGAATCCGCAATCCGAGTCAAAGGGGAATATTTTGTTGGTGGACGATCTGCCTGAGAATCTAAAATTACTGAGTGGATTACTCTCTAAATATGGCTATACTGCTCGCAGTGTTACTAGTGGTGCTAGGGCGCTCAAGACTGCTAAAGCAAAACTTCCAGACGTAATGTTTTTAGATGTCATGATGCCAGAGATGAATGGATATCAAGTTTGTCAAGCCTTCAAAGCCGATCCCGATCTCTGCGATATTCCCATCATTTTTATTAGCGCCTTGGGGGATACAGTCGATATATTAAAAGGATTTGAAGTTGGCGGCGTAGACTATATTACTAAGCCCTTTCAATATAAAGAAGTCCTCGCTCGCTTGGAAGCTCAATTAACGATCCAAAAACAGCAACGAAGTTTACAAGATGAAATTGCCAAACGGAAGGAAATTGAAGAAGTTCTCTATCAATCGAGATCGCTGCTTTCGAGTATTTTAAATAGTGCCTTAGATGGAATTGCCGCGATGCAGGCAGTCCGAGATCCAGCCACAGGTGAGATCGAAGACTTTCGTTGTCTCGTTGTCAATCCCATTATCTCCAAAATGTTGGAGCGTAACCGTGATGATCTGATTGGTAAATTAGTTTTTCGCAGGTTTATCGAACATATTGATCCTAATCTGTTTGCGCGTTTTGTGGAAGTTATTGAATCTGGGGAACCCTTGGATGAAGATTTTTATTATCCTCTAGATGATTCTAGTTGGTATCACTACGTTGCTGTCAAATTAGGTGATGGATTTGCAGTTACAGTGCGAGATATCACTTCACGCAAACAAACAGAACTTGCCTTACAAGAAGCAAACCGTAAATTGGAGTTAATTGCTAATTTGGATGGGTTAACCCAGATTGCCAACCGTCGCCGCTTTGACGATTATTTCTCCTCAGAATGGCAACGCCATCAACGCGAACAAAATCCTCTAGCACTAATTCTGATTGATATCGATTATTTCAAGCGCTACAACGATCGCTACGGACATCAAGGTGGCGATGATTGTTTAATTAAAGTTGCACAGGCGATCGCTCAAGTTCCCCAACGTCCCACCGATTTAGTAGCACGTTATGGTGGTGAGGAGTTTGTGGTGATTTTGAGCAATACAGATAAGGAAGGAGCGCTCAAGGTTGCAGAGGCAATTCAAAAGGCGATCGCCACACTTGCCATCTCCCATGAAAGTTCTGAAGTTAGCACTCAAGTAACCTTGAGTATTGGTGTTGTCAGTTTCGTGCCTACCACAGACTTAGAATTAAAGACCATTATTGCCCATGCCGATCAAGCTTTGTACACAGCAAAAGACCGAGGACGTAATCAAGTAGTTGCCTATGATACGGTGATATTTCATGTATGAATTGCGCCCCCTAGCCCCCAATTCTGGGGGAACAAGAAAATAAAATTCTTTCAAAGTCCCCCAGAATTGGGGGATGGCTCTATAGGTGTTTCGGGGAGGTCAAACATCATAAGTGGCTCAATGCTTTTCATGACGGGTGTTTCAGATATCGAATATCTCCGACGTTAAAACCATTGTGCATCAACCATTTCAGAGACTTAAGCTAAACTACCTCCCCGAAACACCTATAGAACCTTCTTTAAATCTCCTGTAAAATACCGACCAAAATTGCCATCAAATCCTTGAGATCCTCTGGCACGCGGTATAAATGCAAATCCTGCACCACTATTTTATCTTGTCGATCCAAGCGTCCAAACTGCCAAACTTTACCAATCGACACGGCTCCGTGAATATATCTTTGACCAGATTCAAGAACATGAGCGATCGCCACCATCTCTACCGCCAATTGCTTAAAACCACGCTCTAAGAGAGTGTTTGAAAAGTTTTAGAGTAGGTTAAATAGGGATGGATTTAGGGCTTAAACGACGAACCATCAGATGAACCATAGCGGCAAAGAGCATCATTTCGCTAGTGGTAGACAAAAATTC
>JBIKYX010000061.1:0-25654 GCA_044355035.1 Pseudanabaena sp. | reverse complement strand
TCACGGGTGGCAAGCATACTGGTTGCGCCTTGAGATAGGGGCAGAAATAATTGTCGAACCGAGGCGGTAAATGAGAAGGATGCTGTGTGGAGATAAATGTCTTGGTTATGAATGGGCAGTATTTTGGTGATCGCTTGCAAATAATTTGTCACACTTGCATGGGGCATCTGCACCCCTTTGGGTTGCCCTGTAGAACCAGATGTATAGATTAAATAGGCGAGATTTTGGGAGGTAGTTGCACTAACTGGATTCCCAAGATTATGCTGTGCAATTTCTCTCCAATCTCGATCAAGGCAAACGACTTTAGTATTTTCTGAAATATTTTCCGAAGTATTTTTGGAGAAAGAATCAATCCATTGTTGCTCTGTAACCACAAATTGCAATTGGGTATCCGCAAGCATAAAATCAATCCGTTCCTTGGGATAGGCGGGATCGATGGGTACATAAGCACCACCTGCTTTGAGGATGCCCAGAATACCAATGATCAGATCAATCGATCGCGCTGCACATATCCCCACCATTACCTCTGCGCCGACACCAATACTTTGCAGATAATGCCCCAGTTGATTGGCTTTTCTATTCAGTTTTCGATAGGTCAATTGCTGATTCTCAAATACGAGTGCCACAGCCTCGGGCGCTTTTTCGACCTGAGCTTCAAACAAATGATGAATGCATGAAGATTTTTTATTGCCTGATTTTTCGTTATTGTTCATTGTCACATTTTTGATTTGTCACATTTTTGATTTGTCGAGATTTGATTGTTCGAGATTTGATTGTTCGAGATTTGATTGTTCGAGATTTGATGCGCTGGGAATAGTTGGGTGTAGCGTTGCCAGAGAGCCTTAAAGGGCTGCACAAACAAATTAGTTGTACTGTTATACATTTGTGATTCGCCGTTGGCTAAACCAAAGCTAATTTTTTCATGCCCTATTGGTATGTATAAAGTGCCAAAAATCCAGTCCCAAAAGGACAAAATATAACCAAAATTTTTGTCATAATGTTTAGAATCAACACTGTGATGAATGTGATGTTGAGCAGGACTCATGACAATATGGCTGATTCTAGAGGGATAGTTGAGCCAAATATGAGAATGCCGTAAGTTAGAACCAGTTAGATAAAATAGAAAAAGTTCACAACTAACCCCGTAAATTAAGATTTGAGATACTTGATTCCCAAATAGATAAACCCAGATTCCTGTGGCAAAACCAAGCATGAGCGTATTGATTAGCAGCGATAGCCCTAAATCGACGGGATGCCCCCGATAAATAGTCAGAGGTGTTAATACTTCCGCAGAATGATGTACCTTATGGAATTCCCAAAAAAACGAGTTTCTATGGGCTAAATAATGATAGCAATAATAGGCAAAGTCCCCTACCAAAGCCAAAAAAACACTTAAGATCCCATAGTCATACCAATGGGGATAGGCGATCGCAAAAGGCGCAGTTATATGCGTGATTTTTGTCAAATAATCACAAGTGATATCCGCAAGATTGGGAAGAGAAGATATTGCTGGTATTAACAACAATATATTTAAGAGAGAAGCGGCAAAGTAATACTTATACTCGGTGATCGCCGATGGATGTAAATAAATCTCTTTGGGAAAGAGATATTGAAGTAGATTTTGCTGTTGTGTCTTATTATTTGCATCCAGCATATATAGGAGTAAAGCGATCAACAAAGCTCCCAATATGTATAGCCAGTAAATTTCTGACGAAGGAAGAAACGGTATTCTCAAGGGATACAAAATATGCATCGCCGCCTCTAGTTGTGTCATCATAAAATCCAATAAAATACATTAAAGGAGGAAGTCAGTATTAAGAAAATCTAGCCCACCCGTGGATATATCCCTATTTTAACCCAAGTTGCTACCTATTTTAGATTGTTATTTAACGATCACCGATATAGTTCTGCCTGACTGGGGCATGACAGCATTCCCAAATATCGGTGTGGGATCTAAGCCTGTAATCAGTCGAAAATGGACAGGCGAGAGATTCGGCGCGATCGCTTTGGATTCCCATGACTTTAAAAGTGTGTGCGATCGCTTCAGAAAATCCACACCGCGAATGAGCGGAAAATCTCGCCAACCTGCAATTAAAATTTCCACAAGCGCTAATTCAATCTGTGGCGGTGCGTAGGCTTGGAGTAAATCTTCTAAATATTCATAAAAATCTTCATCGTCATCACCATCTAACTGATAGCTATCGACGATGTACTTTACTCGTTGGCGACTAATTTGTTCCCATATTTCCATAACTCCCTCGGCTTGAAGGTAAAAGTATAGTAGTTTTTCTTAGTAGGGGCAATTCATGAATTACCCCTACTAAGTTGGACAGATGCACTTTTGTTAGACAATACATTATTATGATAATTAGATAATAATCAATATAATTACACAAGAAAGGTTCTAAGACAACAAAATGATCCCTCAGAAATTAAGATTAAAAAATTTCTTGAGCTATCAACAATTAGCCTTGGATTTTAGCGGGCTGCATGTTGCTTGTATTTGTGGTGCAAATGGGGCGGGAAAGTCTTCATTATTAGAGGCAATTTGTTGGGCGATTTGGGGTGAAAGCCGTGCTGCCAGCGAAGATGATGTAATCTATGTTGGCTCCAAAGAGACTCAAGTGGACTTTACATTTATTGCGGGTGGGGAAGTCTATCGCGTGATTAGAACCCGATCGCGTAATAGTTCCACCTCTTTAGAATTTCAGGTACAGAGTGAAGGTAAATTTAAATCTCTGACTGAGCGCAAGGTGAGAGCAACACAGCAGACGATCATTTCCCATCTGAAGATGGATTATGAAACTTTTGTAAATTCGGCATATTTACGTCAAGGTCGTGCTGATGAATTTATGCTGAAACGTCCGAGCGATCGCAAGCAAATTCTTGCCGATATGTTATCGCTGTCGCAGTATGACGAACTATCGGAACGAGCAAAGGACATTGCCCGAACTAGTAAGGCAGAATCGGCGGTTTTAGAGAATTTATTGGCGCATTTACGCGAGCAAATTATTGCAGGTGAAGCGATCGCACCGCAGTTAGAGACTTTGCGATCGCAGTTAACGGATTTGCAAGCATGGGAAAATCGCGATCGCGCCCAATTGCAAGTAGTGGAAGATTTGCAGAAACAATATCAAAGTGTCTCGCAGCAACTAACTTGGCAACAGCAGCAACATAATTCGATTACTGGTAATCTCTCGCAAAATTCGCGACAACTGGCTAATCAAAGTAAACAATTACAGCAATTAGATGGCTATCTGCGAGAGCGCTCAAGCATCATTCAAGATTACGATCGCTATCAATTGCTATCTAATCAGGAATCAGAGCTAGAGCGTAAATTTCAAAAATATCAACAACTGAGCGATCGCCGTGGAGAATTTAGCCATAAACTCGCCAGTTTGCAAAGTGAATTGAAGGCACAGTTACGAGCTTATCAGGCGCAGTTAGAAGCTTTAAAACAACAGGAAAGTGATCTGCAAGGAATTCTCAATCGAGCATCCGAAATTGAAGCGGCGATCGCGGAGTTACACAAAGCAAGGGCAGTTTTGCAAGAATTTGATCGCCTTCATGGTCAATCTACGCCCCTAGTTCACCGCTATCAAGTTCTCAAACATCAGTTAGAACGCGAACAAACCAAACTCTCGGCAAAATTGGAGGAATTAGTTGCCAAAAGAGAACAGTTAAATTTACAAGTTCAAAAGCACGATCAACTGCTCAATCATGCTCAGGAGCTAGATCGCCAAATTGTGTCATTGCAAAAAAAACAAGTTTATCAACAACGTGTTCACGAGAAAGGCTTGGAACGCCGTGATTTTTTGGAACGTTTAAAAACTCGATTAGCAGACAGTGAAGCTGCTTTTCAGAAATTAGAAGCAAAAATGCGCCAGTTAACTGTTCCCAATGCACCCTGTCCCCTGTGCGATCGCCCCCTCGATCCCAATCATTGGCAGCTAGTGCAGAAGAAACACAAGCAGGAATCTCGCGATTTGCAAGCAGATATTTGGGTGGTGAAGGAACAGCAAGCCGCCTCAAATTGTGAAATTCAGATATTGCGTGAAGAATATCGCAGTCTATTGAAGGAACTCGCGCCCCTTAACGATTTGATTCAGCGTAAGGGAACTTTGCAGGAACGGCTAAAAGCGATCGCTGAAGCCCAGCAAAGACTGGTAATAATAGATGCAGAAATTAAAGATTTAAGCGATCGCCTCCAAACTCAAAACTATATGCGTGACGCATGGGAGGAAATGGAATTAATCGATAAGAACATTCATAAATTTGCCTATGATGAAAAAAATCACGCCCTTGCACGCGGCGATGTCGAGCGTTGGCGTTGGGCTGAGGTAAAACAATCGGAACTAAAAAATGCTCAACGTCAAGTAGATAATCTCTCGCAAAAAATTCCCGATCTCCAAACTAAAATCAATCAATTACAGGAGCGGCTTACCAAAAATCTGATCGATCTGGAAGTACAGCACGAACTAGAACAATGCGATCGCGCCCTCACTCAACTAGCTTACGATCCTGATCGCCATCAACAACTTCGCGCTCAAAAACAGGAACTCACACCGTCATTATTGCGCTATCAAGAACTTAATCGCGCTGAACAGGAATATCCCGAATTTCAAGAGCAAGTCCAACATTTGCAACAGAATATCAGTTCTCTGCAACAAGAATTACAAAACAGCACGGCTCAAATTACTCAATTACAGTCCCATTGCCAAAATCTACGCGGCGATCATGCCAATGAAATTCTATCTCTAAAACAAAATCTCCAAAATTCGCGATCGCAAATGGATATACTCCTCGCCCAAATTGGTAGCCTCCAACAATCTCAACAACAACTAGAGCAGAGCCGCCAACGCGAACAGGAAACCCTCACTCAAATTGAGGCAGCCCGTCATCGTCAACGTATCCACACCGAACTCCATCAAGCCTTTGGCAAAAATGGTATTCAAGCCCTGATGTTAGAAAATGTCCTACCACAAATCGAAATAGAAGCCAATCAAATTCTCTCTCAACTTAGCGATCGCCAATTAAATGTGCGATTCATCACTCAAAAATCTGGCAAAAAAAGCGATCGCATCATCGAAACCCTCGATATTGAGATAGCTGACACCAAAGGCACTAGACCCTACGAAACCTATTCAGGCGGTGAAGCCTTTCGGATTAACTTCGCGGTACGTCTTGCGCTCTCCCGTGTGCTTGCTCAACGAAAGGGAAGTACTCTCCAAACTCTGATTATCGATGAAGGTTTTGGCAGTCAAGACCAATTAGGATGCGATCGCCTTGTCAGTGCGATTAATGCGATCGCGCCCGATTTTGAGTGCATTCTCGTGATTACGCATATGCCACAAATGAAGGAAGCCTTTAACACATTAATCGAAGTATCTAAAACCGATGAAGGTTCCACTGTGCAGTTGGTGGGATAATCCGCTAAAATTAGTCAATGTTTGACAATATTTGCAAATTTCTTGCCGAAACTTATTCCACTGACATCGCCTCATGGCTGCTCGGTGAACCAATTCCGCTTACTCAAGTTCAACCTCAAGAGTTAGCGGTCGAGCCAATTCGGGCGGATAGTTTGATCTTGCTGGAAGCCAAAGATCTGCTACTACATTTAGAGTTTCAAACCAGACCTGACCCGCAAATTCCGTTTCGGGAGTTGGACTATTGGGTACGCGGCAAAAGGCGCTTTCCTGATAAAAAGATTCTTCAATTCGTCATTTACCTAAAAGAGACAAGCTCAGATTTAGTTTTTCAGCAAGAATTTAAGGACGACAACACCTATCATCGGTTTGAGGTAATCCGACTGTGGGAACAACCTGTCACTAAATTTTTAGAATATGAGGGAATGTTGCCGTTTGCTATACTAGTTGGTGAGTCGAACAAAGAAGCTTTGCTGCAAGATATTGCTTTAAAAATCGATCAAATTGCTGAAGAGGACACACGCGAAACAATATCAGCCGCAACCTATGTGTTGGCAGGTTTAGTTTTAGATGAAAATATTATTAAGCAAATTTTAAGGAGAGATATCATGGAAGAATCTGTAACTTATCAGGCAATTTTGAGAGAAGGTGAGCTTAAAGGGTTAAAGAAAGGACGTGAAGAGGGTGAAATCCAAGGGCGTAAGCAGGGATTGTTGACTATTATTTTGAAGCAACTTACGCGCAAGTTTGGGAATTTGCCGCCGAAGCTGCATACAAGGATTGCAAGGCTACAGATTCCGCGTTTGGAGAGTCTGGCAGAGGCGATTTTGGATTTTGAGAGTGTTGCTGATTTGGAGATTTGGTTTAGCAAGAAGAAATAGTTGCTTATTGCTTATCAATCTGCGTGGGTCAGCCGTAAATCCGCCGATCGCCTTGCCAACCAACATGAACTAACAAATAGCGATCGCGTTTTTCATCAAATACCAGTTCAGCAGTGACGTTTTCATTGGGTGAGACGCTTTCTTGGGCATATTCTTCGAGAAAGGTACGCACGATTTGGCGATAATGTTCTACTCGATCCATTGTTCTATTTCCTCTTTTTCTGTATTGTAAACAGCAGCTTAACTTGAAAATGGGCGATCGCTTTGTCTATAACTCCAATACAAAGCTTTGGGTTCTAATTTTACCTAAAAAATCATAATAAACCAAGCTAAAGTCAAGATGTATAATGGTTTAAATTTTTAAAATATTTAGCTCCCAATCTAATGAAAGCTGTGTCATCTTTGCCATCACAACCTGCTACTGATTTGCGCGAGGCTTATCGTGTATGTGAGCCAAAGCCTCTGAGTGGCGAGGATTTTGACAAATATTATGAGCCTTTGTTGGATGAAGATGATTTTGATGCAGTAAAAGCGATCGGTGCTTCTCTATTTGTGCAGGAATTGGGGGAACACAAGACTTTTTTTCTGGCGGGGCATCGTGGTTGTGGCAAGACTACACAATTAAATTTGCTGATTAAAGATTGGTGTAGTGACTATCTTGTAATTTATATTGAAACTCTCAATATATTAGATATTAACAATATTGACTACATTGATATCTATTTACTTGCTGCATTTCATCTAAATCAATATATAGATAAGCATCAGATTAGTATTGAGCCAAATGTTATCAGACAATTTGAAGATGTTCTTATTAAAATTATCCGTTGTGCTACAGGATACTCTGATCAAGAGCTTGAAGACGAAATTTCTTCAATAAGATATATTGCACACAAAGAAGATAGTAGGAGATTGGAATTACTAACTGGTTTTGCATCCCTTTTGAATGGAATACTTCTTCAGATAAACAAGTCGGAAACTGTTGATAGTAAAAAATCTTCGTTAAATTTGCTTGCGTTGAACTATGAAAGAATTACAACATATCGAGGCGCATTTTTTTATTACGAAGATGAATTTAAAAATATATTTGAAGTGCTTTTAAATGACTTTAATAAGGTACTTAAAAAACAGAATAGTAGCTATAAAGGACTTTTAATAATATTCGACAATCTTGATAAATGTGATCCAGACACAGCTAGAATTATTTTTCAGAATGAGATAGAAAAGATTTTTGAGTTTGAGTGTAATGTAATTTATACTGTTCCAATATTTAGCCTCAATTATTTAGAGGAAACATATAAAAATATTTTTCTAATACCACCTTTAAATATTTATCAATTTAGTGAATTTGAAGCACAGCCGCCAACAAATAACTCGACAATTCAAAAAATCATAAATCTGCTAAATCGGCGACTTGATATAAATTTTTTGTTTGAGTCAGATGAAATTATACACAAACTAGTTATTTCTAGTGGAGGTCATTTAAGAAATTTATTTATGTTATTACAACGTTCCTGTATATCTGCAATTGGTAGAGGAAATAAGACCATTAACGAGATAGATGCTAATTATTCAATTGAGCAGTTTCGGAATGCTTTTGAACGTTATATTTCTTCTGAGTGGTATTATGATATTGCAAATTCTTTCTATACAAAGACTTTACAAAATGATTCAGCAGCCTTAGCTGTATATGCAGGAGTAATATCGCAATACCGTTATAAAAAAAGAGACTGGTTTTTCCCAAATCCTATTATTTTCCAAATTGACAAATTCAAAAATGCGCTCCGTGAAGTGAAAAAATCATTAACGGAAATTTCAGAACCCAAGCAATTAGATTATTCTTGGCGAAATTTGGTGATTGCAGAAATTGAACTTAAAAATATTCGATGCTTTGAGAGTTAGAAAATAAGCTTTACTCAAAATGATAAACTTTCTGACTGGCTCATGGTTTTGGGTGAAAATGCCGCAGGAAAAACAACTTTACTCAGAAGTATTGCTCTTGGACTATGCGATCAAAGTGACGCGGCTGCTTTAATGTCATCTTTACGAGGAGATTTATTACGAGATGGTGCAGATGAAGGCTATATCAAGATTGTGTTGTGTAACAAAGATGCATCACAAATTCCACTTTTGCAACCCCAACAACTACACCGAGCATTACTAAGCGCTTTTCCCACTATCTCTAAACTTAAAGCCCTCAAAAATGCTTTACCAGAAGAACTAGGACAACCCTCACCATATCCTAGTCTTTCTGAACAGATCGTTGAGATGATTGGGCGTGCAAACACAGAAGAAAAGCTTAATGAGTTAATAGCGATCGCCCGTGAACTCAGTCCAGATAATCGATCCTTGCAAAATCTAGGTGAAAACAACCAAACAAACACTTATACGATTACAACTACGATTACCAAGGAATCAGAAAAAAGTGAAACTCTTACTCAAGAAATTGAGCCGAAAATTGATTTTCTCTGGTCAGATATTTTTGTATGTGGTTATGGAGCCAACCGTACTACCCAAACATATACAAATCATGAAGGCTACCGTACCCTTGATGCTGTGCAATCATTATTTACATCTCAAGTCTCTTTTCAAGATCCAGAAGTGGTTTTACGGCGGCGTAGTGATGAAGTTCGCAAGCAAATTGAACAACAATTACTCAAAGTACTAATGCTTGATAACCATGACGAGTATCAGTTTCATTATAGCGATCGCGGTATCGAAGTCGATGGACCTTGGGGTAGACAACCACTTGCGGCGCTCAGTGATGGTTATCGCAGCACTAGCCAATGGCTGCTAGATTTTATTGGTTGGGCGGTTCATGCCAATCGACTTACAGAAAACGGTAATATTGGCGGTATTCTACTCATTGATGAAATTGAACAACATTTACATCCGCTCTGGCAGCATTACTTTGTGCAGCGTTTGCATGAAATGTTTCCTAATACTCAAATTATTGCCTCCACTCACACACCCTTAGCAGCTTCGGGAGTTGCTGATATCGAGAGTGGTCTTCTAGTGAAGCTAGATCGTAGCCCTGAGAATGGAGTTCAAGCGAAGCTGATCAACAAAGAAGAACTATATGGCAAACGTGCCGATCAAGTACTTACTTCAGAAGCCTTTGGTTTAGTTACCAGTCGTAATTTAGGTAGCTTGACAGATATAGATCGCTACTCTGAACTACTTGGTCGTACCCAGCGATCGCAAGAAGAAGAAATTGAATTACAAGAGTTACGTGACAAGTTGCGCGACAGTCTACAAGATGGTGAGAATGCCACTGAAAGGTTAATTAGAAAAGAAGTAACCGCAGCCATTGAAAGAGCCTCAAGCGAGATTACACCTGAATTACTAGAGCTAGAGATCACCAAACATCTACAACAACTTTCTAATCAGGAGGTTTAGAGGTGAGGAAGATCTTCGTTCAAGAACCAGATAGTGACATTTGGAAGAGATGGATTCGTGATTGTAAAGGAGAAAGAAACAGGGCAATAGATGCTGTCGCTAGAGGTGAGAAACCAATAGTTAACGAGAAACTGTACAAGAGAGAAAGTATTAAAAAGAGCTACTTTATTACTAAAGACGCACCATTTTATGGTCGCTGCGCTTATTGTGAAAGCCCGATTGCCTACACTCAATATATTCAGGTCGAGCATTTCCGTCCCAAGGCAGGAATTAAAGATGAGAATGGTAAAGTGATTAGTCTCAAGGATGAGAATGGAATTGATACAGGAGAACCACACCTTGGCTATTACTGGTTAGCATACGACTGGCATAATCTCCTTCCTTCCTGTCAAAAATGTAACAATTCAAAAAGCACCATTTTCCCAGTTATCGGACAGCACGCTCAATCACTAAACGATGAGGTAAACGAGAAGCCCTTACTCATTAATCCAATCAGTGAGTTAGAAGAGGATAATCCAGAGCATCATTTATCTGTCGATCCAAACACTGGAATTATGAAGGCTGTGGATGAAAGTCGTCGGGGTGCAATGTGTATCAAGACGTTTAACCTTAATGGACGCGATGGTATAGCCGAATCAAGAAAACAGCAGGCAGAGCGAATTGCGCTTAAATTATTAGAGTTTCAACGTAGTGGTGCGGATATTTTTAATCCTGATATACCGCGCAAAGAAACCTATGCCGCTATCATAAAAAAGTGTGACTACTTTATTGATATTTTCAAGGGAAAAGAAGCTTACACTGCGGCTTCGATTAGTGAGTTAAAGAAGAAACATTCTATTGAATATTTTAAGAATTTGCGTAAGGATCTTGAAGAGCTTCTTTCTAAACTTGATGGCTAACAGCGATATAAAGTGTTAATTAAAGAGAAAGATATGCCTTAATAATCTCCATCTGCTTTTCTTTAGTGTTTCCCATTGCGATCGCCTTGTCAGTGCCATGCGATCGCGCCAGATTTTGAATCCATTCTCGTGATTACGCATATGCCACATGGGTTAAGTCTAGAATTGCATACTCATTTTGGGTGTTAAAGAAGGTAAATTTTTTGCGCCTAATCACTTCTCAACGCTTGAATCGGATCTAGCTTCGCAGCACTTCTTGCAGGAATTACCCCCGCGACTAATCCCACCACCATTGATAATCCAAAGCCTGCCGCCACTGACCAAATGGAAACTAAAAAGGGAAACTGAAAAATGGTTGCGGAACTGTAAGCGATCGCTACGCCTAGACCGATACCAATTACACCACCAAGCCCTGAAACCAAAATTGCTTCCGTTAGAAATTGATTGAGAATCGCGGCTCTAGTTGCGCCCAAAGCTTTTCGGACACCGATTTCACGAGTACGTTCTACCACCGAAACTAGCATGATATTAGCGATCCCGATACCACCCACGATTAACGATATCGCGGCGATCGCGCCTACCATCAGGGTTAATAATCCCACAACATTCGTAAAAGCACTGACAATATCCGTTTGATTAACAATCCGAAAATCATCAGGCTGTGGAGGAAAGATCTTATGACGCAGACGCAAAAGATTAGTTAATTGGAATTGCGCCGCTTCAATTTCCGATTCATCAAGGGCTTGCACCCAAAAACCACTTACAGCAATCCCTTGCAGGGCGTTATTTCCCACTTGCCGCGCCGACATATTTTTCAGTGGAATATATATGCGATCGTCCTGATCAAAGCCACCTGAAGCCCCTTTCGGCTCCATGACACCGATTACTTGATACTGCTCACCCTGAATGCGAATTCGCTCACCGATCGCTGCATTCCGACCAAATAGATCCGAACGGACTTTAGCGCCTAGTACTACCAAAGATTTAGCTTTATCAATATCATCTTGCTCAAAATACCTCCCTTCTAATGGGAAAGTATTCCTAATCGGCGAATAGTTGACATCGGTTCCTAAAACCGTTGTTGAGGTATTTTGATTGCCATAGGCTACCTGACGAGTACGCTGTAAATAAGCGGAAACCAGCTTGACCGCAGGAGCTTTAGCCACGGCTTGAGCATCTTCTAGCGTCAAAGCGGAAGCCGAGCCGCCCCCCTGACTAATACCGCCTATCCTAGCAGAGCCTGTTAGCACATTAATCGAGTTTGTACCAAGGGCTTGCAGTTGTAGTTCTGTTGCTTTCTGGATACCTTGCCCAACCGATGTAATCGCAATCACCGCCGCAATTCCGATAATTACTCCAAGCATGGTTAATGCGGTTCGCAAGCGATTATTCCAAAGAGATTCCGCCGCCATAGCAAGAATCTCAGAGAATGGAACTTTTGCTACTTGGAGTCTTTTTCTATCTATGGGTTTTGGTTGGTTCATACACATAAAAGATGAAGGGAATTTAATTCTCTCCCCTTTTTAAGTTGCCGTGTACAGACAAATTACCAGCTATATCGTTAGTTGCTAATGATCCCCCTCAATCCCCCTTAGAAAGGGGGAAGAAGAAAATCTAATTAATTCTCCCCCCTTTTTAAGGGGGGCTGGGGGGGATCTACACCCTGAAACGAAGAGAGAGGAATTGTGTATACACGGTAGCTTTTCAAGGGGGGGCTGTGGGGGATATCGTTAATCGCCATTCAATTGCAAAATCGCCATAAATGCTGCTTGTGGCACTTCCACGGTTCCAATTGACTTCATCCGTTTCTTACCTTTTTTCTGCTTCTCTAAAAGCTTCTTCTTTCGTGAAATGTCACCGCCGTAACACTTACTCAACACATTCTTTCGCAATGCCGAGATGTTTTCACGCGCTAAAATTTTAGTGCCGATCGCTGCTTGAATGGGAATCTGGAATTGTTGCTTAGGAATGAGTTCTCTAAGTTTAGAAACCAACGCCCGACCGACATTGTAGGATTTATCGCGATGGACAATACAAGCTAAAGCATCTACAGGCTCTTCGTTTACCAAAATATCCACCAATACCAGATCGTTAGGACGGTAGCCGATGACTTGATATTCCATACTGGCATAGCCCTTAGTCCGAGACTTCATTTGATCGAAGAAATCCGTGACCATTTCCGCTAATGGCAGTTCATACATTAATGTAGCCCGTTCGGTGGTGATGTACTTCGTATCCAAAAATACGCCGCGCCTTGCTACACATAATTCCATCAATGTACCAATGTAAATCTGGGGAGTCATAATCTCCAATTTGACATAAGGTTCCTCAATTTGCTTCCGAGAATTGGGCGGCGGCAGCTCGCTAGGATTGTCCACCATTAAAATTGTGTCGTCATTGGTGGTCACGCGATAAATTACCGATGGAGCTGTCACAATCAAATCGAGATTATATTCACGTTCGAGACGTTCCTGCACGATTTCCATGTGCAGCATTCCCAAAAATCCACAACGGAAACCAAAGCCCATCGCGTTTGAAGTTTCGGGTTCGTAATTCAAAGCGGCATCATTAAGTTTAAGTTTTGTTAAGGCTTCGCGCAATTCTTCAAACTGGTCAGCATCAGTGGGGAACATACCACAGAAAACCATTGGCTTAGCTTCTTCATACCCCGGGAAAGGTTCAGGCGCAGAGTCGATCGCTGAAGTAATCGTGTCACCCACCCGCGCATGGGCAACCATCTTGATCGCCGCCGCCAGATACCCTACCTCTCCCGCATGTAACTCATCGACTTGGATCTGCCCCGGCGCTAATACACCCAGTTCATCAATCACATATTCTTGTCCCGAAGCCATGAATTTAACGCGATCGCCCTTTTTGACCGTGCCGTCCATTACTCGAAAATAGACAATCACACCACGATAAGCATCGTAATAACTATCAAAAATCAAAGCACGTAAAGGTTGATCGACCGTATCTTTTGGGGCAGGTACTTGTAGGACGATCGCCTCAAGAATTTCACGAATACCGATCCCCTGCTTTGCTGAGGCATGAATTGCCGCCGAGCAATCTAAACCAATTAACTGCTCAATTTCCGTAGCAATGCGATCGGGATCAGCCCCAGGCAGATCGATTTTGTTTAAAACAGGCACAATTTCTAAATCATTTGCCAAGGCTAAGTAAACATTTGCTAAGGTTTGCGCCTCTACCCCCTGCGATGCATCGACAACCAGCAAAGCCCCCTCACAGGCTGCCAAGCTCCGCGACACCTCATAGGAAAAGTCCACATGCCCAGGAGTATCGATCAAATTAATCGTATATTCATCCCCATTGAGCGCCTTATACTGCATCCGCGCCGCTTGGAGTTTAATCGTGATCCCCCGCTCTCGCTCCAGATCCATATTGTCCAGAAATTGCGCCTTCATATCGCGATCCGCCACCGTGCCTGTAAATTGCAGCAAGCGATCGGCAAGCGTAGACTTCCCATGATCGATATGGGCAATGATTGAAAAGTTACGAATGCGAGATACGGGTACGTTAGTCATAAAATAAGAATTGCTGTAGAGTTAAGGTACAAGTGCTAGTAAACTGAGTGAGATTTTGCCAAAGTTTGTGAGCTAAGTTTTTTAACTGCTCACATTACTGGATTGCATGAGTAATAATAGCTATAGTACCTTCATCTTTATAGATAACACTATTTTATAGATAACACTATGATAGATGACGTTATTGTTGAAACCTACTCGCTAACCTGTTCATCAGGAATAGCCAAGCGCTTCTAAGATTAACTATGGTCAATGTAATTCAGTCAATGTAATTCAACCTAGCAAAAGATAGGAAGCAACTTCTATGTAAATCCAATTTCATCGTGTACAACAGTTACGCAGGGCAGAGTAAATGAGTATAAGCAATCGAGTTCGACTTTATGAACTCTCACGAGAGCTAGATCTCGACACCAAAGATGTGATCGCGGTGTGTGAACAGTTAAATATAGTTGTCAAAAGCCACAGTAGTACGATTACAGAATCAGAGGCGGAGTTGGTACGCACCAAAGCCCCTCATCCCAAAACTACTGAGGCTAAACCAAGTGACACTAAAGCTAGCGATCCCAAAGCTTCTGAAAAAAAGGTTACTGCTGCGGCAAAGACCAAAGAATCTGAAACTCGTACTGCTAAGCAGCAAATCCTTGCCGTTAGTAAGCCCACTATCCGTCTGAATTCTCCTCCTGCCTCCGATAACGTAGGCGCTACTTCACCACTTAAGCCACCGCTAAGTCCATCAGTAAACTCATCAATAAACTCACCGATAAATTCACAGACAAACACGTCTAGTGCGATCGCTGAGGTTAGCCCAGAGCCTCCTGCCCCAACTCCTGTTATTAATCATCTCTCGCCCATGCCCTCTGCTTCTTCGTTAGTTACGCCTCCCAACCGCCAGTCTGCACCAGATGGCGGACATTCCGTAAACAGCCCTGTGTCCACATCTGCATCCATATCTGCATCTAAAACTGAATTGACAACAGAAACAGCATTGACCCCACCAGCCATCCCCCAAGCGATCGCCGTATCTGCACCAGATCCTAGACCAGTGGCTAAGGTCGAACCCAAAGCCCCACCGAAGATAGACCTAATTTCACCGCCAAATGCACCTGCGCCAAATGCACCTGCGCCAAATGCATCAGCAATTAGTCAACCTCCGAGTTCAGCGAAGATTTCGGAAAAAGTTGTGCCTGTTCCTGTTAAGTCCCCTAATGCTGGCGCGGGTAATGGTGCTGTTCGTAAAGATATTGCCAAAGAAGCTTTCAAGGACAGAGCCGAACGTCCTTCATCAGAAAAGGCGGAACGCCCAGCTACACCAAAACAGTCATTGATGAGTGTTTCCCCACCACCACAGGTAAAACTCCCGAAACCCGTCGCGCCAGAGCGACCAAAACCACCTGTGGCAGTAGCCCCTAAAGCTCTTGTCGTACCCAAAGCACCCGTAGCCAGACCGACCGATGAAACCAAAGGATCTGCTAGAACTGCGCCTGCGATCGGCGGAAACGCAGGGGGGAATGTTAGGACAGATCAGCCCAAGACTGAAACCAAAATTGATCATGCTCCTGTGCAAGAGACAAAAGCTGCGCCGAAGCAAGATGCCGTCAGAACTCCTAGACCAGAAAGACCGAAGCTAAACAAACCCGCCGAACCTGCCGTAGCACCTGCGGGCGGAAGACCACAAAGTCGTTCACCGAAACTGGTCAAAGACTCGGTATTAATTGAGCGTGGGATCACGGCTCCGACAGAACCACCCCACAATTTACGTCCACCAATGCCAACTTTGATGCGTGCGCCTGAGAAGCCCGTCATTGCTGACAAAAATGCCAAAAAGCCAGAATCTGGTAATGCGTTTAATCCTAATCTGCCTGAACTTCTAGAAAAACCAACTTTGCCTGGCAAGGTAAGTAAGCGCAAGGGTAAATCTAAGGAAGAAGAAGAAAAAGATTTACTTGAGCTTAAAGAAAAAAATCGTCTGAACAAGCCCAAGCGCTATCTACGCGACTTTGACGATGAAGATGATGATGCGGATCTAGACGCTGCGGCTGAGCTAGCCCAGATCAGTTTGTCCTTAGCGCGTCCTGCTGCGCGTCCTAAGGCTCCAGCCGTCCCATCAAAGCCAACTATGGCGGCGGATATTAAGCCAACTCAAAAGGGTAAAAGGTCTGCACCAAGTCGCGATCGCCGCCATCAGCAAGTCGAAGTCATTCCCGAAAAACCAACATCGGTGGAAATCGAAGAAGGGATGACCGTTGCAGTATTGGCTAAGCGTTTAGTTCTTTCGGAGACAGAGGTAATTCGTACCCTGTTTATGAAGGGGATTATGGCGAATATTAACCAAACCCTTGATGTCGGCACTGCCAAAATGGTTTCAACTGAGTTGGGCTATGAGGTTCATTCACCTGAAGTCGTTGAGTTAGCGCTCAAGACCGAGATGATTGATGTTGCCGATCTTGATAAACTCGAACGCCGTCCGCCTGTGGTGACGATCATGGGTCACGTTGACCACGGTAAAACCACGCTCCTTGATGCAATTCGTAAGAGTAAGGTTGCTCAAGGTGAAGCAGGTGGAATCACGCAGCATATCGGCGCTTATCACGTTGATGTCGAGCATAACGGTGCAAAACAACAGATCGTCTTCCTTGATACTCCTGGTCACGAAGCCTTTACCGCCATGCGTGCGCGTGGTACGAAGGTAACGGACATTGCGGTACTTGTCGTTGCTGCTGATGATGGTGTCCAACCTCAAACCATTGAAGCGATTAGCCATGCTCGTGCAGCGAAGGTTCCAATTGTGGTTGCTATTAACAAAGTTGATAAGGTTGAAGCTCAGCCCGATCGCATTCGCCAAGAGTTAACTGAATACTCTCTGGTTGCTGAAGAATGGGGTGGCGATACGATCATGGTTCCTGTTAGTGCGATCCGCCGTGAGAATCTTGATACCTTGCTGGAAATGATTCTGCTGGTTGCTGAAGTCGAAGATTTACAAGCTAATCCCAATCGGACTGCTAAGGGTACGGTCATCGAAGCTCACCTCGACAAGGCTAAGGGACCTGTGGCGACATTGCTTGTCCAAAACGGGACATTGCGTGTCGGTGACATCTTTGTGGCTGGTGCTGCCTTCGGTAAAGTGCGGGCGATGGTTGACGATCGCGGCTCAAGAGTTGGCAAAGCTTCGCCATCCTTTGCGGTGGAAGTCCTCGGCTTGGGTGATGTCCCTGCGGCGGGTGATGAGTTTGAAGTCTACCTTGATGAAAAAGTGGCTAGGGCGATCGCCGATCAACGGACGATGGATCAACGTCAAGCTCGCTTGGTACAAGCGATGGCTTCACGTCGGGTCACTCTTGGTACTCTGTCCGAAAAGGTCAAAGAAGGCGATCTCAAGGAACTCAATATTATTCTCAAAGCCGATGTCCAAGGTTCTCTCGAAGCGATTCTCGGATCTTTGGCTCAGCTACCTCAGCGCGAAGTTCAACTCCGCATTCTGCTCTCAGCCCCTGGTGAGATCACTGAGAACGACATCAGTTTGGCGGCAGCAAGCTCGGCGGTAGTCTTAGGATTTAATACCACGATGGCTCCTGGCGCTAGACAGGCTGCTGATGAAATGGGTGTTGACTTCCGTGATTACAATGTCATCTATAAGCTTTTGGAAGATATCCAAGATGCGATGGAAGGCTTGCTCGATCCTGAAATGATCGAAGAATACCTCGGTCAAGCTGAAGTCCGCGCCATCTTTACAATCGGTAAGGGTGCTGTGGCTGGTTGTTATGTCCAAAATGGTAAGTTGCAACGTAACTGTAATGTCCGCGTTAAGCGTGGTAATGAGGTTGTACACTCAGCCGTATTGGATTCTCTTAGACGGGTCAAGGATGACGCGAAGGAGGTCGCCTCTGGATTTGAGTGCGGTATCTCGCTTTCTAAGTTCTCGACATGGAAGGAGGGCGATATTATCGAAGCCTTCCGCATGGTAACGAAGCGTCGGACATTAGCTACTTCGTAGTTTTTATCTCCAATTTCAAAATAAAAGCGGCACTAAGTGTCGCTTTTATTTTTTGCAAAATTTTAAAGTGCAAAATTTTAAAGTGATGTATGGACAATCTCATTGGCGCTACGATAAAACTAATTTTGGGTCACAAATTTGAGCGGCGATAAGATTGGTGGCAGCAGTTGCATCAACGGGCGGAGAAAATAGAAAACCCTGTCCATAGTCACAGGAAAGCGATCGCAAAACATTGGTATGTGCGTCTTTGTCTATGCCCTCGGCAACCACCTTCAACTTTAACTGATTGGATAAGTTAATAATCATCGAAGTAATCTCTAGGCTATTTGAATTTGTATCAATATCTTTAATAAACGAGCGATCAATCTTTAGGGCGGTGATCGGTAGGGATTGCAGATAAGATAGAGAAGAATAGCCTGTACCAAAATCATCAATTGAAAGTCCAATCGAGCGCTCCCGCAGTTGGGCTAGAACACCGATCGCGGTTTTAATATTTTCCATTAAAACACTCTCAGTAATCTCTAAGTTCAAGCTTTCCCCACGCAAGCCTGCGGAACTGAGACTGTGATCAATATCTTCCAATAGTGCTGAATTAGTTAATTGTAAACTCGATAGATTAACGCTAATACTTTCAGGACAAATGTCTGGAAATTGATTTTTCCACCGCCCCATTTGAGCGCAAGCTTCTGACAAGAGACAGCGACCTAAGGGAACAATTAAGCCTGTTTCTTCTGCCAATGGAATAAACTCTAAGGGAGAAATCCATCTTTGATCTGGAGTTAGCCAGCGAGCCAGAGCCTCAAAGCTTTTAATCTTTCCCGTCTGCAAGGAAAAAATAGGCTGATAGTATATTAAAATTTGCTGAGCTTCTATCGCTTCTTGCAAATTAACTTCAAGGTTTACTCGATGGATAGCCTTCTGTTGCATACTCTGATTAAAGAAAACTGTTCCCTCTCTATCATTTCTTGCATAGTCGAAAGCTGTGTCTGCCGCTCTCAAAATATCTTCTGGCTGGCTATCTTCTAAATCGCTAGTGACCGCCCCTATATGAGTTTTTGATGATATACAAATCTCCTCAAGCTGAACGGGAAGGTTGAAAAGTTGATGAAGTTGTTCTATGTAGTTCTCAATAATAGATGTATTTTCCACGTCTTCTAGCAATATAGCAAATTCATTGTTTTCTAATCGGGCTACAACTTTAGATCGAACATCCCAATCATCCAATCGACGAGCAATCTCAACTAAGAGGCGGTCGCTAAGGGTATGACCAAATCCAGATTTAATGATGGGATAGCGTTCTACATCTAGCTTTAATATGGCAAAACAAATTCCCTTTGCTTGCTTTAATTCAATACTTTTAGCAATTTTTTGCAGCAGTCCATAGCGATTGCTTAAGCCTGTCAGTTGATCATAGAAAACTAAGCTATGGAGTCGATCTAAAGTTGATTGCAACTTTTGCTTTTGCGATCGCAAATCACGAACACATGCCAGAGTTTTGTTAATTGTAATTTCTAAATCTTCAAAGTCAATGGGCTTAATCAAAAAGTCAAACGCGCCACGATTCATTGCGGTGCGAATGTTCTTCATGTCGCCAAATGCAGAGATAACTACGGCTTTTAGTGGAGATTCAAGCTCTGCTAAGTTTGTCAAAAAAGTTAAACCATCCATCTTTGGCATCTGGATATCGGTCAAAATCATGTCAATCGAATTCGGTTTGCGGAGAATCTTCAGTGCTTCCACTCCATTTTGAACAAACTGAAAACTTAGTTCTCCTTTTTGGATTCTTTTTCTAAATATTTGATTGAACAGACGTTGAATTTCAATCTCATCATCAACTACTAGTACTATACTTGGCACTTCTTTCATAATTTAATTATAGTACGGTATTCTCGATACTAATTCACAAAACTATCTGGGAGTAGTAATCTAATATTTTAAGTATATCTAATTGGTAATGTAACTATTATTTCAGTAAATTGACTAACATTAGAATTAATTGTTAAAGTGCCGTTATGTTGCTTAACAATTATATCGTAGGTGAGTGAAAGCCCTAGCCCAGTTCCCTCTCCAGGAGGTTTGGTGGTAAAGAAAGGATCTAAGATTTTGCTTTGGGTTTCTGGGGAAATGCCGCAGCCATTGTCACGAATCCTTATCTCGACGCGATCGCCAAGACTACTAGTTGAAATGTAGAGTGTCGGCTGATATTTGCCTAAATCTTTAGAGGTGATCAAGAGACTTTTTTGATAGCGCATACCATCACAAGCGTTATCAATCAGATTAATGAAAGCCCTGCTCATGGCTCCTGTAAATAGATCGACTAATTCTAAGTCGGCGGTATAGTCTGTCTGAATCGTCATGTCAAAATCGCTATTTTGTATTTTTTTACCGCGATACGCTAACATTAAGGATTGATCAAGTAAATCATTAATTTGAGTTGGCTGCGGGAGAGCCTTTACCTCATTAGTTCGGGCATGTTGCATCATGTTGGTAATGATATTTTCAGCTCTTTTGCTGTGAACACGAATCGTCGATGAGTTTTCTTGGAGATCGGCGATTAATGATGCGACCAGATCTGAAGTTTCAAAATCTAAAGAAGGGCGCAAAGGCTCTATTGCCTCTAACAATTCTTGGCTGAGTTCAATTGACCCTAGTGCGTAGTTTGTGACAAAGTTAAGAGGATTACGTAGTTCGTGCGCTATACCTGCCGTGAGCGTACCGAGAGAAGCAAGTTTTTCTTGGGCAATGATTCGCTCTTGGGCGTTTACAAGTGCGGCAGTTCGTTCTTCGACTCGAAGTTCGAGACTTTTATTGAGTTGAGATAGTTCTTGTAGAAGCCGATCGCGTTCTAGTTCCGTGGCTTTGCGATCGCTAATATCTTCAGAAATACAGATCAAATAGTCAGGATTACCATGTTCGTCAAATATTGGTACTTTAACGGTATGTAGAATCCTACGACCTAGAGTCAAACTGTCAATAGGTTCTTCGGGAATATCTTCAATTTTACCGAGTGCAAATGATGAGCGGTCTTTCTCATTAAAGAAATCAGATTGCTCTTTCGGGAAAAAATCATAGCCTGATTTACCAAGTGCTTGCTCTTTACTACAACCGAACATGAGTTCGCAGGTGTTATTCCACAGCAAAAATTCGCCAAACTTTTCTTCTTTCCCATTTTTAACGAATAAAGATAAAGGAAGATTTTCAATAATTGCTTCTAAAAAGTTGCGTGCTTTAGATAGTTCTTTTGTTCGTTCCTGTACACGTTGCTCTAGCTCGGTATTCAATATTTGCAGATCCTCAAACACCTGCATTCTCTCTAGTTCGGCAGATGCTCGCGCCCCAAAGATACGCAGTAATAGTTCGGCTCGTTTTGGATTAGCTAATGGTTGATGATTTAGCACACAAATTACACCAATCTTTTTACCTGCCGAATTTTGTAGTGCCATTCCCATATAGTTATCGACATCCATTCCTGCTAGATACTCATCAAGGGGAAATAGCTGTTTTAATCTAGAAAAGCAGTTGTAGATACCATCGAGAAAAGCTCTTTCGCAGGGAGTATGGACAATTGGGTAGGTAAAATTTGGCTGAATCAGATCGTCGGCATACCATGCCATAGTTTCTAGGTTCTCTCCCGACAACTTGGAAATAAAGACATGGGAAACATCAAGAGCGATCGCAATATGCTTAACTAATTCTGGGAAAAATTCTTTGCCAGTAACCGATGCTGTTCCTTCTAGTAAACTTTGGAGTGCCAGTTCTGATTGCTTGCGATCGCTTATATCTCTAACCAACATTAACACTTCATCATCCGTATAGGGGACAATCCGCACCTCTTCGATTTGGATCTTGCCAGCCACCAATATCTCTTGCTCATATATTTGCATATCCCCAGTTTCCAGAGCCGCATTGATCATCTTCATTCTTTGTGCAACTATGTTAGGAGATAAATCCTTATCTAGATGTTTCCCAACAAAGTCTTCAGCTTTCCCAAAAACATTAAAACTCTCTGTACTATGGAATTCCAGATAGGTTCCATCTTTATGGATTCGCATGATTAGATCGGGTAAAGCACGAATTATGGCGGCTTTATGGGATTCACTTTCTCTCAGCGCTTTTTCTGAGCGTTTGCGATCGCTGATATCACGACCTACGATCAAAACTTCCTCTTCCCCACAAGCTACCACCCGACATTCTTCGATTTGTAAAATCCCCTCAACTACAATTTCTTGCTCGTATATTTGTATTTCCTTAGTTAATAAAGCATTATGAATCGCATTCATCCGTCTTGTGGCTAAATCGGGAGGGAGGGAGTCATTTATATGAGTACCAATAAAGTCTCCAGTTTTTCCGATTACGTTAAAGGCGCTAGTTGCGTAGAAAGCAAGATAAACACCTTCGCGGCTAACCCGCATTACTAGATCAGGCAACGCCTCGATTAAGGCTCGTTGTTTTTGTTCGCTTAGCCTCAATAATTCTTCGTTCTTCTTGCGATCGCTAATATCCGATACTGTGCCGACAAATCCGACGACATCACCATTGGCACTGCGTTCAGGAACGGCTTGTACAAAGCCCCATTTGGTTGAACCATCGGGATTGAGATATCGGTGTTCAAGGCAATAATCGACATTATGTCCCAGATTTGACTGCTCGACAAAGTTGTTCCAAGCGGTATACATCCAAGCGAGATCGTCGGGATGCAAGTTTCTGCCCCAGCCATCGCCTAAATTTTCTTCGACAGAAAGTCCAGTGATTTGGAGGGTTTTGGCATTGGCATAGGTGCAGTTTCCATTAGCATCGTTGCGAAAGATCCCCACAGGACTTATTTCCGAAAGAATACGATAGTGTTCTTCGCTCTGTTTTAGTTGTTGAGTACGCTCTTGTACTTGCTTTTCTAGATTGGCATTCAGGATCTCTAGCTCTAATTTGGCTTGTTCGAGGGCTAGATATTGTGCTTCGATGGTGCGATCTTGCTTATAACTTCGCAAAGCTTCAGATACAGTTAGCCGAAGATCGTTCTCATTCCAAGGCTTGGACATAAACCGATAGAGGTTGCCGCGATTGACGACATTGCCCACGTCTTCGGCACGCGCTTGTCCCGTCAGCATCACCTTGACAATTTTGGGATAGCGATCGTGGAGTTCGATCAAAAACTGATCGCCTCTCATATTAGGCATGATCTGATCGGCAATAACGAGGGGAAGTTCCCGACCACTACTGATCAGATCTTCAACTACTTCCAAGGCTTCCTCAGCACTTTCCGCAATTTCAACCATAAAATCAGGAAAGCAGCGCATTAATTGTGTCCTAATGCTGAGTAGAACATTGCGTTCATCGTCAACACAAAGGATAGTCGGTTTGCTCATTGTTTATCAATCTCCAAAGTCAAAATCAGTAAAATTTATTCTCACTATTTTCGCAAAAATATTTGTATTAACTGATTTTAACATTGCTTTCAAAATTTTTGGGTTTAGGATAGATCGCTTAGGCTGCTAATTGACAGTCAGTCAATTCCTAAACGGTATGCTCACAGTAAAGCAACTTCCCTGACCGACTTGACTGCTCAGTTCGATATATCCCCTGTGCAGTTCGACGATTTGCTTTACTGTTGCCAGCCCAATTCCTATGCCTTCGTAACTGCGGTTAAGCCCACTGTCAATCTGGATAAACGGTTGAAAGATCATCTTGCGATCGCTAGGGGCGATGCCGATGCCAGTGTCAGTAATCACAAACGAAACCCAAGAGTTAATGCCCACAAATCCCCAACTCTTATCAGTCTGCTCTAGCGAATCTGAGGTCTTAATTACATTAGAAAAAGTTAATGGCTGACTTGGTTGCTGATAATTCATCTTTACTTCTAAACTGACCTTCCCACCCTTCGGAGTAAATTTAATCGCATTATCGAGCAAGCTGATTAATACTTGTCTCATTCGCATCGGATCGGCTTCCAAGAATTCTATACTTGGACATATATTTAATGTAGTTTGAATTTGCTTTTTGACCGCCTTTGGTTTGACAAAGTCTAGACTGGAATTACATAAATCAGCGATCGCTACAGATTCAAGATCAAGTTTCACTACATCTGTTGAAAGGTTTGTGAAATATAGAATGTCATTAATCAATTTCAGAAGATGATTACTACTATTTTCAATAATGGTGAGTGCGTCCTTTTGAGGGGGAGTGATCTGACCATACATTCCTTCAACCAAACATTCTGACACACCTAAAATCGAGTTAAATGGAGTCCGTAATTCATGACTCATCATGGCAAGAAATTCGTCTTTTAATTTAGAAACTCTTATCATTTCTAAATTAGATCTCTCAAGATTAGCATTTAGCTCGATTAGTTCTAGATTAGTTTGCTCAAGGGCTAACTGATGCTTGGCAAGTTGTTTCTCTTGCTCGTATCTCCGCAAAGCTTCGGCTACAGTTAGCCTCAAATCAGTTTCGTTCCAAGGTTTAGATATAAAACGATAGAGATTTCCGCGATTGACGACATTGCCAATATCTTCAACATTGGCTTGTCCTGTTAGCATTACCTTGAGGATCTGAGGATGGCGGTGATGGAGTTCGATTAAAAATTCATCCCCTTTCATCTTCGGCATAATTTGGTCGGCAATTACTAGAGCAACATCCCCGCCGTTAGATAATATCTCCTCAATAACTTCTAGTGCTTCATTGCCACTTTCGGCAATTTCAATCTTGCTATCTGAGAAAAAATGCATTAACTGATTTCTCAGCATCAGTAGGACATTACGTTCATCATCAACACAAATAATAGTCAGTTTGTTCGTCATCAGTTTCTACGGTTGGAATTGATATTACTCGGAAATTAAAAATCCGTTAGTTCTTTAATTTAGATTTGCAGTGGGACTAATTCCCGTTCGCTGGTTTGTGTATTCAGGTAAAGGAATAATAACCGAAAACGTGACCCGTCCGCAATAATTTCTAGCATGAATATTACCATCATGTTTCTGTACAATTTGGCGCACTATATCTAAGCCAAGTCCACTGCCTTCGCCTCTCGGCTTGGTCGTAAAAAATGGCTCGAATAGTCGCGGCATGATTTCATCAGGAATAGCCCCACCCGAATTGGTAATTTCCACTACTACTTGTCCTGCTTGGGAAGCGATCGCTATTTCTAGAGTCCCCTCTTTACCGATCGCATAGATGGCATTGTCAATTAAATTAACCCAAACCTGTGTAAGCGCATCTGGGTCACAGAGAAGAGATGGGACTGGCTGATATTTACGAATCACCGCTATTCCTTGCTTCAATCGGCTTTGGTAGAGCGTTAAGGCGATTTCGATGCCATCACTAATTTGGATCAGACTTTTCTCACCAGCTTCACTGCTGCGATGGCTGTACGTTTTGAGCGCAAAGACAATTTTGGCGGCGCGATCGACTTCCTGTTGAATGCTAATGGCATTCTGGCTTTGTTGTACCAGCCTATAAGCTACCTGTAAAATTTCATCGCAATCAGGCGCTTCCAGAAGGGGCTGATAGGCTTCTAGAGATG
>JBIKYX010000060.1:0-25801 GCA_044355035.1 Pseudanabaena sp. | reverse complement strand
TATTTTGAAACAGTGACATTTGGCAATTTTCTTTGTTCATTTTTGCATCTCAAATCTTCACAGACTTTTAGCGACAGCGCTTTCTCTATGTAATTCTTTTTTTAAGACTTACACATGGACGTGAATACGGGGTACGTCAGCAATCTCATCTCTAGCAAGTTGTTCAATACTGGTAAAAATTGCAACGTTTGTTTACGCGGCATAAGGCGATCAGGCTTTAGCAATAATCATCACCATCAGTTACTCCAACTTTTCAGCCGCCTTTAAAAAAGCCCGTTTCGCCGCAATCTTATTCTTGCGATTTGTATAACGCCTAAAACTCCTGACATCCCGATGTCTTGTCAACTCCATTGCTAAAGAAAGATCTAACTCATACTTCACAATCAAATTTGTCGCAAACGTATGTCTACCCCGATGCGAATACAAATCAATCCCAGTCTTCTCCGCCAAATCATCCATCACATGACGAATTCCCCAATAGGTTAACCGCTTACCCTGACTGCGATTAGAGCAAGACACAAACAAAGCACTATCAGGCAATAACTCCCCTTCTTGCTCTTCCCTCCAATCCAAATAAGCATCCAAATCCTGAATACCCAACTTCGTCAAAGGCACTTCCCCCTTACTATCCCACTTCGCTTCCTTAATCACCAATTCCCCATTCACATAATCCTCAACATTGAGACGACAAACTTCCTCCGCTCGTAACCCATGCAACAACACCGAAAACAAAGCCCGATCGCGTAACATCATCTTACCTAACGAGATCGCCTCATAAATCCGCAACACCTCCTCATCCTCCAAATCCTTAGCCACAGGATCTGGTAACCTCTCTTGTTGAATCCCAATCGTCGGATCGGCAACCACATATTCTGAGAGCAACATCCATCGATAAAAAGATTTCAAAGTTCGCAGCACCCGATTCACCGAACTCAACGCCAACTCACGCTCTTTCATCAAAAAAGTTTTAAACTGTGTCACTTTGCGCCGACTCACATCCACCCAAGCTAGATTGCACCAATCCATAAATGTTCGCAAGTCCGCTTGATAAGCCTTACGACTCTTCGGCTGCAAAGACCTTGACGCTAAAAACTCATCAACTCGTGATTGGCGTAAGTCTGTAGTAGCGATCGCTTTAGGCGGTTCACCGTAAACAACTAAAATTGGCTCTGGAATCGACATAACAGCTTTACCACCTAGCTTACAAAGTACCATTAGCGACCCCTATCTCTAAGTGTAGTGTTAGAAGACGCGAAAAATGCGATCATTTTCAAGATCGAAAGCCCAACTTGTCTTAGAAATATCTTAGAGCAAATAATCATTAATTATTTGTCATTAAATTTATGTGAATGAGTATTTATGCTTAGTGCTGGTAATGTGTTTTCAAGGTTTCAGGAGTTTGCTTGCGTTGCGTTATATTGAGGGGGTATCTCTGCCCGTTAGTTAGCTGTCGTTATGCAAAAATGGTTTAATACTGCTGGTCCTTGTAAGGCTGACATTCACTACATGTTGCCGGCAAGCGAGCGTTTGCCTGAGCTAGAGAAGTTGATCGCTCAGGAGAATTACTTTGTAATTCATGCGCCCCGGCAGACGGGTAAAACAACGGCAATGATCAACCTCGCAAAAGAATTGACTGAGAGTGGTCAATATGTTGCAGTGATGTTATCGGTTGAAGTAGGTGCAGCATTTCCCCATAATCCCCAATTAGCACAGAATAGTATTTTAAATAGTTGGTGGAATCAGGTACGTTTCTTGCAGTTGCCATTACCTAATCCCTCACAAATTCAACAGGAAACAGGTGTTAGTCAACTTGACTTACAAACGGTCTTACAAGCTTGGTCAATGGCATCAGCTTTGCCTCTAATTATTTTTGTAGATGAAATTGATGCTTTGAGTGACGAAACTTTAATTTCGGTCCTAAGACAGTTTCGTTCTGGTTATCCTAATCGTCCTAAGGGATTTCCTCAGTCACTTGCCTTGATTGGGATGAGAGATGTGCGGGATTATAAATATGCATCAGGAGGTAGCGATCGCCTGCAATCTTCTAGTCCATTTAATATCAAAGTTCAATCTTTTACTTTGAGTAACTTTACTTTGGAGGATGTTAATAGGCTTTATCAGCAACATACAGATGCAACAGGACAGGTCTTTACCTCCGAAGCGGTTAATTTAGCCTTTCATTTGACACAGGGTCAACCTTGGTTGGTCAATGCGATCGCTAAGGAAATTGTTGAATATATTGCTAAAGATCCAGCTATTGAGATCAATGTTGATTTAATAGAGCAAGCTAAGGAGATTTTAATTAAGAGGCAAGATACACATTTAGATAGCTTAGCTAAAAGATTAAGAGAAGATAGGGTGAGGATAATTGTTGAACCAATTTTGTCAGGTCAAGAGTTAGTTAATACTCCAGAAGATGATTTGAGATATGTTTTAGATTTAGGATTATGCAATCGGGATAGCAGAGGTGGTATTCAAATTGCTAATCCAATTTATCGAGAAGTTATTCCTAAAGTACTATACTTTACACGGCTTAAGAGTGCGGATAATTGAAGTAAAATCTAAGAGCTAAAGTAAAGAAATTAAGATACCGAATATGTTGCAAATCGCATTTACAGAAAGTGAAAAAGCGAAGCTAAAACATGAAAGATTTCACCATCCGCATCCGCGTGTGCAGCAAAAAATGGAAGTGCTGTGGCTAAAAAGTCAAAACTTACCTCACTGGCAAATCTGTGAATTAGCAGGTATTAGTGAGAATACATTGCGAAAATATTTTCGAGCTTATAAGCAAGGTGGTATAGAAAAACTCAAAGAAATCAACTTCAGGAAACCCAAGAGTGAGCTAGTTGCACATCGAACCACGATAGAGGCGCATTTTCGTGAGCATCCACCCGCCACAATTTCCCAAGCAATTGAGGAAATCGCCGCCTTGACAGGTATCAAACGTAGTCCCACCCAAACCCGAACATTTATGAAATCGATGGGAATGCGTTGTGTAAAAGTCGGTGCGGTTCCAGCCAAAGTTGATGTCGAAGCACAGGAGGAATATAAACAAAAAAAGTTAGAGCCAAGACTTGAAGAAGCAAAGGCAGGTAAACGCGCTGTTTTCTTTGTCGATTCAGCACACTTTGTCATGGGTGCTTTTTTAGGCTTAATTTGGTGTTTTGAACGAGTCTTTGTACGCACACCTTCTGGACGTAAACGTTTCAATGTCTTGGCGGCTTTAAATGCTGTTACCCATGAAGTGATTACCGTAACCAATGACACCTATATTACGGGTACGCAAGTCTGTGAACTGTTGTACAAATTGGCAGCTTTAGGCTACCCCTGTTAAGGTGACTAAGGAGCTTGCGTGATCCCAGCGATATAGATCTGTAAAACATCATGTCAAAAGTTCAAGAAAATGGATTTTTGAAGGCTGAAACGACCAATCTACGTTCGATATTTTTACACCTTAACAGGGGTACAGCTTTAGGCTTAATGATTCCTATCACCTTAGTTTTAGATAATGCTCGTTATCAAAAGTGTCAGATCGTTATCGCTTTAGCTGCGACCTTGCATATCGAATTACTTTATTTGCCTTCTTACTCTCCTAATTTGAACCTGATTGAGCGTCTTTGGAAATTCGTCAAAAAGAAATGTTTGTACGCCAAATATTATTCTGATTTTCCCCTTTTTTGTTCAGCCATTTCCGATTGCTTAGCTCAACCTCATATTCAGTATAAGTCTGAACTTGATTCCCTTCTTACTCTCAAATTTCAATCTTTCAAAAATACTCATATTGTACCCGTTTGAAGTATAGCATCAATTACGATCGCGTCTTTAACTTCAATAGCACCAACATGGCTAGATCAGGATGGTAATCTCAATGCTCAAGCACTGCTAGATTCGTTTATCTTGTTCTGGCGGCAGCATGGAGAACCATTATTTGGAAGTACACCCTATCCAGAGATTGCACCCCACATAGTATTGATGGCATTTCTGCATCGTGTGGTTAATGGTGGTGGCACATTGGAAAGGGAATATGCCATTGGTTCGGGGCGAATGGATATTTGTTTGCGCTATGGCACAGTGATTTTGGCAATGGAGTTGAAGGTATGGCGCGATAAGAATCCTGATCCGATTAAGGAAGGATTACAGCAGTTGGATAAATATTTATCGGGATTGAGTTTGGATACAGGTTGGTTGGTGATATTCGATCGCCGTTCTGGTTTGCCGCCGCTAAGCGATCGCACGACTACTGAGAATGTAATTAGTCCAGCAGGTCGAGAAATCATTGTAATTCGAGGATAAAGACTACTTGCTATGTCAATACCAGAGCCAATTTTAGTTATTTACGGTGAATCGCCCAAAGCGATGAGATAAACTTGCTAAGGTAGTCTTGAGGGTTAAAGGATTCAGGGTTTCTAGATCTTGCTGCGGATGCCTGAGTAGACGCGATCGCATTTCGTCTGTCAAACCCACCACATAACTAAAATCAGCACCCGCAATACTCTCAAACTGCTCAAAATCCGCGTCAGTCAAGTCCGCCGTCCGTAAATCCACTCCCGCCAAGTTCGCGCCATTTAGCCGCGCATTGCGTAAACAAGTCCCCACCAAAAAGCCTTTGCGTAAATCAGCTTGGACTAGCCGCGCTCCCGTCAAATTTGCACCTGAGAGGTCTGCCCCACCCAAATATGCACCTAAAAAATTGACGCTCTGCAAATCGGCATTTTTCAAGTTAGCCGTATTAAACGGTGCGCCATTTAAATTTGCGTTTGGTCCCACGGCTCCCGATGACTTATAGGCAAAATTTTCAGGGAACATTGTCTGACTGTCGTACATTGCTCCCTGTAGTTTGGTATCTTGCAAATTCGCCTCGGACAAGTTGGCTCCGCAGAGATTGACACGATATAAACAAGCACCTTGTAAATTAGTTCGTTGCAAAATTGCTGCGCCCAAATCACCACTACGCAAATCCACTTCACTTAAATCCGCGTTACTTAAGTTGGCTCGGTTGAGGTTCGCCCGCACCAAAATTGCTTGATGAAAATTTGCCCCACTCAAATCACAGCCACTTAAATTGCAGTGATAGAGATCCTGCATAGCCAAGGATTTACCTGACTTAATCGCTTCTAAAATTTCTTGGGCTTTATTTTGGATTTTCATATTTTGTATTATTTAAGGTGTCAAAATCTAACTAGGTAACTGATGTCGCAAGCTGCGATCGCGTCATCAACTTTTGGAATTTTTAGATTGATATTAAAAAGGATAATTATATAAATGTTAGTGCCACCAATGACAATGATGGATTTCTTTCGTAAGAGCGAGGGAATTTGGTTTATTCATCGTACCGTACATCATTTTGATACTGTCAAAGATGAGTCGGGAGAATCAAAAATTCATGTTAAAGTGCTGACCCGCGATGATCCCAAAGTTCAAAATATTTGTGAAGCTCAAGGTGGTGCGGGATATCTGGCTGAGGCGATCGCCTCTGGTGGTGCGAGCTTTATGTGGCAAGCCCATGAAGAAGGCGGACAGGAACCGAATCCAGATCAGGCTGCCATTTTAGTCGATGTACCCGATGACGAAACAGGGCGATCGGGTAAGCTGCTACGCAATCAAGGTTATGTCGAAAAAATTCCTGTAATTAGTCGCTATTGGTTTGGTGATGATGGCATTTTGACGATCGATACTGACTATGACAATAACCAAGGACAAGAGCGCTGCTGGTTTATTACCGATGATTTTCGGGTGCGGGTTAGTACAATTCGGATGATGAACGGCGTGTATTTGATGACCTACTGCTCCGAGCGACGTTATTTCAGTGACGCAAATTTGCTTGAATAATATAGAGGGGCAGTAGAATGGCTGATTTTTTTGGGGTATAAGGATTGTGCAAAATATATGCACGTTCACAAATCTTGATGATTAAAGTTACGGACTTATAATAAAATCAGTCATAACAAGGCGCGATAAATGCTTTTTATAGCAAAAGGCTTTGCTTCATCAGAAAATCTGTACTTCAGATTCATTTTAAAAATTCCTCTATTAATTACTTTTTAATTACTTTTTTTTATTGAGATTTGCTCTTTATTTTTGCTTAAAAAATCATGTACAAACCTTTTTTAGAACATCTAGAACGATCGCTACAAGAGCGATTTCAGCTACAAAAGCGATCGATACCAACAGGTTTGGAGTCTTGTACAAGCGAGCGTGGTCGCAACCCAGCCACAATTAATAGCTGGTGCTATCAGTCTCCAGAGCTTCGCAAAATTCGCTATACATATATTGATGCAGGGGCAAGCGCTCAAATTTTTAATAGCGTCATTTATCCCAGTCATGAGTATGACTTGCCTTTATTAGGAATTGACTTTCTATCCTTTGGGCAGGTCAAAAACTTGATTGTGATGGACTTTCAGCCATTGTTTCAAGATGCGGCTTATTTAGAAAAGTATATCCATCCCCTCAAAGCTCTACACGATAAATATCCAGAACTATCGCAAAATCTGGAAATGAAGTTTTACGATGCTAATCAGTATTTCTCGAAATATTTACTGTTTGCTAAGACCGATCCTGAAACTGTAAAAACTCGCGTATTTGAAGCGTTTCAAGATTATTTGAATTTGTACTGGCAAATGCTTGCTAATGCGACTCCGCTCTATGACCAATCGGACATTCAGCGCATTGTCAAGGCGCAAAAGGATTACGATCAATACAGCGCCGATCGCGATCCTGCCTCTGGTTTGTTCAGCAGCTACTTTGGACATGAATGGTCTGAGAAATTCCTGTATGGATTTTTGTTTGAAGATGCAAGACCATTAGCGGTAGGAGTGCGAGCTTGACCCTATATCAACCATTTTTAGATCATGCGATCGCCTATTTAAAGGAGCGCTTACCCGATTTGCAGCCCTACCCAATCCCCGCAGGATTCGAGTCAAAATCGGCGATCGTCGGCAAAGGTAAACACGAAAATGAAGTCTTGACCACCAGCTATGGTTATCAATCAACGAAACTACGGCAAATTCGAGCTGCCCATGTCCAAGGTGGCAGTTCTCTTCAGGTGCTAAACTTTGTGATTTTTCCTCACCTAAACTATGATTTGCCATTTTTTGGCGGCGATCTAGTTACTTTACCAGGTGGGCATTTAATTGCTTTAGATATGCAGCCCCTATTTCGCGATCGCCCTGAATATCAGGCGAAATACACACAGCCAATCTTGCCAATTTTTGAATCCTATCAACCCCATTTACCTTGGGGTGGTGATTTCCCAGAAGAGGCAAGTCAGTTCTTTTCACCAGCTTTTCTCTGGACTAGACCACAGGAAAATGAAGTGGTGGAAACCCATGTGTTTGCTGCTTTTAAAGATTATTTGCAAGCATATCTAGATTTTTGCGATCGCGCCATCCCTGTAACCGATCCCGAATATTTAGAAGAGATTAAAGCGGCTCAGCTAAGATATTTACGATATCGCGCTGAAAAAGATCCCGCTAGAGGGATGTTTAATCGTTTTTACGGCTCGGAATGGACTGAAGAATATATTCATGGCTTTTTGTTTGACTTAGAGCGCCACCCGACTAAAATTTGATTTAAAAATTAGATTTTTGAATTGTGCAGGGTTTATGTAGATTTACAAATCTTGATGATTAAAGGTACAAACTTGTAAGAGAATTTACTCATCAGCTCGAAAATAGGAGCGTTTTCTAGAATCTAAAGTAAAGTTGGCAAAACAATACGATTCTATAAAATCATTTTTATTAAATCCTTTCGTTAACTCAGGAGATTTTTTGTAATGGCCTTTGGACCAGCTTCGCGATTGGGTGTCAGCCTGTTTGATGAAACTCAGCCCATTGAAAGGGTAATGGGCCTATCTCAGGAAGATTATGAAACTATTATTCGTGCAGTTTATCGCCAAGTTCTTGGCAATGCCTATGTCATGGAGAGCGAGCGGCTAACCGTTGCTGAATCTCAATTCAAACGTGGCGAACTGAGTGTCCGTGAGTTTGTCAGGGCTGTAGCAAAGTCCGATCTTTACTGCTCTCGCTTCTTCACAAGTTGCGCTCGTTATCGGGCGATCGAACTTAACTTCCGTCACTTGTTAGGTCGTCCTCCACTGGATTTAGAAGAAATGCGCGGACACAGCACTATTCTTGATACTCAGGGATTTGGGGCTGACATTGATTCCTATATCGATAGTGATGAGTACCAGAATACCTTTGGCGAAAACATCGTTCCTTATATTCGTGGCTACAAAACTGAAGCTTGTACCAGCATGGTGCAGTTTACCCATACTTTTCAATTGGTGCGCGGAGCTTCTAGCAGCAGCTTGAAGGGCGATTTGTCTGGCAACAGACCTAAGCTGAATTCTCTAGTAATTAATCCAACTGCAACTGCGGTTATTCCTTCTTCAGGTTCTGGTGCGACATTTCGTAATCCTACCGATGCCCCTTTGCGTCGGACTCCTTTGGGAACTTTGGGTTCAAGCAATGTTTATCGGATTGAAGTTACGGGTTATCGTGCTAAAACAGTTAACAAGGTTTCTCAATTCCGTCGTAGCAACAAGGTGTACTTGGTTCCCATTGAGCAGCTTTCGGCGCAATTTCAACGGATTCATGCTCAAGGTGGCGTAATTGCCAGCGTCACACTTGTGTAATCCGATATTTATCGTTGAGTAGTTATCCTTGAGGGTGTTTGTCCCTGACATATCCCCTCAAAATGTTTTTTCTAATGTTTGTTTTGTTGGATTTCATCTATTTGTTAAATCAATAAATAGCGCTTTTGCTTACTTCTCTAACAAAATCAACCAATAGAAATAATAGAAAAGCGTAAATAAATTCTATAAATTATAAATTCTATAAACTCCATAAATCCTATAAATTCGGAGATAATTATTATGACAGATGTAATGAATACGACCTTTGCTAATAGTGTGGATGATGTGGATGCCGTCATTCGTGCAGTTTACAAGCAAGTTTTGGGTAATCCCCATGTGATGGAGAGTGAGCGTCTGATTGCCGCCGAATCGAAGCTTACCAACGGTGAAATTTCTGTTCGCGAATTTGTGAGAATTGTTGCCAAGTCAGATTTTTACCGCGATCGCTACTTCTCTTCTTGCGCTCCTTACCGCTTTGTGGAATTGAACTTTTTACATTTACTCGGACGCGCTCCTCAAGATCAACGCGAAGTTTCCGAGCATATCGTCCGATGTGTAGCTGAAGGCTATGACGCGGAGATCGATTCTTACATCGATAGTGAGGAGTATGAGACTGCCTTTGGCGAAAACACAGTTCCTTGCTATCGCGGTAAGGATAGTGCCGCCAATCCTAAACAGGTTGGTTATAACCACATGTTTGCTCTCGATCGTGGTGCATCTCAAGTTGACAGTTCGGTAAAAGCATCCCAACTAGTGTATGCATTGGCAACTAACAGTTCTAGTAAGATCTCTGCATCGACAGCAACTGTAATTGGGTCTGGCACTGAGAAGCGTTTCAAAATTTTAGTTTCTGGCGCGAATTTTGACAATAATTCTCCTGGCACTACTACCGAGTTCATCGTTCCCGCAAATAGGATGACCTCTAAAATCCAATCGATTAGCCGTTCTTCTGGCAAGATCCTAAGCATTAAAGTGGCTTAGTTGTTGGTATCCCACGAACTGATTTATTCGGATTTATTCAATTTTATTCGCCTCACTCATTCATTTAAACCTTTTAACAACTTTGGAGAATAGTCATTATGACAATCGATACTACCATTCGTGCGGTTTACAAACTGGTTTTGGGCAATCCCCACGTGATGGAGAGCGAGCGCCTGATTTCCGCAGAATCGAAGCTTACCAACGGTGAAATTTCTGTTCGCGAATTTGTGAGACTTGTTGCCAAATCCGACTTTTACCGCGATCGCTACTTTTCTTCCTGTGCGCCCTATCGCTTTGTGGAATTGAACTTTCTGCACTTGCTCGGTCGCGCTCCTCAAGATCAGCGTGAAGTTTCTGAGCATATCGTTCGTTGCGTAGCCGAAGGCTATGACGCAGAAATTGATTCGTACATCGATAGCGATGAGTACCAAACCGCCTTTGGCGAAAACACTGTTCCTTTCTATCGTGGCAAGGATAGCGCCGCCAATGCTAAGCAGATTGGTTACAATCGCATGTTTGCCCTCGATCGCGGTGCTGCACAGGTTGACAGTGCTGTTCAAAATTCACAGCTCGTATTTGCTGTTGCAACTAATAGTGCCAATACGATCAAGGCTTCTACCGCAACTGTAAATGGTTCTGGGACTGAAAAGCGTTTCAAAATCTTGGTTTCTGGTTCCAAGTTTGATACCAAACGCCGTATCAGCACATCTGAGTACATTGTTTCTGCAAGCAAGATGACTCCTCAAATCCAACGAATTAACCGCACTTCAGGCAGAATTGTTAGCATTACTGAAGTAATTTAGTTTTTTGCCTGACCTTCGCGAACAACCTCGCCTAATGGAGAAGTTGTTCGCGAAGGAATTCAAAAACGTTTCGAGTAACAATCAATTCTAAAAGATTAATGGATATTCAGGAGTTTGTTGAAAAATCAATAGGGAATTGGCGATCGCAACGTAGCGCTCATCACCTAGCTTTTAGTCATTTTGAGGCGGTGCAGTCGGAAATAGAGATTTTGGCAATTGCTGAAGATGATCCAGAGGCGATCGCACTTTGTGAATCCTATAACATTGATCCTAAATTAGCAGTTTCTCCATTTCGGATGAGTTGGGAAGGTCAATCAGACTGGGAAGATAGCGAAGCCGTCAAAGGTACTTGTGTGCTGATTCCCATTCCCGATCCTGAAAATCCTAACCAAGGAAGTTTGCTACGCGATCGCGGATATGCGGAAGAAATGGCAGCGATCGGTAAATATCACTTCACCGATGATGGGACGTTTGTATTAACAACTCCCTACGATCGCGCCGCCGCCGAAGAAAAAATCTGGTTTGTTAATCCTAACGTGCGTTGTCGCGTTTCTTTGATCAAAACCAGTGCTGGCACTGGCGTAGTCATGGCTTCTTTTTCATCTGAGATTCGTCAAACAGCTAAAGATTAATCGAATGGAAAGCTCTGAAGACAATGATTTAATTACCCTAGCGCATTGGATGTCAGGGGATTTTAGTAATTATCAGCAAGCCTCGTCAAGTCCTAAAGATTACGCTCATATTCATGTGTTTTTCCGTCCATTACCCTTTGTTTTTTTCAATGGAATTGGACTCTATTCCGAACAGGTCTACGATTACGATCTCTGGAGTCCCTATCGGCAAGGAGTCCATCGTTTGATCGATCAAGGCGATCGCATTTATATCGAGAATTTTAGCCTCAAAAATGCGATGTTCTTTGCTGGCTCTGGACGCGATCTTAGTATTCTGAATACCATCACTCCAAAGGATATTGAACGCCGATATAACTGCTCAATGGTATTTAAACGCAAAGGCGATCGCTTTATTGGTGGTGTGGAAGGAACCGAATGTTTAATAGAAAAAAATGGTTGTCAAACCTATCTAGACAGCTATGTCGAGATTACGGAAACAACATGGCTAAGTCTTGATAAGGGCTTAGACATGAATACACATCAACAAGTCTGGGGTTCCACAACAGGACCTCTAAAATTTGAAAAGAGGGAGAGTTTTGCGAATGAAGTGCCAAATATCTCAAACAATATATCCTGAGACGCAATCAACCTATTTAGGTTCTAATGAAGCTACGCTTGGAGCGAAAATGCTGCCCCCAGAAGCACAAAAGAAAATGCAGGGTTGGATTCGCAGCCGCCATCTTATTTGTTCTGGAAATCTATACGTCTTTGAGTCTGTGGATTATAGTGCCGTAGAAAGGTTCTCGGAATGTGTGGCAGCCCTAGGCGGAACAGTTATTGCCGTTGATGTCGCCGATAAAGTATGGATGGGCGATCATCGTCAAGTTATCGTTTATCGCTCGAAAGCAAGTCTACACACCCCACACCACCAATTAAAACAATATTGGATTAAGCATGGTAACTTTCGGACAAGATTTGACGCACAAGCTTAATTACAGTTAGGACTTACGCAAAAAAACAAATGTAAGGGCAATTCATGAATTGCCCCTACGCTAAAATCAGGGTTTCAAGTCTTTTTGCGTAATTCCTAACAGTAGTAGTGAACCCGAACAAACTTTTTGAAAGTGTTGCAAAGCAACACTTTCAAAAAGTTTGTTGGTTCGGATTTGATCGGAAATTACTGTAAAATAACCTAATAAAGGTTTCAGCCCGCCCATGTTACATTTCTATATAGCAATCCTAAATGAGTTGTGAGAGGCTTCGACTTCGCTCAGCCAACCATATAGGCTGGCTGAGCGAAGTCGAAGCCCTATTTTTCTCGTGAATGATTTAGGACTGCTATATGTCTTTGGTTTAAGCCAAGATATTTATTCAACTAAGAGGGTAAATACCCCACCGCTCTGCGGTGTGAGTATATTCTAGTAAAAAAGAATTTGATACCCCGTCCGCTTGCGGCGGGGTGATTCATTTAAAAACTATTTAAAAATCATTTAAAAAATTATGTTTGATATTCCTGAACTCACCTCACTCGAATTAGCAACTCCTGAAGAACTTACAGAAATGATCACTGATTTGGAGCAGTATCGCGAAAGGATCGTAAGTGATACGCTAGCAATGGCTCAAAAAGCAAAAATCATGAAGTCTCAAGCACTTGCTAACTTACAGCCAAATTTGGCTAAGATTGATGCCACTCTTGAGTCGTTGCGTCAGCACCAATCAAAATCAACTGTTGAAGCCAAATAATTTACCTGTCTCCGAACATTTGTGTAATGGAAAAATCGATTCCCGAAATTCAAGCCGCAAACGACCTTCTGGTCGAAACAGTCAGCGATCAAATTTCCTTTGGTACTTTTGACGATCGCGATTCTCACGTTTTAGAGAAGCTAGTCGAAGGCTTAGGAGATCCTCGCGGATTGGTCAGACTGAGATTTGCTGAGACTTTGGGAGAAATTGGCGAAGCCGCAACACCATTTTTGATGCAATCTTTAGCGAATCATCCCAATGTAGTATTGCGCCGTGCTGCGGCAAAAACCTTAACTATTATTGGCGATCCGATCGCTGTACCAACTTTATTAAATTCTTTTCTGAACGATCCCGATACCGTAGTCAGAAGTTCGGCGGCTGGGGCTTTAGCCAAAACTGGTGAAGCCTCAGTGCCAGCTTTGTTGGAAATCTTAGGAGATGAGAGTAAATCGCAAGATATCAAAGGTCATGCAGCTTGGGCTTTAGCCTTTATTGGTTCTGAAGGTGCGGACTATTTGTATAAAGCTTTAGATTCTGCTTCCCTAGATGTTCGCTGTGCTGTAATTGGGGCGATCGGGCATGTGGCGCAAGAACAGTCCGATGAAAAATCTTGCAGTCTTCTAGTATCGACACTCACAGATCCAGAAGCAATCATCCGCGCCGAAGCAGCAACAGCCCTAGCTCAAGTAAATTATCCACCTGCGGTTCCCCATTTAATTTTGGCTTTGCAAGATACGGATTTAGATGTGCGAAAAGCATCGATTAATTCCCTCGGTAAAATGGGAAATCCGATGGCTTTAGAACCGTTACAAGCGTTGCTAGATGACGAGCTACAGGTGATTAAGGTTTTGGCGAAATTAGCGATCGCGCAAATTCACCGCCAAGCAGAAGAAGATTAAACAAAACTAATAGTTAAAAGAACAAAGTCTGAGCGAGTAACGTTCTCTCTGACTTTGTTCTTTAACTTCGCTTAGGCATCTTGTAGCAATAAGTTACTCTTTTTGGAAAACTTCACTAACTTTAACAATGGGCTTAAGCCCATTGTTAAAGTTAGTTCTATAAGCTACCTTAGCTACTTATTAAGAATTTACAATCCGAGAAATACTCCCAGTACCACAAATCCGACAATGCCAACGCCAGCAAAAACAAACGCTGCGCCAATTTTACCGATAATTGCAGGTGGGTTCTTTTGCCATTCCCAACGGACATAATCCAATCTTGCTGCGCCTTTATTGCCTTTAAAGACTTGTTTCGGCAAGCGATCGCGATAGTCAGTACCGTACCTTGCCATGTGAGCAAAGGAGACTTCTCCCTTAGTGTGCTGTGGCAAGATGCGACGACGTTGATAGGGAACGATATTATCGCCAAAGTTACTGAGATATTCCTCGCTATTGAGTAATTCATCAACAAAAGCTGGGAGTCCTTTAGTAGCAATCACGATCGACCATGAAATCTTTTCGCGATCGCTATAGACATTACGACCAAGAAGGCGCTGAATACAAATCTCTGCAAAGCGATAGTTATTATTACTATCAAAGGTCAGTCGTTTGAAGGAATCAGATAATACCAATCCGCGAATGAATCCTCTAACTGTAATTTGTCCTGCTCGCAACTGAGACTCTAAATACAGTTGACGGTGGTTTTCCAGCATCTGCTGTTCGTTACAAATTTGACGATAGGCCGCGCCGATCAAGAGATCTAGCTCGAAACCAGATAACAAATTGTCAGTGGAATAAATCCGAGGTTGCTCGTCACCTGCGACTTCAAATCCAGCTACGCGCTGATTTTGAGATAGGGGTTTGTACTTTAACAATGGAATTGACATAAATATTTTCTTAAAGAATTTTAAATTGAACTAATAACTTATATTACTAGAATTATAGAACTGAAAGACACCAAGTTCTACCTTGTTCTACATAGAGCGTCAACCATTGAAAACACGACTGCGCCATTTGTTTAAGCGTGCATCACCGATCGCCGCATATCGCCGCGCATCTGCAATTTGGGTTTGCAGGTTGGCAATCTGCTCAAGTTGGTTATCTGACTGTTGCAATAACGAATCAGAAATATCTCCTTGAATCGAGACAACCGTAGGTTGCCAAGAATTTTTGAGATAAGATGCACCAATAGAAGCCGAAGGACGCAGATCGGCTAGTTGTTGCTGCAAACTTTCGATCAGCAGATCTTGTTCTAGTAAAGTTTGGCGTAAGGCTTGTTCGGCGGCAAACCTAGCCGATGTCGCCCAAGAATCAGCTTGACTGATACCCGAAGTTTTGGGCTTAAAGACTTCCGCAAGGATGGAAGCAACATCGCTGACTTTGAGCTTGCCGTAGGGCGAATTCTGAACAATCGCTCTGGTCAGTTGTGGTTTGTTATTAGTGGCGAGATCCTTGTCGCTACTTGAGGCACTCCGCAATAGTTGGAACATATTGGTAAATTCCAACATTGATTGTCCATTCTGAGTGCTGAAACCTCGGTAATAGGGAACGATCGCTTCACCAAAAGCAGTTTGATACTCATCGCTATCGATATATGTATCAATGTCTGCTTCAAAACCTTTTTGATCTAAAACACTGCTGTGGTAGCGCATTTCATCGAAATTGTCAGGCGCACGTCCGAGCAGATGCTTAAAGTTCAACTCGATCGCCCGATAACGATAGCAACTATCAAAGAAGCGAGAGCGATAAAACTCAGATTTTGCCAACTGGCGCACAAACTCGCGCACACTCAGTTCACCGCGCTTAAACTGAGACTCGGCAACAGTTAGGCGTTCACTCTCCATCACATGAGCATTGCCAAACACCTGACGATAAACCGCCCGAATCACCACATCAAGATCCGCATCCGATGAACCTGCATAGGATTCTACAGGGGCAGTTTCTTTAAAGGGTTGGTAAGCTTCATAAAACTGTTGCTGACGTTCAGGATCACTACTTGATTTGGGCGCAACTGGCTTGAAGGAGAGATCGGGAGATTCCCTTTTTAATCCAAAAACCTTGGACAAAAGTTGATTGACATCGGTAATTGCCGCAGGTCTTTGCCATACTGGCGGTGCGCCTTTTAATGGGGCGATCGCGCTGGGACGATTTCGCAAAATATAACTATTCAGGCGAGAGCGATTTTTATGACTGGGATCTTTATCGCTACTTGCCGAGCCACGCAAAAGCTGAAACATATGCGTAAAGCCAACCATTTTCTTACCCGTCTGGGTTTTATGCCCACGATAGTAAGGAACTGTATCTTCGCCAAAAGCATCTTGATATTCATCGCTATCAATGTAAGCATTGATCTCCATCTCAAACCCACCGCGATCGAGTAACTGAGAATGTTCAGCCATCTCTTCCGCACTTTCAGGAGCGCGACCGAGGAGATGTTTGAAGTTGAGTTCAATCGATCGCATTCTTGGACATGGCTCAAAAAATCTGGCGCGGTACTGTTCTGAAAGGGCAATTTGACGCACAAATTCGCGCAAAGAGATATCTGACTGTTTAAGCTGAGATTCGGCAACTGTCAAGCGTTCACTTTCCATTACATGGGCATTGCCAAGTACTTGACGATAGGCGGCGCGAATAACTAGATCGACATCAGCTTCGGAATAATTTTGCCAAAGTTGAATCGGCGCTGTTTCATCGAATCGGCTAACACCAAGATTTGCCTCTGGATTAACTAATGGATTGATAAAAGTACTGACCATATTAAATTTCTCCTTTGTATGCCAACAAATTTCGGGTTTAAAATAGTTTGTAAATGGAATCTATAATCTGATGTTATAGATTTAATCTGTCGTTAATAAAAAATCGATAAATAACAATATATAGCTACGTTAAGCCACATATCTTCAATATCCTCAATATATTTTTTAATCATATTAGGTCGAGCGCACCTAGTCTTCAGAGTCTTAATAAACCTATACCAAAATTTACGCTCTCAGCAAGAAGATTGGATATCCTTTAGTTCCACTTTAAAAATCGTATCAAGGGATTTGGAAGCGATCGTTGTCTCCCATGCAATTCCCTTTAAAAAAGTTTCTCCCACTAATGTTTCCACCACATCCACGCCCCAATCGCCAGTCTGCAAAGCATCGGGCGAATCACTGGTAGGCGGAGTAGTTTTGATACCGCCTAAGATTAAAATTTCGGGTAGAGATTTAGGATCTGCGCCTTGACTGATACGTTTATTTGCCAAAGCCTCAGCACAAAACTCACCAATTTGATTAGGGGAAAACTGACGGCGATCGAATACAATTTCCACTGTCCAATGGGGATGATTGACAAGTCTAGTCAGGCAAGATGGGCGATCGCCTAAACCGATGCGAAATACTTCTGCAAATTCTTCTCGACTGATGGCTGGGACAATGTCGGACGGGACATCAAAATTGTGAGAAAGTAGCATTCTCGCTTGAAATGAATTACTCAAGATTTTAAGGTTCTATAAAGATTTTGTATGCTTCTAGTTTAGATTAAAATATTGATGAGGTGGGCTTTTGTCCGCGCAATATTGGGTTTTATTTAATTCGCAAGCCTTAGCGACGGCGATTATTGCTGCAATGCAAACAGATTGATAATGGAAATGGAGGGCAATAATTTAGTTTGTTGTTCTACCAAATAAATGTATTGTTGAAGTATCACTATTCAGAATGTTTTTCGGCATCTCTGGCAAAATTTTAGAGCAAGGACATAGCAAATGATATGAATCGATTAGGTGTTTTACTATTGAATCTCGGTGGACCAGACAAATTAGAAGATGTGCGTCCATTTTTGTATAACTTATTTTCCGATCCAGAACTTATTCGGCTACCATCTCCATTATTACAAGCGCCCCTAGCTTGGCTCATTTCTACCCTTCGCTTCAAAAAATCTCAGAGGAATTACAAAAAGATTGGAGGTTATTCACCGCTACGTCAGATTACCGAAGCTCAGGCCGAAGCCCTGCGATCGCAGCTTCAGCTAAATGGACATGCCGTCAATGTCTATATTGGAATGCGTTATTGGCATCCCTTTACTGAGGAAGCGATCGCCCAAATAAAAAAAGACAAGATTGAAGAATTAGTAATTTTGCCTTTGTATCCACAATTTTCGATTAGCACCACAGGCTCCAGTTTTAGCTTGATCGACCGCATTTGGCAGATCGATCCAGAATTGCAAAAGATCAAATATACAGTTGTACCTTCTTGGTACGACAATTCAGGTTATTTACAATCAATGGCAAATTTGATTGCGGCAAAACTAGACCGAGTTAATAATCCGAGCGAAGCCTATATATTTTTCAGCGCTCACGGAGTACCTGTCAGCTACATCGAAGAAGCAGGCGATCCCTATCAAAAGGAAATTGAAACCTGCGCGGCGCTTATCATGCAAAAACTAAATCGTCCTAATCCTTACAAACTCGCCTACCAAAGTCGTGTCGGTCCCGTCGAATGGTTGCAACCCTATACAGAAGCAGCGATCGCTGAACTTGCAGAACAAGGCGTAAAAGAATTAGTCGTAGTCCCAATTAGCTTTGTGTCTGAACATATCGAAACTCTCGAAGAAATTGACATGGAATACCGAGAAATTGCCGAACAAGCTGGGATTGAGACTTTTGCGCGAGTACCTGCTCCTGATACTGACCCAGCTTTTATCCAAGCTTTAGCCGACATTGTGCTTAAAGCTTTAAGCGATAAGCCTATTCTCTTTGCTGAAACCATCCAGCCTCAAAAAGACACTAAGCTCTATCCACAAGAACGTTGGGAATGGGGGATGACTCTTTCCGCTGAAGTTTGGAATGGTCGCTTAGCAATGTTAGGTTTCGCCATCTTGCTTCTAGAGACATGGCTGGGTCGTGGACAATTATTCCAATAAAAAAGAAAGGGCGCTTTGTGCCCTTTCTTTTTTATTGGATTTATACGAAATCACTGTGCCAAACTCGTCGTATGGGTTGAGTTTCGTGGTACAGACTTTAAACAATTGATTATCAAAGCCTTATCAGAGATTGGGTTGCGGACTTATGTCCCTAAAATGCACAAATAGTTGTCGTACCCCTAGCAGCCTGTCGGAGAGAAAAAATATAGTCTAGAATAGGTTATGTAAAAAAGGTAAAAAATGGGACGAAAATTTAAAACAGCCGACTATGAAGCGATGTTGAAAGAAACAGTAATTATCGGAGACTGCTTACCAGAAAGTCATCTAGCAAGATTTGTGGTAAAAGTAATTTCCGAGCTAGATCTGAGTATTATTTACAGTAAATATGGAACAAAGGGAGGAGTAGCAATTGCGCCCGAAATTCTATTGGGACTGCTGATCTATGGTTATGCAACAGGAATATTTAGTTCACGAAAAATTGAACAAGCCAGCCATGAAACAATACCGTTTCGATATATAAGCGGAAATATGCATCCAGACCATGACACAATCGCGAGTTTTCGGAGTCGATTTCTAGTAGAAATGCAAGAAATATTCGTACAAGTACTAGAGAAAGCGATAGGTGCGGGAGTAATGGAATTAGCAGATATCAGCATAGATGGGACAAAAATCCATGCAGATGCATCCAAAAGCAAAGCAGTGAGCCACAAACGACTAGAAGAAATCCAGAAACAATTACAGATGGAAGTAGCGGTATTAGTGAAGATGGGAAAAGAAGCGGATGAGAGCAAAAAAATATTAGAAAATGTAGATATAGCTGCGGAAATTAGCCGTCGTCATGAAAAACTGAACAATCTGACAGAAGCGAAGCGGGTAATAGAGAGTCGGGCTGAAGAGAAGTACGCAGGAGAGCAGAGAGCCTATGCTGAGAAAATGGCACAACGACAACAGTATACGCAGCAAACAGGACGCAAGCCAAGTGGACGAGTTCCTACCCCCCCTTTTTCAGTATTGATGACCAAGAACAATACAACTTTACCGACCCAGAATCACGGGTGATGAAAAACAGCAGAAACAAAGGATTTGACCAACATTACAATGGACAGATTGCGGTTGATCAGCAAACCTTATTGATTGTCGCTAACACATTATCCAATCATCCCAACGATCAACTTGATGCTATCCCAACCGTTGATGCAATTGATCCTAGGGTTGGCAAGGTAAAACGAGCTGCATTAGACGCAGGTTACTTCAGTGTCAGCAATGTTGAAGGATTGCAATCACGACAGATTGACCCTTTTATTGCGACTGGACGACAGCCACACCATCAATACTTAACGAATCTCTTAACTGAATTAACCGAACCTCCCGCAGATGATGCTACATTGCAGTTGAAAGTGGCTTACAAGTTACAATCCGAGGAGGGCAAAGCCTTGTATCGTCTACGCAAGTCTAAGGTTGAACCTGTCTTTGGTATCATTAAAGAGTCTATGGGGTTCCGTCAGTTTTCCTTACGTGGTTTGATTAAGTCTGCTGGGGAATGGAACCTTGTTTGTTTAGCTTTCAATCTCAAACGCTTTCACCAACTCATGTTGAAAAAATTTGTTTCTCCGACAGGCTGCTAGGTAACCTAAGTCAAATTCATTTAGCTCCCTTAGCTTACCTTTGATGCGCTCAACATAATTCGATGTAATATCTGGATCGCCATTTTAATCCCGATCTCATTCCGTCCGAACCACCATTAAAATTGGGCTAGTGTTATATTAAGATTTATTACAGTAGTTCAAAATTCTTGTGCCTATATGCAGAGTCAAAATACAGCTCCAATTTTTAATGCCGAATTTAATCGCTTCCAGAAGATCGATACAACTCAAGCATGGTCTCTGTTCTTTTCAGCTAGCAACAAAGATCGACTCTTAGGTTCAAATACTAAAACTGGAAATTACCTTACTTTGGGGCTGTTGAGTGCGGTGATTGCCTCAGCGATCGAGATTGTTCTTACTCACGCCTCGTAATCGAAAAGAGCGAGTTTGGGTAAAACTCGCGCTGAATCTAGACTGCGGATTGATCGTCTAACTTAGGGATGCTCACGGCTCTACTCATCTATTTCCTGCCTGCTCGTCGATACGAGATTCCAAATACCTTCGATATTAACTAGTACCCAAAAACATGTACGACTCCATTGACAAAAATAATTCTTCTGGTGAAACTAGCTCGGCATTTGACATGGATCTCCTTGCCAAACTAATTCGTCAGCAGACTCAGAATCGTCCCTTGTTTGATAATATGGCTATTCTTGGCTGTGGCTATGTGGGCAGCGCAGTCGCTGACTATTGGCAAGATCGGGGTCATGATGTGACAGGTACGACTACCAGTAGAGAACGGGTAGCTTCAATTTCGGAAATCGTTTCCAAAGTAGTCTTGATGAAAGCGGATAACCTCACGTCATTACAGTTACTACTCGAAGGTCAAAATACTCTGTTAGTGAGCGTTGCTCCTACGGGTTCTCAAGAATCATCTGAATCGACCTATGCAGATACCTACATAAACACGACCAAAAATTTGGTTGTTGCTCTAGACCAAGCTCCGAATGTCAAGCAAATTATCTACTTGAGTAGTTGTTCTGTCTATGGTGACAGGCAAGGGGCGTGGGTAGATGAGACTGCTCACATCGACCCACTAGATCGGAAGGGGCATGTGCTACATCAAGCAGAGCAAATCATCCTACAAGCAGCTAATCATCACCAAAAAGTTTGTGTGCTGCGCCTCGGTGGAATTTATGGTCCTGAGCGAGAGCTAGTTAGTATGTTTGGCGGTATGGCTGGGATGACGGTTCCAGGTAAAGGAGATCGCATTATTAATTGGATTCACCGTGATGATATCGTCGGTGCGATCGAATTTGCGCGGTTAAATGGTCTGGAGGGAATTTACAATCTAGTTGATGATAGCCAACTCACTGTCAAAGAACAGATAGGGCGGGTCTGTTCTGCTTACGGTCTGCCTCCAGTACAGTGGGATGCCTCCAAATCGAGTCTTCAGCGTAAAAGTTTGCAAGTCAGTAATCAGAAGATCAAAGCATCAGGATACGATTTAATTCACCCCCAACTGCTTGTTTGAGAACTACACCGTCATCATTTCATCGGACGATTCAAAGCTGAATGTCAACACTCGCAAGTTTTCTCAGCTTTGAACGAAATCACTCATAATCTAATTATTAACCATGAACATTTCCATCGGTCTAAGCATTGAGCAAGAATTCAGTTTGAGAGTTTATAAAAAACAAGTCGATCAACTAGACTTACTGACTACTCAAGAACTGTTATTAGAAGTTTTGCGCCAATCAATGGTCAAGGAAAACTTATTTAGAGAATTAATTAAGAATGGTATCTAGCAAATATGGGATAGCTAAATGTTAGGTTTCGCCATCTTGCTTCTAGAGATATGGCTGGGTCGTGGACAATTATTTCAATAAAAAAGAAAGGGCGCTTTGTGCCCTTTCTTTTTTATTGAATTTAGCTGCTAGACTTTGTTTCGCGCCGAGCAGAAGTATTTTCTTTCGGGTCACCCTTGATCTTGGTAAGGATAGAGTTCCAACCAAATTTGGTCAATGCTACAAACCAGTTACCTTCTAGTTCGCGGAACATTTCCATGTTTTGATGGAATGAGGCATTTGCTTCATCAACAATGCGTTCAGCAGTTACTGCATCCACAGGTAAAGTGTCCAGAGCTTCACGGTAACGCTTTTTGAATTCACCGTGATTGCGAATGTCAGCGAATTCATAGAATGCAGTACCCTTGTCATCCTGCAAGCCCATCGCCTCTTTAGCGATTTTTTTCAGGATTTGACCACCAGAGAGATCGCCCATATAACGGGTGTAAGCGTGAGCGACTAGCAGAACTGGATCGTTAGCTGAAATCTCGCGGATTCGGGCAAGATACTTTTCACAGGCTGGTGTAGGCTTAAACTCTTCGCGCCAATTGGAACCGAAGTAAAACAACATATCGAGTTCTAGACTCTTCTCGCGCCATAGTTCTCGGTAATAGAGCTTGCTAAGAACGGGATCGGATTTATGTACTTCAAACTCTTCTTCCATCGCTTTGTAAACAAAGTAAAGATTACCGACTAGTCTGCTATAGGAGGTTTTATCAACCACGCCTTTTAAAAAGCATTTGATAAAATCGGTACTCTCGGCGGCTGAGTGAGATTTTTGCGTACCTACACGTAAAAGTGTTGCTAAACCTTGATTCATGGGTTCTCCTAAATTTTAAAAATTAAATGGTAGTAAAAATAGTAATAAAAGTGAATAAAAGAATATATTATTCTTTAAATTCATTATCAATAAATGGTCAAGCCTATTATCGGTTAAATCCAGCGGTCATTTCACATCTAGATAAGGCACTGATTGCTGATTCTTTTACATAAGAATCAGTCGCCTCATTATCAATGATCCAACGCAAAACATCCATACCGCGACTTTCGCCAATCGAAGCGATCGCATTTACTAGCGAAATAGCCAAGGCAGGATTATCTGTTTCTCTTAACGCCTTGATTAAGATATCCAAAACAGGCTCGCCTATTTCTCCCATCGCCATTACCGCCGCAATATTCACCACAGGATTGGGATCTTGCAAAGCTGCCTTTAAACCTGCGACACCTTCATCTGATAGCGGTTGGTCAGGATGACAAATTACCACTTGCGCGATCGCTTTGGTGGCACTGCCGCGCACAGTCACATTTTCGCTATGCAGCATAGCATTAACTAAAGGCGAGACAGCCTCATGACCGATTTCACCTAATGTTTTTACTGCCGATCGCCGATAATTTGTATCTTCGTCATCGAGAATATTCATCAATCTCGTAATGACTTCGGCATCATAATTAGCAGCAATTTCCCACATTGCTTGATTGCGAACATTGGGATTGGGATGTTTAAGTTGTTGAAAATAAGTATCGATAGACATTTGGATTAAATTGATAATAAAAGATTTAAATTTCTGATGATGTGCCGCGCTATGCGCGGCACATCATCAAATTGGTAAAGTTTTTGTTTTCTCGCGAATTAATAAATCGCTATCATTGGCAAGGACTTCATAGCCAGTAAAATCACCAAACTTCTCTAATGCTAACAGAGCCGCATATTTCAAGTCCCAGATTTTAGCTTCCAAACAAATTTTTAATTCGGGAATTGCTCTCGTATCACCAATTTCAGCAAGAGCGATCGCGGCGGCGGCTCGTGACTTTTGGAACTGGGGTTGTTTATTGTGCAAACTCTCAATTAAGAGATCGTAGGCTGGCGCGTATTTTAACCAACCGAAAAGTTTAACGACATGGAAATGAGCGCCATAATCATTGCGGGCTTCCTGTTCATAGGCACTAACTAGAGCCGCAGGAGCATCATCAGCATAATTCTCTAAAATAGTTTGGATTGCTAAATAGCATCTGCCAAAATCAGTTTCATAAAGCTCATGGATTAGACGCGGAAGATCGGGGAAAGTACTGTAATTATGGACTGGTGAAAGAGTGGAAGGATGATCGATTAATGACTTTTCTAAGGATTCTTGCACATCCGCCCATGCGATCGCCCCTTCTTCGATACCTGCTTCCGCCAACATCCGAATGCCGCGCAATCGAAACACCAAGGATACAGGACAGCGAGATATTGCAGGAATTGCTGCATAATATTTGGCATCGATTAAATCTTGAATCGATAAACGTCGGGCGATCACATTGCGATTTTGGAGTAGGGCAACAATCTTATCCATTTGCGAAAAATCTTTAGTTAATCGACAAATAGCCGTGATCGCGGCGCTAGAGATTGGCAAGCTCTCATCTTTTACAAATTGCTGAATCTTCGCGATCGCAGGTTGATAATCCAACTTTGCGAGTGTCTGAATAATCACACGATAAGTTTGGTCTGACCGATCTAATAATTGCGTAATTTCTTCTAAAATCTGGGGATCTTTTGTACCAATTTCACCGATCGCCCAAACTGCATTTTCTACCATAAAGCAATCTGGATCGGCTAAACAATCTCTTACTACTGGCAAAGCTGACTCAGCTTGTAGACGACCTAACGTTTCGACAGACTTCCTGCGGACAATCCGATTATCCATTTCAGGATTAGTTTCATGAATCGCTCTGACTAAAGCCGCGATTGATTTTTCGGAATTAAAATTCACTAAATGCGAAGCGGCAATATAGCGAGAATCATCTTCCCCAATTTGATCTTGCGGCGTATCTAAAACAGCGATCGCCTGATCTTCTGTCAAATTAAAAAAGCTATAAAAACGTTTATCCATAATTCTGTAATTATATCAATTTTCCATCTAAAAACAAAAGTAGGGGCAATTCATGAATTGCCCCTACTTTTGTTTTTTAGTAAGCAAGGCTTACCGTGAGAATCAATTAGGAAAGAGAATTGATTGCATAGTCAAGCAATGCATTGTACTCAGTCAATGCTTGTGCAGACATGTCACGAGGTGTGCAACCACGGGTACGAGCATAGCTCAAAGCTTCTACATAAGGAGCGGTAGGAAGGCTCAATGCACGATAAACTTCGCGCTGACCTGCAATACCCCACTCATCCAAAGGACCTGTACCGCCAACAACGAGGCTGTACTGAATCAAGCGCAAGTAGTGCTTGATGTCACGAGCGCACTTTGCTTTGAAAGTGTCGTTCGAGTTTGCTTCGCCAGAATTGTTCAAGTAAGGATACTTTCTGATACAAGCGTCGTATGCTTCTTTAGCAACGTTGTCAAGATTAGCAGCTAGCTTTTCAGCAGCTTCTAAACGAGCAGCAGCACGTTGGATAGAACCTTGTACTGATTCGAGGTCTGAGGTGCTAGGAAAACGTCCTGCTGCATCAGCAGAGGCAATAACGGTAGTAACAACGGATTTCATTTATTAAATCTCCAAACTGGATTCTTTTTATTCAGTGAGCTTAGTTTTGGTTCTGGTCAATCAAATCTCAACCAGCAAATCGTAATTCAGATATCAATCGATTAGCAATCAATCAATTAGCAATCAATCAATTAGCAATCAATCAATTAGCTAAGAGCTGCGATTACGCGATCGAAGTAGCTGGAAGCTTCAGCAACCAAGGAAGCACAACGATCTTCGGTTACGATGGAACCCATCTTGCGGAGTTTTGCACCAGCACGAGCTTCGCTAGGGGTGTCTTGAATGTGAGC
>JBIKYX010000010.1:0-73358 GCA_044355035.1 Pseudanabaena sp. | reverse complement strand
ATGAATTTTTGTCTACCACTAGCGAAATGATGCTCTTTGCCGCTATGGTTCATCTGATGGTTCGTCGTTTAAGCCCTAAATCCATCCCTATTTAACCTACTCTAAAACTTTTCAAACACTCTCTAAGGGCAATTCATGAATTGCCCTTACGTTTGGTTCTTTTGAGTAAGTTGTATTAGCTCTTAGCAGGAGGCAAGGCTAACTTAACGTGGAGTTCCTTTAACTGTGAATCATCTACGCTTGAGGGCGCATCAGTCATCAAGTCACGAGCTTGCTGCGTTTTTGGGAAGGCAATCACATCGCGGATCGAGTCGGCTCCAGAGATCAGCATCACTAAGCGATCGAGTCCAAAAGCTAGCCCACCGTGGGGAGGCGTACCATATTCAAAGGCTTCCAACAAGAATCCAAACTTGTCTTTAGCCTGTTCTTGAGTTAGCCCGATCGCTGAAAACACCTTCTCTTGCACATCACGCTTATGGATACGGATACTACCACCGCCGATTTCTGTACCATTCAGAACCATGTCATAGGCGAGAGCGATCGTATTCACACCAATCTCTTGACCATCTGCGATATCTTCAGGACGAGGTGAAGTGAAGGGATGATGGAGAGCTTCTAGACGCTTCTCATCGGCATTCCACTCAAACATGGGGAAATCCGTTACCCACACGAAATTGAGCTTGTCTTCGTCAATCATTCCCAACTCACGACCGAGGGCTAAACGCAAACGATAGAGAGATTCATTCACGATCGCCTTTTCTCCAGCCCCAAACAAGAGAATAGAGCCAGCAGTAGCGCCAGTGCGAGTGAGTAATTCCTGTTTAACTTCTTCAGTTAAACTATCCTTGAGAGCGCCGATGGTATCAATTACACCATCTTCACGGACGCGGATAAATGCTAATCCCTTTGCACCATATTGGGCTACCAGATTGGCAAGATCTCCACCTGGTTTGATGCGAGTGTTAGAAATAGCCGCATCGCCACCAATCACAGGTAAGACTTTGATGATCCCACCACTGGCGATCGTATTCGCAAAGACCTTAAATCCAGAATTGACAAACAAATCAGAAACATTGACCAGTTCCATGCCAAAGCGCGTATCAGGGCGATCGCAACCGTAGCGATCCATTGATTCGGCATAGGTAAGACGGGGAAATTCACCCAGTTCAATCCCTTTGACGGTTTTGAAGATATAGCGAATCAACTTCTCATTCAATTCCAGAATTTCTTCTTGAGACATGAAACTCATTTCCATGTCCAGTTGCGTAAATTCAGGCTGGCGATCAGCGCGAAGATCTTCATCGCGGAAACATCGGGCAATTTGATAATAGCGATCGCATCCGCCCACCATTAGCAATTGCTTAAATAACTGCGGTGACTGGGGCAGTGCATACCATTGTCCAGCATTGACCCGACTTGGTACGAGGTAGTCCCGCGCTCCTTCGGGTGTAGAACGACAGAGAATTGGAGTTTCCACTTCCATAAATCCATATTCATCTTCAAGGAAGCGGCGAATGGATTTAATCACGTTAAATCGCAGTTTGAGATTGCTGGATAGGCGATCGCCACGCATGTCGAGATAGCGATATTTAAACCGCAATTCTTCTTTGATCGTGTCTGCTTCGGAAATCAGGAATGGTAATGGCTTGGTGACTGCATTGAGTAATTCAATCGATTCGGCATAAATTTCGACTTCCCCTGTAGCAAGTTTAGGATTGAGCGACTCATCTGGGCGCTTGGAAACTTTGCCGATAATTTTCACTACATACTCATTTCGCATTTCCCCTGCTAAGTCATAGGAGAGCGGAGTCCGTTGAGGATCGCTGACAATTTGCAAGATTCCTGTGCGATCGCGCAAATCCAAAAAGATCACGCCACCATGATCCCGCCTGCGATCGATCCAACCGCACAAGCTAACTGTTTGTCCGATCTGTTCGGCATTGAGGTGACCGCAATAGTGACTACGCATCATGATTTCTAAGGTTCGCAACTGATTTTTTATGTTTTTTATGATTTTGCCACATTTTGGCTTTGGTATACTTGGTAGACAATAAATAAAATTCAAATAAACCTCATATGTCCGACTCCCCAAGCAAACCATTGACTACCCGCGAGCGCTATCTCATTTTTGTTGAGCGCATAATTATTAATATTGAGAATGGCAAATTATTATCTAAAGAACATGTTTATCGCATTCTCAGTGAGAGTTTAGAATCGGGAACTGGGGAAATATTTGAGCGAGCATTAGAAGAACAAGCGAATTTACTTCAGGAAAATTTTGCCGCGCAAACTGATGAAATCAAACAGGCGAAAGCAACTCAAAAACTTCGCGCTCTTAAAATTCTCCAAGATGCATGGGAACAGTGGCAGAAAAATTATCAACTTCAAGATACTTGCGATCGCGGTTTACAGACGATCCTCAATGCTGAAGCTTCAGAACGGTTAGCAGCCCTCATTCAAGTTCTCGATCCTAACCATACACCAGTTTTTGAACGTCAACATATTCAGAATCTCAGCCAATTATTGCAAAAAACTGCCGAAACCTTAGCGGATAATACGGAAGCTTTTGCAATCCGACAGTTGGCGATCGGCTTAAATCGTGGTTTAGCTTCCTTTGATTTGTTGGAAGGTTCCCTTGTTAGTTGGTTATACGAGACAGAAAGACAGGTCGGGTTTGAACGCTCTACAGTCAAAGGTCCTTGGCATAGTTGGGCGCAACAGATTACGAGTCCATTGTCACGCGATCTCTTTGCCACACAAGCGCTCAATCAATCGGCAACGGCGATCGCGCAGTCTCAACGCAGCATCGATATTAGTGACTGGGTGGAACTAGCGATTTTATTGAGATATTTACAAAATGGCTTGGTGCATTGGTTTGACCAACAGCCCTATGATGCTAAAGCGGGAATGCACATGACTGGGGTTACTTTTATCGCTTTTGCGATGATTTGGGGTGAATTGAGTAGTGGCTTTTCCACTGCTCAGCATTTAGCTGATCGCCAAGCTTTAGCAAAAATTTGTTTTCGGATTAGCCTCCAGACTTTACGAACCTTTGCTCAGCGTGAAAACTTTCCATTATATGGTGGTGTGTTTGCGTCCTTTTCGGGGGATAGTTTCCGAGAGACGATTAACTATCTCGATCAACCGCTTAAAGAGACGGAAAATACACAGGAAAAGGCGCGAATTCTCACGGTTTTAGGTTATTCGCAAGCATGGCGGGGAAATCAGCAACAGGCGATCGCCTTACATCAAGAGGCGGTTAATCTTGCGAGGGAAGTGGGCGATCAACGCTGTGAAATTGCGAATCTCAATCATTTGAGTCGGATTAGTTTATATCAAAAAGATTTTACTGCGAGTGAATCCTATGCTCAGCGAGCCGTAATTTTAGCGCGACAAATAGGCGATCGCCAAGGTGAAGCCAATGGCTTAGCCAATCTCGGTTATAGCGAAGTGATGCTCACAAGACAACAAGAATCCATTACTCCTGAAGAGATGGAAACTCCAATTGGTCATTTGGAACGCGGACAAAAACTATCCGAGAAGCTGAACGATTTACAAAATCAGGCGCTTTGTTGGGTGGGATTGGGTACGGCTTACATTGCCATTGAACAGCCAAGTCAAGCACAGCTAGCTCTAGAGAAGGGATTAGTAATAACTCAACAGATCGGCGATCGCGATTTACAAGCCCTCAGTCACGCCTATCTTGGCGAAGTCTTCTATCAACTTAATCAATTGGAATTGGCAATCTATCATGCTTGTTTGGGAATGTATCTATTAGAAGAGCGTCATAGTAAAGCATGGCAACAGTCGGCATCTTTGGTGGTAATTTTGCAAGGTAAGTTGGGTGTGGAAAAATTTGAGCAGTTGTTACAACAGCAGCGATCGCATTTAATTGCCCATATCGGCGTGGATGGATTTGACCATTTGCCAAATTTACTAGAGCGTTATCGTGAAGCAGGAATTTGAGAATTTAAGGTAAAGTTCCATTAGATGATTGAGTAATCCGCAATTGAAGATTGTTTTCTGGTGTCACTGCTGCTTCTAGCAATGTAACTAGTGGATTTGTTTGTTCTGAAAGTGTCGCCGCACCTTGCTTTAAATTCATAGGAATCGCTTCTATTTGCAATGGACAGTTTGAAAAAAGTCCCAAATTAAGAGGGGCTTGTCCTTGAACGTAGAAATAAAGTTGATTATTACTGCAAGTAAATAATGCTTTAACATACATTTCTCCGTAAGGGGATAAAGGTGTGCCGCCCAAATCTATAGCATTAGGATTAGCAAGAGGTTGAGTAGCATATCCTAAGTTTCCGTCACTACGCACCAAGAGCAAGCCAATACTCTGTATCAACGATTAGCATATTTCTCATCAAGTTCATTTCTTAGGTAGGATTTGTAATTTTTTGATAAGTCAGATTCCGCATCCATGCAGCCGCTAAAATCTGACCAATCATTTACCGTTGTTTCTGTAATTTTCTGTGGATTTGGGAAATAACATTTTTTTAGAATATCTACTAGATCTAGCTCCAAGCCTTGAATCATAAAAGTCAAAAGATGATCCCAACTATCAAAAACAAGATACCGAGTTAAGGCGCGTAATTAAGACAAGAATGATGGCCTTTGACTGAAAAATACACTGAACGCACTTAGGGCTGCATCTTCCATGCCATACCGACTATTCTTGCCAGTACGCTTGTCTGGCAATGAATCCAGTTGTTGACGAAAAAATTCTACAATTGTATCAAACGACCCTTGCTGTTTCAAAGAGCTTGCCCTGCATGATTCTTGTTCATCCTGATGTCATTAAGAATAGCCCTATATCAACGGTTTAACTAGCTTGTTTTCATACTGAGAATTGCTGGCGTAGTTTTTTAATGCGATCGCCCGAAATACTTGTTAATGAAGTAAGATTACCTATAAGTAAATCAAAGGGTAGATTGCTGTGGCATCGAATAGTGTAGAGCGGTCTGATTCGCTTACAGGCAGTATTTTAAAAGGCACTCTTAAGGCTGTTGGCGGTACATTGCTTGGCATCATCATGATTGGTGGTGCGGCTATGGCAGGTGGACTAGTCGGCTTAGCGCTTAGCTTTCGCGACCTGCCTGACGTGAGAGTACTCAAGGGTTATGTGCCTATAGAAACTACTTATATCTACGATATTAACGGTGAGTTAATTGCCCGTTTGCATGGTGATATTAACCGCGAAGTTGTCACCCTCGATCGCATTTCCCCACATTTAAAGCGATCGGTTCTGGCAATGGAAGATGCTTACTTCTACACCCATAAAGGTATTGATCCCAATGGCATTGGACGAGCAATTTTAGCTAACTTTAATGCAGGGGGAACTGTCGAAGGTGGTTCGACCTTGACCCAGCAGTTAGTCAAGAATTTATTTTTATCAAACGAACGTAGCCTTAATCGTAAAGTTGCCGAGGCAGTTTTGGCGATGCGGGTTGAACAGGTATTTACCAAGGAGCAGATCTTGGAAATGTACCTCAATCAAGTTTTTTGGGGAAGAAATACCAATGGTGCGGAAACAGCATCTCAGAACTATTTTGGTAAATCTTCAGCCGACTTGACGCTTGGTGAAGCGGCGATGTTAGCGGGGACAATTCAAGCGCCTTCGGTATTTAACCCTGTGGATAACTTTGCAGAAGCAAAAAAGCGTCAGGGATTGGTACTAGATCGACTCGCAGAATTGAATTGGGCGACCAGTGCTGAAATTAAAGCTGCTAAAGCTCAAAAAATTGTGATTAAGAAGACGGGAACATCCTACGAAGCTAGTCGTGTGCCTTATGTCTCACAGGCGGTAACGGCTGAGTTGGAAGAGAAATTTGGCAAAGATGTTATTTTACAGGGTGGTTTGCGAGTCCAAACTACGATCGATTTAAAATTGCAGCGTATTGCCGAAGAAGTTTCTGCTGATGGGAGTAAAGAACTGAGTGAGCGTGGGGCTAATGCCAATCAATTAGCTTTGGTTGCCGTTGATCCGCGTACAGGATTTGTAAAAGCCTTGGTGGGTGGTGTTGGGGAGTTTGATAAAAATCAATTTAACCGAGCCGTGCTAGCAAGAAGACAGTTAGGTTCTTCGTTTAAGCCTTTTGTTTACTATGCCGCCTTTGCCACAGGCAATTACACGCCTGATTCGGTAATTGACGATAGCCCGATGACGATTCCCGATGGTGATGAGCCTTATGTCCCTCGTAACTATGACAATAAATTTTCAGGTTCGATCAGTATCAGACAGGCGATCGCTGTTTCTCGGAATATTCCTGCAATTAAGTTGGGGATCGAAGTTGGTAATGACAATGTGATTACCATCTGTCGTAAATTGGGGATCAACAGCCCGATCAAGCCTGTTGTGTCCTTGCCCCTCGGTGCAGCCGATGTCACGCCGATGGAAGTGGCGGGAGCCTATGCAGTATTTGCTAGTGGGGGCTATAAATCGAAAACAACGATGATTGCGCGAGTGACCGATCGCAATGGCAATTTGGTGCTTGACAATACGCCTAAGCCTGAATTAATTCTTGATCCGATCGCTGTTTCCTATTTAACTGATACATTGCGTGGGGTTGTTACCAACGGCACGGCGACCGAGGCACAACTGAGCGAAGGGCGACCAGTGGCAGGTAAAACAGGCACGACTTCAGATTTTCGGGATGCATGGTTTGTGGGATATGTACCGCAACTTTCGGTGGCTATTTGGATCGGTAACGATGATTATTCGCCCATGTCTAATGGTGTGACGGGCGGTGTTTATGTCGTTCCGATTTGGCGTAGATTTATGGAAAGAGCTTTAGCGGGTCAGGCGATTGAACAGTTCCCAGTACCAGCAGAACTTCCTGACAAGGAGCCTGTCAAAAAGAAAAATTAATCGCAAAGGGCGCAAAGCGCCCCTTGGGTTCGCAAGCTATGTCAGACAAGATATCTGACCCACAGATATAAAATCCTTGTGGTACGGGCATCCTGCCCGTTTATTCTCCAGTCAGCAGATCTGCAACATTATGTCATCGCAAAATTTTAGTCAGTTTTTTGCTAATTCTTTATTTATAGTGCGATTGCTTTTTTATTCGGCGATCGCATCGGCAATAATTAAATACGCCGCGCCCCATTGGACTTTGTTAACCCATAATCTTAATGTCGATACGATGAATGCGATCGCGATTAACGTGATTATTTTCCCTGTAGCTTTTTTTGCCTTCGTCCTGTGGTTAAAACGTTAAGCCAACGAGTTTAGACCAAAGAGTTTAGACCAAACAGGTTAAGCGCCAGCAAAACTTTTAGTCATCACAAAACAGTTTCGACCATCATCCGTCCTGATGTAACTAATGTCATCGGCAACCATTTTGGCAATAAACAGCCCCCTACCCCCTGTGGGAATATTATCAATTTCTATAGCATCCTTGGTTTTGTCAACTTCTTTGGTAGCCCGCTCAATTTGAGCTTCCAAATCAAATGGCTCACCATAGTCCCAAATCCGCAATTCTAAAAATTTGTCAAGTTCATGCAGGCTAATTTCAATGTCAATCGGTGTTTCTTCTGATAACGCTTCATGGGCGTAGGAAACGACATTGGTGAAAACCTCGACTAAAACGAGATTGCATTGCATCCAAGTTGGTTTTGGCAAAAAACTCTGAAACTGCTGAAACCACCCCTGCAATTTGGCAAGAGCGTAGATATCACTGTTAACTTGAATTTGATAATGCTTCAACACTAGTGGCTTTATCTGATGTATTGAGAGACTGGCGATTTGAAATTACTGACGGTTATACCAACGCATTAGCACGCCTGCCAGTTTATCGGAATCGTGGCAAACAGTCGCATTGTCTTTTTCATGCATTATGTTGGCAATCAAAACAGGACAACCAATTTCCGTAAGCCGATCGCGATCAAGGCGGGTAAAATGCGATCCAAAAGAAGCATAATGCTGAAGCGATCGCTCGGATGGCGGAGTCTTTTGGACTAACACCACGTCAAACAGTCGCGCCCCTGCTATTTCATCTAAAACTCGCACATAGTCCGAAACAGAATAACCATCGGTTTCACCTACTTGACTCATGATATTACAAAGGTAGATCGATGGCACATTGCGATCGATTAATGCTTGAAGAATATCTGGCACGAGTAGGTTCGGAATAATACTGGTATATAGGCTTCCAGGTCCAATGACAATCAGGTCGGCTTCGTTAATATCTTCAACAGCCTGTGGTAAACCTTTAGGATTATCAGGTTTACAGCCAATATGTTTGATTTTGCCTTTAGCTTCGGGAATGCTCGACTCACCCTCAACATAACGACCATCTTCAAATTCTGCCCATAGTACCATCTGATCGAGAGTTGCTGGTAATACGCGCCCCCGCACAGCCAAAACTTGTGAACTTGCAGCGATCGCCTTTTCCAGATCGCCCGTAACTTCACTCATCGCCGTGAGAAATAAATTACCAAAGCTATGTCCCGTTAACCCTTCTCCCGTTTTAAACCGATATTGAAATAATTCGGTCACTAATTTTTCTTCGTCAGCAAGAGCAGCAAGACAATTACGAATATCCCCTGGTGGCAATACCCCATGTTCGCGGCGCAAGCGTCCTGAAGATCCGCCATCATCGGCTACGGTGACGATCGCGGTAATATTGGCACTATATTGCTTGAGTCCCCGCAATAAGTTTGACATACCCGTACCGCCGCCGACGGTGACAATTTTTGGTCCACGATTGAGCTTGCGGTGAGAAACCAGTAACTCTAATAGTTCTTTGTCCTGATTCGGCATAAGGACTTGGGTGATTGAACCAAGGGCGCGTTTTTGTCCCAGCCACAACAGTCCTAGCCCAATAAATAAAGCGATCGGACCACTCATATTGCGGGGTAGAAAACCAACTAAGGCATCGATCGCATTGCCAATCAGTCGCGACAGAAATAAAATCGGGGTGAGTCTTGCTGAAATCGCGATTCCCAAAACGATTAAAACAATCCCGATGATGCTGACAAATAACCATCGCTTCACCAATAATCCTGGTAAAAGCCACTGAAATCCTCTCAGCCACTTTCTATTTTTACTTGCTGGACGATAGCGATTTGCTGATGGCTTTTTTGATAACTTCATTCAACATCCTGCATTTAGCATCCTGTAATGTGAACTAAAACTTCGCGGGTATGTCCCAGATTACGATGTTCCCATACAAATATTCCTTGCCAAGTGCCGAGAGCCAGTTTACCATTAGCGATCGGGATCGTTTCTGAAGTTTTGGTAAGGGTGCTGCGAATATGTGATGGCATATCATCAACGCCTTCGGAAATATGGCGATATTGGCTGGCATCTTCAGGAATTAGTTTAGAAAAAAACGTTTCCAAATCGGCAAGTACATCAGGATCGGCATTTTCTTGAATAATTAAGCTTGCGGATGTATGCCGTAAAAATACGTTGCATAGTCCCATTTTTATCCCCGATCGCACCAAAATTTCTTCGACTTGACGGGTGATGTTATGCAATTTTTTGCCATTTGTCCGTAGAGCAATGGTTTGCTGCACCATATATTGGGCAGAGGATTGGACGGGCTGTTGATTAGCGATCATTGTTTCATTAAATGCTTTCTAAAAATGCGGCGATTATTGCTAATGCTACCACTGGCGCGGTGACTGCTGACAAGATGCGATCGCCTAGAGATACGGGGATAAATCCTGATGCGATCGCCATTGCTTCTTCTCTATTAGTCCAGCCACCTTCACTACCGATCGCGATCGCAATTTGCAAATTTTCTAAAGTAGATAGCGTATTTTTTGTGGTTTCGAGAGTAGTGAGTAAATGTTTTGCGTCAGGGCTAGTCACACAGATATATTTCAAAATTGGTGATGGACTTTTAGCTAAGTGGTCTAGCCAATCTTTGAAAGTTTGTGGGGCATTAAGTTCGGGAATGTAATTACGCATCGAGAGTTCGGCGGATTCTTCGGCGATGCGTTGCCAGCGATCGCGTTTTTGATTGCCGATTTCAGTGCCAGCTTTGAGGGTGGTGCGATCGCTAAATAACGGTGCAATTTGACGTACACCTAACTCTGTTGTTTGGCGAATTACAGACTCGATATTGTTACCCTTGGGCATAGCAATACCGAGCAGAATTTCCGATGCTAATTCGGAATCGTTTTCGAGTTTGGCGATAACTTCAGCAATATCGGGATTACTTGATAATTTCGCTAACCACCAGCCACTATTGCGATCAAGGGCAATAAATTCTGCACCAATTTCTAGGCGCAATACATTGCACAGGTAATGTTTTTGATCGGGTGTCAGAGCGATCACGCTGTTAATTTCTAAAGCTGGCGTGACTTGATTCTGTAGCAACGCTAACCTTTGTAATCGTCGTCCATTAGATTTTGCTCTTGATTGAGGATGTAACATAAGGGTATAAATAGGCAGGTGACATTAAACTTACAATAGTTTTTACTCACACCAACGGGGAAGGGCAGGGCTATCTTAATATTTAATTCATCCTACCTACTTACTTAGTAAAATACGGAAATAGAACTATCACTGATTTTTAAATCAGCCAAAAAAACTCTAAGTTTTATATTGATTTTTTATTCCAAAGATGTTAATTTAAAACTTAACAACCAAAATTGATGGATTAATTTAAGCCTTATAAATATATTTTGATATGTTTCAACATTTTAAGAAAGAGTCTGTAATTCTTGCGATTTGTACAACTATTGTTGGGGCAATTGGGGGCGCGTTTTTGAGCGGTTGGGTATCAGGACTTTCAAGTGCATATCATCAAAAAAAAACTATTGGATATCAAATTTCTTCAACTGTAATTTTAGAAACTGATGCCCTTCCCATCAAAATTAAAAAAATTGTTGTAGATGACTTGCTGGTAAAGGATCTATACTCTAGCACGATTACCATTCAAAATGAGTCCTATGAGAATTTAAAAAATATAGATTTGTGCTTTGGGTTTGAGGGAGAATCAAAAAATAATTTTCGTATTATTGGCTCTTCGTTTAGTCAGTTTCCCCCATCTTCCCGTAAATCATTTAGTAGCGAGACAGATCTGCAAGAAGGATGCGATTACAAAATCAAATTAAAAACACTAAACACAAACGAAAAATTAACTTTTGATTTTTTAATTAATGAATCTAGACAACTACAGTTTAGAACCCTATCTGGAGAAACTACAAACCCATCTCTTCAAGCTGATTTAAATGAGCAGCAAATTAAAGTCACTTTATTTATTATGGCTTTCTTGTCAATATTAGTAATCCTTACTTTATATTTGATTAGACAGGATTCCAGATTAAAATTTCAGAAACGTATAAATCAAACTGCATATTTGTTAGGAATACATGGTTTTTCTGAAGAAGCTAAGCGACTACGCAATTTAGAAACAAATATTTCAATTGCATCTTTATCTGATGAATTAGCAGAACAGTGTATAAAAAGTGGATGTTCAAAAAGGTTTTGAATGCTTAAAAGCGTTTCTTACAAATCTTGATTTAGGTCGTTTCTCAAAAGGAACTATAAATTACAATTTGATCAGACTTTCTAATGCAATAGATCCGAACAAAGATATAAAAGAATATCTTAAAGAAGCCCAAAAAATGGGTAAAGATATTGTTGAAAAGCGTATCTCTTATGATGAATCATTGACGAAACTATCACAGCCTATTAAACGTAATTAACTATTGTGTATCATCAGTTAATTACGTTTTTAATAAAGCGATGAATCCCAAAAAATATAATTCGGATTTAATATTTATTTTGGACTAAATAACCATCCTTTTTTCCAGAAGAAAAATAATAATCCTCCTGACATTGATAGCATCAATAACCAACACAGCGCATAGCCATATGACCATTTCAACTCAGGCATATTTCCTATGTCAGTGTCAAAATTCATGCCATATACCCCCGCTACGAAGGTAAGCGGAATAAATACTGTCGAAATAACAGTCAAAAATCTCATGATTTCGTTAGTGCTGTTACTTAACGATGATAGATAAATATCCATCAAATTAGCAGCAAGTTCGCGATAGGTTTCGACCATATCCATCACCTGTACCGTATGGTCATAGCAATCACGCAAGAAAACTCTGACATCGCGATCGATTAAGGGGCTTTCTTCACGGATCAAAGAATTAATCGCGTCGCGCTGCGGCCAAATTGCACGGCGCAAGAGCAACAACTCGCGCTTGATTTTATGAATTTTATCGAGAGTTTGACGAGTCGGCTTGTCCACTACTTCATCTTGCAAATCTTCGAGACGTTCGCCGTAGTCCTCTAATACTGGGAAAAATCCATCAACGATCGCATCGATGAGGGCATAGGCTAAATAATCCGCCCTTTGCGATCGGATCACGCCACGATTGCGATGAATACGCTGCCGAACTGGCTCAAACACATCAATTTCTGGTTCTTCCTGTACCGTGAGGACATAGTTTTTCCCTAAAATTAAACTGACTTGCTCATCATAAAAACCTTTGCCATCTTCACGACTAGTGACCATGTGTAGGATGATCAATTCTTGATCCTCAAAACTCTCCACCTTGGGGCGTTGAGGAATATTGACGATATCCTCTAGTACTAACTCATGCAGACTAAACACTTTACCTAACCGTTTCATCACATCTTCAGATCCTAGCCCTTGGACATCCAGCCATGAGACGGATTGACTATCAAGATAGGGAAAGCACTCTTCAGGTGTCGCAAGCTGCAATCCCAGAGCTTCATCAGCATTGTAATCAATCAAGAAAATATTCGGAATGCTAGAATCGGCATCAATAATTAACGTCCCTGGCGGACTACCCGGTTCAGGTTCATTAAAGTCGTAAAATTCTAATTGGTCTTCTTCCTCTTCCGAATCGTCTTCAATAGGACTAGGCTTAAATCTGGTTGGGTTATGAAGCATAGATCTACAAGTCATGAAATACACTGACAGTGTGCCACATTGTTTCAACTAGTTCGTCATTTATTGAATTCGGCTGTACCGATCGCTGTCTAATTCCCTCCTCAATATTTTTTAAGCGTCTATGAAATCCAAACAAAATTTAGAAAACCTGAATAAGTTGAATTTGCTACCGATCGCCACTTTCACCTTTCTAAGTCCCATTCTGAGTCAGATTTTAAGTACGATGTTTGTCGGAAGTGCGATCGCTGGACCCTTACCCGAAAAACTCCTGTGGGGCAAGCCAACCTGTGATGTCAGCAGAGCAGAAATTTTACGCAAACATGAATTACGAAAATTAGCTTTGGTGGTAAATCCCAGCGATCCAAAATCGCAAACCCAATATCAGGGGATCATTCAAAAACATAAATCTGAATTACAAGCTTGTCGCGATCGCACTACGCCCCAAACTCAAGCAACATGGTTGCGTCTCTATCCCAACGATGCCAAAGCAGGCGTACTAGAGGATGTTTTCGATAGAATCGCTAATCGTGGTTACAACCAAGTTTTTATTGAGGCGTTTTATGACGGGCGGGTGTTGTTGCCAGTTGCTGATAATCCTACACCTTGGCGATCGGTGATGGAGGAATCTGTCAAAGCGGGAGAAGTACCAGCGAATTATGACTTACTAAAACAGGCGATCGCCCTTGGCAAAGAACGCGGTATCAAGGTTTATGCTTGGTCATTTGCAATGAATTTTGGGTATGGCTATAGTGAAATCAGGGGTAGATCGTCGGCTTTAGCGCTGAATGGCAATGGCGAAAATAGTATTGCCAATACGAATTTTAATCGGCAGCTAGTCGCTGATGGCAAAGCTTTTTATGAAGATGCCTATGAAGTCGATCATTTGTTTGTCGATCCCTATGATGCGATCGCGAGAGCCGATCTGACCGCTGTGGTCAAGGCAATTATGCAACGCAATCCTGATGGAGCGGTATTTGATTACGTCCGCTACCCCACCACTTCCACAGGAGATTTGATCGATAACGTCAAGCAACTTTGGATTCATGGCAAATCTTCGCGATCGGCTTTGCTCAATAGTATTGACAATAAAACTGTCCGCGAATTAATGGCGCTCTATCTCCAGAATGGCAATATCACGGCTGATGATGTTGTGCAGACGGAAAAGCAACTGTCTGAAGTTGCTAAAGTTCAACCCACAAATATTAAAAATCCTTTGGGATCGGCGGCGATCGCGAAAGGGTTACTGTGGAATATCGCCACTAATCATGCGTATCAAGGTGTACTGGATTTTGTCAGTGCAGTTTCTGCACCGCTCAAACAAAATAATATTCCCATTGGTACGGTCTTCTTTTCGGGCGGCAATCGCTCTGAATCAGGTAAATTTGACCCAAAAATGCAACCTTGGGATCGTTTCCCAACCTATATGGAACGTCATCCGATGACCTATGCTCTTTGTGCTGATGGTAAATGTGTTGCCGACCAAGTTTCCGAAGTTGTCCGTCAATCTGCTCCTGAAACCTTAGTTTGTCCAGTTCTAGCAGGGACATGGGGACAGAGTTTTGATGGTCATCCTAGCTTTGAAATACAAATGCAAGCGATCCGCGCTAAAGAGCCACAAATTAATTGCATCAGTCATTTTGTGTATTCATGGCTAGAACCCGAAAGCGATCGGCTGCGTAAGTCTGGCAAAGCTACTGGATTAGAGAGTGCCACAGTCCCCAACTAATATGAAATTATCCAGCCCTGAAATCTTTTTGATCTTTTTAGTTGACACTGACAGTATTTCAGTGTTAGATTTGGTAGCAATGCTCAATTAAAGCGTGATCAACGTACCTGCGTCTTTTTTGTGAGCATGAAATGGGTGTTTCAGCACTTATCACCGATTAGCTGACCAATACCGATTTGTTCACGATTTAAGTTTGTTATTTGTTAGGGTCGAAAATTACTATTGCGGATTAGGTTTTAAAATAACAAAACTTAGAGCGCGAATGAGTAAAGACACTAATGATGTTTAAGTTACACATTTTAGTCTAACTTAACAACACAATGTATCAAATTACAATGGATCTGCTACCTGAAGAAGCAAGAGAGACCTTATCAAAGATCCAATCTGGATTTGTGTTCTCCCACCCAAAAGATGGAAGCATTCACAAAAATAGAGAGCATCTACTACCAGATAGAGAAATCGGACATTATCGTGAGTACGCGGTTCCAACACCTAACATAAACAATAGAGGTACGCGCCGCTTAGTTATTGGTAATAATGGGGAAATCTACTATACAGAAGACCATTACGAAACTTTTTGGGAGGTTATAAAATAGGCTAGATGATTATTTAAGGATTAGCGGGATGCTCTTAGTGTAGTATCCCTAGTCCTAAAAATCAATTATTTTTTATAGGGTCAGAGTATGAGTAATCACATAACGCAAGTCCTTCCTGCCAATGCTTTACCAGAAAATGATTCTGCGGTGCTTGGTAATATGAGTGGTGAACTAAATCAGAAAGGTATTCAAATTTTTTATCTTAATGGTAGGGAAGTTTGCGACAAGCGCTCTTTTTTACGCAAAATTGCCACAGTTATGAAATTTCCCAATTATTTTGGTCAAAACTGGGATGCATTAGATGAATGTATTACCGATTTAGATTGGTGTCCTGCGGAAAGATATGTATTGATCTATGACCAGCCAGATGTATTTTCAAAAGCAGAACCAGCAGAATGGGAAATTGCCTATGACATTTTGCGATCCGCTGTAACGTATTGGCAAGCCACAGATACGCCGATGGACATTCTGTTTATTGGCGATTAGCCCTAATAGCCGCTTCTTTTTTAACCACAAATTTTTTCATTATGCTCAAAAAGCGGAATCTCAATTTCATCATAAAAAGCGATCGCTAAGTCTCTCCATCCTTTGCCTCCTCTAGGATAAGTCTCAGGTGTACAAACGTATGCCTCTCGGAGTAATCCTGAATAATTTTTGCCGAGTTTATGGTCGAATAATGCGATCGTATTTTTTAGTTGATTAATAGCTTTGAGGCGATTTTTTAAAACTGCATTGTCATTTAAACTGGTGGCATTTAACTTAAATTCAACGAAGCAAAATTCATTTTCATCAAAAAAGACAAAATCGCAGTGAGATGTTCCAAACCCAAAAAGTCCCTTTTTTCCATCAATTGGAATAAACCCAATAATTTTACTGTTTTTAATATTGAATAACTTAGCAGGCTCAAAATTAGGTTCAACTATTTCCTTACCATTTAGTTTGATAGTAAAAGTATTGTTTTCAAAATTAATACTAACAATAATAAAAGATTGCCCTTTATGATCGATTATCGAAAAATCTTCTCGCAACTCTATTTCTAAAATATCATTTAACTTATCAAAGCTGTTTGACAAATGCTCTTTTATTAGTTCAAACGTACTCATTTTCTTCTAAAAGTTTTAGCATATAAACTATACAGATAATTAAAATCTCCGCCCAACATTTCTGAGACAGCATCTAAATAATTTTGCTGAATAGCCCCAGTTTGATTATTGAAAATGGATTCGCAATATTCGGGTTCTTCATGAATAGAAGCGTTGCCTAACGAATAGGCAGAAAAATCTTTAGCCTTTAGCCAAAATTCTTTTGGTATTAGTTCAGCGACTTCAGCCTCAGCCGATGGATTCTTATCTACAACTCGTTGAGCAAATAGTAAATTGTTAAATACTGTGAGGATATAGGGACTATGGGTTGTAATAATTAGTTGATTATCATCATCTTGATTTACCATTAAGGCTAACAACTCAATTAAGCTTTTTTGAGCAACAGGAAATAAATGAGCTTCTGGTTCTTCAACTATTCTCAACATTTTTAAACAAGTGATAATACTATAAACTATATCCTGTAAAATCCTGATTACTTCCTGCTGACCTGATGAAGCATTACGAAGATAAGTAAATTCTTGAGAATTAATTATAATTTTTTCTTCGCCATTTTCATTAATGTACTCACCTTTCAATATTTCAGATATTCTCTTTAATACAAGATATAGATATGGATTTTTATATAGATATGGATTTTTCTCAATATAATTTTCCTTGTTTTTTGTGATTTTATTTAAATTAAAAGTTAATCGGTCAAATTGCCCATAGTAACTTAAAAATTCCTTTATATCTGTAGTTTTTTTGATGAAATCTAACATTAGAATTTCATCAACAGTTTGAATCCTAAATTGAAATTCTTTGTTACTATTCTTTTCTAATCGGCTCTGTACATCTGCAAATAGATATTTTTCAAACAATTCAGAGTAACTCACTGTAGCACTTCTACCTGCAATCACAAATAGTGAATCTACCTGATTAGAGTTAAACAAATTATTTAATTGAGTTGAAAGAATTTCAGAATAACTAATCTTATTTTGTTGGTGAGCAAGTTGTTCATGAAAACTATTCGCGAATAATTTTTTCTGTAAGAGCTTTTTGATTTCGCTTATAGACTCACCAAAGCTTTGATCACAAAAGTTTTCACTTGACTCACATTGTATAATTTTTTCTTTGTTAAGACTTACGTTTAAATATCTCTCTGTCTCGACATCATAATAAAACTTTATTTCAAAATCGGGCAACCTTTCTGGTGAACCAAACCAGTGATAAAACTTTTCTATTAACACCTTAAAAATATCAAGATTTTCATCGAAGTAATCTCTCTGTTTATCTGTATAAATTTGATTAAATAGATCATCTCTTAGCGATTTAAAGAAGTAAATAAGCTTGGCAATCGTGCTTTTACCGCTAGCTTGTTCACCAATTAAAACTAAAACTTTCTTGATTTCGATTTCGGCATAGGCGATCGCACCGAAATTTTTGATGATGATTTTTTGCATATATTTTGGATAAAAAGTGGATTGTAAGAAAGCAAAGCGTCCTTTTCTTATTTCCCCATATTCCGTTTGAGTCGCTCAAGTTCTTCATCCATTTCCCATCGCCGAAACGTTTCTTCTAGCTTATCGTTAGGATCGCGAAATGGTGGGGTGTAAAGATTATCCCAGTTTAATGGGGTTTTAGAAGCGGGTGTTTCCTTTGCGGTTTTAGCCGCCTCGGCAATTTTGGCTTGGACTTCCTTTCGCCGTTCTTGGATCTGTACCTGTAGGGCTTGGCTATCGATCGCCCGTTTTTTGACTAACTCCATTTGCGCCCAAACTTGATTACCTTGACGCAGGAGCGCCGCCTCACGTTCTTTCGCAGGATTCGCCAAATCGGGACGATTAAAAGACTCAGCCTTAACTGTGCGATCGTGCCAAATCCGAATTTCTTCAGCGATTTCTAGGATGCGATCTTGGAGATCTTTCTCTTCTTTTTTAGAGCTAACGATCAGCTTAGCTATCTCTTCTTCCTGTTGGCGCAACTTATCTTCAAGGATCTGCAATTCGATCTGGGGATTATTGCGAATAAACTCCTCTAAGCGCGTCTCCAAGAAGCGAGATATATCTTCTAATAGTCCCATTTTTCTGCTCCGCTAAGTGAATTGACTATAACTAGCTAGGTAAACTAACTAGGTAAAGGGCTTAAGCCCCTTGCCTGTAAACCACAATATTTAGAATTTTTGACCGACAAATACTGTTTTTGTTTCTTTACCGCGCTTAAGAACAATTTCTTGCTGACTGACACGCGATAACGACCATCCACTATTGCCGATCGCTTTGCCTAGTCCTACAGTTTGCACTGCGCCATTCATGTCAAACATGGCGGAAGAGCGATCGCCCAGATCTAGTGATCCAATCAACGTATAGGATATTTCGGGCGCTGTAAATGATGGCGATGGTGTGGCAGTTACAGTTACAGGAGTGGAGTTTTTGGGCTTGGGATTGGATGCGGGATTACCAACAATGATCGAGTTATTGCCTGTGGCGGGGGGGAGGGCTAGAGGCGATGGCAGATTGCCATTATTTGTGCCATTTGCACCATTGAGGCTAGGGGGCTGATATACAGGCACATACATTGGTTGCTGTATCCCATTTGCAAAGGGATTAGTGCCGAGAGGCATATTGCCTACTAGCGGTGCTGCCATCAAGGGAATATTGCTGCCTATATTTGGATTCGTGGCGATCGCCCGATTTTTATCGCTGATATCCGCCAACATCCGTCGGATTTCTTCGGCAAAGGGTTTACTGTCAGGGGTAACTTTTTGAGTGACGCTTGCCACGTTTACTGATTGGCGACCCAGCCAGATGCCATGATTAATTGTCCACATAATCGCGGCGAGTAGTGCTGAGCTACAGGCGGCTACTAATAAAATGCGATCTAAAAGATTTTGCTTCTGAAGTTCTGGTGCAAACTCTGTGGGCGGTACAGAGGACGGCGGCTCTGGATTCCGTGTGATGTAGGGTTCAATCCACAGCAAATCTTGTTTAGAAATCGGCGGTAGTGATATATCCGTAAGATTCAGTTTCGTAATATTAATCGTATCTTTTGATGTCGAAGTCTCTCTTTCCGCCGTATCGAGATTCGCTATGGCAACGATGTCAGAGCTTGAGGAATTTATAGAGGCATAGGGGGCTGATGCTTGGTTTCTATTTTTTTGCTTAAGCGATCGCTGTTTAGCATGATCAAGATGGAGTGAAGTCTCGACTTCTCCAAATAAATCATCCATTAAGTTATCAACCTTATCTGAGTAAACTTCAGGATCTGGGGTTGTTGGATAAAACTGATTTTTATTATTGGTTTCTTGCATCATAAACCGACCTATTCACTCTATATATCCACATATCCACGGCTGTTAAGGAAGCCTGAATGTGCTGTTTTAATTACAATCTTAGTTAAATTGCCGAATTTTAAGCTATGTCTTATCGAATAACACTGGTAAGTGATACCACAGATTGACTCTTAATACCACAAATATTTTAAAAAACAAAAAAAGCGGCGCAAAGCGCCGCTTTTTTTATGAGGGTTAAATTCGGACTAGATCGGGATAGATCGTTAAAACCTCATCAGTCGTAAGGGTATATTCCTCAGACTGAGGTTCCCATAACACTTCTACGGCTAAGAGGTTATCCACAGGGACAGAACCGATCGCTGATAGGGCGGACTGGAGATCGGCGGTGGAGCGCAAAACTGGTAATTTGCTGATAGATTCACCAGACACTGCTAGAAGCAAGGTCACAACAATGTACTCGCTAGGATCTTCGGTGCTTAAATCGCCTTGGCTCGGTAAAGTGGCGAGAGGTTTAGCTTGCGAGAGGCGACCACCAACATTGCTTAATACTTCAGCATTGAGCTTGCTCCGCTCGGACATCACCAAACTATTAAATTTTTGTTCAGCAAGGGCAAACTTGGTGTTTTCGTTAGCGCTGCTGACATACACCCAATATTCAGGATGACGCATCAAAGCGATCGCGGTTTCACGAGTGACATTTGCCAAGCCTTCGACCGAGGAGGTATCTGACTCTAGAGCAAGATATGTAAGTTCTTGTTGGAGGGATCTGGCTGACGCAAGTAACCCAACTTGGATTTTGGCAACAGTAACTTTGCTATCCATGCCTGTGATGCCTTCGCCATTGCGACCACGAAATGCTTGCATGATTACACCCGCAACGATCGCAATCAGCAGAAATGTAAACAAGCCGCCGCCCATACCGCCACCAAAGAACATGGGGAGGAAGAAAAATCCACCGCCGCCGTTCCCGTAACTACTATTCCCGCCGTAGAAAGAATTGCTACTGCCGCCATAGTTTGAGGGTGCTGACCGACTGGGTGCTGACCGACTGGGCGATGATCTAAATGAGCTTCCTCCGACTCGACCGCCAGATCGTCGGGCTAAGGCTTCATGGGCGTTACCAAATACTGACATCGCGAGCAATGAGATAGCCGAGATGACTACCAGCGATCGCGTCCAGATTTTGACGTTAGCCTTGACATTAGCTTTAACTTTTTTCATAAATTCGGAGTTAAAAAACTTCATAGGGACTACGGACTTAACTAATTAAATTGCTATAGATGTTCTACTTTAATTTTAGCTCTAGTCAAGAGCGGCTAACCAATCCATCACCCGATCGCCCAACGATACACGATCAAGGCGATCGATTTCGCGTACTCCCGTGGGACTGGTGACATTGACTTCCGTCAGATAGCCGCCAATCACATCTATTCCCACAAACATTAAACCATCGCGCTTGAGGGTCGGTGCAAGTTGTTTGCAGATCTCTAATTCGCGATCGGTAATATCGATCTGCGCGGCGCTACCTCCTGCCGCCATATTGCCACGAAATTCACCTGATTGGGGGACACGATTAACCGCGCCGATTGGTTCGCCATCAAGGAGAATAATCCGCTTGTCGCCATCTTGGGCGGCGGGGAGATATTCCTGCACCATCACGGGGGTTTTGCCAATGTTAGTGCTGATTTCAATCATCGAGTTGAGATTACGATCGCCTACTTCCAAAAATAAAATTCCTTCACCACCTTTCCCTCCTAATGGCTTCATCACTGATTTACCTTCAGACGCAACAAACTCCCGAATTGTGTTTTTATCCGCCGTCACAATTGTTTTGGGAATTGCGCCTGTAAATTGGAGCGCATACATTTTCTCATTGGCGGCGCGTATTCCTTGGGGAGAATTGAGAACCTTGGTTTTGTTGGCATCCACATAATCGAGAATATAAGTAGCGTAGAGATATTCGGTGGAGACAGGTGGATCAGGACGCATCCATACAAACTGCATATTTTCTAAGGGTTGAAATTCTCCTTCCTTGACTTCATACCAAGGATTGGGAACTTGCCATTTGCCATCGACTAGAGGCACTGGATAGATTTTTGCGGATTGCAAAAAAGCCCATGCTTTACCATCCTTGACACTCAATGTATTCATGTTGGTAATAAATACTTCGTAGCCTCTGCGACAAGCCGATTCCATTAGCGCCACGCTGGTATCATGGGCAGGATCAAGTTTGGCGATCGGATCGATAATAAATGCGAGCTTCATTGGTTGATGATTAGATTATTTATTGTGCAATCATTTTAGCTAAATTTGGTAAATCCGTTGTTTTCCGAGTAGCTACGGCGATGAGATTGGAGAATAGCCGATATACACATTACTCATTTACCACCCCAACTTGATTATGCTAAGCTAAAATATTGCTTACATTCAGTGGCTTGTATTCAGGATTAATCAAGATTTCAGCCAATAACCCAACTATGATTTAGGCAGGCGATAATAATCGGCTGAAGGTAGACTATAAATTAGTAATGCTAGATTTATTGCTTGTCGGTGCTTTAGGGTTTTTAGGGAGTTTTGGTCATTGTGTGGGCATGTGTGGTCCCTTGACCGTGGCTTTCTCACTTTCAGGTAAAGAAAGCGGTTCCCAAAATAACCCCAAAAATAATCCCCAAAATAGTCCCAAACACAATTCTAGAAGTTGGCAACAGCATTTGTATTTTCATGCATTGTTAAACATTGGTCGGATTTTTAGCTATGGGATCGCAGGGGCTTTTATTGGCGCGATCGGGTCAGTGCTGGTAGCGAGTGGACAATTTGCAGGGATTGAGAGCGATTTGCGGCGATGGTTGGCGATTTTGACAGGTGTTCTATTAGTCTGGATGGGAATTATTCAGATCAAGCCCGAAGGTCTGCCCAATCTTCCCTTTCTGAATCCGATGGCTTTGGTTGGACTCCATCAACGACTGAGTAATGCGATGATGAAATTATCACTGTATTCTCATCCACTCACACCTGCCTTACTAGGGATGACATGGGGATTGATTCCCTGTGGATTTCTCTACACTGCTCAAATCAAGGCGGCGGAAACAGGAGACATGATACAGGGAGCGCTGACAATGTTTGCTTTTGGATTGGGAACTTTACCATCGATGCTGGGAATTGGCGTATTTGCAGGATTCTTAAGTCGCGATCGCCGTAGTCAGTTATTTCGATTAGGTGGCTGGATTACGCTCACCATCGGTATTTTAACGCTATTGCGAACGAGCGATATGGTGGATTATACAGGTCATGCGGGTTTGATTTTGTTAATTCTTGCCCTCGCCGCTCGTCCAACTAGTCAGATTTTTAAATCTTGTTCAGGATTAATGATCTATCGCCGTGCGATCGGTGTCGGTGCATTTATTCTTTCCCTTGCCCATTCCTTCCACAAAGTCGAGCATACTTTCCAATGGAACTTTGATGCTTTATCCTTCATGATTCCACAGCACCAAATCTCCATCTGGCTAGGTGCGATCGCGATCGCGCTGATGACTCCCGCCGCCCTCACCAGTTCCGATTGGATGGTAAATAAACTCGGTAAAGCTTGGCGTTATTTGCATTTGCTCTCAGTTCCCGCCTTGGTACTTGCCTCAGTGCATACCATTGCGATCGGTTCTAATTATCTCGGTGCTATGGAATGGACTCCGAAGAATTGGATTTTGACGATTTTATGTACAGTAATTACGGTAGGGACTTTGTTGATTAGGACTTGGAAATTTAGCAAAACTCCCTTGTCATCTCAGAAATAACATTGCTTTAACCACTATTTCTTGGGTTGAAGTACCTATTTGTCTAGTAAGAAGGGAGTATGATCAATAAGAATAAAAAATAGGAAAAAGTAATGCAAGACCAAGAAATAAACTGGCAGTCCTTCATCCTAGTTGCCATATTAGGAATTCTCGCGGCGATCAGTTTTAACTCATTCGTGATCATTAACCCTGGTGAAGCAGGTGTATTAAGTATATTGGGAGGAGCCAAAGACGGCGTATTGCTTGAAGGCGTACACTTTAAGCCGCCTGTAATTTCACAGGTCGATGTTTATGACTTGACAGTACAGAAGTTTGAAGTACCTGCTCAAAGTTCCACCAAGGATTTACAACAGCTTACCGCGAGTTTTGCGATTAACTTTCGTCTCGATCCCATTGAAGTCGTAACCATTCGCCGTACTCAAGGCACTTTACAAAACATTGTCTCCAAAATCATTGCGCCTCAAACTCAAGAGTCTTTTAAAGTTGCAGCAGCCAGACGCACAGTAGAAGAGGCAATCACTAAACGGGATGAGCTAAAACTTGATTTCGATGAAGCGTTGAGTCAGCGTTTGAGTAAATATGGGATTATCGTTTTGGATACTAGTGTCGTTGATTTGAACTTCTCTACTGAGTTCTCTAAGGCAGTAGAAGAGAAACAAATTGCTGAGCAACGCGCTCAACGGGCTGTTTACATTGCCAGAGAAGCCGAACAAGAGGCAGAAGCAACCATCAATCGCGCTAAGGGACAAGCCGAAGCACAGCGACTTTTGCGCGAAACTTTGACTACTGAACTTTTGCAAAAACAAGCGATCGAGAAATGGGATGGTAAGTTTCCCCAAGTTTTAGGAGGAAATGGCGCAGTTCCATTTATCAATCTCGAAGTTGGCAAGGCACAAAAATAGGGTATTGCTAAAAAGGGAAGGATAAGGGGCGCTTTGCACCGTCTATCCTCATACACAAAAAAAGGTAGCGGCAACTCATGAATTGTCACTACCTTTTTTATCACACTCACTTAAGTCGCCTGTATCCAAACTGACACCGAGCCGCCATTACAACGAAATTCAGCCCAGCCTTCATCATTTGTAGTCACAGATTCAGAGATATGCTCAGTCATATCAATAAAAGTACAGTTGGGCTGACCGACATTCATCCATTTCCGTCCTTCCTCACTATTACTTAGCACAACTGCCATGCCGCCAGAATTTTCATCATTCCCCAACCTTGTCCAGCCAATCGTATTAGGATGATCAAAATAATCAAGCTGATCGCCATAGGCATAGGTTTGTCTACCGAATAGGAACTTGTCAAGCAACCATTGATGACTCTCCATCCAAATTTCATACTCGTTGCCATCTTTACCACGGTCTTTGTAATTAGCGCCATAGTAATCGGCGTAAAAAATACAAGGATATCCTTCTTGTCGCAGCAAAATAAGGGCATAGGCTAAAGGCTTAAACCAAGCTTCGACAATTGATTCTAGTGACTGTAATGGTTGCGAGTCATGGTTTTCCACCAAAGTAACCGCCAGTGTAGGCTGATCTTTTACCAAGGTGTTTTCAAAAATTTGACTAAGGTCATAATTTTCGCCAGCCTGACTTGCCGCATGAAAGTTGTAATGCAAAGGCGCGTCAAATAAATCAACTGTCCCTTCAGTTACGGCAATGAAATTGTTCAAAGCATCTACTTCGTAAGACCAATATTCGCCCACAGCGAACAAATCGCGCTTGGCATGGCGACGGATATGCTCCAGCCATTCTTGAAAAAATTCGGCTGAGACGTGTTTGACCGCATCAAATCGAAATCCATCAACATTAGTCACATCGTAATTCCATTCTCCCCAATATTTGAGTTCTCCTTGTACTTCCGAGTTCTGCATATCCAGATCGCAACCCATTAAATAATCAAAATTACCCTTCTCTAAATCAACACCTTTATCAAAAGACTTCCCTTTAAGCAAATAGATCGCATCTTCACCTTCGTTGTAGGCATTGTAATCGATCGCATCAAAGTGCCACCAATGCCATTCCATTTGAGAATATTTACCCACACGTCCCTCAAAAGTAAAGTGTGTCCAAGCTTTGATTTTTTGGTAGTCGCCCACAGGTTTATTGCGATCGTCCATACTCATCGGAGTCGCTTCTATTTCTTCTGTTTCATCGGCTCCTAGTTTGTGATTAAACACCACATCGGCATAAATACTAATCCCAGCCTTCTGCGCTACATTAATGGCGTGGATATATTCATCTTTAGTACCGTATTTCGTTCGCACCGATCCTTTTTGATCAAATTCTCCTAAATCAAACAAATCATACACACCATAACCGACATCCATACCGCCAGATGTGCCTTTGTAAGCGGGTGGTAGCCACAGAGAGGTAATTCCTACCTTGGCTAGCTCCTCCGCTTTTTCAGCAACCTGTTTCCACAGACTGCCATCACCGGGCAGATACCAGTGAAAGTATTGCATCATCACGCCGTTTGTATGAGACATAGCTTAAATCCTATATGGAGATTGAGAAACGAGCTAATAAATAAGCTAATAAACAAGACAATAAATAGGCTATTTCATTGGTTTATTGCATTGGCTTATTTATGCTTTTGTTAAGTTTTATATTGTAATCAATCAACTCATTCAAAAAATCAATCATGTCTCTGTCAAGGTAAGTATTCAAGAGCGGAAAAGATATAAAGATGATTTTGTTTAATATATTAAATAAAAATATATGAGAACTAATGACAACATTTTTAACAAACTAGTCATTAGGATACATCAAAACACAAATAATATTTGTCTAATAATATTAATATTGTTGGCAATATATATTTGATCTTATATCTTCAGGCAGATGAATAAAATGCAAATAATGCATAGTAATGTTTTTGAAAAAGCTAGATTTTACTAGTTTTTTTAATAACAATTTACTAATACAAATAAAACTGAGGACATTGATTATGAGTTTACAAGAACGGGCTAAAGCTGCTGCTAAAAATGTTGAAGGCAAGCTTGAAGAAGCAGTAGGTAATGTCACAGGCGATACTGACAAACAGGTTGAAGGTAGAGCTAAACAGGCTGAAGCGAATATTCGCAATGCTGCTGAAGATGTCAAAGATAAGGCTAGAGATGTTGCTGATGCTGTCAAAGATAAAGCTAAAGAAGCTAGAGATGCTATCAAATAAATAGTTAGTAACTATGACTATTTTGGCAATCTAATTTTAATATTTAGGTTGTCAAAATAATTTTTTCTTTGGATGATTTATCGATAAAACAATCAATACATAGTTTAAAAACTATGATTATTGTATTTCTGATAATTGAAATCATCTTTACTGTCAATCAAATTTTGGCGGCAATTAATTTACAGCGATTAAAATAATCTCGATTCACATACTAAGGATGTAATGATATGAATTTTATTTGGTTTATTCTGATCGGTTTGGCTGCTGGTTGGCTAGCAGGACAACTAGTTAAAGGCGGTGGATTTGGAATGATGGGAGACATCATCGTTGGCGTAATCGGTGCGTTGCTTGGTGGATTTCTATTCAGTGCTTTTGGTCTATCCAGTGGCGGTGGATTGCTAGGTAGTTTAATCGTCGCCACCATAGGCGCTGTAGTTCTTCTATTTGGACTCCGCATAATCAAATCTGCCTAATCAAGTCTGTTTAATCAAATCTGTTTAAAGTCTTAACTCACAGTCAATGCACAAAAAGGACTATTAAAAATCATGTCTGACGAAATTGATAGAGAAATTAGAGAAGTTACTACTAATAAAGTTACCCCGCTTCCGAATAGCTCAGTAAACGGAAGTAGGCTTTCTGAGCAACGCACAACTCAAGTTAGCAGCGATAACACTTCTAATGGAGTAATCCTTGGTGTGGTGATTGTCTTGGCTATTGGTGCTGGCGCGATCGCCTATTTTCTGAATAATCGCCCACAACTAACGCCGATTGTATTGCCGCGAGCTACAGATACTTTAAAAGAAAATAAAACGGTGATCGAGCGCAGTACGACCATCCCTGCTCCTGCTCAAACGGCTCCCAAGATTGACGTTAATATCCCTCCTGTAACTATTACTCAGCCGCCCGATATAATCATAAGTCCTGCGCCAACGACAACGATCATGATTCAGCCTGAACCCGTTGCTACTCCTAAAGCAACAACGCCACCTCCGAGTGCCAGCCCGTCTCCCACTCCAAGTGCTGTTAATTAAGCAAGTAATTAATTAAGTAGAATCAACAGATGAGTGACGGTGCTTATCTGTTTGATTTTCTATTACGATAGAAATTGACATTCAGCGTTAAACTAAAGATGTTCATTTCCATCTTTCTGTTGATTAGATACTGCTGATGGTTAGGCGAAATTTGGTTGTTGTTACTTCTATAGCGATCGCTTGTTTATCCATTAGTGTGATTATGGGAGCGATCGCTGCTAATCCAGTTTCTGCCCAAGATAGCGTCAATATTCAAAATCTTAATAACTTCAATCCACAAGAACTACTGCGTCAAGCCTTAAAGTGGATCGAAAATTTGGGATATATTGGCGGATTTGTGTTTATTTTGGTTTATATCATTGCCACGGTTGCTTTTATTCCTGGTTCAATTTTGACCTTGGGTGCAGGTGTGGTTTTTGGCGTGGTTTGGGGGGCGATCTATGTATTGATCGGCGCAACATTGGGGGCGATCGTCGCCTTTTTGGTAGGGCGCTATTTAGCAAGAGATTGGATTAGTCAGAAAATCGTGGGTAATCAAAAATTTGCGACGATCGATCAGGCGGTGGCTAAGGCTGGCTTCAAGATTGTGTTATTGACTCGTTTATCACCAATATTTCCCTTTAACTTACTTAATTATGGATTTGGGATCACAGGTGTTAGCCTCAAAGACTATGCGATCGCCTCAGTGGGGATGTGTCCTGGCACGGTCATGTATGTCTATATCGGTTCTTTAGCGGGTGACTTAGCGCGTATTGGTGGTGACAATCAACCGACAGATATCACTCTCCAATGGATAATTCGGATTGTCGGTTTTATTGCCACAGTTGCGGTGACTGTTTATGTCACCCGTATAGCGCGTAAGGCTTTGGACGCGGAAGTAGGGGAATAATCTTATTCTTCCTTGATGCCGAGAGGGGCTGGGAAACTTCCGCGTAACATCAGTTATTTATTTATTAATAACTCTTCTAACGTATTGCGATCGCGAATACTTTGATCTTTTTCCTGTGCAGTGGTCGCAGCTTGATAAAAATCGGCAACCGTTACCAATTTACTCAATTCAGGATTCCATAAAATGTATTTGCCACAGTCCAGCATATTACTGAGGTGTAGCACCTTTATCTGTGAGAGAAAGCGAATATTTGCCCGATGACAAGCTTCGAGATGGTAATTAGGAATTCGCTCAGAAAGATGATGAATATTGTGATAGCCAATATCTGCGGAAAACCATTTCAGAATTGTTGGTAACTCTAAATAACTACTACCCGCGATCGCGCCTAACAGGTAGTCCCAACCTTCAGTTTTATGGGCATAAGATCCTTCAAAATTATGCTGCACAAAGAATACACAGATAAAAATTGCGGCAGCAAAAGTCAAATTAGTAAAATAAACGGCAAAAAAGAAACCTACGCCTAGTAAATGACTCAGAAAAACCCAGAGACTAATCACACAAATATTGTTCAGAAGCAAATCGACAAACTCACCTGCGGTGTACCAATTTCTTGACTTGTAAGAATAGATAATTGCCGATAAACCCATACGAGGCTGCTTGAACAAGCAATTAAATAAATGTCCTATAAAGTCATAGGTTCCCGCGATTAATGCATATCTTGGCTTAATTGCAAGGTAGAAAAAGCCCCCTAAAAACGACATTAATGGGTGTCGCAATATCCCATACATTTTTTGTTGAGAGGCTGTCAGTTTGGCAAATTCTTCAGTAGATATAAACGAAGCTACACCACGATATCTCTCCCAATCACCGTTAGTTTTATGGTGATATGCATGACCTCTTGACCAAGGATATTGAGGGATGGCATTAATCACGCCGAGACAAAAACCGACTACCCGATTTACTCTTTTAGAACTAAACAGCGAATAATGTCCGCAGTCATGCATCAAAGAAAAACAGCGCAATGAAAAGAGGGTCATTAAAACCATGATCGGTGGAAGAAACCAAAAAGAAATTGCGGCGGTTTTGACAGCTAAAAACCATAAAAGTATATAAGGAACAACTGTATTTAGGATTTGATAAGTAGCCCAAAGATCATTGCTCTTCATATAAGGAGCTAACACAAAATCTGATTTTTTAATTGTGGTTTCCATTCAATCAACTACTCTTTTTAAATAACTATTGGGAGTGAATTCATCCCAGCGATCGCTTACTTGTTTGTAACATTCTGATGGTGAAATCTTGAGATTTTGCAGGGAAAAAATTTCGATTTGTTGATCAATTTTCATCGCCATGATGATCTCCTGATGCGGATCATACGCGGCGATCGCCTGCATTAACGGTGCAATCTGATGTGGATTTACCCCCATAGCCAATAAACAGGACGAGGCAGATTCGGTTGCGATAAATTCAGTCCTAAATTGCCAAATGTGAAAACTTAAGTCGAGATCGGATGTAGGCGGCTCCATGATATAGAGTATAAACCCGCGACCGATGGTCTCGAAACCTCTCAATGCATGATATCCAATCCATAAGAAATTATCTTGGATAAACCGAGGTTGCCAAGAATTACATTTCAATCCTTGTTCATTATAGGTTCTTAGCATTGTCCCCCCGAAGATTGCCTTGGCAAACTGTTTGTGAAAATTGGGGCAGATCCTGAATTTTTAATTGTAAGATTTTTGAAATAACCGTCATCTATGCCTCGCAGATGAATAAGAACTTGGTTTGTTAGCCTCTGATTTGCTAAGCATAATTAGCAGAGGCTTTTTTGAATTCGGTGGGCATCCTGACTAAGCGATCGATCAGCTTCATTGATCAATCTCATCACAGTTGCGAGACAGCGCTGGGTTTACACCAAACTTTCCCCGTTTCCTCTAACGACTGCTACTCGTTAGAACCGAATTCTCTATAGCATTACAGTGCTTTGCGCTAAAACCCAAAACAGCTATATATCCAACATATCACAGGATCTAGAGTCATCGAAGTCTGTACTAAGCCGCTACTCCGTGGTACATGCGAAGTGTGCGCCACGATGTTTCTTTTTTTGTTTGACAGGCTGTCTTTTGACTGCTAGAGCAAATGCGGTCATGATAGGCGCAGACTAAAATTCAACTCGACTTTGCGGCTAAACCGCGTAGGGCATCAGCTAAGGCTTTGCCCTTATTTTTCGTACATATCCAAGGTTTAAATAAATTATGAAACGCATTTTTTCTGTTTTTTCAATTTTAGCGATCGCGCTAACTCTACTGATGGGTCTTACTTTCACTCAGCCCGCTTTTGCTGAAGTATCTGAGGGCGCAAAAATCTTCAACAACAATTGTGCTTCGTGTCATGCAGGTGGTAGTAATAGAGTAAATGCAGCCAAGAACCTAAAGAAAGCAGCTTTGGAAAAGTATGATAAATACTCAGTTGCTGCGATCATCACTCAAGTAACCAATGGTAAAGCAGCCATGCCAGCCTTTGGTAAAAAGCTAAAATCTAATGAAATTGAGTTGGTTGCCAATTATGTGATTGAGCAAGCCGATAAGGGTTGGGCTAAGAGTTAAAACTTTATTTTCTATTCAATAACTGTAATTTGCGATGTTTCAAGGAATATTGCAAATTGCAGTTTATTATTTTTTTAGGTGAGCGATATGATTAATCGAAATAATTCTAAAACCAAATTTTCTTCTAAATACATTATTTCATTATTTTCTATCGCTGTGATAATGATAGAAACTACTGCGGCGATCGCCCATGAAGTCAGAACCTCGCAAGAAGTTGGTGGCACAATCCATATCGAACCAAACGATCGCCCTGTCGCGGGTAAAAAATCGACTATTTGGGTTGCCCTAACTAAACGCGGCGGCGAAGTTATTCCTTATGGAAAATGTAATTGTCGGATGGAGGTGCGATCGCTAAGCGATCGGAGTATTCGGTTTACAGTTGGAAATTCTTTGGCAATTATTGAGCGTTATTTAGGATTGCCAAGCCTACAGGTGACGTTTCCACAAGTGGGGCGATATGAGCTTAAGTTGAGCGGTTCCGCAAAAAATGGGCAAGATTTCCCGCCATTTGAATTAACTTTCACGACAAATGTAGGTCGATAATCGTCGATAATCTAAAACGGGTATAAGAGATAGTTAAGATTTTGCGATCGCCTCTGGATACATTTTGGGGGGTTGCATCATATTTCACTATTCCAAAAATAGCAAATTAAATACATCATCCACTGTTACCTGCCAATTTAAAACATCCAAAACAGGCAGAATATCCTTACCACTCATCTTTGCGGGAAAGTGATCGCCTTCATAAACCATAATAAAATCTTGCGCTGGTGAAATCAACCAACCAAGTTCCGAACCATTGGTAATCGCCGAAATGATTTTGTTCATTACCCGCAAAGGCGACTGATCTGGCGAAAGAATCTCAATAATCCAATCTGGAGCAACAGGAACTTGATTTGCAACTCGTTTATTCGGTAAGAAAGGGATATTCGCCCACCGCATCACTGCAATATCAGGAACAATCGATACATTGCCAAAATTACAGCGCAATTCAGGGAATGCAAAAGCAAGTTTTTGAGGTTTACCAATTAGATTGATCGCAGTCGCAATTTCTATCTGAAAGGTACTGTGCTGAAACTGTGGCATAGGTTTCTGATAAATTTGACCATCAATATATTCACTAGCAGGCTTAGTTTCTGGCAAAGCCAAAAACTCTTCGATGGGTAAGTTATTTACGCTTAACGATCTAGTGACCTCTAGATTTTTACTTTGATCTGATGCGATCGCCATTACCTAAACCTCCATATCGAGACAGAACGTTCATACCCCAAAGTTACATCAAATTTCGATACCCTGCGCGAGTCTGGTGTAGACCGTAGCCAGAGCATTGGCATCGCCAACATTTCCGGGGAACAAGACAACGGGTAAATCAGGAAAACGGGGATGATCGGCAGGAGTCCGCACGACTGAACAACCAGCTAAAATTTGTCCTAGCAATCTTGCAGTGGGAAGATTTAGCCCCGTACTCACAACATCATTGGAAGTAATGCCGCCCTTGCTGATCAAAAAGCCAATATCAGTCGGTAATTCCTGCACGATCGCCATTAATAAGGCGGAAACCGATTGACCAAAGGCAAGTCGAGTTGAGATATCAGCAAATTCTAATTCTTTACGACTGGTAAATACCACCGATGTTTTGCCGATCGCATGGGCTTGTTCAATTTGAGCTAAAGCTTCCAGCTTGAGAATTTCAGATTGAGATGCTGTATCTGTTAATAAACGCGAGACATCGATTTCTACGGGAACAGTATTGGGAGCTTTGAGCAAATGTTCTAACTGCTCAGTCGTTTTTTTGACATGGGAGCCAACGATCGCCACACCAGCCTTGTGCGATCGCATATATTTCGACATTTCTTCCGCAGGAATAGGTTGCGGTGGCAACTTAGCAAGGGCGGTTAATAAACTCGCACCACTGCGAAATAAAAAGCGTTTTCCTGTGGCGGCGATCGATAAAATATCCGCCGCAAATTGATTGAGATCGGCTTGGTTTTCGGCATCAACTACCCCGCATTGATTGTCATGTAACCGCGATAATCGCTGACGCAATCCTGAGCGAATATCACCCAATAAAAAACGTTCTACTTTAGCCGCAGGAATTCGCCCCTTCGTTTTTTCTTCCACATAATCAGGTAAGTAGCTATGGCTATACCCGAACACCGAATCCTTCGCAAATTCAGTTTCATGTACGGGCGTTGGCACACCATTAACCATCAAATAATGCACACTGCCTTTAGTAAAGCGTCCCCCTTCAAAAAAAGCAGGCACAAGGAAATGCGCGTCAAAATCACCTAACTCTTCGGCGATCGCATCCGTCTCAATGGGGTAATGTCCACGCAAAGTCGAGTCGGATCGGCTAACGATCATAAAGTCTTGAATACCCGCCGCCGCGATCGCGGGTTTGAGATTGCGACACACTTCGCGAGTTACTGCGGTTGCATCTTCGGGAGTAAGCGATCGGGTATTTGTAAGCACAAACATGATCGGCGAAGCATCGGCAAGTCCGATCCGCAAAGTCTCGACATCCCATTTAGTCAGCAATAGGCAGCTATGTACAGTCTGTGAACCTGTCGGATCATCATCAAGAACAATAATTTTCGGTTGACGAGAAGATATAGCTACCATTGCATTTTTATCAAAATTAGTGCTTTTAGAAGCTTACAGCAATTGTTGAGCAAACCAAACCGAAGAAATTAGTTGCTGATGTTACGTTGAACTTTTTAAGACCCTCACCCCTAGCCCCTCTCCCAAAAGGGGAGAGGGGAACAAGAAATTAGTCCTACTCCCCCTCGCCCTTCATGGGAGAGGGGGCTGGGGGGTGAGGGAAATCTTTGTCATCCTCTCCTAAAAACCGCTATAAAAATTTAATAAAAAGGTCTTAAAGCTTGCAAAATTACGGACGCAGCCCGCTTGGCATCTTCAGGTTGATCGAGAGTCAAACTTACTTCATATAGCTGTTGCTCTAGGGCTTCAAAAGTTTCATAGCGCTGAAATATAAGCTGTACCAAATCATCAAGATCGTAGGTATAGAGCGCCGACCAGTCGCGCTCTTGGGGACTAAACCGATAATTTAGACTGGAAAACAACAAGATTTTTGCGTGAAGAGAGCTAATATTGCGGGAAATGTTAGCTCTCAAATCAAATAAATTAGTGAGATATTTTAGATTATGCCGATGGGGAATAGTGTCATGATCATGATTCTCTGGTTCTTTTCCTGTAGGCGCTGGAGGACTTTTCTGGAGAGTAGTCGTAGGATATTTTTCTGGCTGTAAAAAACTGTTAGGTAGTTTGCCCTCATCGCGCAGACCATAGAGAAATCCAATGCTATCGACAATATTATCGGCAGCCAGCACATAATCCGATTGCTTACTCAGTTGCCTAACTTGGCTGTTTAACTTTTGCTTCAAAATATTGAGATCAGGAAACATGATCATCAATTCACGGACAAGCTGACGCATATGCAACGTTTTGACTTCGTTGACATCATTTGACCAAATATCATGACAGGTAAAGAGGATGAGTCGTTTAATTCGCAGGACATTGGTGTCCTGCTCCAAACTATCGATCACTTCCTCTAGAAGACTCAAATCTTCCATAGTCTTTTTTGTTACAGCTTATTGAGAGGGTGTTGAAAAGTCTTACTTCGCAAGTCTTTTCAGCATTTTTTAATGAATATCAACGCGCAATGCACTGCTCGGTAGTCATCTTGTCAGTAGTCATCTTGGTTGATTGAGGCTATCTGCGTCAAGGATAACAGGAATATTTTTCAGGAATATGTTTTCCCATCAGGCATAGTCGCGCCCGTGAATATTGTACCAATGGTACTCGCTCCGCTTAACTCGGCTCTGGTCAAAACTGCATCACTGAGATCAGCTCCGTTGAGATTGGCTTTGACTAAATAGGCATCAACAAAACTAGCTTGACTAAGATTTGTGCTGTCCAAAACCGATCGCGATAAATCACTACCTGTTAGTACCGCCTGAATTAAAACAGAGTGACTCAAGTTAGCCATACTTAAATTTGCCTTGGTGAGGTTAGCTCCAAATAAATTCACAATATGCAGATTGGCATTACTGAGATCGGCTTTGATGAAGTTGGCATTTTTTAAATTTGCTTCGGTCAAGTTGGCATTACCGAGATTTGCTTCTGTAAAAATTGTGCCGATCGCGATCGCATTACTTAAATTCGCACCATGTAAATTTACCCTTGAGAGCGTTGCCTCACTGAGATTTGCACCCGAAAGATCGACTCCACTGAGATCGGCTCCACTGAGATTTGCGCCACGCAAGTCCGCTTTGCGTAAATTCGCACCACTGAGATTGGAGGCAGGATAGCCCCGCTCCTCGCGCATGATCGCTGCATTTAAAATCGCACAACGCAAATTTGCACCACGGAGATTAACGCTACGCATATCGGCTTCACTGAGGTTGGCATCCATCAGATTTGCTAAGGAAAGATTTGCTCCAAATAGGTTTACTCTCTGTAACATCGCTCCATGCAAATCCGCCTCGGTGAGGTTGACATTCATCATGATTGCTTGATTGAGTGTGGCTCCGCCTAGCTTTGCCCCTGATAGGTTGGCTTGATTAAAAGTAACTTTATTTAGATAGGCTAAGACTAAATTTGTCCGTCTGAGATCGGCTTTGGTTAAGTTTGCGCCGATCAAATCACTGCCAAATAGATTGACGTTAGCAAGGTTTAAGCTCGCAAAGTCACGCCGTCCCGAAGCATATTCTTTAAGAAGTTTGTCTGCACTCATGAAATTTGCCTATGAATATACATGAATTGATGAAAGTACGACTTTGCCGCACTTTTATTGATTTATCTGGTTTTTATCGCGGGAGGGTAGCGTGATTGTAATCCATGCTCCACCAGTCTCAGGATGATTTTTCGCAGCGATCGCCCCTTTGTGGAGTTGGACAATCTGATGGGCGATCGCTAGTCCTAAACCACTGCCACCGCGTTCTAGTCCTGATCTAGTCCGTGATGCATCAACCCGATAAAAACGCTCAAAAATATGGGGCAGGGATTCTTCGGGAAAGCCATCACCCGCGTCAATTGTTTCAATCACCAAGTTTGCGTCGTCCCCATTAGCAGTGCCATTGTTTACGACATTAGCAACGATTGTAATGCATTGGAGAGAAGGACTATGTTTAACGCTGTTGTCGAGTAAATTCAGCAAAAGCCGATAAATACGCGATTCATCAAGTTGGACAGTTAATTGTTCGTCACCGATATATTTAAGCGTAACTTTCTTGCGATTGGCGATCGGTTCAAGGGTTTTCCATACCGATCGCACTACTTCGGCAACATTTACTTCACTGAGATGTAGAGTCGGTTCAATGCCGACATCCATCTGCCCCAGTTCCAGCAGATCTTGCACCAAGTTCGTGATCCTTGCTGTTTCGCCTAATAGTCGCTCGACCCAAATTTTTGCCGAGGGATCAACCCTTGGCTCGATCGTTTCCGCAACTAGACGGATTGAGGTTAGCGGTGTTTTTAACTCATGGGCGACATCTGATGTCCAACGATCGCGCTGTTGGGCGATCGCCGTCGCTTCCTGACGATCTTCCAAAAAAATCCCAATCTGCCCATGTTCTAGATAAATGCTATGGGCGCGGATTGGGCGACCAACCTGTGGCACGGGATTAACGGGATCGGGAATGGCGGGATGAAATACCCAATCAATTTGTGAGCCTGCGCTATGCGATCGAGTTTGCTCGACTAGGAGATCAAGCTCATAAGAACGAATTAATTGCAGTAAAAACGGTTTGCGGATTAGCCCTTGATGATGATTAATAATCCGCATCATCGTCGCGGCTCTTTGATTGCATACAGCTAATCGATTGTCTTGATCGACTTGGATATAGCCAATAGGAGCCACTTCGACAATTTTTTCCCACAATCGCCGTTCACTCAACGTGTTTGGTTGTTCATGTCTCGCTTGTTCATGGCTCTCAGATGTCTGAGGATCATTGCCATATTGATGATTACGAAGATTGTTTTGTAGATTTTGCGCCCAAGATTTGAGGCTAGATATCGATTTGGATCTAATCACTTGCCGCGATCGCTTCCGATATTTGCGCTCTTTTTTTTTCTTAGCGTAATTCCAACTAATCCAGCAAGCACTGGTAGCGATCGCACCAATCATAATTCCGACCAGCAGCCAGAGTAATTCCACGTTATCGATCACCTGCAATATATTCTCAATGTGTGTCGCCCGCTAAGCAGGAGACACACACTCTGTTTATTTAGTAAGTTTCAACGTGCCAACGACCGTCTTTTTTCATTTGCTTCTCGAAGTCTTTCCAAACTACATCACTCTTTGCAGCCGTTTTGGTCATGAACTCAGAAATGCCATCTTCCATGCCGCGCAGTCCGCACATATAGGTATGTGTAGAAGGCTTCTGTAAAACTTCCCACAACTCGTCAGCATATTCAGCCATACGGTTTTGGATGTACATCTTTTCACCCTGAGCATTTTTCTGCTCGCGGCTGATGGCAACATCGTAGCGAAAATTACGCTTATGTTTGTATGCCAACCATTCAAGATCAGGCTTGTAAAGTACGGTGGTATCAGTGGGGACACCAAAGAACAGCCAAGCTAAACCATTGAATTTGTAGTCTTCATGCTTTTCTTTAAACATCCGCCATAGAAAAGCGCGGAAAGGAGCAATACCAGTACCTGTGGCAATCATGATGATCGTGGCATTGGGATCATCAGGCAATAACATTTCTTTGCCAACGGGACCTGTCAACTTAACATCATCACCAGGCTTGAGGTCGGTCAAGAAGTTAGAACATACTCCTTTGATCGTTTCGCCAGCTTCGTTTTGATACTCTAGGCGCTTTACGCTCAGCGATAGAGTTTTGCCATCAAGATCGTCACCGAGGCGAGTCGAAGCGATCGAATATAGGCGAAGTTTATTAGGCTTGCCATTTTTGTCTTCACCAGGGGGAACGACACCAATACTTTGACCTTCTAAATAGCGAAGTGTACCGCCCGAAATATCAAATTTGACGTGACGGGTATCGCCAACAGCACCTGGTCTAACCAGTACCTCATTGGAGATGCATTTTGCGGTAAAGGGACTAGCGGGGCGATAGATATTTACGGGAATATCTTTTTCTGAATTTTCACTCATGAGACGTTATATGACAGAAGGACACGCAGTTATTATATTTTTAAATGCGACTTGTAAGCGGTCTGTAGTGTAAAGATCTAAGTTAGTTAAAAAAATATTATTTGCCCTTGAGCATGGTAGTGAGATGGCTTGGCTACTTGATCCTGAAGAAGAAGTGATTTTTATCTATCGTGCTAATCAGGCTTTGCAAATATGCGATCGCTCTGAACAAGTTTTACCCGTCCCCGATTTTGCTAGTGATCTGCAATTAACCTTGGCAACTGTTTTTGGATGGCTCAGCGATTGAAATAGTTGCGCTTACTTAGCCGTGACTTTAAGCCTAAAATCTGGTAAACATTTAGCTAGAGATCTTAGAAACACTAATTTAATGGGTATTTAATGGGAACTTCCCTCAATGAACCGTTCATTTTTAGCTTGCCAACACCGATTAGTGCCATGTGTTTGGCAGGAAATCGCGAAGAAAACCTGAAAACAATTGCCGAAATAACAGGTGTGCGGTTGGTGATGCGGGGACAAGATTTATTGATTGATGGCACGACCGAACAAATTGCATCGGTCGAGAAATTGATTAACGCGCTGAAATCCATGTGGTCTCAGGAAAAGGCGATCGCGGCGGTAGATATTCATGCAGCCCGTCAGGCGATCGCCGATGATCGTTCTACAGCTTGGCGCGATCGGGCGACAATTTCGCGTAATCGGCGTGGGGATGCGATTCAGCCGCGTACATACCGTCAGCAGCAATATGTGATGGCGATGGAAAATCACGACTTAATCTTTGGGGTTGGTCCCGCAGGTACGGGTAAGACTTATCTGGCGGCGGTGGCGGCGGTGAGTGCGTTGCAGAGCGGCAAATTTGAGCGGATTATTCTCACCCGACCTGCGGTGGAGGCAGGTGAAAGTTTGGGGTTTCTGCCTGGGGACTTGCAGCAAAAAATTGATCCCTACTTACGTCCGCTCTATGATGCGATGAATGAAATGATTGGCGCTGAAAAAGTCCCGCAGTTAATGGAACGCGGCATTATTGAAGTTGCGCCCCTAGCCTATATGCGCGGACGCACGCTTAGCAATTCTTTTATCATTGTCGATGAGGCGCAAAATACAACGGCGGCGCAGATGAAGATGGTCTTGACTCGTCTGGGTTTTAAGTCGCGGATGGTGGTTACAGGTGACATCACCCAAATCGATTTACCCCGCCATCAAAAATCTGGCTTGATCATTGCGATGAATATCTTACAGGGTGTGCAGGGAGTTTCCTTTAATCTATTTGATAAGTCAGATGTGGTGCGTCATCCCCTAGTCCACAATATTATTGCCGCCTATGAAGATGCGGAAAATAATGCTTCAATTTAGTTCATAAGGCTCTATTACTATGCTTCCTCCTTTTATTGTCATCGATCCGATTCTCGAAAACTGGTTGCGTGAAGATATTGGACGTGGCGATCGCAGTACCAGTGGTTTATTTCCTAATGGTCAGGCTCCCATTGGTAAAGCGCTGTGGATTGCCAAGGCTGATGGCGTAATTGCAGGATTGCCGATCGCCGCGAGGGTATTTGAATTACTTGATCCTCATGTGAAGTTTGAGGCGATCGCACAGGATGGTAAGCCTGTAAAATCTGGTGAACTAATCGCTGAAATTAAAGGGAGTCTTGCGACTTTACTAATGGGTGAGAGGGTTGCCTTAAATCTAGTCATGCGTTTATCGGGAATTGCTAGTACTACGGCAGAATATGTCACCGCGATCGCAGGTACGCAAAAATCTACGCAAGCGCGTCTAGTCGATACTCGTAAAACGATCCCAGGAATGCGTCTATTGGAAAAATATGCCACATTTATCGGTGGCGCGATCAATCATCGCTATGGTTTAGACGATGCGGTGATGCTCAAGGACAATCACATCGCGGCGGCGGGTGGGATTACGGAAGCAGTAAATAGAGTTCGCGGTAATATTCCCTTTACCACCTTAATTGAAGTGGAAACCGAGTCGATTGCCCAAGTGAAAGAAGCAATGCAGCTAAATCTTGATGTGATTATGTTGGACAATATGTCACTAGAAATGATGCGTGAGGCGATCGCCTTAATTCGAGAACATAGCCCCCATACGAAAATTGAAGCTTCGGGAAATATCACGCTCGATACAATTGGGGCGATCGCCGAAATCGGTGTGGATTATATTTCTACTTCGGCAATGGTGACGCGATCACATTGGCTGGACATTAGCATGAGAATTTTGGCGAAGTAGTAACGGAGGAGCAAACTTAGATGACTTACTCGCTACGAATTGCGGATATGGCTGAAAGCGATCGCCCTCGCGAAAGATTACTCAGTCAAGGAGTTCGCAGCTTGTCCAATGCCGAATTAATCGCGATTCTACTAGGCACGGGACAAGGACCGGGAAAACTCTCGGCGGTGGGATTGGGACAGTTGATTTTACAGACGATTGGGAAAGACCGCACCAGTGATCCTGTGGCTGCTTTGCAAAATGTATCGCCTGAACAGTTAATGCAAATCGAGGGTGTTGGTCCCGCTAAGGCTACGGCAATTTTGGCGGCGATCGAGTTAGGGAAGAGGGCGCTCTATGCTAAACCACCCGATCTGACCGAAGTTACTGATCCCTCGATCGCGGCGGCGGCTCTGAGTCAAGATTTGATGTGGCAACAGCAGGAACGGATGGCGGTGGTGATGCTCGACAATAAAAATCGCATTTTTGCTCAACGCATTATCACGATCGGCACAGCGACAGAAACGATCGCCCATCCGCGTGATATTTTCCGTGAAGTAGTCAAAAGTGGTGCAGTCCGTTTTATTGTGGCGCACAATCACCCGTCAGGATTTACTAATCCTAGTCCAGAAGATATCACTCTCACTCGTCAATTACTGGAATCGGCAAAGATGTTGAGTATTCCTCTCTTAGATCATTTGATCTTAGGGAATGGAACTTTTTCCAGTATGCGTGAATCTTGCACGTTATGGAAAGAAATTCCCCAAGCAGAATAAATCAAAAGAAGGAGCGCTTTGCGCTCCTTCTCTTTAGGTTACTTGTTGCGATCGCCTTTACGCTCTTGTTTCATTTGGGCAAGTTGTTGTTGCTGCTCAGGAGTCAAAATTCCCTTCATCTGCTCTTTAGTAGATTGCCCGATCGCTTTCATCTGTTGCTTTTGAGCATCAGTCAAATTCAGAGTCTTCCATACACCCTTGCGATCGCCAGACTGACGTGCCTGTTCGAGTTTGGCGCGTTGTTCAGGAGTGAATACGCTTTCACGTTGGGTTTTAGAATTTTCGTGAATGGTCTTCATTTGAGCCTTTTGAGCATCAGTCAAGTTCAGCTTCTTCCAACCATCGCCGCGCTTATTTTTTTCAACACGAGATGTTGTCTCTGGGGCTGAATTTTGGGCTGAGACTAGATTGGGGATTGTGACTGCTCCCACTGCTACGGTTACACAAGCGATCGCCAAAGCTTTTTTGAAATTACGAAACATGAGGTTTTCCACTTTTTGATTAGGTGTGTGAGAAGGCTTATTAATCTGTACGAGGGTTTTGACCAGCATCATGATCAAAAGGTTCAAACAAAAAAAGATCGGCTGCGCTTCGCGCAGCTTTAACCAGCACAACTTTTTAAAATCACACCAATTACTACACCGAGTCCACCGAAACGCACAATCTGCCAAAACGGTTCGCGTAGACTGCTCCATGACAGTAGACGGCTTTCTAAATCAGCTTCCAGTTGTTCGAGGCGATCGCTTATTTCTTGAAGTTGCCTATGAAGTTCATCTTTATGGGAAAGGGATTCGCCGTTGTTAGGTTTGGGTTTACGCCGAATTTTGGAATTATTTTTAGAATTATTTTTCTGGTGGGGGCGATCGCCTGAAATTTCTTGAATTTGCATTTGCAGATTCTGTTGCTGTTGTTGCAAATCGATCTGCTCTAGCGAATCGCGCCGAAGTTGATGAAAACGCTGCTCAATTTCACCCAAAAGCTCTTTAGTTTCTTGGAGTTGAGTTTCGAGATCGCTCCAATCAGAAATTTCTGTCACAAAATTAATATATTTAAGGTAAATGTGATTTTACACTAAATCTACAGCGCTTTTGGGCTATCTGAAAATCAAAAATGGAACGACAAAATAGCATGGTAACGAGCAATATTCTCCAATACGAATCAACGATTTGGGCAACGGCTGACCTGCTGAGAGGTTGCGGCATTAAGGAGTCGGAATGGCCATCTTATATGATGCCATTTTTTGCATTGGTGATGATTGAGAGTCGCTTGGTGAGGATGTTTGATGAACTGAAGTTGGAGATTGGCGAAGTAACGTTAGCCGAGATTTCTCCAGAAGACTTGATCTCGCTGATTCATGATAAGGGGCAGGGCTATAACAAGTTTATTTTTGAGAAAAATCAAACCCTGAAGGATATTTGTAAAAACGATAAATCTTTTAATATTGATTTTGAGGCTTATTTGCGGGGTTTTGATGGCGAAACTAAGGATTTGCTGGGTGTTGATGCGACTGATGGGGAAAAGTTTCTCGATATTAAGGGGGTGATTACGAAGCTGAATGCCAAAAAAGTTTTGCTTGGGTATACGAAGGAATGGAGCAGTATTGACCTCAAACCTTTTAACAACTCGGAAATCACGACTTTAGAGGAGCATATTAAGCGGCGCTGGGCGGATATTTCGGCGGAGACGGCGGGGGAGCAGTATACGCCTGATGATGTGATCGGGCTGATTGCGGAGATTATTGCCTCGAAGATTGAGGATAGCGATCGCCTTTTAAAAATATATGACTGCACTTGTGGCGGTGGGAATTTGCTGTTTGGGGTGGAGGATCGGATTAATGCCAAGGTGCAGCGACTGACTCAGACCTTTGGGCAGGACTGGAATGATGCGCTATATGCATTGGCAAAGATTGAGAGTCGGTTTCGGTTGGATTCTAAGATCGAGCATGGCAATACGCTCACGGATGACAAGTTTTACAATGATGAATTTGAGGTGGTGATTGCCAATCCGCCCTATGGGGTGAGTTGGAAGGGTTACGAAAAGGCGATTAAGGACGATAAGACACAGCGCTTTAAGTATTTGCCTTCAATTTCGGATGGTCAGTTGTTGTTTATGCAGCATTTGATCTCGAAGTTGAGTGAGCAGGGTATGGGTGTGGTGGTTCACAATGGCTCGACGCTGTTTAGTGGCGATGCGGGTTCGGCGGAGAGCAATATTCGCAAGTGGATGTTGGATATCGATATTGTGGAGGCGGTGATCCAGTTGCCGACGGATGAGTTTTTTAATACGGGTATTTATACTTATCTCTGGGTGTTGAATAAGCGCAAGTCGGGCGATCTCCAAGATAAGGTGATGCTGATTAATGCGAGTGAAAAATTTAAGCCGCTCAAGAAAAATAAAGGCTCGAAGCGCAAGGAAATCGATGAGGTAAGTCGTTTAGAGATTGTGGAAACCTTGGCGCGGTTTGTGGACAATGACTATGCGCGGGTGTTTGATAAGGAGTTTTTCTATTTCAATAAGCAGGGGATTATGCTCACGAATGTGGATGAGCAGGGTCGGAGTTTTGCGAGTCAGCTCAAGGATGGCAAAACCAGTCTCAAGTTAGCGCCGATCGCGTTAGACAATGGGGTGCGATCGCTGACTGAGTTTACGATTACCGATTCTGATGATCTCTTAGCGTCTTATGAGCAGGACATTAAGCCGTTTATTGACTCATTGGACTATAAGGAGCAGCCGTTGGTGGTGAGGACGGATAAGGCTGTTTATAGTTTTGATAGCGATCGCGAGACAATCATCAAACAGTCTGGGGCAAAGCGTGAGGAGTTGGGCTGTGGGAAGTTTGTGGTGAAAGCGGCTTTTAAGAAAGCAACTAAAACTCAAGCGGAACGGATTGAGATTACGGTGGAGTTAATGCCTGACTATCAAAAAGATTATGAGATTATTCCGTTCCATCGTGATGAGGTGGCAAATCGGGAGGCGATCGCGGTGTTTATGGCGAAATATATTACGAAGCCGTTTGAGTATTTAGAAAATGTGGTGGGTGTGGAGATTAATTTCAATAAGGTGTTTTATAAGCCCGAAAAGTTGCGATCGGTTGAGGAGATTTTAGGTGAGATATCGGTGTTGGATAGGGAGTTGAGGGAGTTGGAAAAATTGATAATTGATAATTGATAATTATCAATTTAAAATTCGAGTAAATATTTGGAGGTTTTATATGATTGCTTTAAAAGATTTTTTCCCGAAGTTTACTCCAGAAGAATACTTTGCATGGGAGGAACAACAATTAGAACGCCATGAGTACATTGATGGTGAAGTTTATGCGATGAGTGGTGGTACGATCGATCATGGGAATATTGCGGGAAACTTTCTGGCTTTACTTAAACCTCATCTGCGAGGAAGCGGCTGTAAAACACTTAATTCTGATTGTCGAGTAAGTATTGTCGGATCTACTAAGTACGTCTATCCTGATATCAGTGTGACTTGTGACGATTCTCTTTCAGGGACGCTACGCGAACGCGATAAAACTACAACCCAATACATTACTTATCCTTGTCTGATCATTGAGGTTTTATCGCCCAGTACAGAAGCCTATGACCGCGGCAACAAATTCAAAATGTATCGCCGTAATCCTAGTTTGCAAGAATATGTTTTAGTCAGTGTAGATGCGATCGAGATCGAATTATTCCGTAAAACGGAAACAGGTGATTGGCGGATTATTAATTATCAAAAGGGGGATGCGATCGAGCTAAAAAGTGTTAATTTCATCTGCCAGATTGAACAGGTTTATGAGGATGTAGTATTTAATTGATAATTGATAATGGGTAATTGATAATTATGAACAAGTCTGAAACTGATTGGGTACGGATTGATGGGATGTCTGATGAGGATATTGATTTTTCTGATTGTCCAGAGGTTACGACTGAGATGTTTGCTAAGGCTGTGGTACGCCGCGATCTCAAGAGTCAGGCAACGGTAACTTATCCTGATGATGAATTTATTGAAGATCTAGGACTTTATAATGCGATGATGCAAGTTAAAGATGAAACGCCTTTGAGTTTAGAGCAAGCTTTAGTAGAGTTAGAGAAGGATTAAAAATTGCTATTTCCTTGAGAATTAATTGAAAACTGAGGATAAATTATGTCGGTTACTAATGAAACATTATTATCAAGAATTACGTTTGATCGCAATATTTTTGGCGGTAAGCCTATCATTCGCGGTATGAGAATTTCGGTGGCGATGATCTTGGAGCTTTTGTCTAAGGGTGCGGCGATGCAAGAAATTTTGGAGGATTATCCAGATTTAGAAATTGCTGACATTTATGCGGCTTTGCAGTGGGGAAATTAACAATGAATAATTATCAATTATCAATTAAAAATTATCAATTTTATAAGGATAGTGGAGTCGCATGGTTGGGCGATGTGCCTGAGCATTGGGAAGTTAAGCGTCTCAAAGATTTGTCTTATATTCAGAATAGTAATGTTGACAAGAAATCTTATGTTGATGAAATTCCAGTTAAGCTTTGTAATTATGTTGATGTTTATAAAAATGAGTTTATAAATTCATCGTTAAACTTCATGAATGCAACGGCAACCAAATCTGAAATCAAACAATTTGTAATCAATGAAGGAGATGTTTTCATAACAAAAGATTCTGAGACTTGCGAAGACATAGCTATTCCTGCGATAGCTACAGAATCACTCGAAAATGTTATTTGTGGCTATCACTTGGCACAATTCAGGACGAAAGAAAAAATCTTTTTAGGATCTTATTTATTTAGGCTTTTTCAATCTAAAAGTTATGGATTTCGTTTTGTAATATCTGCAAAAGGTATAACTCGCGTTGGTTTAGGGCAATCAGCAATAGCAGATTCTCTAACTCCAGTTCCTCCAATCTCCGAACAAAGATCGATCGCTACTTACCTAGATACAAAAACGGCGCAATGCGATCGCAAAATTGACCTGCTCACCCAAAAAGCAACCCAATACGGCAAGCTCAAACAGTCTCTCATCAATGAAACCGTGACTCGCGGGCTTGATAAGTCTGTGCCGATGAAAGATATTGGTGTTGAATGGATTGGAGAAGTTCCTGAACATTGGGAAATAAAACGGCATAAAGACAACTTTATTTTTGTGAATAAAAGGTGTAGTGATGCAACTTTTCTCAAGGTTGGTTTAGAAAATATTGAGAGTAAGACAGGACAGTTTTTATCAACAGAAAGTGAATTTGATGGTGACGGTATCGAATTTAGAGAAAATGATATTTTATTTGGCAAACTTAGACCTTATCTAGCAAAAGTGTATTTGGCAAAATTTAATGGAAATGCTATTGGAGACATATTTGTATACCGTACAAAGCTAAATACTCAGTCAAAGTTTGCCAATTACTTAATGCTTTCAAGTAGATATATTGATGTAATGAATAGCTCTACTGTTGGAGCTAAAATGCCTCGTGTTAGTTCAGATTTTATAGCGAATTTAATTGTAGCTACACCTCCACTCTCTGAACAAAAGGCGATCGCGGATTATCTCGACACGAAAACCGCACAAATAGACCAAATCATCCAAACCATCAACGCCCAAATCGAAAAACTCAAAGAATTGCGTAAAACTCTAATTAACGATGTCGTCACAGGGAAAATTAAGGTAATTGATAATGGAGAATTGAAAATGGATAATTATTAATTGTCAACTTTCAATTGTTAATTATGATCGACTCGCCCTCAAAAACTCAATTAAATCATCAACTTTTTCTGAAGAGAAATATTTCTGTAATTTTGGTCTTTGAGTAACAAGATTAATTTCATCAAGGAGTTGCTGCGACAATACAGGTTGAATTATGCCTTCAACTAAAAGCCCTTTTAGGCTAGAAAGCTGTTTACCGATCAAAAAACTAATCCAGAGATTCGTATCGATAATCACTTTAAGAGGCTGTTTGTCTGGCATATAGCTCAGCCCTCACATCCTCAACCTCTGCATCAATAGTCTCCAAAGAAACTTCATCAGTTTTAAAACTTTCAAGTAGCTGCGTAATAGTGCGATCGCGCATATCCCTATCAACCCCATGACTCGAACTCAATTTTTCAGCGTACAGGCTAGACTTATTCATTGCATTATTCTTAGCAGCCCGAATAAAATTTAGCACTTCTACTAACAAAGACTCTGGCACTGAATCTAGTTCATTTACAATAGTTTCTCTAGTGATCATATTTGATTATGCTAAAAACATAGAATATATCTGAATACTCACTACCAATATAGCAACAAACACTAATTAATGATGTCGTCACAGAGAAAATTAAGGTGATTGACAATTAAATTTGTAGGGATTTAGCATTTGCGCCAATATTTTTATACTCATCACCACAATTTTAAATTGCAAATGCTGAACCCTCTTCGCTTTCACCGATAAATTCTCCCTGCATTGCGAGTTTTTGGGCAAAGCATTCCCGATTTAAAAATAGTTAAAATTGATAGCTTGTTGCGGGAATGCAATGCCCCTACGATTATTATGGATTAACAAAAAACTAATTAATGTGATCTCTATAAAACTCTTCAAACGTCACAATCGGACAAGCAAAACTATCCACAAGACATAACAAATCGCGATCGCCTGTCACCAAATAATCAGCACAACCAACCAGCGCTAAAATTAGAAAAGGTTCATCAAAAGGATCGCGACATTGCGGAATAACAGGCAACTGCTCAGGCATCAAAACCGTTTCGCAAAATGGTAAATAATCAGCTAACAAATCCTCTTGATCAGTCCTTGTCAGCTTAAATTTTGGATAAGCAAGCACCCGCATTAACTCCGTAACCGTTGCCTTAGAAGCCAAAGGAATCAAGCGATCACCTTGCCATGCAAAACGCAGCCTCGCCATATTCCCACCAAATACCAAAGCCGACACCAATAAATTCGTATCAATCACAACACGGATGCGATCGGTCATCACTTCCGCGCCCAATTTACAGCATCATCAATATCGCGATCGCTTAACTCCAAAGCCGCCAGCTTAGCCCTTACAGCATCAGCCCTTTGCATTTTTACAGGCGTAAGAATTATTTGTCCATCCACCACTTTTACATCAAAATATTCAGAATTACCAATTTCTCGTGTAATACTTTTAGGTAAAGTAAGCTGATTTTTCGTAGTTAACTTAGCAAGCATCGCCAACCTCCTAAATCTATCAAACACAATGTAAGGATTCCTTACTTTATCATATTCTTACTAACTAATATTAAACATGAACGAAACTCACCTCCAAGACAAATTTCTAATCCCTTTCTTTCGGGAAGGGCTAGGCTATCAAGAAGTCAAAGCCAACACCGTCACCAACTCCCTGATCATCGAAGAAGACCTGCAAGCCTTTATTTCTGAAACTGAACTCAATCAAAAAAATTACGAACTTCTGCTCAAAAAATATAGTGGCGATCGCCAAAAACTATTAGCAGAACTCATCGAATTAATCCAAGAACGAATCGCCAGTAGTCGCAACATGGCGCTGTTTATTAATGCCAATAAATCCGTCACCCTCCAAGGCATCAAACTACATTTGTTTTATACCGATGACAGCGTAATTCATGATAGTAACCTCTTCAATCAAAATATATTTTCCGTAGTCCAAGAATTTCCCTACAAATACAAATATCAAAACAAAATTATCTTCTCATTCCGCCCCGATATTTGCCTATTTGTGAATGGAATCTACCTCGGCTATAGCGAACTAAAATCTAACCTCAGCAACCAAACTGCCAAAAAGAACGGACGCGGTAAAGTCATCAAAGACTACTTTGATGCAGTCAAAGCCTATTACGAAAACTTCGATCGCCATCTTTATCTCAGTGACAAAGAAAAAGAAACCCATCGCAAAGACCTCTTAAAAATATTTGAAAAAGCCATCCATATCACCAGCACTGACCTCGGCGAAACCTACGTTATCCGTACCATCTCCGACTTCTTTGATGAAATCCTTACCACCTGCCGCGAAGGAAAAAGCGATCGCGAAGAATACGAAAAAAACGCCGTCAAAGTATTTAAACCCTATCCCCTCCTCAATCCCAACGCCGACAAAAAAGACAAACTCAAAGAAATATTCAAATACCACTATGGCAAAAACTTCATCGAAAAAGAAATTCTCTACTACAACTTCATCGAGCGCGATGTCTATTTTAGTAATGGCAAAAAAGAACTCAAAGACGAAAAAGGACACCTGATCTCACCCCGTCCCAAACAAAAATTTGGTACAGACAAAATTCTCGCCAAAATCGATGAATTTCTCGATCATGAAACCGAAGATGACTATTTCATCAAGCAACTAGAGCGACAACTCGCCCATGTCGCCCCCAGCAAACGCGCTGAACTCATCGAAAAGCGCAAAGCCTATGCCAACAACAAAAATATCTATTCGCTCCTACTGCAATATGCCGCAGGGTTTGGCAAATCCAACATCATCGGCTGGACAGCACTGCAACTTAAAGACCTCCGCCGCAACGGTGAATATGTCTATGACAAAATCATGATCGTCGTCGATCGCCTCCAACTCCGCAGCCAGATCGACTCAAAAATGCTAAACATGAACATCGATAATCGGATGTATGTTGAAGCAAGCGACAAGGCAAGTTTCCAAAAAGCCCTCGAATCAGACACCCGCCTAGTGATCGTCAATCTCCAAAAATTCGGCGCAGTGCGAGATATGTTTGCCGATGACACCATGCAAAAACTCTCACAATTGCGGATAGTCTTTTTGATTGATGAAATCCACCGTTCCAACAGTGGCGAACAACATGAAGATATGGTAAATATCTTCGATGAATTGCAAACACCCTTTGACACTCAAACCAGCCTATTCCGTACCAAAAAGAACTTAATCATTGGCTTCACCGCCACCCCTGACGACCATACTCTTGCTCGTTTTGGGGAATTTAGCGGCTATGCCGAAAGCGAAAAACTCTGGGTTCCCTTCGACTCCTACACCATGAACGAAGCAATCAAGGACGGCTTCATCCATAATCCCATCGAAAATATTATCCCAGTCGCTTCCAAAATGTTATTTGACCTTCCCAAAAACAAAATGGAAGGCTTCGAGCAACCTAATTACAAAGATATTGACAAAAAGCAAATCTATGAAGAACGCGAACGAATTAATGCGATCGCCAAATATATCGCCGATCTCCTCGTCAAAGATGTCTATCCTAAAATTCGCGGCACTGCAAAAGCCATGCTCGCTGTGTACTCGATTAAAGCAGCGATCGCCTATACACAAGCCATTACCAAACATTTCCAAGAAATCACCAAACAGCCCAAATTTGCTAAATATGCCGAAGCCCCGATCTATGTTGTCTATTCCAGCAACCAAGACGAACAGAGCGCCGCAGGACTAAACGGCGAAGGTTTAACCGAAGAGAAGGTCTTACAAAACTTTTGCCGTACTACAAATAATGGAATAATTATCGTTGTTGCCAAACTGCAAACAGGATTCGATGAAAAAAGACTACATACCCTATTTCTCGATAAAGAAATCAAAGGCATTAGCGCTATCCAAGCTATATCTAGAGTCAATCGCACCACCAAACACAAACATGAGTGCAAAATCGTTGATTTTTCCTACAACAACGTCAACGTCCAAAATATCAAAGAAGCCTTCGAGCATTTCTCTGATGTTGTCGTCAGTGACTTCGATCCCTTCAGCGACAAACGCATCTTAGAACTGCTCTTCCCGATGCTCAAAAAATCTGATGTGTACGCAGAGTTTTTTAGTGCATTCTTGGCGATCGCCAACGATGTCGCAAAACAAAACGCTCCTGAAAATGACCTAGATCTTGAAAGCATCATCGAAAAGCACATTGAAGCTAATCCCAAACCCACCGCCGACACCAAAGCCAAAACCGCCCAATACTTTACTATTCTCAATCGCATCGAGTATGTGATTACCCTAGAAGAAAAATACAGCGAACCAAATTTTCTAAACTTCTTTCGCCTGTTCAACAAAATCTATAACCAGCTACATCGTACCGATGAGGTTAAAGATGCGATCGAGGTCTATTTTGACAATCAAATCGGTATCATCGAAGTCCAAACCCAAACCAAAGAACCCAAGCCCCCCAAGTCGCCAAAAATAGCTGAAGGTAAACCACCGTTTACAGTTCATCAATTTAATATTTTAGCGATTCTCGAAGCGCGTAATGAACAAGAAGAATTAAAAGGCGATCGCATCAAAGAATTTGCCGCTAAAATTGCTGAATTCTTCGCTTATGTGCAAAATTGTGAGGAAGGCAAACGATTAGTTGCCAAGATTAACTCGAATGTCTCAGAAGAAGAGATTTATGAAATTTTTTCCAGAATCTATCGCCGATATAAAATCTTGAACCAGAAGACGGTGGGCAATTATTTTTTTAAAGAGATGGAAGATTTAGTCAATAAACTTTGTGATGATTTTGCGGAGACAGTGCGTAATGTTATTTAATCCCACAAAAAAAAGAGAAACGGCACAGCCGTTTCTCCATTTCTAAGCTACAAGCTAATCTCTAAACCGCAGTGGGGATTTTCGATTTAACAGTTGCAAAGCTAGGTACAACGATCGATTTGTCCTGTTTAGTCAAGCGATCGTATAGCAATTGAGTATTGGGGTAGTTAGCCGCAGGGAAAGTCTCATAGCGGTTGTAAGGCACAACATCTTCACCAAAAGCATCAAGGTACTCACGACTGTTAACCATTTCCGTGACCATAGCCTTAATACCGCTAGTTGCCAAAATCACGTTGTATTTACGGATTTCAGCTTGATCGAGGGGCGCACGTCCTAAGAAATGCTTTGTACCCAATTCGATTACTTTGGTGTTGGGGAATGGCGCGTAGAATTCCTTGATATAGAGGTCGGATGTACCGATCGCCAAGATGAATTCCTTGACCGTGGTTTCTTCGTTGAGCAACTTGGAAGTATATTGACTGAACTGTGAGTCAGCAACATAGGCATCCATGTCGCGCTCGAAGACTTGGCGGAAAGCAGCCCGCACCAATGCGCCTGTTTCCACTGGATCGGTGGTAGTGAGCTTGAAGATCTTGCGTTGTTCGCGCTTCTTGTCCACACCTTGGTTGATGCGATCGCGAATTGATACAGATGAGCGCTCTTCGCTGACGTGACCAAGTTCGATGAACATCGGTGTAGATTCAACCACGACCTTAGTGCCTTTCTCTTCACCCAAGGTGCTGTTGCGGTTGTTGCGAAGCGATACACCTGCGGGAGTCAAATAGCGCTCATAAGGAACGGTATCTTCGCCAAAAGCTTGCTCATATTCCTTGGTATCAAGAATTGCGTCAACGACTGCATAGAAGCCTTTCTTTGATGCGAGATCAAAGTAAGCATTCATTTCAGGACGACCATAGGTAGGACGACCCAAGAGGCGGCGGTGAGTATATTCGATCGCTTTACATACATAAAGCTTCGTCCAATAGCGATCGCGGAATAAAGGTGACTTAGCCAAGATCCGTACAAATTCGCGTACCGAGATTTGACCATTTTCCAACTTGCTTTCGGCGGCGGTGAGGCGCTGACCAGAGAAAGGAATGTAGCCAGTGATTTGCAAGTAAATCGCACGAATTACCGCTTGGCTAGAGGTTTCCGAGTTATTAACACTCTGCCCTTTAACGCTACTGGTTCTCGCGCCCTTACCAATCTTGACGCTATCGCGTTGGGTTTGATCGAGCTTGAATACCTTGGGACTCATTGGATCGATCGATCCAGTTGCAGATGGATTACCAAGTTGATTGGTGATACCAGCACCATTACGAATCAAGATACGACGAGTATCCTTGCCGAAAGGTGCAGGGGATGCACTAGGATTACGAGTTTCTTTAGGGAAGATCGCGCCAAATTGGATTTCGAGTGGGTCATTACCAGCGCCGTAAACATGCTGATCGGGTAATGGTTGCTCGTAGGCGGCAAACAAGGTAATAAATTGGGGAACCTTGCGGAAAGGAGCCGAATAGTTGAACAGATCAAACTGTGCGCCCCAGTTACGAGCGGTTTGGGCTTCTTGTCCAAGTCCACGTTGATAAGGAACGGTTTCTTCGCCGAAATAGTCGCTGTACTCTCTGGAGTTAACCAGTGCATTGATTAGGGCTGACAAACCACCTTTGGAGACGATCGCAAAGTAAGCGGCAACTTCTTCACGGCTTTCAGGAGAGCGTCCAAGGAAATGCTTGAAAGCTAACTCAACTGCACGCGAGTTGATGAAGGGTAGGAAGAATTGATCGCGGTACAAAGGTGACAAACCTAGGCGGCGCACAAATTCACGCACCGAGATTTCGCCATTTTTAACCTTAGAGTCAAGGTCAGAAATGCCTTGGCTGTAGGCACGGGCAATATCGCGTTCAAAAATCTGACGGTAAGCCGCCTTAACGACATTATTTTTTTCAGCACCAGTCATGGCAGCCTTCATCACAAACTTCTGACGACGCTCAGCCGTGTTGTAGTAAATCTGAGGCAATGCCAAACCTTGCAAGTCGGGAGAGTTGCGCTGACGGACTTTAGGAGAAGGAGTCGCGGCTTTAAACTCAGCGATCGCTACATCCATATATTGCTTGATGATTTCGATCGCCGCAGAATCATTGAGGAAATAACCTGCTGCGGCTTGCTTCATAGTTTGCAACGCAACGATGGTGGCATCGGTTGAGCAAGCTGCTTCGATGATTTCACGCAAACCACGCACGTTCTGAGCCAAAATATTTGGATCTCCAGCCACGATCGCATAGGTGGCATAGCGTAAGAACCATGACAAGTCGCGCAGGGACTTCTTCATGCGGTCTGCGCCGTAACGAGAAATATTGATCGGGCGGAAGCTAGCAGGAGGAGTATCAATAACCCCAGTAACACCAACGTTACTGAAGAAATTTTTGATGGTTCCTAAAAAGCCGCCTTCACTTGCTTCGGTATAAGTAGTTGTACCAAGCTCCATGCCGACCTTGACATCAACGACACGACCAGCGCGATCGACCTCAAACACTTCGGTATTTTTGGGCTTTTCCAAAAACGCCATCGGTGCGCCACCTGTAAAAATACGGCTGGCAGCTTTGGAAACGATATTGTCCGAGTTCTTGGTCAAAATCTCGGCAATTTCGAGGCGCTTTAGTCCAGACTGAAAATATATTGATAAGTCATCTAATTCGCTACGAGTCGCAAAGCGATCTTGTTGCTCTATCTGAGAAATTGTGGAAGTTAAAGCGGTCTGATATAGACTTGGGCGGGCATTTACTGCACCACTTGACGCTGTTACGCTCATGTGTCTGCCTTGAGATCTTTAAAGGGTATGTAAAAAGTCGAAATAATAACTACCCAGTATAGGGTTTTCCAACTTAAATATCTAACTCTATCTCATCAGAAAATGCTGCATCTACAGGTATTTCAACCAAAAAGCCACGATAAGTTTTGTAAAGCAATAGGAAAATGTTTAAAAGGCTTACTTCGCAAGCTTTTTAAACGGTTCGCTGGATTCAATAGGCTGTAAACTACACATCATCCCTGTATCAGGCAAATCATGGGAATTATTACCAAACGTTCATCTAAAAAAATTCGGGCTAATGAAATTTTGATTCGCCTTAAACGGCTGTATCCCGATGCAACCTGTTCCCTTGACTATGAAACGCCTGTGCAGCTTTTGGTGGCGGTGATTCTCTCGGCTCAATGTACCGATGAGCGCGTGAATATGGTTACGCCTAAATTATTTGCCAGATTTCCCGATGCGATCGCTTTGGCTAATGCTGATCTCGATGAATTGATGGAGCTAGTCCATTCCACAGGTTTTTATCGCAATAAGTCTAAAAATATTAGAGCAGCCTGTGAAATGATCGTCCGCGATTTTGATGGGCTTGTCCCCAACACGATGGAATCATTGCTGAAATTAGCAGGCGTAGCGCGTAAAACCGCGAATGTCGTCTTAGCCCATGCCTATGGGATTAATGCAGGTGTGACCGTGGACACGCACGTTAAACGTCTTACGAAGAGGTTAGGGCTAACTAAATTTGAAGAACCAATCAAAGTTGAGCGCGATCTCATGGCTTTACTGCCCCAACGTGATTGGGAAAATTGGTCAATTCGGATCATTTATCATGGTCGAGCCGTATGTAATGCCCGCAAGCCAGCTTGCGATCGCTGTGAGCTTGCGGATTTATGTCCATCGGCTTCTTTAATTTAAGAGAGCGCGGAGCGCTCTCTTAAATATACCCGTTGTGAAGTTTTCTAAAGATAACTATCTTTTATGCAGTGACAATAGCGCTTATTCCCTAAAATGAAGACAAAATTCTCCCTGCAATCTTTACTTAATAAAGACTTATGACAGATTTTGTAAAAGCCTTCAAGAATGATCCCCAACTTGGGAATCTCTCCACACCAGTAAGCGATTCAGCGATCGTTAAAGCTTTCATCGGTAATCTTCCTGCTTACCGTAAGGGCTTGTCCCCCAGCCGTCGCGGTCTAGAAATCGGCATGGCTCATGGATATTTCATCTATGGACCCTTTGCTCTACTTGGACCACTCAGAAATACCGAATTGGCTAGCCTCGCTGGACTTTTGGCAACCGTAGCATCTGTAGTTCTCTTGACCCTTGCTTTGTCACTTTATGGCGCAACTGCAACCAAGCTAATTTCTAGCTCTGCGGTTGAGGCTCCTGAAGAACTCGGCAATTCCTCTGGTTGGAGTGAATTTTCTAGCAGCTTCTTGCTTGGTGGTGCTGGCGGTGCGGCATTTGCTTACTTCCTCAACTACCTAGAGCCAATGCAAAAATTCGGCGGTTTGCTCTGGTCTTAATTTCTGAATAGTTTTTCTAAAGGCTTGTTGGTAATAACAGCAAAAATTTAGATTAAGTTGAGCCAACTCAAATCACAGATCAATTTATTTCTTATTTCAGGAAACTTAAAATCATGACTGGATACTACGCACATTATTACGTTTCATACATTTTCGTGCCTCTCATTGGCGTAATCCTACCGATCGCGACCATGGGTTTGCTTTTCAACTACATCGAGAACTAGAAGTTTCTCGCACTTGCTCTATTTAACTTATTTTTCATAAAACCTAAAAGAGAGTTGTGGCATTAAGCGCTGCGACTCTTTTTTGGCTTTTGAGTTTATCAAAAAAAATAGATTACAGTAGGGTGCATTAGCGCAGCGTAACGCACCCTATAAAAAAATTTTTATGTCATATTTAATTTCATACCTCCGTCCAGCGATCGCTTTAGGATTAGGAGCGCTCATGGCGATCGCCTGTTTTTTCATGTCGCCCATGATTGTTCAAGCTGAAACCCTATCCTTTAGCCACGCTCAGTTAAAAAATCGAGATTTTTCGGGGCGAATATTGGTGGGATCAGGCTTTGCCAATGCGAATATGGAGGGGACAAACTTTGAAAATGCCGATCTCAGGGGGACAGTATTTAGCGCCTCGATTTTAAGAAGAGCCAATCTCAAGGGTGCGGACTTTTCAGGCGGATTACTGGATCAGGCTGATTTTGCTAAAGCTGATCTCAGTCAGGCGTTGCTAGTGGAGGCGATTTTGTTACGCAGCACCTTTGATTTTGTCAATATTGATGGAACTGACTTCACTGACGCGATTATGGATGGCGCACAGCGTAAATGGCTATGTAGCAAAGCCAAAGGTACAAATTTAAAAACGGGTGTGGATACGAGAGAATCCTTAGATTGCGATCGCTCGTAGTGGCAATTCATGAATTGCCCTTACAATTGATTATTTTGAGTAAGTCCTAAAGGCTTGCTTCGCAAGCCTTTTAAAAATCAACCCTTAACACCAATGCTTGCATCGGTGGGAATGATATAACGTTGCAGAAATACGAAGACGATAAATACGGGTAATATCGAAATCGTAGAACCTGCGGCAATTAAGCGCCAATCCTCGGAAAAAGCACTAGCTAGGCTGGCAATACCACGCGGTAGGGTGTAAAGCTCAGCTTTGTCCACGATCGCTAGGGGCCACAAAAAATCTCCCCACATTGCCACGAATGTAAATACGGCGAGAGTGGTTAGGGCAGGACGTGCGGCAGGCAACATGATATGCCACCAAATCCCTAAGCTAGAGCAACCATCCATCCGCGAAGCTTCTTCCATTTCTTTAGGAACACTTTGAAAAGCTTGTCGTAATAGGAATATGCCAAAAGCAGAAATCACATAGGGGAAAATTAATCCCGCGTAGGTATTTTTGAGATTAAGCTGCACGGCGAGAATATAGAGGGGAATCATCGTGATTTGAAATGGAATCATCGTCGTTCCCACGATCGCCCAAAAGATGGGATCGCGTCCTTTGAAATCCAATCGTGCAAGGGGAAAGGCGGCGAGTGAACAGAATAGAAGGTTGAGAATAACCGTAATGCTAGATACGAAAAAACTGTTCCAAAGATAGAGGTCGAAACGGGAGTTTTTCCAAACTTTGATAAAATTATCTAGGGTGGGTTGAGAAGGAAGTAATTGGGGAACGGATTGAAAAATATTTTCCGTCGGTGATTTAAAGGCGGTACTCACGAGCCACAGTAAGGGAAATACGGTTAAAGTAGCGATCGCCACTAAAAGCATAAACTGTGGAATATTTTTTAAATTATTCAATGCTAGTAATTGGGGCTTCTTGTTCTTCATGATTAAGAGAGAATTTTCTTCTTCCCCCTTTTTAAGGGGGATTGAGGGGGATCATTAGTAACTGATGTTGCGTGGGAAGGAATTCTTGCGATCCTCAATGTTGAGGGCTGGCACGGGGGCGCAGCCCCTACAGAACATGCAATATCTAGGTAGGGGCATTGCCCCCGTGCTTGCCCTGTCACGCTGCGTTCCACTTGTGTGTAAATCGAAGCCTTTACAAGGGGGATGAATTGAGAGCTATTCAAGCAGTGCTAAATCTTCCAGAATGCTATACAAAATCTTTCTGCGAACAGTTCCCAATGGAAAATTAGGATCTTGATTTTCAAAATTTAAGGCGTAGAAATAAGTATTATCAGCTTTTTCTAGATACCCAACATACCAGCCTAAATTATTTGTGCCGTCAGGACTGCGCGACCAACCTGTTTTACCTCTTAGCGTATAAGCCTCTTGGCGATCGACGATCATAATATCTTTAACAGTTTTGATCACGGAATTAGAAAAAGGCAAATCTTCCTTATAAAGTTTCACCAAAAACTTAACCTGCTCCTCTGGCGAAATTTTGAGATTGCCATTCAACCAGAAAGAATCAAGTTTGGGAGAGATATCCTGATTGCCATAGTTAGCAGATTGAATATATTTGGTCATCCGTTCTTTGCCAATCTTTCGCGCTAAATCTTGATAAAACCAAACTACCGATCGCGGAAAAGCTGTTCGCATTGTTTGATCTTCATTCCAGATCGGAAATTGACGTTTCACACCATCCCAAGCCATGACCGTATTTTCATCAGCGATCGCCTTTGTTTCGAGAGCCACTAATGAATTAAAAATCTTAAACGTAGAAGCAGGAATAAATCTCTTTTGGCATCGATTCGGGTTATAGCGAATGTAGCGATCTCGTTTAAGATCGTACAAAATAAAACAACCATCGGATTTTGCATCTTGAAAATTTTTGGCAAGATTACGCGAAAACTCAGATTGGAATATCAGTTTTGGTTTTGTCGCCGTGTTTTGGACATTTTGCGCTAAGGCTGAACTAGAAATTGTGAGAGATATACCCAATACAAATGCAAAAGTTTTAAGCATAATCAAATACATAATTAAATAGTTTTTGCAGGATTAATAAATTTAAAAGTCAAGATCGAAACCACAAAAATAATTAGGAATAAAAATACTCCAATCGCGGAAGCATATCCCATTTCTAAACTGGTAAACCCTTTATCATATAAATAATAAACCACAGTTTTCGTACTATTGGCGGGACCACCCTGAGACATGATATACACTTCTTCAAAGATTTTCATGGCTGAGATCGATGAAATAATACTGACGAGGATAATGTAGGGCTGCATCAGGGGAATCGTGATATCAAAATGCTTTTGCCAACCATCGGAGCCATCGATCGCTGCCGCCTCATACAAGTCTGCGGGTATCGCCTGTAAACCTGCCAAATAAATTACCATATAGTAACCAATACCCCGCCAAATCACCACCGCCATAATTGCAAAAATAGCGGTATGCGGATTAGTGAGCCAAGGGATTTTGACTGGTTGCCAAGAAATGATTGACAAGAAATAATTCAAGATCCCAGTTTCAGCATAAACCCATTTCCATGCAATCCCTGCGACCACAACTGAGACGATTACAGGAAAATAATAAACTGCCCGAAAAAACTTAATGCTGCGTAATTTTTGATTAACTAAGATGGCTAAAACTAGGGATAAAATTACTAAGCTAGGAACAACAAATATTAAATAGATTAACGTGTTATTCATCACTTTCCAAAAAGTGCGATCGCTCCACAGTTTTGTATAGTTTTCCCATCCGATAAAATTAGGATTGCCAATAAAGTCATAGTTGGTAAAACTAAGATAAATTGCTTGGAATATCGGCAAGAATGATGTTAAAGATAAAAATGCGATCGCTGGTAGTAGAAATAAATAGGGAGTCCAAGAAAACTTTTTTCTAGTATTTCTATTTTGGGTATTTAGTTGAATGGTTGATTTTAATCTGGGGAGCATAATAATTTTGGGTTAATTCTAGATATAAAGCCTAAATTTTAAATATTACAGCCTATTGAGGCTTCAAGCAGTCCCTAGATCAAGTTAAAAGCAATCAATACCTAGTTGGGTGCAACATATTCGTCATCACCAGCGCATATGCAAATCTAAAATTTAATCAAATCTAAAATTTAATCAAAAAATAACCTTTTCTTAACTGAAAAGCCACATGTTTCTTAATGAAAGGGTAGTTAAATCGTACTCGATATTGAAGAATCATTGAGTAATTCAGAGGCTATATGGCAACGGGTAATCATGTAATTTTCATGCATCCAGACGGGACTAGTCCATCTCACTATGCATTTGCAAGATTTGTAGATAAAGGTCCTGATGGACGCTTGAATTGGGACAAAATGTCCAATGCTGGTGTATACCTCGGTCACATGGAAGACCAGTTGGGCGGCACATCGAATGGCGGCGCTGTCACCCATGCTACAGGCGCTAAGGTTTATGCTGAATCATTTGGTTTTGAACTAGGGAATAAACCCATCACATCCCTTTCTGGAACCACCAAAACTATTGTTGAAGAAGCTAGAGATGCTGGCAAAGTTACTGCCCTAGTTCAATCTGGCGCTATTTTTGAACCTGGCACGGCTGCCTTTGTCGCTAAGACTCAAGAAATTGTTAATCCAACAACGGGAGCTGTCACTGTACCTCGCGCCCAATCTGCGGAAATTGCCAAACAGGTAATTAACTCAGGCGTTGACTTTATCATGGGTGGTGGTGAACTGAACCTTCTGCCCGTTGGTACAAACGGTTTTCATGGTACTGCGGCTCAGTATGATGCACTAAGTACCAATGCTCTAGTACGTCCTACAGAAAACCTGATTAACCTAGCAATCAGCAAAGGTTATACAGTTGTTTACAATGAAACCCAACTCAACGCTTTGTTGGCTCTCCCTACGCCTCCAACTAAGGTATTAGGCGTATTTGCACCTATCCATACTTTTAACGATCGCCCCGAAGAAGTTTTAGCGGCAAATAATTTACCTCTGTATCGGGAAACAGCCCCCACCATTGCCGAGATGTTGGATGTCACCCAGAAGTTGATGGAAAAGCATCCAAACTTTAACAAGGGTTCAATCACTATTGTTGAAGAGGAAGGTACAGACAACTTCGGTAATAACAATAATGCTGCTGGTACTCTAGAAGCACTGCGCCGTACTGATGCAGCCATTGGCGTTGCAATGGAATTCATCAAGAAGCATCCTAACACCTTGATGGTAAGCGCTGCTGATAGCGATGCTGGCGGTCTGCAAGTTCGCGATCCTCTTACTGCTGCAACCGTAGGCAATATTAACAATAACCCCACCACATCTTCTCGCAACGTTCCCCTCGATGGACAAACTGGCGCTAACACCGCGCCTTTTACTGCCGCTCCAGATGCTAGTGGTGACGTATTCAAGTTTGGTATTGGTTGGGCTGGTACTCCTGATTTTAGCGGTTCCATTGTTTCTAAGGCACATGGTCTTAATGCTAACAAGTTGCCTGCAACTCTGGACAATACCAAGATCTATGAGTTGATGTATGAGACGTTATTCAATAAGGAATTGGCATCTCGGAATCCAGACCCCACTCCAGCTCCCAAAGCTACCAAGTCCACTGGGAATGTGATTTTCATCCATCCCGATGGTACAAGCCCCTCTCACTACATGGCAGCTCGAAATATCGATCTTGGTCCTGACGGTAGATTGAATTGGGACAAGATGTCCAATGCAGGTGTCTATTTAGGACATATGGGCAACCAGTTGACTGGTACTTCCAATGCAGGGGCTGTCACCCACGCTAACGGTGTGAAGGTATTCAACGAGTCCTTTGGCTTGAATGCAGATCAATCCCTTGTTACTCCTGCCTCTGGTAAAGTCGGCTTTACCATTTTGGAAGAAGCGATCGCTGCTGGTAAAGCAACTGCATTGTTACAATCAGGTCAAATTGGTGAGCCTGGAACAGCCGCCTTTGCTGCTGCTACTACTAACCGTGTTGGCAACAACCTCCGCGCCCGTGAGAAAACTGCCGAAATTGCCGAACAAGTAATTCGCTCTGGCACTCAGATCATCATGGCTGGTGGTGAAGTTTACCTGCTACCTAAGGGGACTACTGGTTTCCACGTTACTACTCAAATTGATGCTGCTTTCGCTGATGCCGCAGATCGTCCTACCACTAACCTGATTGATTTAGCAAAATCCTTGGGTTACACCGTGGTTTACACAGAGGCTCAAATGAATGCGGCTGTGGCAACTGCCACTGCTTCCACCAAGTTGCTGGGAGTCTTTGCGGCTGACCATACTTTTGACGATCGCACCGAAGAAGCATTAGGACTTAATAGCGCTAATCCTTTGCCTCTATATGTAGCTACTGCGCCAACAGTTGCTGAGATGCTTGATGCGTCTTTAAAAATCCTCAGTCTAGATCCCGATGGGTTCTTTGTCGTATTGGAAGAGGAAGGCACTGATAACTTCGGTAATAACAACAATGCCGCAGGCACTATAGAAGGTGTACGCCGCGCTGACGCAGCGATCGGTGTTGCTATGAACTATGTCAACACCAAAGACCCCAACACTTTGGTATTGACAGCCGCCGATAGCGATGCTGGTGGACTGCAAGTATTCCAATTCGAGCCTTACGTCCGTCCCACTGGCAACGTTACCCCCAACATCCCTGGATTGGCAAATACTGAGCCTAGTGCGCCATTTATCAATGTTAATCCCACCACCACCAATACTAACCGCGCAGTTTTGGATGGAAGCAACGGCAGCACAGGTACAGCCGAAGCCCCTTGGAAACCTTTTGCGGCTCAAAGCAGCATCGATGGACCGATGGGTAACTTTGGTGTGGCTTGGGTTGGTACTCCCGACTTCCCAGGAAGCATCGTTTCCAAAGCCTATGGTATGAATGCCGATAAATTGCCTAGCACCCTAGACAACACTGAGATCTACGACCTGATGTACCAAACCATGTTTGGTATTAGCCCTGAACTTGCCGCAGCTAATCAGGTGGCTGAAGTAGTGAGCGGCTCGACTGGCGTTGACACCTTGGTCGCTGGAGCCACTCCTGCTTTTGATGGTATCAACGACATTGTTTTTACTGGTGCTGGTAACGACGAAGTTGAAGTGCCTATTGCTGGAAGTGCTGCTCGCAATAACCGCATCGATACTGGTAGTGGTAATGACACAGTTTACGCAACAAATGGCGATCGCGTATTTGGCGGCGAAGGTAACGATGAAATCTTTGCTCAAGGCATTAGCGGTTTCCGTATTTCTGGCGGTGCTGGCAACGACACATTCCAACTCGGCGGTTCCACGGGCGGACGTGCATTAGGCGGCGATGGCGATGACAAATTCTTTGCTAGCTCTGGCGGCGGCAACTTGCTGTCTGGTGGTGCTGGTGCAGACATTTTCAATATTTTCAGTGGAGATGTTCTCTCTGCTGCCAATATCATTCTTGATTTCCAAATGGGTACTGACAAAATTCAAATTGGCGGTGGGATCACTTCCCTTGCGGGTCTAACCTTGACAGGAAGCGATATCATCGTCAAGTCAACAAGTGCAGCGATCGCCACTTTGACTGGTATCACTACTTCTACTTTGACTGCTTCTGACTTTATGTTTTAGAAGCAAGGGCAAAGCCAATATTCTCAAGCATTTGAGAACCAAGCATTTGAGAACCAAGCATTTGAGAACAATGTATGACAATGACAAACCAGTTCAAAATTTATCTTTTAGATAGTTTTGATTGGTTTGTCTTTTTCCAGTTGTTATAATTACTTCCTAAAGGTTATCTCTAGGTTAACCTTTGATTGTTATTAAATTAACAAATGGATAAGTTTTGGTATTCTTTTTGTTAAGGAATTGATTTAAATCTATTTAATAAAACTTATACATACCATTGTGTTCAGGCATACTTAGGTTTATTGAAAAGCTATGGCAAACTGCAAAGTGACTACATTACGAACATCGCTTAAGTTAAATAGTCACAAGACAAAAATTTATGACAACTCTCTCGTTCGATACAACTGCGCCTTCTCAAGTCAAAGGGCTTAACAACTGGAAAGTTGACCCAATCTTCACCGTTGGTGAAAAAATCGGAACCTATGTTCCCCCTGGCATTCTTGATGGTATCGGTGCATACGAACTCAACAGCACCACTGTACGCATATATGTCAACCATGAAATTGGCACGGTTTCATCCACAGATCTCAACGTTATTGGATACAAGTACAAGCTTTCCAATGGCGCTGAACTCGGTGGTACTAGAGTTAGCTATTTTGATGTTGACAAGCGCACTTTTCAAATCGTTGATTCTGGACTTGCTTACAACAAAATAATCAACCGTGCTGGCAATGAAGTTAAGTCTTCTACCGCCTACTCTTCCACCAATGTTAACGGATTGGATGTAGCCAGTGGTGTTATTGGTGGCATGACCCGTTTTTGTTCGGCTGCTTTGTTTGAGGCCGCTCAATTTGGTAATGGTGTTGGTCTAGCCGATCGCATTTTCTTCACTGGTGAAGAAAGTGATAATGGTACTGAGTATGCGTTGGATACTGCAACCAATACATTGTATGCAGTGCCTTGGTTTGGACGCGCAGCTTGGGAAAATGTTACCGAGTTGAACACAGGTCGCACCGATAAAGTAGCGTTCATGATTGGTGACGACACTAACACTGCTCCTCTGTACCTCTATGTAGGCAACAAGAAGGGTACTTCTTTCCTCGACCGCAATGGTTTGGCTGATGGCAAACTATTTGTATGGGTTGCTGACGATCCTGCTAATGCTACCGACGTGATCGAAAGAGATGCATCTACCTTCAAAGGTAATAATGCTTCTACCAACGGCAAATTCGTGGAAATTGCTTACTACGATCCTACGAAAAAAGACACTCCTGGCTATGACTTCCAAGGCTTTGCTTCTCAAGATAAGCAATTTGAACTCGCAAATGCTGTACAAGCATTCAAGTTCTCTCGTCCTGAAGATGTTGCTACTAATCCCAATGATGGCACTCAAGTTGTTTTGGCTTCTACAGGTGTAAACGGTTTACCTGATGTGCATGGGACGACTTACAGAATCGATGTAGATTTTGTTGATTTTACTACCAACAATTTCACTGCAAAGATTGATATTTTGGTTGATGGCAATGTAGCTGGAGCAACAGGGTTAGGCTTACGCAGCCCCGACAACCTTGATTGGGCTGACGATGGCAAGATCTACATTAATGAAGATCGCGCAAATAGTCGCGCTCTGTTTGAGGGAAGCGCAACTCCTCCTCAAGAAGCCTCGATATTCATGATCGATCCAGCGAATGCGAATCCTTCCTCGACCTTGACACGCATTGCTCAGATTGATCGCACTGGACTTCCTGCTGGTCAAACCGACCCTGTTCCAACTGATACTGGCAACTGGGAAACCTCTGGTATCCTTGATGTTTCTAAATTGTTTGGTGCAAAACCAGGTGAATTGTTTGTATTTGACGTACAAGCTCACAGCCTTCGTGATGGTTCAATCATTACTGCTACTAATCTTGACGGTAATAATGACGGAACTAAAACCAGACAAGAAAACCTTGTTGAAGGTGGTCAGCTATCCTTCTTGATCGCTCCTAATGCCAATCTAGCTCAAAACACCACTGTAGTCGCTGGTGGTACTTCAGGTGCTGACACTCTATCGGCTGGTCAAACCGCAGGTTTCGACGGTATTAACGATATTGTTTTCACTGGCGCTGGTAATGACACTGTTTTCAACAGTGGAGCTACTTTGGCAAGCGGCAACCGCATCGACACTGGTAGTGGCGCTGACGAAATCTTTGTCTCCAACAACGATCGCGCTTTTGGTGGCGATGGTAATGACAAAATTGTTGCCCAAGGCGTAAGCGGCTTCCGTGTTTCTGGCGGCGCTGGCAATGACATGTTTGAACTCGGCGGTTCCACTGGTGGACGTGCATTAGGCGGTGATGGTGATGACAAATTCTTTGCTAATTCTGGCGGCGGCAACTTGCTGTCTGGTGGTGCTGGTAAAGACATCTTCAATATTTTCGTTAGTGATGTTCTCTCCTCTGCTAATACCATTCTTGACTTCCAGTCTGGCACTGACAAAATCGAAATTCTTGGCGGAATCACTTCGATTTCAAGCGCTCGTTTAGCCTTCACTGGTAGCAATATCAGCATTGATGGAAATACCGTAGCCACTTTGACTGGTATTACCACTTCTACTCTGACTGCTGGCGACTTTATGTTTGCAGCAAGTGCAACCTAGAAAACAAGGCTAAGCCAGAATTCTCAACTATTTGAGAACAATTTATGACCATGACAAACCTGTTCAAAATTTATCTTTTAGATAGTTTTGATTGGTTTGTCTTTTTCCATATTAAAGGCTTTTGATTTACTGATTTGCAATTCTAGAAATAAAAGGACAAAAAATTAATGGCAACAATTAGCGGAACTTCAGGTGATGACAAGGATCTACGGATCGGCGCTGGTATTAGTGGCGACACCCTACTAGGCTTAGCGGGTAATGATGAGCTTGATGCTGGTGTCGGTGCAGGAAACAACATTCTCAGAGGCGGCGATGGCAATGATAAGTTATACGCCAAAACTAACGACCAACTCTTTGGTGATGCTGGCGATGACGAACTGAACTCCGATATCGGTGGTAGTGGTATTAACAACACCCTGTCTGGTGGCGATGGCAATGACAAACTTTATGCTAATCGCAATGACATTCTCTCTGGCGATGCAGGTGATGATGAACTTTTTGCAGGACTTGGTGGCAACACTCTAACAGGTGGCAAGGGTAGAGATGTATTTCGGATTGCCAATACTTCTGTACCTGATACAGTCAACACGATCGCCGATTTCAGCGCCATCAGCGATACCATCCGCGTCAATTTGACAGGCGTAACCCAACTCAGCGATCTCACCTTTACCCAATCGGGTGCGGATGCGATCATTAGCCTCAAAGCTGATGGCAAACAACTGGCGATCGTCAAAAGCACCTTGATTAGCAATCTCAATGCCACAACAGTTGTTGTAGCAGAGTCTGCTCCCAACAATGCCACCGTCAATCGAGCGCCCACGATCACCGTCAAGACTGCTACATTGAGCGTTGATGAGAACTCCAGTGTTAATACAATCGTAGGCAGCCCAGTCACCGCCAGTGATGCAGACTCTGACGACAATCTCTTTTTTGCGATCGCTAGCGGTAACACCGATATCAATGGCAATGGCAAAACCCCCTTTGCGATCGATATCAAAACTGGTGAAATCAAAGTCAATGACGCGAATGACTTGGATTTTGAGACTAATTCCATTTTCAATCTCAAGATCACAGCTAGTGATGATTTAGGCTCTTCATCTGAAGCCGCAGTTACCGTCAATCTCAAGAATGTCATTGATCCTGTCTCCACTAACTACGACTTCACCAACCTTCCCAAGCTTGGAACCACTTCCAAAGGTCAAGATATTCTCTTGGGCGGATTTTCGGGACTATTCTTTCAAGGAACTAATGCCACTAATGGCAACTTGAAATTTACGACCTTGACCGATCGCGGACCAAATGGGGAACCCACTGGTCAAAATCGTCCTTTCCTATTGCCAAACTTCCAACCCGAAATCGTCAGCTTTGAGCTTAATCAAACCACAGGCGCTCTATCGATTATCAAGCGCACAGGGTTGTTTAGAGCCGATGGCACAACCAAACTCACTGGTTTACCCAACCTCCAAGCAGGCGCTGGTGGTACTGCCTACACAGACGAAATCGGTGTTGATCTCGATGGAAAAGTCTTAACTAATGATCCTTTCGGCATCGATTCCGAAGGGATTGTCATTGCCGACAATGGCAACTACTGGGTCGTTGATGAATATCGCCCCGCCATTTATGAATTCGATGTCAATGGCAAGATGCTCAACCGCTTCATTCCTAAAGGCACGGCAACTGCACCCAATCCTGATGCTGCCGCAGGAACTTTTGGTACAGAAGTATTGCCAGAAGTATATGCTCAACGTCGCGCAAATCGTGGATTTGAAGCAGTCGCTTTGGAAGGCAATAAACTTTATGCGTTCATTCAAAGTGCGATCGACAATCCTGATAATGCTGGTGACACGACTTCACGCAACTCTCGCAATTTGAGAATCCTTGAGTTTGATATTGTCACCAAGACTGTTACAGGCGAATATCTTTATCTCCTCGATAGCATCAGCGCCAGTGGTCTTTTCAGAACCGATAAGCTCGGTGATGCTGTTTCCTTGGGCAATAAAAAGTTTGCCGTAGTCGAACGGGATGATGTTTTTAACTCAGATTCCAACAAGCTGATTTATCAGATCGATTTGGCAAATGCCACGAATATAAATAATCTCACTGTCACCTTCCCAAGAGGTAAAACCGCGATTGAGCAGCTTACGGAATCTGAACTGACTGCGGCAGGAATCAAGGTTGTCACGAAGAATCTGATCGCCAATGCCGCTAAATCGGGTTATACAGGCGTTGATAAACTCGAAGGTTTGGCTCTGGTTGATTCTAATACCTTGGCTTTGGTCAATGACAATGACTTCAATGTTAGTGGGTCATCGACTCCAGCCAGATTAGGCTTGTTGAGCTTACCCGATGCTCTTCCGATCGCTTTGAAGTTTGAGAAGAATGATTCCGATATCTTTAGTGTTGGTAGTGGCACAAAACCTAAACCCGCGCTATCGTTTACCGTCAACAGTAATGGTGCGAATCAAGTCGGTGAATTGGGCGTGTTTATCGTTGATGATGCCGATGGCAACATTGATGGCTTGGCTCCCAATGCGTCTGGCTATGCAGAAAAAGCTTTGGCAAGAGCTAAGGTGATTTTCTCGGCAATTGACAATAATCCCAACGGGTTTAATGCTAATGGATTGAGCCGCTTGTTAGAGTTCAATGATAGCGACAAGTTCCGTTTCTATGTGATCAATGACAAAGCCACAACCACTAGTTCCGTTTTGGCTAACAAGTCCTTTGATAAAGTGACCTTCTCCACTTCCACCATTCTCAATTTTAGAGAAACCAGTGGCGTTAACAAGATCACCTTTAATAATCTCGACATCACGATCGCCCCTTCTGATGAAGCTTTAGCGATCGGTACTGGCTTACAAGATAAAACCGAAGGTGAAGTGCTTGACTTGACTAAAGGATTTGATACCACTACCTTCTCCAAAGTTAATGCCGAATTCACCGTCAATCGTGAAGCCGCGTTTAACAATTTTGTTGGTTTCTACAAGATCGAGAATGCCAAAGGTGACATCAAAAAAGCTGATGGCTCCATCGTTTCCGTCGGTCAGTCTGGCTACATTCAAGCAGCGATCGCGGGGCAGGTATCGGGCATTGACTTGAGCGTAGCCAATCAATCCACTGCAACCAGTACTGGGGTTTTCACAGCTGGCTCTATCTTTGCGCCATTCATTGTTGTTAATGGCAGTCCATCCGCAATTTTGGATAGCAATCCCAACAATGATCCTGCTGTTTACTTCCCATTTTTGGGTGCAAACACCGACAAGGTTGACCACATCCGTTTACTCGGCAATAACACCTTTGGATTCGAGGATCTGCCCAGTGGTGGTGACTTTGACTACAACGACATCATCGTTAAGGTGAAACTTACTCCCGTTGCTTAACTAGAGTAAAGCCTTGCTCTTTAGGTAGTGGCAATTCATGAATTGTCACTACTTTTTTGTTTGAGAAAGTCTCTTGGTGCGCGGCATGGCTGTTAGCGATCGCCACTGAATCTCCTGCGGGTTGAAAATGAAGCGCTTTATTTGATTGTTTAGATAGAAACCATTTTTGTGCTATACAGGAAATAACAGACAGAGTTTTCTAAATACATGATTATTTAATGATTGTTCTAATAAAATAATCTTTTGGGAGTGATAATGGTTGCGAAATACTTTAATCCTTATACTGATTTTGGCTTTAAGAAACTGTTCGGTGAAGAAGGCAGTAAGGATTTACTTATCGATTTTCTCAATCAACTTCTACCATTACATCATCAAATCCAACAATTAACCTTTAAAAATACTGAAAACCTGTCTGACACGATATCAGAACGCAAAGCCATTTTTGATATTTATTGCGAGAGTAGAACTGGTGATAAGTTTATTGTGGAAATGCAAAAAGCAAAAATCAAGTATTTCAAAGATAGGGCTTTATTCTATTCCACATTCCCCATTCGCGAACAATCGGAAAAAGGCGATTGGAGTTTCCAATTATTACCAATCTATTTTATCGCGATCTTAGATTTTGAGTATGACGAAAATACCACAGCTAAATTTAGGCGCGATGTATGTTTGAAAGATCAAGATGGCGATATTTTCTTTGATAAACTAAACTTTAAGTTTTTGCAAATGCCGTTATTCAACAAACAAGAAGATGAATTAATAACACATTTCGATAAATGGCTGTATTTTTTAAAGAATCTAGAAAGTTTCAATCATATTCCTGCGATCTTAAATGAACCGATCTTTCAGAGAGGTTTTGAGATTGCAGAGATATCTCACTTAAATATAGAGCAGTACGAGCAGTATAAAAAGAGTTTAGTGCAGTATTTAGAAGTAAAGAATGTATTTGATACAGCCTTTGAGGAAGGTGAAAAGGTTGGCATTGAGCAGGGTATTGAAAAGGGTATTGAGCAAGGTATTGAGCAGGGTATTGAAAAGGGTATTGAAAAGGGTATTGAGAAGGTTGCGAAAGCGTTGAAAGAGCAGAATGTAGCTATAGAAATTATTGTGGAATCGACGGGTTTATCATACGAAGCTATTCAAAGAATTTGAGTGAGCTATACCTGTTGTTTGCGTTCATGGAAGAGAGCAAAGATGTCGTCTAGGGTGATGGATTGGTTTATCACTATAGTTGATATAGAGGGAGGACTATGGTTTGTCAGGGATAACAAAACGTTTAATTTGGATTATTCCAAATAGTTGATATAGAGAGGGGACTATGGTTTATCAGGGATAACAAAACATTTAATTTGGATTAGTCGAAATGGTTGATTTTGATACATCGGTTATGTGAATATAAACCTTAACTTATACATAGGTATAAGATGTTTGATTTTGTTGACCTTGTGATCTTGTTCCCTACTTCTAATTCAGATGAAAAGCTCAATTAATTCAGTTGGCTCAAGGACGACTGTTTCAGGTATTGATACTTTAACCGCAAGCAAGAATATTAGCCCAGCTCTCTCGTGGTTATTGATGCGGGTGTTGATGATTACGAGTTTTGATTAATGGCGTTTTGCCTTGCAGATCGTTGCTCATGGCTGTGAGGGAGAGTTACAGCTAGGCAATACAAGCCTAAATTTGGGTAATTTGCTGCATCCGAGACTTAAATTTTGAAATAGCAGTGCTTAGATTTTACGGATTTCCTCACAATTAAACAATACATTTAAATTTTATGACTAATATTGCTGCTCCGATAACAGGTATGGTTGATCCTTTTTCGTTGTGCGCTACGCTGTTACAGGAGTTAGCACAAAATCGAAGTCAGTATTACAGCATTTTTGGTCAAGCCTTTGGCAGTGGCTTCGATGTTACCTCTGCCGAAAGGATTCGCATTAAATGGGCATCGGGTGATTTTAGCCAAATTCCTGCAATCAAGATTTTAGATAGTGGCATGAATGGCGCAAAAGGAGCCTATGCCAGCAGTACAAATACCATTTATCTATCCCAAGATTTTTGGGCTGGGGCAACAGCAGCACAGGTTGTGGCAGTGATGCTCGAAGAAATCGGTCATAGTCTGGATGCTCAACTGAATAAAAGCGATAGCCCAGGCGATGAAGGCGAGATTTTTTCTAATTTGGTGCGAGGGATCACGCTGAATGACACAACCTTACAAGCTTTACGCGCTGAAAATGACTTTGCGACCATTTATGTCGATGGACAGCCCTTGTCGGTAGAGACATCTGGCTCTATTGTCCCTCGTTTTGAATCACTTCTTGTCGCGGAAGGAGGAGCCACAATCATCTACGGATTGAATTTGGGGACTGTCCCCTCATCTAATGTCACAATCACCCTCAATGCAGGAACTCAGCTTAGCCTCAATGTCAGCACCCTTACTTTCACGCCGACCAATTGGAATGTGCCACAAGCTATTCGGGTGTCAGCTATTGATGATATTACTGGAGAAGGACGACATCAGGGGGCGATCACTGGTACTGTCACCAGTGCTGATCCTAATTACAACAATTTAGTCATTCCCGCATTAACCGTTGCAATTAACGATAATGATCTGATTGTCACAGGTATTCGCCGTTATGTTGCCCAAACGGGAACCGCTAACCCTCTTAATGGCGCTGATGTCGGCACTTTTAGTAAGCCGATCCTGATTGATTTGGATGGCGATCGCGACTTAGATGTGGTCGTGGGCAGTAGTGATGGGACGCTCTCCTACTACAGAAATACTGGGACTGTAACCAATCCTAGTTACACCATCCAAACGGGAACACTGAATCCTTTTAATGGCTTTGATGTCGGCGATTTTAGCAGCCCCGCCTTTGCTGATATTGATGGCGATGGCGATCGCGATTTAATTGTAGGAGCAGGTGATGGCACTCTCAAATATTACAAAAACATAGGCAGTCCCACAAGCCCCAGCTTTGTTGTCCAAACTGGAGCTGCTAACCCTTTCAATAATGTGGATGTGGGCTTTTTAAGTAGTCCGACCTTTGCCGATCTGGATGGCGATCGAGATCAAGATTTGATTGTTGGCAATGCCGATGGCAGGCTCCAATATTACAGAAATATAGGCAATGCCACAAACCCTAACTTTATTATCCAGACAGGAACAGCTAACCCTTTCAATAGTTTGGGAGTGGGTGCTAACACTGTCCCCACCCTATTTGATGTGGATAACGATGGGGACTTTGATTTGCTTGTCGGTGAAAACAACGGCAATTTTACCTATTACAGAAATATCGGAACTGCCGCCAGCCCCAGCTATCAAGTTCAACTCGATAGCCTTTTCTACAGCATTTCTGGTCTAAGTTATAGCAGTCCTTCTTTAGGGGATATTAATGCCGATGGTTCCCTAGACATGATCTCTGGAACCAGTAACGGTACGCTGAAATCTTACCTAAATCTTCCTGTAGTACCTAGTTCTGATCTAGGTGTTAGTGTCAACGGGGCTAATCTGGAAATCGCGATCAGTGACGGAATTGATTCTGTTAACCAGCCTGAAGTTGAGACGCGATACGAGATTAATATTACCTCTATCAACGTACAAGACCCCAGCAATACGTCCACGGTTGACGGTGTTTTCACTATCGATATCGATCCAATCGTATTGAGACCCTCTTCTCTATCGGAGTCACCAATACTGAGACCATCCTTAGATGTATTGTCAGAGAGTGTTTGAAAAGTTTTAGAGTAGGTTAAATAGGGATGGATTTAGGGCTTAAACGACGAACCATCAGATGAACCATAGCGGCAAAGAGCATCATTTCGCTAGTGGTAGACAAAAATTCATA